>JAUVUZ010000055.1 GCA_030604885.1 Alphaproteobacteria bacterium | reverse complement strand
GCCGCGCCCGCCAAGCCCCAGCGCGCCCGCCGGGAGGCGGCGCAGCCGCGCCGCGCCCCGCGCCGCGACGAGCCGGTGTTCGCCGGGCCGCAGCCCCGCGTCGCCGAACCGGACGACCCGCCGGAGGACGAGGACGACGACGCGGACGACGCGCCGCTGATCGACCGCGGCCCCGACCCCCAGCCCAGCCCGCGCGAAACCGAGCGGATGCGCCAGGGCCGCCTCGCCCTCGGCCGCCGCAAGAGCGGCGCCTTCGAGCTGCCGCCCCTCGACCTCCTCAACCTGCCGAAGGCGGGCGGCGGGCCGAAGACCAGCGACGACGGCCTCAACCAGAACGCCCGCCTGCTGCATTCGGTGCTGGGCGAGTTCGGCATCTCGGGCGAGATCGTGAAAATCCGCCCCGGCCCGGTGGTCACCCTCTACGAGCTGGAACCGGCGCCCGGCACCAAGACCTCCCGCGTCGTCGGCCTCGCCGACGACATCGCCCGCTCGATGAGCGCGGTGTCGGCGCGCATCGCGGTGATCCCGGGGCGCAACGTCATCGGCATCGAGCTGCCCAACGCGCGGCGCGAAACCGTCTACCTGCGCGAGCTGCTGGCGGCGGACGGCTTCGCCAAGTCGCAGCAGACCCTCTGCCTCGCCCTCGGCAAGGACATCGGCGGCGGGCCGGAATACGTCGACCTCACCCGCATGCCCCACCTCCTGATCGCGGGCACCACCGGCTCGGGCAAGTCGGTGGCGATCAACACCATGATCCTCTCGCTGCTCTACCGCCTCACGCCGGAGCAGTGCCGGGTGATCATGATCGACCCGAAGATGCTCGAGCTTTCCGTCTACGACGGCATCCCCCACCTGCTCGCGCCGGTGGTCACCGACCCGGGCAAGGCGGTGGTGGCGCTGAAATGGGCGGTGCGCGAGATGGAAGACCGCTACCGCGCGATGAGCCAGCTCGGCGTGCGCAACATCCAGGGCTACAACCAGAAGCTCGCCCAGGCGCGGGACAAGGGCGAAACCCTCACCCGCACGGTGCAGACCGGCTTCGACCCGGAAACCGGCGAGCTGATCTACGAGGAGCAGATCCTCGACCTCAAGGCGCTGCACCACATCGTCGTGATCGTCGACGAAATGGCCGACCTGATGCTGGTGGCGGGCAAGGACGTGGAAGGCGCGATCCAGCGCCTCGCGCAGATGGCGCGCGCCGCGGGCATCCACCTGATCATGGCGACGCAGCGGCCCTCGGTGGACGTGATCACCGGCACCATCAAGGCCAACTTCCCCACCCGCATCAGCTTCCAGGTCACCTCGAAGATCGACAGCCGCACCATCCTCGGCGAGCAGGGCGCGGAACAGCTGCTCGGCCAGGGCGACATGCTCTACATGGCGGCGGGCGGGCGCATCACCCGCGTCCACGGCCCGTTCGTCTCCGACCAGGAGGTGGAGGACGTGGTGGCCTTCCTGCGCGAGCAGGGCGAGCCGGAATACGTGGAGGACGTCACCGTCGACCCGGACGCCGAATTCGGCGGCGACGACGACGAGCCGGGCGGCGCGGGCGGCGACCCGCTCTACGACCAGGCGGTCTCGATCGTCTTGCGGGAACGCAAGGCGTCCACCAGCTTTATCCAGCGGCAATTGCAAATCGGCTACAACCGCGCGGCGCGCATCGTCGAGATGATGGAGCGCAACGGCGTCGTCAGCCCGGCCAACCACGTGGGCAAACGCGAAATTCTCGGCGGGGGATCGTAAGTGACAGGTTTTCGGCGGTTCGCACGGGCGCTCCTGATCGTCGGCGCGGCGGTGGGGTTCGGCGCCCCGGCCCAGGCGGCGCCCAAGGCGGCGGAGCTTTCCCCCCACCAAGCGGAGGTGGTGCGCCAGGCGGAGCAGACCCTCGGCGCGCTCAAAACCCTGCGCGCCCGGTTCCTGCAGGTGGCGCCGGGCGGCGAGATGTCCGAAGGCACGCTCTACCTCTCCCGCCCCGGCAGGCTGCGCGTCGAATACGACCCGCCGACCGGCGTGCTGGTGGTCGCCAACGGCTCGTACTTCACCTTCGTCGACACCAAGGTGGACCAGTTCAGCTACCTCGACATCGACAGCACCCCGGCGGGGCTGCTGCTCAAGCCCGAGGTGCGCTTCTCGGGGCGCGACGTGCGCGTCACCCGCGTCGCCGAGCCGCCGGGCGTGGCCGAGATCACCGTGGTGCAGGAAAAGGACCCGACGGCGGGCAGCCTCACCCTGGTGTTCACAACCCAGCCGTTCGCCCTCGCCCAGTGGCGCGTCATCGACGCCCAGGGGCTGGTCACCTCGGTCACCCTGCAAAACCCGGAAACCGGCGTCGCCCTGCAAGACACCCTGTTCCGCACGCCGCGCCCGCGCTGACCCCAACTTATGCGATTCATGCAACCCTGGAATGCTACATTAGCGGTGGTGCGAGCCGAATTGCATTCCCACCTCTGGTTTACGAGAGACGCTGCAACGGCGTCGATCGGAAGGCCAGCGGCCCCCCCAGCCGCCCCTTCGCTCCGATAGGAGACACAAAGCGCCCGGTTTCCCCCTAACCGGGCGCTTTTCTTTGCCCGAACGCCGCCTACATCTCCTTGAGGAAACAAGGAGATCCGCATGTCCAAGCTTCTGCCCAGCCTGAGCCAGCCCTACGTCCTCGTGGAGGGCGGCGGCATCTTCCCGGTGCGTCGCATCTACTGCGTCGGCCGCAACTATGCGGACCACGCCCGCGAAATGGGATCGGACCCGGACCGCGAGCCGCCGTTCTTCTTCTCCAAGCCCGCCGACGCGGTGATCCAGGGGCACCACGTGCCCTATCCGCCGATGACCTCCGACCTCCACCACGAGGTGGAACTGGTGCTCGCCCTCGCGGGCGGCGGCCGCGACCTCACGCCCGAAGCCGCCGACGACGCGATCTGGGGCTACGCCGTCGGCGTCGACCTCACCCGCCGCGACCTCCAGGCCGAAGCCAAGGACAAAGGCCGCCCGTGGGACCTCGCCAAGGGCTTCGACCACTCGGCGCCGATCGGCCGCATCACCCCCCGCACCGCCGTCGACATCGGCAACGCCACCGCCATCCGCCTCTCGGTGGACGGCACCGTCAAACAACAGGGCACCCTCGGCCAGATGAGCTGGGCACCGGCCGAAATCGTCGCCCGCCTCTCCGCCTACGTCGCCCTCAAACCCGGCGACCTGATCTTCACCGGAACCCCAAGCGGCGTCGGCCCGCTGCAACGGGACCAACACGTGGTCGCGGAAATCGAGGGGCTGTCGAAGGTGATGTTCACGGTGGAATAAAACCAGGCCGGGCGCTGCCCGGACCCGCTAGGGGCCTGAGGCCCCTAGAACCCCCACCCTGGTTTTTCCGCGAAGCGGGATTCACCCACCACGCCGCGTGCCGGTTCTACGGCGCTTCGCGCGCAAAACCAAAACGTCCGGGAGGTCCGGATGGGATTGGAGCCGGTCGCCGAAGGCGACGAAAGCGCCCGGTGGGCGCTTTCGAGGCGGAAATGCCCGAAGGGCAGTCCCTCCGGAATCCTTTTCTTTCCCTTCCCTTGCCTTACCTCCCGTCCTACGGCACCAACCGATACCCGCCGGTATCGGTGACGAGGATTTGCGCGTTGGAGGGGTCTTTCTCGATTTTCTGGCGCAGGCGGTAGACGTGGGTTTCGAGGGTATGGGTGGTGACGGCGGGGTTGTAGCCCCAGACCTCGTGGAGGAGGACCTCGCGCGGCACGACGTCGGCGGCGCGGTAGAGGAACTTGAGGATCGAGGCTTCCTTTTCGGTGAGGCGGACGACCCGGTCGTCGGCTTCGACGAGGTGTTTGGAGGCGGGTTTGAAGGTATAGGGGCCGATGGTGAGGACCGCGTCGTCGCTGCTTTCGAAGGTGCGGATGAGGCCGCGCAGGCGTTGCAGCAGGGCGGCGATGCGGAACGGCTTGGCGAGGGTTTCGGTGACGCCGCCGAGGTCGGAGACGTCTTCCGGCGGGTCGCCGCCGAGGATCAGGGTCGGCCACATCACGCCGTCGGCGCGCAGGCGGCGGGTGAGGGCGGCGCCGGTGCCGTCGGGCAGGGCGGCGGCGACGATCAGGGCGTCGTAGCGTTTCGCCGCCGCCATGTCGCCGCCTTCGGCCGCGTGGGCGGCGGTTTCGACGGTTGCGAAGCCCTCCTGCGCGAGGATCTGCTCGGCGAGGGAGCGGCGCAGCACCGCGTCGCTTTCGACAATCAGGATTCGGCGGCCCGCCATCGGCTTCTCCGGCGCTTTACATTCGTTGCGCAAGGGGACATATCTTCACCCGGTTCCAGATATAACGATTCCCCCAGGGGCGGGCCAGGGGCTTTCCGGCCTCGCCCCAGAGTCTCCGCCCACGATCTTCCAAGCATGGCGATGATGTCCCGGTCCGCATTTTTCTCCTTTCCCGGTTTGCTGGCGCCCGCCGACGGCGCGCCCGGCTGGGCGCCCGAACCCGGGGCGCTGCGTTCGGTCAACCGCATCATCGACGAGGTGCGCCGCGGCGCGGTGGCGGGGCTGAGGGACGGCCACGGCGGCGCCATCGGCGTGCTGGCGATCGAGGCGGCGGGCGGCGACCCGCTGGCGGCGTTCGCCGCGAGCTTCGGCGGGCGCCCGCGCCTGGCGCTCACCGGGCGGCGCGCCGCGGTTCTGGGGTTGTGGAGCGCCGAGGGCGGCGCCGAGCCGCCGAAGGTGGTGGTGGTGGAGGGCGACATCGCCGCGATCGCGCAGCTCTGCCTGCGCGCCGCCGATCCGCTGGTGGCGGCGGCGGCCTTGCCCCACGGCATCGCGGTGCGCGCGGTGGCGCCGGACGGCGCCGACGCGGCGGCGGTCCACCTGATGAAGCGGGCGCGGCTGATGCCCGCCGCGGCGGTGATCGACGTGGCGCCCGGGCGCGGCGACGGGCAGTTGCTGTGGGCCGAGGCCGCCGACGCGCTGCACCACGAGCACCTGCTGGCGTTGAGCCTGCAACCGGTGAGCCGCGCACACGTGCCGCTGGCCGACGCGGTGGAGACCACGGTGATCGCCTTCCGCCCGTCGGACGGCGGCATCGAGCATCTGGCGCTGGTGATCGGCTCGCCGGAGCACGACAAACCGGTGCTCACGCGCCTGCATTCCGAGTGCTTCACCGGCGACCTGTTGGGGTCGCTGCGGTGCGACTGCGGCGACCAGTTGCGCGGCGCGATCAAGGAGATTTCCGAGGCGGGCGCGGGCATCCTGCTCTACATGGCGCAGGAGGGTCGCGGCATCGGCCTGGTCAACAAGCTGCGCGCCTACGATTTGCAGGATGCCGGGTTCGACACCATGGAGGCCAACGAGCAGTTGGGCTTCGACGACGACGAGCGGATCTACCTGCCCGCCGCGGCGATGCTGCGGCAGTTGGGGTTCGTCGAGGTGCGGCTGCTGACCAACAACCCGGCCAAGGTGGAGGCGCTGGCGCGCCACGGCGTGGCGGTGGTGGAGCGGGTGCCGCACGTGTTCCCCTCCAACGCCCACAACCGCGATTATCTGGAAGCCAAGCGCACCAAGGGCGGCCATCTTTTCTGAGCCGCCCGGCAAATCCTGCCCTTGTGCCGCCCCCTGAAACCGGCGGTTTCGGCTTTTCTCGTTGATTTTCAATCGATTCGGTTTTGGCATCCGGCTTGCGAAGTCAAGCGCGGAGGTTGCCCATGCTCACCGACGCCACGACGCCCACCTACGCCCCGACCCGCGACGTGCTCAACGCCACGCCGCGCGCCGAGATCCGCATGGTGGGGGGAGACGACGCCGCCAAGGACGATTTCTCGCTGGTGGGCGACGGCAAGTTCACGTTCTGGGACTTCCTCGACGTCATCAACCCGTTGCAGCACATCCCCCTGGTCAACACGGTGTATCGCGAGATCACCGGCGACACCATCAAGCCGGTGATGAAGCTGGCGGGCGGCGCCCTGTTCGGCGGCCCGCTCGGCCTCGGCATCGCGGCGCTCGACGTGGGGGTGGAGGGCACCACCGGCAAGGACACCGGCCAGCACGTGGCGGCGATGTTCGACGGCGTGGACGACCCGCGCGGCACCGCCTATCGCCTCTACAACGAGGCCGCCGCCAACGAGAACGGCTGGCGCGACAATTCGGAGGCCCTGGCACAGGCGGAGCGGATGATCGCCGCCCTCGACCGCAGCGACGCCCCCGCCCAGATGGCCGACGCCGACGTCGACGCGGCGCTGACCCTGCCCGCCCTCACCGTGGTGCCCGCCGCCGCCCTGCCGGAAGCCGAAACGGCGGAAGCGGAGGCGGAGGCGGAGCTGCCCGCCGCCTGGGCCGCGCCGCCCGCCGCCGGGAGCGTCTCCGGCCGCCTGCACGAGGCCAAGGAGTTCCCGATGCCGGAGCGCCGCCACACCGGCGCCCCGAAGACGGTCGCCGAGGTGCGCGCCGGACGCGGTCCCTCGGCGACCGTGCCCGCCGGCGTGGGCGAGGTTGCGCCCGGACTTTCCCCGGCGGCGATGGAGGCCGCGGGCCTGACGCCCGAGGCGGTGCAGGAGGTGCTGCGCGCCCACGGACAGGGCAAGGCGGAGGACACCGCCCTCGCCGCCGTCCAGCCCGCCGCGGCCCAGCCCGCCGCGGCCCAGCCCGCGCGCAAGGCCGCCGCCGCCCGCCCCGCCCCGCCCCCCGGAGAGAGCGCCCAGCCGCTGTGGTTCTTAGGCCGCATGAACTCGGCGCGCGACAAGTAT
>JAUVUZ010000041.1 GCA_030604885.1 Alphaproteobacteria bacterium | reverse complement strand
CGGGGTCCGGCCGGGAAAATGTGGGCGGGCGGAACACGCATTCCGCCGGAGCACGCGCCTTCCCACCACATTCGTCACCCCCGGCTCGACCGGGGGTCCATGCTTCCGCCGGGAAATCGTTTGGGCCATGCTGGCCACGCCTCGCTCAAGGGTGGCGACGGTCCGGGGGAGAGGGCGACCCGATCCGCCGTCGCCTTGGCCGGTTTTTCCCCGCCCCGAGATGGACCCCCGGTCGAGCCGGGGGTGACGAGTTTTTTTGGGGGGGAGCCGGGGTCCGGCCGGGAAAATGTGGGCGGGCGGAACACGCATTCCGCCGGAGCACGCGCCTTCCCACCACATTCGTCACCCCCGGCTCGACCGGGGGTCCATGCTTCCGCCGGGAAAGTCGTTTGGGCCATGCTGGCCACGCCTCGCTCAAGGGTGGCGACGGTATGGAGGAGGGGCCGACCCGGTCCGCCGACGCCTTGGCCGTCCCCGCACCGAGATGGACCCCCGGTCTAGCCGGGGGTGACGAGTTTTTGTTGAGGGGTGGCGGGTGCCGGGTCGAGGCGAATCGTTACGGCGTCGAATCGCTTGTCCGGCGCGGCAACTTCATTCGGTGTTGCCGCTGGCGGCGACGATGGTGTCGCCGAACTCCCGCAGGAACACCGAGCCCTTGACGGTGCGCTGGATCAGCACGCTGCGGCGATCCTTGTCGTCCACCTTGCGCTTCACCATGCCGAGTTCCGAGAGTCGGTCCACCGCGCGGGTGACGGCGGGCTTCGAGATCGTCAGCAGTTCGGCGAGGCCGCGCACGGTGTGCGGCGGCGGCGTGAGGTAGACGGTGAGCAGCAGCGCGAGCTGGCGCGCCGAGAGATCGGGCGCGTCCTGACGCACGCTGGCGACGCTCACTCTCTGCCAGAGATCCAGGGCTTCGACGGGGGAAAGCTTGGGCGGCATACAAAACCTCGGGCGGCGGGCGATCCGCCGGACAGCGGCAGCGGGAAGTTTGTTTCAGTATCGTATCTATTTACCCGACGCCGGGCCGCGCTGCAACGCTTTCCGGCAAAATCAGCGTCCGGTCTTCGGCAAGCCGTCGCGGAACGCCTGGGCCGCCGGGTGCAACGGCACGCCGCGTCGGCCGATCTGGGCGGCGGCGAAGCTGTGGGCGTCGAGGGGGTGGTCGCCTTCCGCGTCCTTCACCGCCAGCCACAGGGCGCGGCTCATGGCGGTGACGAGGTCGGCGTCCAGCTCGGCGCGCACCAGCAGCACCGGCAGGGTGGCGAGGGTCGGCGCCGGGGCGGCGGCGCCGTAGGCCTTGGGGGGAATCTCGGCGACGAACAGGTAGGGGTCGGCCTTGATCGCCGCCTGCATCCGCTCCGGGTCGAGGGGCAGGAGGATGCCGCCGTGGTCCGCCACCATCTGCCGCGCCACCGGCGCGGGCGGCCGGGCGAGGAACACCATCGCGTCGATCTCCCCGGCGGCGAGGGCGCCCGCCGCCGCATCCGGGTTGAGGGCCACCGGGCGATACTGGCGCGGGCCGATGCCGTGAACCTTGAGCACCGCCTCGGCCACCGCCGCCGGGCCGTCGGCCTCGACGCCGACGGCGACGCGGCGGCCCTTGAGATCGCCGATGGTCTTGACCGGCCCGCCGCGCCGCACCAGCACGTGCAGCAGCTCGGGGGCGAGCGCGGCGACGGCGCAGAGGCCGGGGAACGGCGCCTTGAACGCGCCGCGCCCGGCGCGGGCGTCGTGGGCGGTGGCGGCGTAGGCGAGGGCGGCGTCGATGTTGCCCGCGCGCAGCGCCTCGATGTTGGCGAGGCTGCCCTCGGTGGATTGGGCGAGCGCGATCAGCCCCGGCACGCCGCAGCTGCCGTAGCGGTCGCACGGCCGCGAGCCGGGCGGGTTGCTGATCACCTGGGCGATCCACCCGGCGGCGGGGAACATGGTGCCGCCGATCGGCCCGGCGGCGATGCGGAAGAAGCGCACCGGCTGGGCCAGCGCGGCGGGCGCCGCCAGCCCGGCGAGCAACCCGGCGCCGAGGCCGAGCGCAACCCGGCGGGAAAGCCGCCCGCCTTGGGGGCCCGCCTGGGGGGTCGCTCCGCCGTCTGCCCGCATGGTCGAAATCCTCGCGATGGTGGCTCAGGTTAGCACAGTCTCGGAAACCGTCATAAGTGCGGCGATGCCGGGGCGCGCAAGATTTTGTGACGATCGCGCCGCGCAAGGTAACGAAACCGCGCGCACAGCAGCGCCGACGAAACGATGCTGCCGCCGAGGATCGCCGCGAACAGCCCCGACACCCCGAGATCGAGGCGGCTGCCGAGCAGCCAGCCCGCCGGCATCATCACCGCCAGGTAGGCGCTGCCCTGCAGCAGGCTGGGGGTCCAGGTTTCGCCCCAGCCACGCAGGGCGTTGGACATCACCGCCTGGGCGCCGTCGAAGGGGAGGATCGCCGCCATCCACAGCACCAGCACCGCCGCCGTCGCGCGCACCGCCGGGTCGTCGGTGTAGAACCCGGAGAACGCCAGCGGCGCCGCCACGAACGCCGCGGCGATCGGCGCCACCAGCAGCACGTCGAGGGCGAGGCCGGTCCAGCCCGCCACCTCGGCGTCCTCGGCGTCGCCCCGGCCGACCGCATGGCCGACCCGCACGCTGGTGGCGGCGCCGACGCCCAGCGCGATCATGAACACCGTGCCGAGGATGTTGATGCCGATCGCGTAGGCCGCCAGCGCCTCGGCGCCGAACCAGCCCGACATCACGTTGAGGGCGGAAAAGCCGAACGCCTCGACGCCGATCGACAGCCCCGCCGCGTAGCCCAGCCGCCGCTGCCAGGAGGCACCCGCCGGGTCCTTGGCCGCCGGTTCGCGAATCCGAAACCGTGCCCGGTCGCGGAGGTTCCACACCCACAGCGCGGCGGCGACGCACAGGAACCAGCGCGCCACGGTGGTGGCCCACGCCGCGCCCGCCGCGCCCATCGCCTCCACCCCCCAGCCGCCGCCGATCCACCACGCGTTCAGCCCGGCGTTGAGAAGGTTGGCCACGAGCATCAGCCAGGTGGCGGGCCACGGGCGTTTCAGCCCTTCGAGGAAATAGCCGGAGGCGAGGTAGCCGAGGTAGCCCGGCAGGCCGAGGCCGAGGATGCGCGTCACCTCCGCCGCGCCCACCGCCAGGTGCTCCTCCTGCCCCATCCAGCGGAACGGCTCCGGCCCGGCGGCGCAGATCGCCGCCGTCGCCGCGCCGGTGGCGAGGGCGTAGGGCAGGCCGCGCCGCCACACCGCGCCGCACAGGGCGTCGCGCCCGGCGCCGTAGAGCTGCGAGGTGACGATCATCACCCCCATCTGCAGGCCGAGGGCGGCGAGCATCAGGGTCGAGACCGGGCCTTGCGAGAGGCTGTAGATCGCCAGCTCGCCCGCCGCGTGGTGGCCGAGCATGATCACGTCGACCATCAGCATGATCAGCGCGCCCGAGCGCATCGCGATGGTCGGCAGCGCGAGCCTCAGGAGTTCGGGCACATGGGCCTTCGCGCGTCGCCACCCTCTGCCCACGATGCCGGTTCCCGTCCGTTGATCCGGCCGCCACCCTCGCACGCTCGCGCCGTCAAGACAACCCGAGGGAACCGAATGGCGGGGTTTCGGCTTATCGGTATGAGCCGCGCTTGCAATTCCGCGAGGGCGGACCGAATTTCAATGCCACGCCGACGTGGAGGATGCGATGCGAGCGATTTCGATTTGCCGGACCCTGGCTTTCGCCGGTCTTGGAGCGGTTGCGGTTTCGGGGGCGGCGCGGGCGGATTTCCGCGACGCCATGCTGATGCCCTACGCGGAGGCCGAACGCGCCTTCTCCCTCCCCGATCCGTCCCGGCGCAACGACCCCTTCCTCGTCAACATCGTCGATCCGGGCGGCCTCAAGGTGGACCACGTGATCGTCCGCTTCCAGCCCAACAGCGGGCCGAACCGCACCTACGCGCTCTACGCGCGCGGCACGGTGCGGATCGACGACACCAGCTTCGACGCCCGGGTACCGATCGCGTTCGGCGATCTCTCCATCGATTCCACCGCCCCGCAATTGCAGATCGCCAGCTACTGCGACCGCACCATGGGCTACGGCCGCCCGCTCGGCGCGGTGGACAGCAAGACCCTGGTCAACGCCCTCAAGGGCGGGCCGTACCTGATCCGCCCCGAGATCGTGCCGCACTACGGCCCGCAGAAGCCCTGCACGCCGCTGCCGGTGCCGGTGGTGTTCGACGAAACCCACATGCAGGCCACCATCCTCGGCGGCTCCGCCCAGGTGGTCACCTCGCCGCAGAGCACCGGCGCGTGCGACGCGGTGGGCAAGGCGCTGGTGGCCTCGGCGGTCACCTATCACGAGTTGGCGCAGCGCGGCGCGGCCAGCACCGTGACCAAGCGCGACGTCGCCCTGCGGCTGAGCGAGGCCGCGGCGGGCCAGCCGCCCTGCCCGATTCCGTAATCGGCCGCCGGACACAACCACGCCGCCCCCGGGCCGGTCCCGGCGGGCGGCGTTTTCATGCGCGCCTCAGCGCCGCAGCGCGGCGTCGCGCTTCGGGTCGATCCACCAGGCGGAGGTGTCGGCGCCGTGGAGGGTGAAGACCTCCGGCGTGCCGAAGCGGTTCCAGTAGGCGAGGCGGTCGTAGGGCAGGTACCACTGCGGGATGACGTAGTGGCCCCACAGCAGAATGCGGTCGAGGGCGCGGGTGGCGGCGATCAGGGCGTCGCGGTCCTCGGCCAGGACGATGTGGCGGATCATCGCGTCCACCGCGGCGGACTTGACCCCCACCACGTTGCGCGAGCCGGGGCGGTCGGCGGCCTCGGAGCCGAAGAATCCCTCCTGCTCGTTGCCCGGCGAGAGGGACTGGGCGAAGCTGCCCACCATCATGTCGAAATCGAACTGCTGCACCCGGTTCTGGTACTGGTTGACGTCCACCGAGCGCAGGCTGGCCTCGACGCCGATCTTCTTGAGGTTCTGGATGAACGGCAGGGTGATGCGCTCGAACGCCGCGCCCTGGGCGGCGTTGATCATGATCTCGAAGCGCAGCTGCTGGCCCGCCGCGTTGGTCATCACGCCGTTCTTGAGGTCGTAGCCCGCCGCGCGCAGCAGGGCGAGGGCGGTGCGCAGGTTGGCGCGGATGCCGTCCGGCCCCTGGGTTTCCGGCGCGCGGTAGACCTGGGTGAAGACCTCGGGCGGCAGGTCATTGCGGAACGGCTCCAGCAGCTTCAGCTCGGCGGGCGAGGGGAGGCTGTCGGCGGCCAGTTCGGAGTTGTCGAAGTAGCTGTTGATGCGGGCGTAGGCGCCGTGGAACAGCGCCGCGTTGGTCCACTCGAAATCGAAGGCGTAGGCCAGGGCCTGGCGCACCTTGGGGTCGGCGAACACCGGGCGGCGGGTGTTGTAGGCGTAGCCCTGCATGCCCGAGGGAGTGTGCTTGGGAATTTCCGCGCGGATCACCCGGCCGTCCCGCGCGGCGGGGAAGTCGTAGGCGGTGGCCCACTTCTTCGCCTCGTACTCGGCGATCATGTCGAAGGCGCCGGACTTGAAGGCTTCGAGGGCGACGGTGGTGTCGCGGTAGTAGTCGTAGCGGATCGCATCCCAGTTGTAGCGGCCGGTGTTCACCGGCAGGTCCTTGCCCCAGTAGTCCTTGACCCGCTGGTAGGAGATGGTGCGGCCGGTCTCGAAGCCCGACACCTTGTAGGGGCCGGAGCCGAGCGGCGGCTCGAGGGTGGTGGCGGCGAAATCGCGCCCCTGCCAATAGTGCTTCGGCAGCACCGGCATCTGCCCGACGATCAGCGGCAGCTCGCGGTTGCCCGCCTCGGCGAAGGTGAAGGTGACGGCGTGGGGGCCGGTCTTCTCCGCCTTGGTCACGCCCGCGTAGTAGCTGCGGTAGAAGGGGTCGCCGTGCTCGCGCAGCACCTGCAGCGAGAACACCACGTCCTCGGGGGTGATCGGCTTGCCGTCGTGCCACTTCGCCTCGGGCCGCAGGTCGAAGCGCACCCAGGCGCGGTCCTCGGGCACGGTGATGGTCTTGGCCACCAGGCCGTAGGCGGTGAAGGCTTCGTCTTGCGCGGCGGTCATCAGGGTGTCGTAGACGAGGCCCAGGCCCGCCGCCGACATGCCCTTCAGGGTGAAGGGGTTGAGGGTGTCGAAGCCGCCGAGAGCGTGGAGCTTGAGCAGCCCGCCCTTGGGCGCCTCCGGGTTGACGTAGGCGAAGTGGGTGAAGCCCGCCGGGTAGTCCGGCTCGCCGTGCATCGCCATGCCGTGGGAGGGCTGCGGCTCGGCGGCGGCGGCGGGGAGCGCCACGGCGAACGCGAGCAGGGCCAGGAGTCGCGCGAGCATCGGCGTTCCTTTCAGGGGTGGGGGAGGGCGAGGGCCTCTTGCGCGGCGGCGAACAGCGCGGCGTCTCCCGCCGCGAGAATCCGCCCGGTGGTGCCTTCGGCGGCGAGCACTGGCGCCGCGCCGGTCCAGTCGGCGACGATGCCGCCCGCGCCCCGGATCACCGGCAGCAGCGCCGCGTAGTCGTAGATCTTGAGGCCCGCCTCGCAGACGAGGTCGACGCAGCCGAGCGCCAGCAGACCGTAGGCGTAGCAATCGGCGCCGAAGCGGGTGTTCTTGACCCGGCCGGAGAGGCGGGCGAAGGCGTCGCGCTCGTCGGCGCGGGTGAAGATTTCCGGGCCGGTGGCATAGAGATAGGCCTGGTCGAGGGTGCGGCCGCCGCGCGCGCGGATTTCGGCGCCGTTGAGGGTCGAGGCGTGGCCCGCCGCGCCCAGCCAGGTCTCGCCGGTGATCGGTTGGCTGATCACCCCCAGCACCGCCTCGCCCTCGTACAGCAGGGCGATCAGGGTGCCGAAGCAGGGCTTGCCGGTGATGAAGCTGCGGGTGCCGTCGATCGGGTCGATCACCCAGGTGTGGCGCGCGCTGGGGCGGGTGGTGGCGAACTCCTCGCCGATCACCCCGTCCTCCGGCCGCTCCTGCGCGAGGATGCGGCGCAGGGTTTCCTCGATCTCCCGGTCGGCGACGGTGACCGGGCTGGCGTCCGCCTTGTCGTCGATCGGGATCGGCTGGCGGAAGTAGCGCTTCGCCACCGGCGCCGCCGCCTCGGCGAGGCGGAGCGCCAGCGCGATCAGCGAGCGGTCGAGGGCGGCCGCCATCGTCACTGCTTCCGGATCAGGGTGCCCGCGCCCTGCGGCGTGTAGATTTCGAGGAGGATGGTGTGGGCGACCTTGCCGTTGAGGATCACCGCCGCCTCCACGCCTTTCCCCACCGCGTCGAGGCAGGTTTCGACCTTGGGGATCATGCCGCCCGAGATCGTGCCGTCCTTGATCAGCGCCTCGACCTCCGCCGCCACCAGGTCGGTGAGGCGGTTGCCCTTGCCGTCGAGCACGCCCGAGACGTCGGTGAGCATGTAGAGGCGCGCCGCCCCCACCGCCGCCGCGATCGCGCCGGCGAAGGTGTCGGCGTTGATGTTGTAGGTCTCGCCGTTGTCGCCCACGCCGATCGGCGCGATCACCGGAATGATGTCGGACTTGATGAAGGTGTTGAGGATGTGCGGGTCCACCGCGTAGGGCTCGCCGACGAAGCCCAGGTCCAGCACCTTCTCGATGTTGGAATCCGGGTCCTTGTGGGTGCGGGTGAGCTTTTTCGCGCGCACCAGGTCGCCGTCCTTGCCCGAGAGGCCGATGGCGAGGCCGCCCGCGTCGTTGACCCAGGTGACGATCTCTTTGTTGATCTTGCCCGAGAGGACCATTTCGACGATGTCGATGGTCTCGGCGTCGGTGACGCGCAGGCCGTCGACGAAGGTGCTCTGGATCTTCATCCGCTCCAGCAGGCGGCCGATCTGCGGCCCGCCGCCATGCACCACGATCGGGTTGATGCCCACCTTCTTCAGGAGCACCACGTCGCGCGCGAACTGGGCGGCCAGCTCCGGGTCGCCCATGGCGTGGCCGCCGTACTTGATCACGAAGGTCTTGCCCGCATACTTGCGCATGTAGGGCAGGGCCTCGGAGAGGGTTCGCGCCTTGACCAGCATGTCTTCCGGGTCGTCGGGGGAGATAATGAGCATCGGCTCCTCCATGGGGGTCATCGGCGGGGCTCCTCGGGCAGTCGCGGGCTGGGTCAGCCGCGGGCGGCGATTTCGGCGAGAACGGCGCGGACTTCGGGAATGCCGAGGCCGGTCTCCGAGCTGGTCACGAGCACGTCCGGATGGGCGGCGACATGGGTGGCGGCCTCGGCGCGGGTGGCGGCGACCACCGCCTCCAGGTCCGATGCCTTCACCTTGTCGGCCTTGGTCAGGACGATCTGGTAGTTGACCGCCGCGGTGTCCAGCGTCGACATCACAGTGCGGTCTTTATCCTTCAGGCCGTGGCGCGCGTCAATCAGCAGCATCGCCCGCACCAGGGCGCGGCGGCCGCGCAGGTAGTCGAGGATCAGCTGGGTCCAGCCGTCCACCTGGTTCTTCGGCGCCTTGGCGAAGCCGTAGCCCGGCAGGTCGACGAGGATGATCCGCCCGCCGAGGTTGAAGAAGTTGAGCTGCTGGGTGCGGCCCGGGGTGTTGGAGGTGCGCGCCAGGGTCTTGCGGCCGGTGAGCGCGTTGACGAGACTCGACTTGCCGACGTTGGAGCGGCCGACGAAGGCGATCTCGTCGAGGTCGGTCACCGGCAGCTGCGCCGCCTTGGCGACGCCCAGCATGAACTCGCACGCCTGGGCGAAAAGGACGCGCCCGGCTTCCAGGCGCGCCCCCTCTTCGTCGTCGGTGATGACGGGATCCGCCATCGTCAGCCCTTCGGATGCGGTGCGTGCGGCTTGTCGGTCTTCAGCAGCACGTACTGTTGCAGGATCGAGAGGACGTTGGAGAACGCCCAGTAGATCACCAGGCCCGCCGCGAACTTCGCCAGCATGAAGGTGAAGATGATCGGCAGGAACGACATGATCTTCGCCTGGGTCGGGTCCGGCGGGGTCGGCGACATCTTCTGCAGCAGCCACATGCTGATGCCCATCAGCAGCGGCCAGATGCCGAGGTGCATCAGCTCCGGCGGCGTCCACGGGATCAGGCCGAAGGCGGTGAAGATGTTGGTCGGGTCCGGCGCCGAGAGATCGGTGATCCAGCCGTAGAACGGCGCGTGGCGCATCTCGATGGTGATGAACAGCACCTTGTAGAGGGCGAAGAACACCGGGATCTGGATCAGCATCGGCAGGCAGCCCGACATCGGGTTGGCCTTCTCGCGCTTGTAGAGGGCCATCATCTCCTGCTGGAGGCGGGCCTTGTCGTCCTTGTGGCGCTCCTGAAGCTTCTTGAGTTCCGGCTGCACCCGCTTCATCGCGTTCATCGAGCGGTACGACTTGTTGGCGAGCGGGAACATCGCCACGCGCAGCAGCACCACGAAGCCGAGGATCGCCAGGCCGAAGTTGCCGAACAGGGCGAACAGGTAGTCGAGGATGTAGAAGAACGGCTTGGTGAGGAAGTAGAACCAGCCGAAGTCGATGGCGCGGTCGAACTTGTCGATGCCGAACTGCTGCTCGTAGGCGGAGATCGTCTTGACCTCCTTGGCGCCCGCGAACACCCGGTTGGTGACCTCCTTCGACTGCCCGGCCGGAATCGTCAGCCCGGCGGCGAGGTAGTCCACCTGATAGCGGTCGACGCCGCCCGCGACGCGGTGGCCGAACTTGGTCTGCGCCTGGGTCTGCTGGTCGAACAGCAGGGCGGTGAGCCAATACTTGTCGGTGATGCCGACCCAGCCGCCGGTGGTGGTGGCGGTGAAGGGCTTGTCCTTGACCTTCTCGTAGGTGACTTCCTCGAGCTTGCCGTCGACCACGCCGAGCGGGCCTTCGTGCAGCACCGAGTAGCCCTCGAGCTTCGGCAGGCCGACGCGGGCGATCAGGCCGTAGGGATAGAGGGTGACGTCGCGGCCGGTGGCGTTCTCGACCCGCTCGGTGACGGTGAAGACGTAGCGGTCGTCCACCGACACGGTGCGGATGAAGGTGAGACCCTCGCCGTTGTCCCACCACAGCTCCACCGGCGCGGCCGGGGTCAGCTCGGCGCCGTTGGCGGACCAGCGGGTCTGCGCGTTCGGCAGCTTGAGCGAGGTGTCCGAGGTGCTCCAGCCCAGCTCGACGAAATACGGCTTGGGCGCGCCCGAGGGCGAGAGCAGGGTGACGTTCGGGCTGTCCGGCGCCTCGGTCTCCTTGTAGGTGGAGAGGGTGAGGTCGTCGATGCGGCCGCCCACCAGGGCGATCGAGCCGGCGAGGCGCGGCGTGGCGATCTTCACCCGGCCGCCCTCGGCCACCACCTCCTCGCGGGTGCGGAAGGTTTTGGGCGCGGCGGGTTCGACCCCGGGGGTCACCCCGGCGGGCGCCGCGGGCGCGGCGGAATCCGAGACGGCGGGCTGCTGCGGCGGCACCGCTGGCTGCTGCGGCACCGGCTTCATGAAGAAGAACTGATAGCCGAGCAGAATGGCGATCGAGAGAATCACCGCGAGGATGACGTTACGCTGTTCGGACATCGTCAGGGTCTATCCAGAGTTACGAGGACGGGAGGTCGGTTCGGGCACCGGATCATAGCCGAAACCGCCGAACGGATGACAACGCAAAATCCGCCGGATCGCCAGCCAGGAGCCGAGCAGCGGTCCGTGGCGGTCGAGGGCCTCGAGGGCGTAGGCGGAGCAGGTGGGGTGGAAGCGGCAGCGCGGCCCGATCAACGGCGAGATCGCCAGCCGATAGACGTGGATCGGCAGCTTGAGGACGCGGGTCAGGACGAGGCGCACCCACCGGGCCATCACGGCGCTCCGTTGTCGGGGGGCGGCGGCGGGTCGGCCAGTCGCCCCAGGCGCTTCAACGCGGTTTCGAGGTCCTGCAGCAGCGCGGCATACGGCCGGGTGGCGGTCTGCGGGCGGCCGATCAGCACGTAGTCGTAGCCGGGTTCGGCCCGCCCCGCGACGATCTCGCGGGCGGCCGCCCTCAGGCGGCGCTTGACGCGGTTGCGCACCACCGCGCCGCCCACCTTGCGGCTGGCGGTGAAGCCCAGCCGCGCCGCGCCATCGGCACGGCAGACATGCGGAGTCGCCACGGCCTGGAGAACCAGGCCGGGCGTCGCGCATTTGCGTCCTTGTCGCGCGGCGCGCAGAAATTCCGCGCGGCGCGTCAGTCTCAGGACCACAGTCATGCCCGTAGTCCTGCGTGCCGGACTTAAGCGGACAGGCGCTTGCGGCCCTGGCGACGGCGGTTGGCGATCACGCGGCGTCCGCCGACGGTGGCCATCCGCGAGCGGAAACCATGCCGACGCGCCCGGACCAATTTGCTGGGTTGATAGGTGCGTTTCACGCTTCCAACTCCTCTTGTGCGGGGCTTCTCAATCGAAGAAGCGGCCTTATAGAGTGTCGCTCCCGCGAAGTCAATCCGGATTCCGCCCCGGCGGCGGGTGCGTCGGCCCGCATCGGCGGTTGCCCCCACCCTTGTGGCGGGCGAAAATACGCCCACTTCTCTTGTGGGGCCATCTAACGGAAGCGAAAGGGAGAAACCCGGCGATGCAGTCCATCGGCAACTGGATATCCGGCGGCATCGGCGCGGCGCTCGGCCTGCTCGGGCTGTTCGTCTCGGCCAACGCGCGCGACGACTATATCTATAGCGTCGGCCTGATCGTGGCGGTGGCGTGCGCGCTGTTCGTGATGAACATGATCAAGCAGGCGTTCGACGAGGCGGAGCGGTCGTGACCACCTGGGACCCGCGCCAGTACGCCGCGTTCGCCGACGAACGCGCCCGGCCCGCCAACGACCTGCTGGCGCAGATCCCGCTCGAGTCCATCGCCGCCGGAGCCGATCTCGGCTGCGGCACCGGCGCCCAGCTCGCGCAGATCGCCCGGCACTGGCCGGCGGCGCGCCTCTGGGGCGTCGACCTGTCGGAGGAGATGCTGGCGGTGGCGCGGGAGAGCCTCGGCCGCGCCTTCTCGCCCGAGGACGGACGCCGCATCCGCCTGGAGCGCGCCGACTTGGGCGCATGGCAGCCGCCCGAACCCCTCGACCTGATCTATTCCAACGCCGCCCTCCACTGGCTCGACGACCACGGCGCGCTGCTGCCGCGCCTGATGGGCTTCCTGAAACCGGGCGGGGTGCTGGCGGTGCAGATGCCGCGCAACTATGCCGCGCCCGCCCACCAGGCCCTGGGCGAGACCCTCGCCACCGGCCCGTGGCGCGAACGGCTGGCGCCCCTGCTGCGGCCCGAGCCGGTTTCGCCGCCCGAGGCCTACGACGAAATGCTGGCGCCGTTCGCTTCCCGACTCGACGTGTGGGAAACCGTCTACTACCATCGCTTGTCCGGCGACGACCCGGTGTTCGACTGGGTCAAGGGCACCGCGATCCGGCCGTTCCTCGACGCCCTCGACGCCGAGCAGCGCCCGGCCTTCGAGGACGCCTGCCGTGCCCGCCTGCGCGCCGCCTATCCGAAGCGCGCCGACGGCGTCACGGTGTTCCCGTTCCGGCGGGTGTTCTTCGTTGCGGTGAAAGGATAGACTGATGGTCGGGCGCGGGGGGATGACATCGCCGGGCGATTGCCTAAGTCTCTCGTCGGACCCCGCAGCCGCGACGCCCGTCGTTTTCAGAGTGGGGGACCGCCGCACGATCCCCGAAAGGCAGGAAACCGCATGACCGCCGCCGTCCACACCTCGCCCGGAGAGGCGCTCCACGCCGGGGCCGAACCCTACTACGAAGACATCGTCAAGAAGTTCACCATCGCCTCGGTGTTCTGGGCGCTGGTCGGGCTGTTCGTCGGCGTCTACATCGCCTTCCAGCTCGCCTATCCGGCGCTCAACCTCGACCTGCCGTGGACCACCTTCGGCCGGTTGCGGCCGCTGCACACCTCGGCGGTGATCTTCGCATTCGGCGGCAACGTGCTGATCGGCACCTCGTTCTACGTGGTGCAGCGCACCTGCCGGGCGGCGCTGTTCGGCGGCGAGCCGCTGGCGCGGTTCGTGTTCTGGGGCTACCAGCTGTTCATCGTGATGGCGGCGATCGGCTACGTCACCGGCACCAGCCAGGGCAAGGAATACGCCGAGCCGGAATGGTTCGTGGACATCTGGCTGACGATCGTGTGGGTGGCCTATCTCGCGGTGTTCCTCGGCACCATCCTGAAGCGCCGGGAACCGCACATCTACGTCGCCAACTGGTTCTACCTCGCCTTCATCGTCACCATCGCGCTGCTGCACATCGGCAACAACCTCGCGGTGCCGGTGTCGTTCTTCGGCGCCAAGAGCTATTCCGCCTACACCGGCGTGCAGGACGCCATGACCCAGTGGTGGTACGGCCACAACGCGGTCGGCTTCTTCCTCACCGCCGGGTTCCTGGCGCTGATGTACTACTTCGTGCCGAAGCGGGCGGAGCGGCCGGTCTATTCCTACCGCCTGTCGATCGTCCACTTCTGGGCGCTGATCTTCCTCTACATCTGGGCCGGGCCGCACCACCTGCACTACACCGCGCTGCCCGACTGGGCGCAGACCTTGGGCATGGTGTTCTCGATCATGCTGTGGATGCCCTCCTGGGGCGGCATGATCAACGGCATCATGACCCTCTCCGGCGCGTGGGACAAACTCCGCACCGACCCGGTGCTGCGCTTCCTCGTCACCTCGGTGGCGTTCTACGGCATGGCCACCTTCGAGGGGCCGCTGATGTCGATCAAGGCGGTCAACTCGCTCTCCCACTACACCGACTGGACCATCGGCCACGTCCACGCGGGCGCCCTCGGCTGGGTGGCGCTGATCTCCTTCGGCGCGCTCTACCACCTCGTGCCGGTGCTGTGGAAGCGGCCGAGCCTCTACTCCATGCGCCTGGTGTCCTACCACTACTGGATCGCCACCGTCGGCATCGTCCTCTACATCACCGCGATGTGGATCTCCGGCATCATGCAGGGGCTGATGTGGCGCGCCTACGATTCGTGGGGCTTCCTCCAGTATTCGTTCATCGAGACGGTCGACGCGATGCACCCCTACTACGTGGTGCGCGCGGTCGGCGGCCTGCTGTTCCTGATCGGCGGCTTCGTGATGGCCTACAACATGTACCGGACGGTGCGGGGCGACGTGCGCGTCGAGCGGCCCTTCGAGGCCGCGCCCCACGGCGCGCCGGCGGAATAAAAGAGAAACGGGGGGAAGGCTTTCCATGTCGAAACTGCTCCACGCCAAGGCGGAGAAGAACCTCCTGGTGCTGTTCCTGGCGGTGTTCGTCACCGTCTCGATCGGCGGCATCGTCGAGGTTCTGCCCCTGTTCACCATCGAGTCGACGATCGAGAAGGTGAAGGGGGTGCGCCCCTATTCGCCGCTCGAGCTGGCGGGCCGCAACATCTACCTGCGCGAGGGCTGCTACCTCTGCCACAGCCAGATGATCCGCCCGTTCCGCGACGAGACCGAACGCTACGGCCACTACAGCCTCGCCGCCGAAAGCATGTACGACCGGCCGTTCCAGTGGGGGTCGAAGCGCACCGGGCCGGATCTCGCCCGCGTCGGCGGCAAGTACTCCAACGACTGGCACGTCCGCCATCTGATCGACCCGCGCGCGGTGGTGCCGGGGTCGGTGATGCCGGGGTATCCGCACCTCGCCACCACCACCCTCGACCCCTCCGACCTCGGCGAGCACCTGAAGACGCTGAAGTTCCTGGGCGACCCCTACACCGACGAGATGGTCGCCTCCGCCGCCGCCGACGCCGCCGACCAGGCCAACCCGGAGGCGGACGTGGACGGCCTGCTGGCCCGCTATCCCAAGGCCGCGGTGGGCGATTTCGACGGCCACCCCGAGCGCCTGACGGAAATGGACGCGGTGGTGGCCTATCTCCAGGTGCTGGGGCGGATGGTCGACTTCACCGAGTTCGATCCCGGGCAGGCGGATCGTTGAGGGCGCGATGAACCAGTTGGTGGAATTCTTCCGGTCGATCTGGGGCGCGTGGCTGATGGCGCTGTTCGTCGGCGTGGTGGTGTGGGCGTTCTGGCCCCGCAACCGCAAGAAGTTCTCCGACGCGGCGCAGATCCCGCTCAAGGACGACGAGGGCGATCCGCCCGGGAAAGACGGGGGCGCGCCCCCGAAAGACAAGAAAGGTTGAGGGGGGCGGAACATGGTCGACAAGACGCACTACGACACCCACGGCGAATCCAAACCCTCGACGGACAGCCCGAAGACCATGGGCCACGAGTGGGACGGCATCGCCGAATACAACAACCCGCTGCCGCGCTGGTGGGTGATCGTGTTCCTGGTCACGGTGGTGTGGGCGGTGGGCTACGCGGTGCTGATGCCGTCGTTCCCGGCGGCCAAGGAATATTTCGCGGGCATGCTCGGCTATTCCTCGCGCGCCTCGCTGCGGGGCGACATCTCCTCCACCGCCGACGCCCGCGCCGCCTGGCTCGAACCGATGAAGACCATGGACGCCCCGGCGATCGCCGCCAATTCTGAGCTTCTCCAGGTGGCGATGCGCGGCGGCGAGGTGATCTTCAAGGAAAACTGCGCCGCCTGCCACGGCATCGGCGGCGTCGGCGCGCGCGGCTACCCGGCGCTGGTGGACGACGAATGGCTGTGGGGCGGCACCCTGCCCGAAATCGTCGCCACCGTGGTTCACGGCGTGCGCAGCGAGGACCCGCAGGCCCACGCCTCGCTGATGCCCGCGTTCGGCCGCGACGGCATTCTCCAGCGCCCCGAGATCGCCGCGCTCGCCGACTACGTGCTGGCGCTCTCCGAGGGCAAAAAGGGCGCCGAGGCCGGCCACGCCCTGTTCGAGGCGAACTGCGCCGTCTGCCACGGGGCGAACGGCGAGGGCACGCGCGAGAACGGCGCCCCCGCCCTCAACAACCAGATCTGGCTTTACGGCAACAGCCGCAACGACATCGTCGCGCAGATCTCCAACCCCAACCACGGCGTGATGCCCGCCTGGGGCGGAAGGCTCTCCGACGTCGAGATCAAGCAGGTGGCGATTTACGTCCATTCCCTCGGTGGAGGTCAGTAGAGTCGATATGCCCGATGCGTCCCACGTCTCGGAAGGCCGGTCGCTGTTCGCGGCGACGCGCAAGGTCTATCCGCGCAAGGCGAGCGGCCGGTTCCGCACCCTCAAGAACCGCGTCAACGCCCTGCTGCTGACGCTCTATTTCGTCGCCCCGTGGATCCGCTGGGACCGTGGGCCGGGGGCGGCGGACCAGGCGATCCTGCTCGATATGTCGGGCCGCCGGGGCTACTTCTTCGGCATCGAAATCTGGCCGCAGGAGGTCTACTACCTCACCGGCATCCTGATCCTCGGCGCCATCGGGCTGTTCTTCGCCACCGCGCTGTTCGGCCGGGTGTGGTGCGGCTTCACCTGCATCCAGACGGTGTTCACCGACGTGTTCGTCGCCGTCGAGCGCGCCATCGAGGGCGACCGCAACGCCCGCATCCGCCTCGACTCCCAGCCCCTCTCCGCCGCCAAGGCGGGCAAGAAGCTGTTCAAGAACGCGATCTGGCTGGTGATCGCGCTCCTCACCTCGTGGACCTGGCTGATCTACTTCTCCGACGCCTTCGCCTCCACCCGCGAGCTGTTCGCGGGCGAGACCAGCGGCTGGATGCTGTCGATGTGGGCGGTGTTCACCGCCTCCACCTTCCTGTTCGCGGGCTACGCGCGGGAGCAGGTGTGCATCTACATGTGCCCCTGGCCGCGCTTCCAGTCGGCGATGTTCGACGAGGACTCGCTGATCGTCACCTACGAGGCGTGGCGCGGCGAGCCGCGCGGCAAGGCGCCGAAAGACGGCGACTTCACCGGCCGCGGCGACTGCATCGACTGCGGCCTGTGCGTCCAGGTGTGCCCCACCGGGGTGGACATCCGCAAAGGCTCCCAGCTCGCCTGCATCGGCTGCGCGCTCTGCATCGACGCCTGCAACGGCGTGATGGAAAAGATCGGCCGCCCGCCGAACCTGATCTCCTACGATTCGGTGGTCAACCAGGTCGCCCGCGCCAAGGGCGCGCCCGCGAAAATCCGCCTGGTGCGGCCGCGCACGATTCTTTACGGCCTGCTGCTCGTCATCGTCGCGGCGGTGATGCTGGCGGTGCTGGCGCTGCGCGACCGCGAAACCGTCAACGTCCTGCACGAGCGCAGCCCGCTCTACGTCCGCATGTCCGACGGCTCGATCCGCAACGGCTACACCGTCAAGGTGCTCAACATGCGCCGCGAGCCGCAAACCTTCCGCTTCGCGCTGGAAGGCGCGCCGGGCGCCACCCTCAACGTCGTCGGCTACGGCGAGCGCGACGCCGCCAGCGTCGCCCTGCCGGTGGAGGGCGACACCGTCGGCACCTTCCGCGTCTACGTCACCCTGCCCAAGGACGCGCGCACCGACCACGTGCGGATGGTCTTCGATTCCCCGGCCGGAACCCGCATCCTCGAACGGGCGCCGTTCGCGGTGCCGGGGTCGTGAGGCGGGCGATGGCGCGCAAGCCCGGCTGGTGGTACCCCTGGATCTTCGTCGGCGCGTTCGCGGTGGTGTTCGCCGTCAACATGACCATGGTCAAGTTCGCCACCTCCACCTTCTCCGGCCTCGCGGTGGAGCGCGCGTTCGACAAGGGCAACGCCTACAACGCCGAAATCGCCGCCGAACAGGCCCAGGCGGCCCTCGGCTGGACCGCCGACCTCGCGATCGCCGAAACCGTGCCGGAAACCGACGACGTGCGGGTGGTGCGCTGGCGCCTCACCGTCGCCGACCGCGACGGCCGCCCGGTGGACGGCCTCGCCGTCTCCGCCCGCGTCGAACGCCCCACCGTCACCGGCCACGACATCGCCATGACCCTCTACCCCACCGGCCCGGGCGCCTACGAAGCGCAAACCCGCCTGCCGTTCAAAGGCCAGTGGGAAGTCCGCCTCGTCGCCAACCGCCAAGGCACTCCCCCCTACCGCCTCCGCAACCGCGTGCAGGTGCCGTAGCATGAGGGGATAACAACAAAGGTCGCGGAGGGTCTCGGACCCTCCGCACCTCCCATTCGTTTTGGTTTTTGCGCGAAGCGCGATAGACGTTCACGCCGCGTGAGGTCTCTCTCCCACTTCGCGGAAAGCCCAAACGAACGGGTACACAGGGCCTCCCGGCCCTGTGCGGGTCCGGGCAGCGCCCGGCCTTTCCTGCATTTTTTCGGAGCCGCCATGGACGTTTCCGTTTCCACCTGTCAGCACTGCGGCGAGCCGACCGAGGGCGGGGCGCGGTTTTGCTGCACCGGGTGCGAGGCGGCGTATGGCTTGCTGAACGGCTTGGGTCTTGAGGCCTATTACCGGCGCCGGACGTGCGACCCGGCGGCGCGGCCGTTGCGGCCGGACGACCTCTCGCCGTTGGACCTGGCGCCCGCGGTGGCGGCGGGGCCGGAGCCGGGCACCTCGCGGCTGGACGCGGTGGTGGACGGCCTGCACTGCGCCGCGTGCGTGTGGCTGATCGAGAGCCTGCTGACGCGGGACGCGGCGGTGGTGTCGGCGCGGGTGAACATGACGACGCGGCGCCTGCGGCTGGTGTGGCGCGGCGGGCCGGAGCTGGCGGGCGGCATCGTCGCGCCGTTGCGGGCGGTGGGCTATCGGCTGCTGCCGTTCGACGCGGCGGCGTTGAAGGGGGCGGCGCAGGCGCGGCAGTCGGAGCTGTTGCGGGCGATGGCGGTGGCCGGGTTCGCCTCGGCCAACGTGATGCTGCTGTCGGTTTCGGTGTGGTCCGGCTCCGACATGGGGCAGGCGACGCGCGACCTGCTGCACTGGATTTCGGCGCTGATCGTGCTGCCCGCGGTGGCCTATGCGATCCGGCCGTTCTTGCGCGGCGCGTGGGGCGCGCTGCGGCGCGGCCGCACCAACATGGACGTGCCGATCGTGCTGGGGGTGACGCTCGCCTGCGCGATGAGCCTGTGGGAGACGGCGGCCTCGGGGCGGCACGCGTATTTCGACGCGGCGGCGGCGCTGCTGTTCTTCCTGCTGGTGGGGCGGTATCTCGACGCGATGACGCGCGGCCGCGCCCGGGCGCAGGCGGAGAACCTGCTGGCGCTGACGGCGGTGGCGGTGACGGTGGAGCAGCCGGACGGCAGCCTGGCGACGCTGCGGCCCGACCGCGTCGCCCCCGGCGCGGTTGCGCGGGTGGCGGCGGGCGACCGCATCGGCGTGGACGGCGAGGTGCTGACCGGCCGTTCCGACATCGACACCCAGGCGATCACCGGCGAGACCGCCCCGGCGGCGGTCGGTCCCGGCAGCCGGGTCCACGCGGGCACGCTCAACCTCTCCGGCGCGTTGCGGATTCGCGTGGCGGCGGCGGGCGAGGGGACGCTGCTGGCGGAAATCGTGCGGCTGATGGACGCGGCCGAGCAGGGCCGCGCCAAGGCGGTGGCGCTGGCGGACCGGGTGGCGCGGCTCTATGCGCCGGTGGTCCACGTGCTGGCGCTGGGGACGTTCCTGTGGTGGCTGCTGGTGGTGGGGGCGGAGTGGCAGCGGGCGCTGCTGGTGGCGATCAGCGTGTTGATCGTCACCTGCCCGTGCGCGCTGGCGCTGGCGGTTCCGGCGGTGCAGGTGATCGCCTCGGGGCGGCTGTTCAAGCAGGGGATTCTGCTGAAATCGGCGACCGCGCTGGAGCGCCTGGAGCGGGTGGACACGGTGGCCTTCGACAAGACCGGCACCCTCACCACCGGCGCGCCCGAGCTGGCGCCCGGCGGCTGGACGCCGGAGGATTTGGCCGCCGCCGCCGCCGTGGCCGCGGCGCGCCGCCACCCGCTCGCCCGGGCGCTGGCGGCG
>JAUVUZ010000031.1 GCA_030604885.1 Alphaproteobacteria bacterium | reverse complement strand
GGGCGTGGGCGTGGCGGGTTGCGCCCCGACGTCCTGGTCATAGGAGTAGGCCGGGCGGGGGCGGCGGCTGCTATGCGGGTGGCGCGTGGCGGCGCGCGGGTGACGCTGGCGGAGCGCGCCCCCGGCCCGCGCGAGGGGGCGTGCGGCGACTGTCTCGGCCCGGCGGCGCGGCGGCACCTCGCCGATCTCGGCATCCCCACGGATGACGCCCTATTCCGCGTGCGGCTGTGGCGCGGCGGAAAGCGGGCGGAGGCGCGCCTGCCGTTCGTCGCCGCCGCCGTGCCGCGCCGCGACCTCGACGTGCGGCTGCTCGATCTCGCCGCCGACGCCGGGGTGCGGGTGCGGCGGGGCGTCGCGGCCGTCGCGCTGGAAACCGCGCCGCTGCGGGTGCGGCTGGCAAACGGCGAGGTGTGCGCGCCGGGGGCGGTGGTGCTCGCCACCGGCAAGCACGACCTGCGCGGCGCGCCGCTACGGTGGGGGCCGCTCGAAGGTTACGTGGGGCTGAAGGCGGCGGTGCCCGACCCGGGGCTGGCGGCGGACGCGGTCGAGCTGCTGCTGTTCGAGGGCGGCTACCTCGGCTGCCTGGTCGCGGGCGGCCGCGCCACCTTCAGCGCGGCGCTCTCGGCCGCCGCCCTGCGGCGCGGCGGCGGCTCGTGGCGCGGGCTGCTCGCTGCCCTTGCCGAAGCCTCGCCGCCGTGGCGGGCGCGGCTGGAGATGGCGGCGGCGGCCCGCCCGGCGGCGGTGGCGGGCCTGCCCTACGGCTTCGTCGCCGATGGCGTGCGGGAGGGCGTGTTCCCGGTCGGCGACCGGGCGGCGGTGGTGCCGTCGCTGATGGGCGAGGGGGTGGGGATCGCGTTCGCCTCCGGCCGCATGGCCGCCGACGCCCTGCTCGCCGGGCGCAGCGCCGCCGACTACGGCCGCGCCGCCGCCGCCGCGTTCGGCTGGGTGCGGCCGCTGGCGTGGGCGGCGCGGGGCCTCTCCGGCGGGCCGGTGCAGGCGCTGGCGGTGGCGGCGGCGGCGCGCGCCCCCGGGCTGCTGACGGCGGCGGCGCGCTGGCGCCTCGATCCGGGCGGTTGAACCGGGCGGGGGAGGCGTGGCATGGTCGGGGGCGCAACGGGAAGGGCGGGCGATGGAGCTGTCGGCGTATCAGGTGTTCAAGACGGTGGTGCAGGGCGCGACCGCCCTCGACAAGGACGCCCTGCACATCTACGTGGGCCTCGGCGTGATGTTCGGGACGGCGCTGCTCTCGGGCCGCCCGCTGCGCTCGCCGCTGCCGTGGTGCGCGGTGCTGGCCGCCGCCTGCCTGGGCGAGGCCCTCGACTTCCGCGACGACATGCGGAGCTTCGGCGCCTGGCACTGGCAGGGCAGCCTCCACGACCTGTGGAACACCCTGTTCTGGCCCTCCGCGATCCTGCTGCTCGCCCGCCTGGGCGTGCTGGAGCGCCTGGCGCGCGGGCGGGGCTGACGGATGCGGGCGCGGCTGCGGCGGGGGATGGCCCTGGCGAAGCGCGAGATCGTCGCCCTGTCGCTCGCCGCCCGCGATCCCCGGGTTCCCTGGCTCGCCAAGGTTCTGGCGGCGGCGACGGTGGCCTACGCGGTCAGCCCCATCGACCTGATCCCGGATTTCATCCCGGTGATCGGCTACCTCGACGACGCGATCCTGCTGCCGCTGGCGGTGTGGCTGACCCTGCGGCTGATTCCGAAGCCGGTGATGGCGGAACTGCGCGCCGAGGCGGAACGGCGGATCGAGACGCCCACGGGCGCCGCCGCCGCGTGGGCGATCGGCGCGCTGTGGCTCGGCCTCGCCGCCTGGGCGGGCTGGGCGTTCATCCCTTGGACATCCGGAAGTTGACGAGGCTCCGGCCGCGCACCCGCACCGTCTGCCGCGCCACCTCGCGGTAGCCGCGCGCCAGCAGCAGCGGCCGCGCCGCGAGGCTGGCCTCGGTGACGATCCGCCCCGGCACCGCCGCCTCCACCGCCGCCAGCAGCGCGGAGCCGACGCCCCGGCGCTCGAACGCCGGGTCCACGAACAGCATGTCGAGGTGGCCATCGGCCTCCCACGCGGCGAACCCGGCGACCCGCCCGGCGATTTCAGCCACCAGGATGCGGCGCCCGGCGAGGCGCGCGGGCCAGGCGTCGGCGTCGATCGCCGCCCAGGCGCGCACCTGGGCGTCGGAATAGTGGCGGCGGCCGATCTCCCGCACCGAGGCGCGGAACACCGCGAGCAGGGCGGGGCGGTCGGCGGCGGTGCCGGGGCGGATCATCTCAATATCCGGCGTAGTGGAGCACCACGCAGCGGGTGTGGGGCTGGCGGCGGTGCTCGAACAGGTAGACCTCCTGCCAGGTGCCCAGCAGCATCGCGCCCTCGGCCACCGGAATCGCCAGGGAGACGTCGGTGAGCGCGGTGCGGATGTGGCCGGGCATGTCGTCCGGCCCTTCCTCGCGGTGGCGATACCACGGCGCGTTCTCGGGGGCGAGGCGGGCGAACGCTTCCGAGAGGTCGGCCAGCACGTCCGGGTCGGCGTTCTCCTGGATCGTCAGCGACGCCGAGGTGTGGCGGCAGAACACCGTGACGAGGCCGCGGTCGGCGCCGATTTCGCGCAGCCAGCGGTCGACGCTGCCGCCCAGGGGGTAGAGGCCCGGGCCGCGGGTCTCCAAGGTGTGCTGGATCTGTTCGTGGCGTGGCGTCATCGGGGGTCCTCCGGCGGAGGGGCCTCCCGCGCCCTCGCGGGAGGCCATCGCCCCTAGACTATAGGTACGGGATCATGCTCGCCACCAGGGGGTGGCGCACCACGTCCGCCTCGGTGAGGCGCACCTGGGCGACGCCCTCCAGCGGTTCCAGGCGGCGGGAGACGTCCATCAGCCCCGACATCCCCGGCAGCAGGTCCGACTGGTCCGGGTCGCCGGTGATCACCATGGTGGAATGCCAGCCCAGGCGGGTGAGCAGCATCTTGATCTGGCCGTAGGTGCAGTTCTGCGCCTCGTCGACGATGATGAAGGCGTTGTTGAGGGTGCGGCCGCGCATGAACGCCACCGGCGCGATCTCGATCGAGCCGTCGGCCAGCAGGGCCTTGAGCTTGCGCGCGCCGAGGCGGTCATTGAGGGCGTCGTAGAGGGGACGCAGGTAGGGCAGCAGCTTGTCCTCGAGGCCGCCGGGGAGGTAGCCGAGGTTTTCCCCCGCCTCCACCGCCGGGCGCGACAGCAGGATGCGCGCCACCCGCCCGTCCTCGAACGCCTCGCACGCGGCGGCGATGGCGAGGTAGGTTTTGCCGGTGCCCGCCGGGCCGAGGGCGAAGGTGATGGGGTGGGCCTCGATGCTTTCCATCAGCAGGCGCTGGTTGTCGTTGTAGGGGCGGACATGGCGGCGGAAGCTCTGGTCGCGTTTGTCGTCGTCGAGCGGACTCCAGCAGGAGTCGGTGGGCGAGAGCGGCTGGATGTTGTCGAATCCATGCATCGCGGTCGGCGAAATCCTGCGGCTGCGTTGCGGTTTACCCATGGGCTGCGGTCCTCTCAGCGGGAAAACGGTCCGAAAACGCAAAACCTCCCGGCCGGAGGGCGGGAGGCTGGTTCGGGATGTACGCGAACGGGTTGGCGGCGGGGGCGGCACGGCGTCGACCGGGCCCGGATCCGGGCGGTGCGGGTAGACCTTGGCTGGGAAAGCCGTGACGGGCATGCCGCATCGGCGAAAACCCCCTTGACCTGTTGTCGACCAACCTAAAACGCAACGTACAGGATTGTTTTCGGTTCCGCATCAAGTTTTTGCGCCATAAAACGGCAACATCCACAAGATGTAGATTTTTTGTGCAGGTTTTGTGACGAAGCGCCCACCGGGCGGGCAACAAAAAACGGGGAGCGGCGGGGCCCCCCGTTCGGCAATCGGGCGGACCGCCGTCAGTTGTCGAGGATCACCAGTTCCTCGGCGGCCTCGCGGCCGCCGCGGCCGGCCACCAGTTCGTAGGAGAGGCGCTGGCCGTCGGCGAGGCTGCGCAGACCCGCGCGCTCCACCGCCGAAATGTGCACGAACGCGTCCTTGCCGCCGTCATCCGGCTGGATGAAGCCGTAACCCTTGGTGGTGTTGAACCATTTCACGGTACCAGTCGCCATCGTCGTCGTACCCTCTGATCGTCGCGGAGCGGCCAAGCTCGCCCCTCGTTTTGTGGAGATTCTGCTACCCACCCGCGTGGCGCGCGACGTGGAAGCTCTTGCTTCAAGTGTGTGCCACGTTCGCCGGACTCGGACAAGAGGAATTCACCCGAAACCCGCCCGTCCGGGCGGGGCGTCGTCCAGGCCCTCGGGGGCGTGGGGGGAGAGGGCGTGGCGGGCCGCCGCGCGGATCTCCGCCACCACCGCGTCGAGAATCGCCGGGCCGCGTTCCCGGCGGTGGAGCACCAGCCTGCGGCTCACCGCGTGGGGCGAGATTCGCACCAGCGCGCCCTCGGCGATCGGCGCGCGCACCTGCGGTTCGGCGCACAGGGCATAGGCGATGCCCTGGCGCGCCGCCACCACGAACCCCTCCGACGAGGGGAGCACGTGGTGGGGGAAGTCGCCCGGGCCGATGCGGTAGTGCTTTTCCAGGAACAGGTGGTGCAGCTCGTCGTGGCGGCCGTAGATCACCGCGGGCGCGCGCTTGAGCGCCGCCACCGTCACCCCGTCGGGAAAGAAGCGGTCGACGAACCCGGGGGAGGCGACGGGAAAATAGGTGAGCGCGCCGAGACGGTGGGACTTCAGCCCCGGCATCGCGTCGGCGCGGGTGCCGATGCTGATCAGCACGTGGCCCGCCTTCAGCGCCTCGAGGGTACGGGTTTCGTCGTCCAGCACCAGGTCGGAGAGCAGGCCGAAGCCGCGGAACAGCCGCGCCGGAACGTCGGCGAACCAGGTGGCGAGGCTGTCGGCGTTGACGGCGATACGGATGCGCTCGAACTGCGCCGGACCCTCCGCCCCGTCGATCCGCAGGTCGCGCTCCATCAGCCGGGCGTTGAGGATGTACTGGAACACCCGGTCGCCCGCGGCGGTGGCCACCACCGGCTTGGAGCGCACCAGCAGCGGCTCGCCGAACTGCGATTCGAGCCGTTTGATGCGCTGCGACACCGCCGACTGGGTGAGGCCGAGATCCTCCGCCGCGCGTTCGAAACTGCCGAGGCGGATCACCGCCGCAAGGGCTTCCAGACAGCGGGAGTCGAGCATCGTCCACCATTAGTAAAATTCATGATGATGAACGATTTTACGCTCAACTTATGACGCCGACCAGCCCATCTTGGCATCCGCAGCGGAAAAACGCCAATTCCGCCAGACCGGAGGATGCCATGACCACCGCCTTCGTCTCCGCCTATGCCGCGGGCCTGATGCTTTCGGCCGGGCTGATCGTCGCGATCGGCGCGCAGAACGCCTTCGTGCTCGGCCAGGGGCTGCGACGCGCCTATCCCATGACCACCGCGGCGGTGTGCTCGGCGTGCGACGCGCTGCTGATCGGCCTCGGCGTGGCCGGGGCGGGCCTGGCGCTCACCGCCCACCCGGGGATGGCGCGCCTGCTGGGCGCGCTCGGCGGCGCGTTCGTGATCGCTTACGGGATTCTCGCGGCCAAGCGCGCGATCGTGGGCGGGGACGAGGGTCTCGGCGCCGGGGCGGCGTCGGGTGGGCGTCGGGCGGTGATCGGCGGGGCGCTGGCGGTGAGTCTGCTCAACCCCCATGCCTATCTCGACGCGATGCTGCTGATCGGCGGCGTCGCCGCGCAGTTCCCGGCCTCGGCGCGCCCGGCGTTCGCGGCGGGGGCGATGAGCGCCAGCGTGATCTGGTTCTTCGGCCTCGGCCTCGGCGCCGCCGCGCTGTCGAAAAGCCTCGCCACGCCCGCCACCTGGCGGATCGTTCACGCCGTCACCGCGGTGATGATGATCGGCATCGGGCTGCGCCTGCTGCACAGCCTCTGACGGCGGCTATTTGGTGATGGTGACGTTGCCGCTCGGCAGCTTGTGCGCCTTGGCGGTGGCGGAGGGCTGGGATTTCTTCGGCTGGAAGGTGCCGGCCTTGGGCGCCACCGGCACCGCCGCCTTGGCGGCGGTGGAGCGGAACGGCGTCGGCTCCGCCGCGGCCGCGGGGGCGGCGAGCAGCAGGGCGGCGGCGAGGGCGGGAAGCAGGCTGCGCATCGAATTCTCCTGACGTCGATGCGCGAGCCTAGCCCGCCGGTGTTGAGGATTTGGTTAAAGCGCGTGGATGCGGCCGATGAAGCCGTCCAGCTCCGCCTCCAGGCGGCGGGACTGGGCGGTGAGGTCCTCCACCGTCGCCACCACGCCGTCGGCGGAGGCGGAGGCGGCGGCGATCGCGCGGGTCATCGCGCCCAGGCGGTCGGACACCGCGTCGGTGCCCTCCGCCGCCGCCGCCACGTGGCTGCGGATGTCGGCGGAGGCGGCGGTCTGCTGCTGCACCGCGTCGCCGAGGTTGACGGCGAGGCCCTCGATATCGGCGACGTCGGCGCAGATCGCCGACATCGCCCCCACCGCCGCCTCGATGTCGGTGCGGATTTCCCTCACCTGCACCTCGATTTCGGCGGTGGCGCGGCGGGTCTGCTGGGCGAGCTGCTTGACCTCGTCGGCGACCACCGCGAAGCCCTTGCCCATTTCGCCCGCGCGCGCCGCCTCGATGGTGGCGTTGAGCGCGAGGAGGTTGGTCTTGTCGGCGATCTCGGCGATCAGCCCGACCACCTTGCCGACGCCGTCGGCGGCCTCCGAGAGCGCGCGCACCCGCCCGGCGATGGCCTCGGCGCCGTCGCGGGCGCGGCGGATCGAGAGGCCGGATTCCCCCAGCCGCCGGTCCACCGAATCGACGGTGCGCAGCAGCGCGTCGGAGGAGCCGACCACCCGGCCCATGCTGTCCGCCGCGCGGCCGATGGTGGCGGCCATGTCCTCGCCCTGGCGACGGGTGGTCTCGCTGTCGCGGGAGAGGCCGCGCGCGTCCACGGCGATGCGCTCGGCGCTCTGGTGCACCGCCAGCGCCACCCGGCGCACCGTGGTCTCGAACGAGTCCGCCATGCGCTTCAGGGTTTCGCGGCGGTCGCGCTCGGCGGCTTCCTTGTTGCGCTGCTCCTGGGCGCGGATCGCCTCGATCTCGTGGGCGGTCTGCTTGAACACCGCGATCGAGCGCGCCATCGCGCCGATTTCGTCGCGCCGCGCCAGGCCGGGGATGCGCACCCCCCGGTCGCCCGCCGCCAGCGCGTTCATCGCCGCGCGAATGTCGGCGATCGGCGCGTGGATCGACCGCGCGATGGCGATCGCCAGCACCCCGAACAGCAGAATGCCGACGCCGCCCGCCGCCAGCAGCACGCGGGCGGTGCGGTCGCGCACCGCGCGCACCCGCTCGCGCGCCGCCGCCAGATCGCGGCCGATCGCGGCGAGCTGGCCGCGCGCCTCGGCGCGGGCCGCGTCGAAGGCCTGGGCGAGGGCGTCGTCGGCGCCGCTGCGGGCGTTCACCGCCTCGACGTAGGCGCGCATCGCCGCGCCGTAACTCTTCAGCGCCTGCCCCAGCTTGGCGCGGGTGTCGCTGCCGAAGGGGCCGCCGGAGACGGCGAAATCCAGTTCGTTGAGGGTCTTGCGCAGGCGCCCCGCGTCGTCGGCCGCGGCGGTCACCAGGAACGACTGTTCGTAGCGCCGCAGTTCGCTGATCTTCGCCGCGATCGTCGAGACGTTGGGCCACAGCGCCAGTTCGATCTCGATGGTCTGGGCCGCCGTGCGCATCTCGCCGCGCAGGCCGTCGGCGTCGCCCAGGCCGATGCGCACCCGCGCCTCGGCGGCGGCGGCGAAGGCGGCGTCGAGATCGCCCACCCGCGCCGCCAGGGTGGTGTTGGCGAGCGCGCCCGCGGCGCCGCGCGCGGCGGCGAAGTCGGCCTGGGCGGCGGCCGGATTGCGGGCGAAGCCCACGTCCGCCACCTCCATCCGCGCCAGGTTGAGTTCCACGCCGCGCACGCCGTCGGCGGCGGCGCGCAGGGCGTCGGCCTCCGCCTCGGTGGCGCGGACGGTGCGCTCCGACAGGGTCTGGATCGCCGCCGCGCCGCCGAGCAGCAGCAGGCTCAGCCACACCAGGGCGTAGATCCGGCGGCCGATGCGCAGCGCCGAAAGGGCGCGGCTCATCGGGCCGTGCTGGCGGGCGGGCGCCACCCGGCTTTCCCGCTCCAGGGCTTCCAGGGCCTCGGGCGTCAGGGTTTCGCCCGGCATCAGGGTCGGAACGAAGACGGTGTCGGTCATGCTTTTCCACGCGGCAATGGCGTCCCCCCCACAGGGCCGCCGCGCCCCCATACAGGCGGGGGCTGGCGCGTGGGTCAACCGTGTCACGAATATTTCAAAGTCGCTGCAACCAAAACGTAACGAACCGAACGGCGTGGACAACCGCGGTCGCGGCGGTATCCTGTGAACGACGGGAAAAAGAGGAGGACCGCGATGAGCGAAACCGCCCGGGCCGTGCGCGAACGCGCGGAGGAACTGCTCGCCCGTGCCGCCACCTGGCACGACTACCGCCGCCTGCTGGAGGCCGAGGGCCTGCCGGACCGCCTCGGGCCGGAGGGGATTCAGGCGATGCTGGCGGAATGGACCCGCCGCGCCGCCGCCGCCCTCGCCGATGCGGAACTCCGTGCCGAATTGGCCTTCTGGGCCGATGGCGGCAGCTACGCCGCCCACCTGAAGGGCTATCAGGCGATTCCCCCGGCCGAACTGGTGGAGCAGGCGCGGGCGCGCGGCTGGTTCGTGCGGGTGGGGGCCTCGGGCACCGCCATCGTCAACCCGCCGGAGGGGCGGCCGCTCACCCTTCGCCTCGGCCCCGTCTGAGGCTCAGAAATTGCTGAGGGCGCGCAGCCAGCGCTCCCGCTCGGCCTCGGGCAGGGCGCGGAAGGCGGCGAGCCACGCCCGTTCGTCGGGCGCGAGGTCGGCGGGCGGCGGCGCGGGCGGGTCCGCCGGGCGCAGGTGCGCGGGCGGCGGCGCGCACAGCAGCAGCACCGTCATCGGGTCCATGTCGAGGCAGCGCGCCAGCGGCAGCAGCTCGGAGACGTGAATGTCCCGGCGGCCGCGCAGGATCTCGGAGACGCGCGTCGGCGGCAGGCCGAGGGCCTGCGCCAGTTCCAGTTTTTTCTTGCCGAGTTCGGCGAGCCGGTCGGCGATCCAGGTCTGTTCCATGACCTCATCATACTCCGGGGCGGAGGAGGGGGATAGACGAAAATCGTCATTTCTCCCTGGACAAGGAATATCGAATATCGTAATATCCTCCCATCGACGCCGAACCGGGGAGGACACCGATGGCCGAGCGATGCGACGACGTGGACGCCTTGGTGCGGCGTTTCGGGGGATTGACGGCGATGGCCCGCGCCCTCGGCCACGCCCACCCCACCACGGTGCAGGGCTGGCGGGAGCGCGGCGCGATTCCGCGCTGGAGAATTTACGAAATTCGGAATTCCAGGCGCGCGCAGACCGACCCGGAGATCGCCGCCATCCTCGACCGCCTCGACCCCCGCGAACCCACCGGCTGCCGCTATATCGCGGGCGACCCCCGGGGCGAGTGGTCGTATTGCAACCGGCCGCAGGCGCCCGGCTCCGCCTACTGCGCCGAGCACCACGCGTTGTGCCGGGTGCCCGCCGACGACGCCGACGCGCTCGCCGAGATCGCCTACGCCGCCGCCCACGCGGGCCGCCCGGGGGAGCGCGGCCGATGAGCTGCCCGCCCGCCGCCCCGGCGGTTGCAGGCCCGCCGTGGTACGCGGTGTTCTGCGACCCCGAGCCGCTGCCGCCCGGCGCGCCGCTGCGCAATCGGGTGCTGTCGGCGGCGCTGCGGGCGGCCCTCGCCCCCGGCTTCCGCCACGTCTACGCGATGCGGCGACTGAACTGCGCCGAGGGCTGGCTGCTGTTCAACCCCCATTCCGCATGCGTCGACATCGTCGAATTCGCGGGCGACGCCTTCGCCGACCGGGTGTTCGCCGAGGCGGAGGCGGGGCGCTGCCGCGTCGTCGCCGTCGTCGCGCGGCGGCCGGAGGCGTGGATGCCGCGTTTCGCCGCCACCTGCGTCTCCGCCGTCGCCCACCTGCTCGGCGTGCCGTCTCGCCCGTGGACCACGCCGCGCGCCCTTTATTGCCAACTCCGCACACAGGAGGTTCCCATGGGATCCGTGTTCTCTCCCCCCAAGGTCGACACCAAGGCCGCCGACGACGCCGCGCGCAAGGCCCAGGCCGATGCCGACGCCCTCGAGGCCAAGAACCAGGCGCGGCTGCGCGCCCTCAAGGCCGGGCAGTCGGGCCGCTCGCTGCTCGCCTACGCCGAAACCGGCGAGGCGGGGGTGAAGACCATGCTGGGAGCCGGTTGATGACCGCCGCCCGCTTCGCCGACCCGATCCTGCGCCGGTTCGCCCGCGCCGAGGCCAAGCGCCGGATGTGGGACGACATCCTCCACGAGACCTATCGTCTCGCGCTGCCCAATCAGGACGACGACGACGGCCGCGCCCGCGGCGCGCGCCGGGATGCGGAAATCTTCGACGGCACCGCGGTGCGCGCGGTGAAGTGGAAGCGCGCCAAGCTCCACGGCGACCTGTTCCCGCCGTTCCGCCACTGGACCCACTTCCTCCCCGAGGGGGTGGAGGCGGAAACCTTCGACGAGGACACCCGGCGCGCCTGGAGCGCCTTCGTCGAGACCGCCGAGCGGCGCTTCCACAAGGCCATCGACCGCTCCAACTTCCACCTGGAGGTGCCGCTCGCCCTGGGCGACGCGCTGATCTCCACCGGCGCGCTCCTGATTCACGAAGGCGCGCCCGAGGACCCGTTGCGCTTCGAGGCGGTGCCGATCGGCCAGGTGATCCCCGAGGAAAGCCCCGACGGCACCATCCGCACGGTGTTCCGCGCCTTCGACGTGCCGGGGCGCGACATTCCCGAACGCTGGGCCGACGCCCGCCTGCCCGCCGAGGCGGCGCGCCGCATCGCCGACGATCCCGACACGCCGTTCGCGGTGGTGGAGGCGACGGTGTGGAACCCGGAGCGCCGCCTCTACGACTACGCGGTGTTCCTGCGCGAGGACGAGCATCGACTGGTGGAGCGGCGCTACCGCACCTCGCCGTGGGTGGTGTTCCGCATCGACAAGGCGACCGGCGAAACCATGGGGCGCGGCCCGGTGCTCGACGCCCGCGCCGACATCGCCACCGCCAACAAGACCAAGGAGCTGATCCTCAAGAACGCCTCCATCGCCGTCACCGGCATCTGGCAGGCGGAGGACGACGGCGTGCTCAATCCTGCCAACATCAAGCTCGTGCCCGGCGCGATCATCCCCAAGGCGCCGGGGTCGGAAGGGCTGAAGCCGCTGGAGGCGCCGGGCAAGTTCGACGTCTCGCAACTGCTGCTCAAGGATTTGCAGGAGGGCATCGAGGCCACCATCAAGGGGCCGAGCCTGCCGCCGCCCGAGGGCGCGGGCACCCGCACCGCCTACGAGATCGGCGAGCGCCGCGCCGACCAGATGGCGGTGGACGTGCCGATGAGCCTGCGCCTGCTTTCGGAGCTGGACTATCCGCTGGTGATGCGCTGCCTGGCGATTCTCACCAGTCCGGCGATGGCGGGCAGCCCCTACGCGATCGCGCCGTTCCCCCTCGACGGGCGGCGGGTGACGCCGGTGCCGGTGTCGCCGTTGGTGCGCTATCAGGACATCGCCGACGCCCAGGCGCGCAACCAGGCGCTGCTGCTGGCGATGCAGGTGGACGCGGAAACCACCCTCGGGCTGGTGGACCGCGAACGCTACATCCGCGACTTCCTCGAAGCCCACGGCTTCAAGGCCGCCCATCTCCGCCCCGCCGCGCCGCCGGGCGGGCAGGGGCTGGCGCCGCTGTTCGCCGAACTCAACCGCATGGAGGATGCCCCGTGACCGCCGTGATCCTGCCGCCGTCCCCCGACGCGGTGCAACGCCTGTTCGCCCGCCTGTTCCGCGGCGACGAAGGCGCCCAGGCGCTCGCCTACCTGCGCGCGCTCACGCTCGACCGTGCGATGGGCGCGCACGTGTCGAGCGAGCAGCTCTGGCACCTCGAAGGCCAGCGCCACCTCGCCCGCCACATCCTCAAGCTCGTCGAGCGCGGCTCCGCGCCCAACTGAAAGGACTCCCCATGTTCGACTTCGCCAAATCCGAAACCCCGCGCTCCGTGCGCTTCAAGGGCGAGAGCCTGCCGATCCCCGAGGCGTTCTGGGATGCGGAGGCCGACGGCCCGAACCTCGGCGCGCTGGTGAAATCCCACGCCGACCTGCGTCGCAAGCTCTCCGAAACCCGGCCCGAGCCGCCGGAAACCTACGAGCTGTCGCTGCCCGAGGCGCTGGCGGCGCGGATCCGCGCCGACACCGACGACCCGCTCGCCAAGGGCGCGATGGACTGGGCGCGCCGCCACGGCCTCGGCCAGGAGGCGTTCTCCGAACTCGCCGCCCTCTACTTCGGCCGCCTCTCCGACGTGGCGGTGGACCCGGACGCGGAGCAGGGCAAGCTGCGCGAGGCCCTGGGCGAGCGCGCCGAGGCCGAGATCGCCGGGCTGGGCCGCTGGATCGACGGCCTGCTGGGTGACGTGATCGCCGAATCCGCCGACCTCCACGCCGCCCTCGACCGCCTCACCGCCACCGCCGACGGCGTGATGCTGGTGAAGGCGATCAAGGACCGGCTGGGCGAGGCCTCGGTTCCGTCGATGCGGGCGTCCGGGCCCAAGGGACCGGATGCCTCGGCGCTCAAGGCGCTGCAGGGGTCGGAGGCGTATCTGGCGGGCGATCCGGCCACCCGCCGCCGCGTCGCCGAGGGCTGGGCGCGGCTGTTCCCGGGCGAGGGATGACGCGCGGCTTCTTAACCTCTATTGACGGGAAACTTGCGATTGTCGGGGTGTCGTCTTTGCCCCGCCTGTGGTGCGATTTGGGCGATATTCGCCCGATACTCGCCATATTCCGGCATTAGACCCTCGGGAGTGGGCGGCGCAAGCCTCCCACTCCCAGTGCCGAAGGCGATTTCCATCCGCCTGTCGACAAGGTCCGGCCGCAGAGCCCCACCCCGAGGTCCCCAACCCAGTGTTAGGTCACAGCTTCGGGGACTGCGGCCGGACTTCTTCCCCCTCCGGACATCGCAGTAGGTCCTCCGCCCGGGTTCGTGGTATGAACGCGGCGTGTTTGGGTGCGCCGTCGCGGCGCGGAACCTGAGGGGTCGGGGAATGGCAGATCTGTTTCCATCCTTCGCGCGCAAGCGCGAAGCCAGCAACTTCGCCGAGCAGACGCGCGCGCTCGACGCGCTGCGCCGTGCCGTCGCCGCCCTCGGCGCCGACGAGCAGGAACGCTTCCAGTGCCTGGTGGCCGACGTGGCGCGCAGCGTCGCCTGGGCGGCGGGCGGGCGCGACTGGCTGTCGCTTCTGGAAGAGACGACGCGCCGGCAGGGGGAAGACTTCCCCGTCGCGATCCGCAAGATGGGACTGGCCGAATCCCTCGAAACCGCGCTGTGGCTTTCGATGCGCGCCCACGCCCGGCCGGTCTACCGCCTCGCCCTCGGGCTGGTGGCGCTGCGGCTGCGCCTCGGCGTCGCCTGGGTCCACGACCGGGTGCTGGCGGCGCGCGATCTCGCCGGGTCGATGATCCTCGACGCCTTCGACACCGCCGAGCTTTCGCCCGCCGCGGTGGCGCCGCTTTCGGCCGAGGATTTCCGCGTCGGCGAATGGCCGGAGGTGGGCGGCCTGTTCGGGGCGCTGGCCGAGCCGGTGTTCAGCCGCGCCATGGACCGCTTCGGCGTGCTCACCGAGGCGTGCGCCCCCAACATGCCGCTGCGCGACGCCTTCGAGATCGACCCGCCCGGCACCGGCCGCTCCGGCAGCCCGTGCTACGACCTGGCGATGCGCAACACCAAGGAAACCGGCCCCAAGGGCGTGCTGGCCGAGGCCTCCAAGCTGTTCGGTGCCGAGATCGCGCAGGAAACCCTGCGGCGCAAGGAGGTGGACGTCAACGGCCGCGTCCTGGTGTCGCTGCCCGAGGTGCTGACCCTCGCCGCCGAGATCTGGGGCGAACGGCTGGAGCGGGAAACCGCGCCGCTGCTGGGCGAGGCCACCGCCGCCGAGTTGCGCCGCCGCTGCCACGCCGCGCTCGCCTACGCCCGTGCCACCACCCCGGCCTTCATCCTGCTGGCGATGGTGGCGGAAAGCCGCTGGCTCACCCTCTCGGGCGACGCTCCGGCCAAGGCCGACACGCTCGCCGACTTCCTCGATACCGGCGGCAGCTGGCCCGCGGTGATCCCGCCCCGGGGGGCGACGGTGCGGGCGGTGGACGAAGCCGCCGAGCCGCGCGAGAAGGACATCCTCAAGCGCAACGAGTGGACCGGCCGCGAGTTCAAATGGTATTGGGCCGCCGCGGTGATCCTGCTGATGCTCTACGGCTGGGCGGCGCAGGTGGGCCTGCTCTGACCGGTCAGCCGGGTTCGGACGGAAACGCCGCCCTTCGGGGCGGCGTTTCGCGTTTCAGAGGCCCAGGTCCTCGAGGCCCTTCAGCACCGTCGGCATGGTGCGGGTGAAGGTGTCGCCGAAGCCGCGCAGCCAGTTGGCGATCCACGGCGCCCAGCCGATCGACGGGGTGGTGGCGGGGGGCGGGGTGCGGTCGATGTCGGGCAGCGCCGCCACCAGTGCCGAAAGACCGTTCCAAAGCTGCGGCGCGCGGCTTTCCTCGGGCGGTGAAAACGCGCGGCGCACCGCCTCCGCGTCGGCCCCGGCGGCGGCGAGCTGGGGGCGGGGGTCGCCGTTGGCGGCGAGGGAATCCCGCAACGCCACCGCCGCGTTCCATTCGAAGCGGGTGAGCATGCCGAGGGCGTATAGCGCCGCCGAGGCCTCGCTGCGCGGCGTCGCCGCCTGGGAGAGGGTGCGCCACGCCTCGTAGCGCGCCAGCGGCTCCTGCATCCACAGGTCCACCTCGGCCGGGTCGCCGGGCAGCGCCTGCCCCTGCGGCAGGCGGCGCAGCTCGGCGAGGCGCCGCTCCATGAACGCCCAACGCGCCTCGACGGTGTGGAAGTAGCCGCTCACCGCCGCGTGGATCGGCCCCACCACCGCCTGGTCGGCGCCGGTGCAGCGCCCCTTGGCGCCGGTGTCGGGGAGGACGTCGGCGGCGCGGCTCTTGAGCCGGGCGAGCAGTTCGCGCAGGCCGTCCTCGGCGGAGGCGAGCTGCTGCTGCCGCCCCGGGTTGCCGCGCGCCGTGGTCATCTGGTTGACCATGTGGCTGGCGCCGATCTCGATGCGGTAGAGGCCGATCACCAGGTTGAGGCGCTCGCGCATCGCGCCCCGGCAGGCTTCGTCGAGCGCCGACGCGGGCGATCCGCCGAGCAGCAGCGCCAGCGTCGCCGCGATGAGTCCCGTTCCGATCCGGCGCATCCGTTCCTCCCGTTGGGTTGGCCCGCTCCGGAGCCTCGGCCTCCGCGCCGCCGCTGTCAACCGCCGAGCTACGTTTTACGTATAACTCATTGATTTAAAACGAAATTAGTTGACGGGCGCGAGCGCTCCGGGCATAATCGGCCCCACAGTGCGCTTCCGGGCGGTTTGCTTGCCCCGGCGCCGTCCGGCATATCACTGGCACAGACCCGGACGTATCGGCCTTCACCGCCGCCGCCCCTTCGAGGGCGGCGGGCCGGGGGCCGCGAAATCGCTCCGCCCTCGGATTTCGGCAACGATCGCGAGGGCTTCTTTCATGAGCGTTTCGATCAATCAGGCCTTCATCAAGCAGTACGAGGCCGACGTCCACATCGCCTACCAGCGGATGGGCGCGAAGCTGCGCAACGCCGTGCGGTCCAAGACCAGCACCACCGGCGCCGCCACGGTGTTCCAGAAGGCGGGCACCGGCATCGCCGCCACCAAGAGCCGCCACGGCATGGTGCCGGTGATGAACGTCGAGCACACCCAGGTGGAGTGCGCGCTGGAGGACTATTACGCGGGCGACTGGCTCGACAAGCTCGACGAGATCAAGACCAACGTCGACGAGCGCAAGACCCTGGTGGACGCGGGCGCCTACGCCCTCGGCCGCAAGACCGACGAAATGATCCTCGCCGCCGCGATGGGGGCGGGCAAGACCGTGGGCGACTATTCCGGCGGCCTCTCCAAGGGGCTGCTGCTGGCGGCGTTCGAAACCCTCAACGCCGCCGACGTGCCCGACGACGGCCAGCGCTTCGGCGTCGTCGGCCCGCACCAGTGGAACGAGCTGCTCGCCATCGACGAGTTCGCTTCCTCCGACTTCGCCTCCGACGCCTTCCCCTGGCTCAAGGGCACCGAGAGCCGCAAGTGGCTCGGCATCACCTGGCTGATGCATTCGGGCCTGCCGCTCTCCGGCGCGCAGCGGGATTGCTTCCTCTGGCACAAGACCGCCATCGGCCACGCCATCGGCGCCGAGGTGCAGTCCGACATCACCTGGCACGGCGACCGCGCCGCGTGGTTCGTCAACAACATGATGAGCCAGGGCGCGTGCCTGATCGACGGCAACGGCGTGGTGCGGATCCAGGTGTCCGACACCGCGCAGATTCTCTGAACCCCGGCCCAAGGACCTTCCGACATGGCTTTCGACAAGACCCGGCTCGAACTCCTCGCGGGCGGCGGCGCGAACCTTTCGCTCTACGCCTACAAGACCGCCGCCGACGCCAAGGCGGCGGTGGACGCGGCGGGCTACTTCAACGCCGCCGCGCCGACCCTGCGGGTGGGCGACTTCATCCTCGTCTCCGCCGCCGACGGCTTCGGCATCGCGGTGGTCAACGCCAACGCCCAGGGCGTGGTGGACGCCGCCGACATCCTCGCCGTGGGCGCCACCGACGCCCGCTGAACCCGAACCGGCGGAACGGGGGCACCCGTTCCGCCGCCACCCGCCTTCGAGGGAGGCCCGCCATGGCGATGTCCGCCATTCAACTCAGCGCTCGCGCGCTGCTCGCGATCGGCTGCGAGCCGATCACCGGATTCGACGACGGCACCGCCGAGGCGGACGTGGCGGGCCTGCTCTACCCCGGCGTGCGCGACGCGCTGGTCTCCGCCTATCCCTGGAGCTTCGCCACCGCCCAGCGCCCGCTGGCCGAGGTGGCGGCGCAGCCGGTGGCGGATTTCGCCCACGCCTTCGCCCTGCCCGAGGACTTCCTCCGCGCGTTGTCGGTGGGCCACGCGGGCAGCCAGCGGGGGCGGGGAGTCACCTACCGCATCCACGAGCGCCGCATCCACACCGACGCCCCGGCGATCGTCCTCACCTATGTGTTCCGCCCCGACGAGCGCACCTTTCCGCCGTTTTTCGACCAGGCGCTGATCGCCCGCCTCGCCGCCGAGTTCTGCCTGCCGCTCACCGAGAACACCGCCCGCAGCGAGCTGGCCGCCAAGCGCGCGGAGGCCGAGTTCAAGCACGCCAAATCCGTGGACGCGCAGCAGCAGACCCCCAACCGCTTCGAGGACTTCACGCTGCTGGAGGTGCGGCGATGACCAGCCGGACGATGACGATCCAGACCAACTTCTCGGCGGGGGCGCTGGCGCCGCATCTGGCGGCGCGCACCGACGTCGCCGCCTACGCCCAGGGCGGGGCGGAGCTGACCAACGTGCTCGGCCTGCCCCACGGCGGGGTGACGCTGCGCGGCGGCCTCGCGCGCTTCGCCGAGATTCCCGAGGGCGGCGACCGGGCGCGGTTGCTGCGCTTCGAGTTCTCCACCGACCAGGTCTACCTGCTGGTGGTGCGGCCGTTCGCCATCGACGTCTACCTGCCCGACGGCACCCGCGCCGCCAGCGTCGCCACGCCCTACGGCGCCGCCGAGGTGGCGGCCCTCGCCTGGACCCAGAGCCTCGACACCCTGATCCTGGTGCATCCGGACCACGCCCCGGCGAAGCTGGTGCGCCAGGGGTCCCACGCCGCGTGGTCGCTCGCCGACATCGTCCTCGCCAACGTGCCCAAGCACGATTTCGGCAGCGGGGCGGAGCCGGTGTGGTCGGCGAGCCGGGGCTGGCCGCGCTCGGTGTTCCTGCACCAGGGGCGGCTCTACTTCGGCGGCTCGCGCGCGCGGCCGCAGACGATCTGGGGCAGCCGCGCCAACGGGTTCTTCGATTTCGCCAGTTCGAACGACGCGCTCGACGACGAGGCGGTGGAAATCACCCTCGACAATGATCGGGTGTGCGCGGTGCAGCAGCTCTACGCCCTCGACGCGCTGTTCGCGTTCACCTCGGGCGGGCTGTTCGCGCGGGATGCGGAGGCGGTGGTGACGCCCGCCAACTTCACCTTCCGCCGCTCCTCCGAGGTGCCCACCGCCGCCGCCCGGCCCGCCGAGGTGGACGGTTCGGTGCTGTTCATCCGCGCCGACGACGGCGGCCACAACACCGTCTACGAGGTGGTCTACGACTACGAGACCCAGAGCCACCGCGCCGAGGACGTGGCGCTGCTGGCCGGGCACCTGATGCGCCGCCCGGTGGACATGGCGGCCCGCCTCGGCAACGAAAGCGACAGCGCCAACCACCTGTTCGTGGTCAACGGCGACGACGGCACGGTGGCGGTGCTCAATTCGCGCAAAAGCCAGCGCATGACCGGCTGGACCCTACTCGCTACCGGCGGGCGGATCGTGCGCGTCGCGGTGGTGGGCGGGGTGCCGTATTTCCTGGTGCGGCGCGAGATCGCGGGCGCGGCGCGCTGGTTCGTCGAGCGCCTCGACCCCGCCTTCCGGCTCGACGCGGCGGTGCGCCTCGCGGCCGATGCCCCGCTCGACGTGTGGGACGGTCTCGACGCGTTCGAGGGCGCGACCGTCGACCTGGTCGGCGACGGCGCGCCCCTGGGCGCCGCCACGGTGACCGGCGGGCGGGTGGAAACCCCCTATCCGGTGGCGTCCCTGGAGGTGGGCTTCGCCTTCGACTGGGCGGTGGAGACGATGCCGGTGGTCACCGGCGGCGACGGCGTCGGCGGCGGGCGCCACCGCGTCACCCGCGCGGCGATCCGCCTGCACCGCGCCGCCGGGGTGCGGGTCAACGGCCGCGCCGTGTGCGCCCGCCGCTTCGGCGACACCCTCCTCGACGCGCTGCCCGAGCCGGTCACCGGGGTGCGCACCGTGCGCTTCCTCGGCTGGAGCGGCGGCCGCGAGGGCGGCGGCGCCACCGTGCGCCTCACCGGCAGCTCGCGCCTGCCCGCCACCATCCTGTCCGTGATTTCCGAGGTCGCGCAATAGCGGCCCGCAACAGAGGAGAGCATCCCATGGGACTCGATCCGTTCACGATGTCGCCGCTCCTGGCGCTGGGCGCGGTGGGCGGCGGCCTCGGCGTCGCCAACGGCGCCAGCCAGGCCGCCACCGCCGCCAAGGTCGCCAAGCTGCAGAGTTCGCGGGAGGAGCTGGGCCTCGCCGAGCAGCGCCGCAACCAGCAGGACGCGCTGCAACGCACCCTGGCGCGGCAGAACGCCGGATTCGCCGCCAGCGGCACCGATCCCAACTCCGGCTCGGCCCTCGGCCTCGCCCAGGCGGCGGAGACCGCCTCCGCCCGCACCCTGTCGCTGCTCGACGCCGACGCCCTGCTGCGGTCGATGGCGGGCGGTGCGGGCCGCAAGACCGCCTCCGCCGCCTCGCTGCTGTCGCTCGGCAACGCGGGGCTGAACACCGTGGCTTCGATCTGGCGGTGAAGGACAGAGGAGGCGAAGTGCGGCGCGGAGCTTCGGCAATATGAGCGAATTCGACTGCGCTGCACGCATGAAGAAAGTCAAAACAACGATTCTCAATTATTGAACGCGGCAGGACCCGTCTTTCACGCTTCTCTTGCGATATAGGCGCGAAAGACGGGAATTTGAGGTTGTGTCGCGCCGCATGCACACGTAATACTAGTTATCTATTCCATGTTCAGCACGTATGACGAGCGCAGCGGGGGTGAGCCATGAACGGCACGCACGAAACCATCTGGCACGATTTCGAACTCGACGGCGTCGACAGTCCGGACGACCTCGACCGCCGCCTCGACTGGCTGATCGACAGCCTGCCGCCTTCGCCCCGCGCCCGCGCGCGGCTGGCGGCGGCGCTGGGCATCGGCGCGGGGGAACTGCGCCGCCGCGCCGGCGTGCCGGTGGCGAACGCGGTGGCGGCCGCGCGCCTGCGCCTGATCGACGCCGCCCTCGCCGAATGCCGGGCGGGGGCGGAGGCGGGCGGGGCGGGGCACCTGCGTCACGCCCTGGCGGTGTGCGCGGCGCTGCAATGGGACGCCCTCGGCGAGGCGGGCCTGAGCGCGCTCGCGTTCGTCCGCCGCGAGGCCACCCGGCCCGCCGACGACCATCTCGCGGCGGCGGTGCGGGCGGCGGTGCCCCTCGGCCATGCCGCCGCCCTCGCCCGCATCCGCGCCCTTGCCGTCGCGGCTTGAGTTCCACCTTATCGAGCAGGAGCAGACCATGCCCGAACACATCCGCATCGGCGACATTCGCCCGCGCGTCCAATACGTCGGCAACGGCGCGGTGGCGACGTTCCCGTTCCCGTTCCCGATTTTCGCCGACACCGATTTGACGGTGTTCCTCGACAGCGCGCCCTGCGTCGGCGGTTACGTCGTCTCCGGCGCGGGGCAGAGCGGCGGCGGCAACGTCACCTTCGTCCAGCCGCCCGCGGCGGGCGCGGTGGTGACCCTGTCGCGGGCGGTGCCGATCGCCCGCACCACCGACTTCCAGGATGGCGGCGCCTTCCGCGCCGGGGTGATCAACGAGGAGCTGGACCGCCTGGTGTGCATGGTGCAGCAGGTGCGGGAGGAACTGGACCGCACGGTGCGGCGCAGCCCCACCTCGGTGTCCGCCGCCGCCCTCGAGCTGCCCGAACCGGCGCCCGGGCGCGCGCTGAAATTCGGCGCGGACGGCGCCCTGGCGGTGTCCGAACTCGATCCGGACGCGGCGCAGACGCTCTCCGCCCAATCCGCCGCCTCCGCCCAGGCGGCGGCCGTCGACGCCCGCGCCGCGGCGGCGGCGGGCGCGGCGACGGTGGAGGCCCTGTGCGCCGGATACGTGGCCGACGCGCGCGACGCGGCGGTGGTGGCGGAGGTGGCGCGCGACGCCACGCTCGACGCCTTCGACAGCTTCGACGATCGCTACCTCGGCGCCAAGGCCGAGCCGCCCGCCCTCGACAACGACGGCGATCCGCTTCAGGCGGGGGCGCTGCATTTCAGCGTCGCCGAGGGTGCGATGAAGCTCTGGACCGGCAGCGCCTGGGTGTCGGCCTACGTTCAGGGCGGCGACTTCATCGAGCGCGACCGCGCCTGGCCGATCGGCAGCGTCTACGTCAACGCCGCCAACGCCACCAATCCGGCGGTGCTGCTGGGGTTCGGCACTTGGAGCGCGATCGGCCAGGGGCGGGTGCTGGTGGGCGCGGGCACCGGCCTCGACGCCAATGCCGAAAGCCGCAGCTTCGCGGTCGGCGCCACCGGCGGCGAATACGCCCACCGCCTCACCGAGGCGGAGATGCCCGCCCACGCCCACACCGGCACGGCGGCGAGCGCCGGAGCGCACACCCACTCCTGCGGCGTCGGCAACGGCAGCTCCGGCACCCTGGGGGTGTTGGCGCGCGAGGGCGCTCCCGCCGACGGCTGGGTCGTCAGCAGCTCCGCCGGAGCGCACACCCACGCGCTCTCCCTCGACGCCAAGGGCGGCGGCGGCGCCCATGCCAACCTGCAGCCGTATCTCGCGGTGTACATGTGGGTGCGCACCGCATGAGCGGCCGCCTCGCCACCGACTTCGGGGTCGGCGGCACCGCGGTGACGGTGCCGCTGTGGCTCCAGCATCTGGAAATCTGGGCGCAGGCGTTCGTGTTGGTGGGCGGCGCGGTGCTGCTGGTGCTGCGCATCGCCGGGGCGCTGCGCGATCTCAGGCGAAAGGAGGGAGAGGATGGACTGGGCTGCGATCGCCGCTGAGCTGCGGCGCGACGAAGGGGTGCGGCTCCGCCCCTACCGCTGCACCGCCGGGCGGCTGAGCATCGGCGTCGGCCGCAACCTCGACGACGTCGGCATCAGCGCGGCGGAGGCCGAGCTGCTGCTGGACAACGACATCGCCCGCGCGGCGGCCGATCTCGACCGCGCCCTGCCGTGGTGGCGCGGGCTGTCCGAGGCGCGGCAGCGGGCGCTCGTCAACATGGCGTTCAACCTCGGCCTGCCGCGCCTGCTGGGGTTTTCCGCGATGCTCGCGGCGCTGCGAGCGGGCGACTATTCCCGGGCGGCGGCGGAGGCCCTGAACAGCCGCTGGGCGGGCCAGGTGGGCGCGCGGGCGGCGCGGGTCGCGGCGATGATCCGGGAGGGGTGAGCGATGGCTTTCGGTATCGGCGAGGCGGTGGCGGCGGGGTTGCGGATCGTCGACAAGTTCGTGCCCGACCCGGCGGAAAAGGCGCGGGCGGAGGCGGAGTTGCGCGCCGCGCTGCTGGCGTGGGACCAGGGGCAGTCCGCCACCAACGCGGCGGAGGCGCAGAGCGGCGGCTGGTTCGTCGCCGGGTGGCGGCCGTGGATCGGCTGGGTGTGCGGCGTCGCGCTGGCGGTGCAGTTCGTGCTCGGGCCGCTGCTGGTGTGGGGGTGCGGCCTCGCCGGGCGGCCGATCCCGCCGCCGCCCGCCCTCGACGACATGCTGTGGGAGCTGATGTTCGGCATGCTCGGCCTCGGCGGCCTGCGCACCTTCGAAAAGATCAAGGGCGTGTCGAAATGAGGAAAGGCGGGCCGAAGCCCGCCTTTCCGGTTCAGGCGGCGATGCTGTCGATCAGCGCACCCAGCGTCGAGCTGCCGAGCTTGCCCGACAGCGCCGTCACCGAGCTGGCGCTGCCGGCGGCCCGCTCGGCGGCGGAAACCACGCCATCCATGTTGGTGTCGAGCGGGTCGTAGGTGGTGCTGCCCCCGGCGCCGCCCGCACCGCCCGCCGAGGCGGAGGTGGAGGAGGTGCTTCCGGAGGCGGCGGCGGTTTCGTCGCTCCCGTCCTGAAGCGCGGCGAGCGCCGCGTTCAGTTCGTCCTCGCTGAGTTCGCCGTTGCCGTCGGTGTCGATGGCGGCGAACAGTTCGGCCATCGCCGGATCTTCCGGCGGGGGCGGCGCCAGCGCCTCGGCGAGTTCGCTTTCGCTGATCGCGCCGTCGCCGTCGGCATCGACGCTCTCGAAGCTCGGCGTCTTCGCTCCGCCGCTCTCCTGCGCCGAAATCAGCGCCGAGGCGGTGGCGGTGGCGAACTGGTCGGCGAAGCTCGAATACTCGACCTCCGAAATCTCGCCGTCGCCGTCGGTATCGATGGCCGCGAACAGCTCGTCGACCGCCGAGCCGTCTTGCGCGGCGTCCGACGACGCGCTCTGGCTCGCGGCGGTCTGGGTTGCCGCGGCGCGCATCTGTTGCAGCAGTTGCATCAGCAGCTGTTGCGAAGATGAGTCCACGGACGAAATGCTCGTCATATCGCTCTCTCCTCTCGTGATCGGGCACCCGGAACGGGGCCCTTCGAAAGGAAACGGGCGTGCGGGAGGGGAACTGTCGGCGGAAAAGTGTATCAAAGTGTACACATGAAAACGGGGACCGGCGTTGGCCGGTCCCCGCTCTCTTCGCTGCCCGGTAGAGGGATCAGCAGGAGTAGTACATCTCGTATTCGACCGGGTGCGGGGTGTGCTCGAAGTGGTACACCTCGTCCCAGCGGAGGTTGATGTAGCCCTCGATCAGGTCCTTGGTGAACACGTCGCCCTTGGTGAGGAAGTCGTGGTCGGCCTCGAGAGCCTGAAGCGCCTCGCGCAGCGAGCCGCAGACGGTCGGGATGCCCTTCAGCTCTTCCGGCGGCAGGTCGTAGAGGTCCTTGTCCATCGGGTCGCCGGGGTGGATCTTGTTCTGGATGCCGTCGAGGCCCGCCATCATCATCGCGGTGAAGGCGAGGTAGGGGTTGGCGGTCGGATCCGGGAAGCGGATCTCGATGCGCTTCGCCTTCGGGCTGGTGGCATACGGGATGCGGCAGGAGGCGGAGCGGTTGCGCGCCGAGTAGGCCAGCAGCACCGGAGCCTCGAAGCCCGGGATCAGGCGCTTGTAGGAGTTGGTCGACGGGTTGGTGAAGGCGTTGAGCGCCTTCGCGTGCTTCATGATGCCGCCGATGTAGTAGAGCGCCATCTCCGACAGGTCGGCGTAGCCCGAACCGGCGAACAGCGGCTTGCCGTCCTTCCAGAGCGACTGGTGGCAGTGCATGCCCGAGCCGTTGTCGCCGATGATCGGCTTCGGCATGAAGGTCGCGGTCTTGCCGTAGGAGTGGGCGACCATGTGCACGACGTACTTGTAGATCTGCATCTGGTCGGCGGCGTTGAGCAGCTTGTCGAACTTGCAGCCGAGCTCATGCTGGGCGGTCGCCACCTCGTGGTGGTGCTTTTCGATCGGCAGGCCCATCTCGCCCATCACGGTGAGCATTTCGGCGCGCATGTCGGCGCCCGAATCCACCGGCGGAACCGGGAAGTAGCCGCCCTTGACGCGCGGACGGTGGCCGGTGTTGCCTTCCTCGTACACCTTGCCGGTGTTGTAGGCGCCTTCCATCGAGTCGATCTCGTAGGAGATCTTGTTCATCTTCACGTCGAAGCGGACGTCGTCGAAGACGAAGAACTCGGCTTCCGGACCGAAGAAGCAGGTGTCGGCGATGCCGGTGGACTGCAGGTAGGCGAGGCCTTTCTTCGCCACGCCGCGCGGGTCGCGGCTGTAGGGCTGGCCCGACGACGGCTCGAGCACGTCGCAGAACAGGATCAGCTGCGGCTGCGCCGAGAACGGGTCCATCACCGCGGTGGCGGTGTCGGGCATGAGGGTCATGTCGGATTCGTTGATGGCCTTCCACCCGGCGATGGAGGAGCCGTCGAACATGATGCCTTCGTTCAGCATGTCTTCATCGACGGTGGAGACGTGCTGGGCGGTGTGCTGCCACTTGCCGCGGGGGTCGGTGAAGCGGAAATCGACGAACTGGACGTCGTTTTCCTGGATCATCTTGAGGACGTTTTCAACGGACATGATGCTTCCCTCGTGAAGTGCCGTTACGCGTAACGATAGTGCGGCGTTTCCCCTGCCTGCGCGATGCCTTGGCGGGTGGCGCGCCGCCGTTTGCTTTCCAAGGCCCGAACCCTTGCCATCGACCCGGAGAACCGGGCTTGCGGCAAGTCCTTAAATGGCTTCCGCGCCGGTTTCGCCGGTGCGGATGCGGATCGCTTCCTCGACCGCGGAAATGAAGATCTTGCCGTCGCCGATGCGGCCGGTCTGCGCCGCCGCCTGGATCGCCTCCACCGCGCGCTCCACCTGGGCGTCCTCGACCACCAGTTCCACCTTCACCTTCGGCAGGAAGTCGACGACGTACTCGGCGCCGCGATAGAGCTCGGTGTGGCCTTTCTGACGCCCGAAGCCCTTGGCCTCGATCACCGTCATGCCCTGGAGGCCGATGTCGTGCAGCGCCTCTTTCACTTCGTCGAGCTTGAAGGGTTTGATGATGGCTTCGATTTTCTTCATGAAGTCCGCTTTCCGGTTACTCGTGCGTCGGCTGGAGGAGACCGCCCGCCGCCGCGGAACGCCCTGGAAGGAATGGTAATGCGCGCCATGATTTGCACGCGCCATGCCAACCGGGAAAAGGAGGGAGGGCGGCGCGCCGGGCAGGGATCGGACCCGCGCGGCCCGGCGGCTCCGGAGGGGGCTGCTCAATCCTGCGGCAGGTTGCCGAAACAATGGTCATCGGGCGCCAGCCCCTGGAGGAACTGCGCCAGGGCCGCGAGGCGCGGCGCCTCCACCAGGTTGAGGATCTCGCGGCCGTGGCGGTGCTGCCGCACCAGGCCCGCGCGCACCAGGGTGTTGAGGTGGTGGTTCAGCGTCGAGGCGGGGGTGTCGAGCATCGCCTGCAGGGTGCCGACGTTCACCCCCCGGCCCGCCGCGCCGACGATCAGCCGGAAGGCTTGCAGGCGGGTGGGATTGCCGAGGGCGGCCAAAGCCGTAACGGCTTCCGCGCCGTTGAGGGCGCAGGCGGGGGCATCGCCGACGATGGGACGGGGCACAGCGGTCATGGCGGTCCTTCCGTGACGGGGTGGTCGTGAATCCGACCGGCGGGACCCATGGTCTATCCCGCCGCCTCCGGCAGTTCAAGCCCCTCGCATGGGTGAATTGGGGCCGAATTGTGGCTGCGAGATAAAAGCGGTTGGAATCTCAATCCATGGATAGTATCGTTGACGAGCGCCACGGCATGTCCGTGGCGCATGAAGGCATCGTTCCTGTGATCGCCTGATGGGCGGAACAGGATCGCGGGGAATCGACGCGCCAATATTCCATGCTCTCCTCTGGGCATGGTCCGGGTCCGGTTGTGTTGAAAGGACCTGGATTTGGAATTCATGTTTGAACCAGCGTAATATTATTCCCCGCCGTCGGCCGCCGGATCGCGGCCGGGGATTTCGGTGCTCCGCTGTCGGGGCCGTGCGACGAACCCGCGAGGGTTTGGGTGTGGGCTCGATGTTTCGCGACAGACTCCAATCGAGGAGAGCACGATGACCATCAAGACAACCCTTTGCGCGATGACCGCGGCCGTCTGGGCGACGGCGCCGATCGCCGCCGAAGCCGCCGCGCCCAAATGCGAGGTCGGCCGTCCGGTGGTGTTCGCCGGTCTCGACTGGGATTCCAACGCCTTCCACAACGCGGTGGCGCGCTTCATCGTCGAGAAGGGCTACGGCTGCAAGACCGAGGAGATTCCCGGCAGCACGATTCCGCTGCTTAACGGCATGGTCCGCGGCGACATCGACGTCACCATGGAGATGTGGGCCGACAACATTCCCGAAGCCTGGGGCGCCGCGGTGAAGGGCGGCAAGGCGGTCGAACTCGGGGTGAACTTCCCCGACGCGGTGCAGGGCTGGTTCGTGCCGCGCTACCTCGTCGAGGGGCCGAACGCGCCCGCGCCGGGGTTGAAGTCGGTGTCCGACCTGCCGAAGTACAAGGAGCTGTTCCGCGATCCCGAGGAACCCTCGAAGGGGCGCTTCTACAACGGCATCGCGGGCTGGGGCGCCGAGCTGGTGAGCAGCAAGAAGCTCAAGGCCTACGACCTCGAGAAGGACTTCACCAACTTCCGCCCCGGCACCGGCGCCGCGCTCGCCTCGGCGATCGCCTCCGCCTACAAGCGCCAGCGGCCGATCCTCTACTACTACTGGGGGCCGACCTGGGTGATGGGCATGTACGACGGCGTGATGCTGGAGGAGCCGCCCTACGATCAGGCGGTGTGGGACGAAATGGCCGCCTCCGACGCGCCGAAACGGGCGGTCGCCTTCCCGATGATGAAGGTGTTGGTCGCGGCCAACGCCGATTTCGCCAAGAAGGCGCCGAAGATCGTCGCCTTCCTTTCCAAGTATCGCACCGACAACGCCATGGTTTCGAAGGCGTTGGTGACGATGCGCGAGGCGGGCGGCCAGGACGCCGCCGCCGTCGCCGCGCGGACGTTCCTCGAAAATCGCAAGGACGTCTGGACTCCCTGGGTTCCCGCCGACGTCGCCAAGCGCGTCGAAGCGGCGCTCTGAGATCCGCGAGGGGTTCCGCTGCGGGCGGAACCCCGTTCTCCGGAACGGACAGGGATATATGGATATCTTCATGGATTTCGGGCCGGTCATCGCCGACGCGGTGAACCGGGCCATCGACGATTTGGTGATTCGCCACGGCGACGATTTCGAAGCCTTTTCCAACGTCATGCTCGCGGTTCTGGTGGGCATCGAGGGCTGGCTCCGCAGCCTGCCGCCGCCGGTGGTGCTGGCGGCGGCGGCGGCGGCGGCCTATGCCGCCTCGCGCCGCCTCACCCTCGCGCTGGGCGCGGCGGCGGGGCTGTGGCTGATCGGCTCCCTCGGCCTGTGGCAGCAGGCGATGCAGACCGTCGCGATCATGGGCGTCGCGGTGGGCCTCTCGATGCTGATCGGCCTGCCGGTGGGGGTGCTGATGGCGCGCTCCGACCGGGTGCGCGCGGCGGTGCTGCCGCTGCTCGACCTGATGCAGACGATCCCGAGCTTCGTCTACCTGATTCCGGCGGCGATGCTGTTCGGCCTCGGCAAGGTTCCGGCGATCCTCGCCACGGTGATCTACGCCGCGCCGCCGCTGATCCGCCTCACCGACCTCGGCATCCGCCTGGTGGACGCCGAGGTGCTGGAGGCTTCCCGCGCGTTCGGCGCGACGCGGATGCAGATGCTGTTCGGGGTGCAGCTGCCGCTGGCGCTGCCCAACGTGATGCAGGGCATCAACCAGACGATGATGATGGCGCTGGCGATGGTGGTGATCGCCTCGATGATCGGCGCCCGCGGCCTGGGCGAGACGGTGCTGCTGGGCCTCCAGCGCAACGACAGCGGCCAGGGCGCGCTGGGCGGGCTGGCGATCGTCGCCCTCGCGATCGTGTTCGACCGCGTCACCCAGGCGGTCGGCGTGCGGCTGCAGAGCCGCGCGGCGCGGCGCGGTTGAGGAGGGCGAACCCATGGCATTGATCGAAGTTCGCGGCGTTTCCAAGGTTTTCGGACCCAAGCCGCAAAGCGCCCTGCCGCTGATCGCCGAAGGGCGGAGCAAGGCGGAGATTCTCGCCGAGACCGGCCACTCGGTGGGCCTGCGCGAGATCGACCTCGACATCGAGGCGGGACAGATTTTCGTGGTGATGGGGCTGTCCGGCTCGGGCAAGTCGACCCTGATCCGCCACCTCAACCGCCTGATCGACCCCACCGCCGGGGAGATCCGCTTCGCCGGGGACGACATCCTTACCTACGACATCAAGGCGCTGCTGGAGTTCCGGCGGTCGAAGATGAGCATGGTGTTCCAGCACTTCGCGCTGCTGCCCCACCGCACGGTGGTGGACAACGTCGCCTACGGGCTGGAAATCCAGGGCGTGGGCAAGCGCGAACGCCGCGCCCGGGCGGAGGAATGGCTCGAGACCGTCGGCCTCGCGGGCTATGGCCCGAGCCTGCCCGACGAACTCTCGGGCGGGATGCGCCAGCGCGTCGGCCTCGCCCGCGCGCTCTGCACCGATGCGGACGTGCTGCTGATGGACGAGGCGTTCAGCGCGCTGGACCCGCTGATCCGTTCCGACATGCAGGACCAGCTCGCCGCCCTCCAGGCGCGGCTGCGCAAGACCATCGTCTTCATCACCCACGATCTCGACGAGGCGCTGCGCCTCGGCGACAAGATCGCGATCCTGAAGGACGGCGCGCTGGTGCAGGTGGGCACGCCGGCGGACATCCTGCTGCACCCCGCCGACGCCTACGTCGAATCCTTCGTGCGCGACGTCAACCGGGTGCGGGTGCTGACCGCCGAGACGGTGATGAAGCCGCCGCGCCTGCGCATCACCACCGAGAACCTCGACGAGGCGCTGCGGCAGGTGCGCGCCAGCCCCCACGATTTCGCCTATGTCCAGACCGCCGACGGCGGCGGCTACGGCGTCGTCACCCAGGAGGGGCTGGAGCAGGCGCGGCGCTCGCGGACGTCGCTCAAGGACCTCACCCACGAACTCCCCTCGGTGCAGCCGGGCCAGGCGCTGGAGGAGGTTCTGCCGGTGGCGCTGCAATCGCAGTTTCCCCTGCCGGTGGTGGACGAAAGCGGCGAGCTTCAGGGCGTGGTGACCAAAAAGGCGGTGATCGGCGTGGTCGCCGACCAGGCCGAAGCCCGCGCCGCGCGGGCCGAAGCGGCCGAAGGCGACGTGGAACCGCAGCCTTCCGAACCTCCGGCGGCATAGCCGAACAACCCTCGGTTATTTCGGGCGAATCGTGGTAATACAAATAACGGTTGTCCGGATGCGAGGGAGCGGCGAATGGGCATGGGAACGCGGTTGTCGGTGTCCGCCAAGCTGGGGGTGCTCGCGGGGATTCTCGCGCTGGCGATGGCGGGGTTGAGTTTCGGCGTGCTGCGGACCAACGGCGCGGTGCGCGATGCCCTCGACCGCCAGCAGGAGGCGGCGCGGTGGCGCGATGCCGCCATCGAGCTGCGGGTGGAAACCCTCACCGCGCTGCTGGCGGCGATGGACACCATCGTCGACAAGGACGACGGCGCGGTGGACCCCGAGCGCATGGCCGCCCTCACCGGCGGCGCGGCGAAGATCGACGCGCTGGTCGCCCGCCTGAAGGGCGCCCCCGCCGCCGCGCCGCTGCTGGCGGAGGCGGAGCGGGTGCTGCCCGGCTTCCGCGCCGATCTGGCCGAGGCGCTGCCCCGGGCGGTGACGACGCGGGCGGACGAGGCCACGTTCGAGCGCCTCGACGACACCCTCGACGACGCGGGCGATGCGATCCTCGACGCGGCGCAGGCGGCCTCCGACGCCCTCGGGCGGGAGAGCGACGCGATCGCCGAAACCCTGCGGCACCGGGTTGAGGATTTCGACCGGGTGTTCCTGCTGCTCGCCGGGGCGGCGCTCGGCGCGGCGGTGCTGGGGCTGGTGGCGGTGGCGCGGGGCGTCACCCGGCCGCTGGGGCGGCTGGAGGCGGCGATGCGCCGGGTCGGCGAGGGCGACACCGCCGCCGAGGTGCCGTTTCGCGGCCTGCCCACCGAGATCGGCCGCATGGCCGACACCCTGGACCTGTTGCGCCGGGGGGTGGCCGACCGCGAGCGCCTGGAAACCGAGGCGCGGCGCGACCGCGAGACGGCGGCGGCGGATTTGCGGGCGCGCACCTTGGCGTTGGCCGACGACCTGGAGGCCCAGGTGGGGCAATCCCTGGCCGAGGTCGAGGCGGCGGTGGGCGCCATCGACGGCGTCGCCCAGACCCTGCGCGGCACCGCCCGCGAAACCGCCCACCGCGTGGCGGGCACCGCCGACGAGGCGCGCCTGACGGCGGGGGCGGTACAGGCGCTCGCCGCCGCGTCGGAGCAACTGGCGGCGTCGTTCCAGGAAATCGGGCGGCAGGTGGAAGCCTCCAACGCCATGTCCAACACCGCCCTCGACCGCGCCCACCGCGCCACCGAGCAGATCGAAACCCTGCGCGCGGCGGCGGACAAGGTGGGCGGCGTGGTGGAGCTGATCGCGAGCATCGCGGGCCAGACCAACCTTCTCGCGCTCAACGCCACCATCGAGGCGGCGCGCGCGGGCGAGATGGGCAAGGGCTTCGCGGTGGTGGCGGGCGAGGTGAAGACCCTCGCCAACCAGACCGCCAAGGCCACCGAGGAGATCGGCACCCACGTGCGGCAGATGCAAAGCGCCACCGGAGCGGCGGTGACGGCGATCGCCGACATCGACCGGGGGATCGCCGAGGTCAACGCGGTCTCCGGCGCGATCGCGGCGGCGGTGCAGCAGCAACTGGCGGCGAGCGAGGAGATTTCCCGCAACATCGGCGACGCGGCGCGCGGCTCGGCGGCGGTGACCGACAATTTGGGCGAGGTGGGGGGCGCCGCCCGCACCGTGGGCGACAGCGCCGACGCGGTGGCGGGCGCCACCGACGATCTGCACCGCCGGTTCTCCGACCTTCGGAGCCGGGTGGAACGCTTCCTCGAGCAGATCCGGCGGGGCTGAAACGGCGACCGGCGGGGCCGGGCGGCCCCGCCGGGCTTCGGCGGTTCAGGCGGTGCGGACGCCGTTGAGGAAGGTTTCGACGATGCCACGCAGGTCCTCCGCCTCCCGCGAGAGGGACTGGGAGGCGGCCAGCACCTGGCGCGAGGCGGCGCCGGTTTCGCCCGCCGCCTGGCTGACGCCGACGGTGGTGGTGGTGATTTCCTCGGTGCCCGCGGCGGCGTTCTGCACGTTCCGCGCGATTTCCTGCGCGGCGGCGGACTGCTGCTCGATGGCGGCGGCGATGGCGGCGTTGACCTCGGCGATCTCGCCGATGCGGCCGACGATCG
>JAUVUZ010000058.1 GCA_030604885.1 Alphaproteobacteria bacterium | reverse complement strand
GCGGGCATGGAAATCTGGATCGCCGGCCACAACACCGAGCGCATCCGCTCCGCCCTGCCCGACGACCCGCGCCTGCGTTTCCTCGGCCCGCTCGATTCGAAGGCGCTCGAAAGCACCCTCGCCCGCGCCGGCATGATCGCGGTCCTGCAACGCGGCGGCGCCGGCGCCCTCACCCGCATCCCCGAGGCCCTGCTCGCCGGCCTGCCCGTGATCGGAAACCCCAACGCGCTCCGCAGCGCCTGGGATCTGCCCGGCGTGCATCCCTTCGCCTCCGACGACGAGCTGCGCGCCATCCTCGCGCGCCCGCTGCCCGTCCCTCCGCCCCCTCCCTCCATCGCCGACGCCGAGGCCCGCCTGGTCGCCGCCGCCACCCGAGACGCATGAGTCCCGCCCCGCAACTCTCCGTCATCATTCCGGCCTACGATCGGGTGGAGCCGCTCCGCCTCACCCTGCGCTGCGCGCTGGAGGCCGCGCGTCCGCTCGACGCGGAGATTCTGGTCGTGGACGACGGCTCGTCCCCGCCGCTGAGCGAGCGCCTGGCCCACGAGATCGCCGCCCACCCGTGCCTGCGCATCCTTCGCCAGCCCAACCAGGGCTCGATCGTCGCCAGGCAGACCGGGCTCGCCGCGGCGCGCGGCGCCTACGTCCAGTTCATCGACTCCGACGACCTCGTGCACCCGGAGAAATTCACGCGCGAGATCGCGCTGCTCGAACAAGGCGCGGGCGACATCGCCTACAGCGACATCGCCTCCTACCGGCTCGACGCATCCGGCGCGCCGGTGTTTTCCCCCGCCGAGATTGTGCCCGCCGCGAGCGACGCCGCGGATTTTTTGCTCCGCCTGCAACCGCTGCCGCACAACCCTCTCTACCGCCGCGACTGGCTGGTCTCGCGCCTCCTGCCGCCGCTGTTCCCGCCTGACCGCCGGCAAGACCCCGCCGGCGACGTCTGGCTCTACTACAACCTGCTCGGCGCCGAGGCACGCATCCTGAAACTCGACCTTCCGCTCTGCGCCATCGGCCAGCACGACGAAGACCGCTACTCCCGCTGCTGGGAGCGCATCGGTGTGGCCTCCCTGCTCATCGCCGAAGACTTCATGCGCGCCACGAAAAGCCGCAGCGAATTCGACGCGGTGCGCCGCTCCGTCGCCGCGACCGCGCTCCAGGCCTGGCGCCGCCTGCCGGTGGATTTTCACCCTGACTACGACCGACGGCTCCTCGAGATCTGGCGCGCCGCGCCCGCCCCGGCTCGCGCCGGCGGCCTCGGCAAATTCCGCATCCTCGCCGCCTGCGTCGGCGTGGAGCGCGCCGCCCGCTGGCTGCGACGCCTCAGGAACCACCGCTACGCGACTTGCCGGACGCTCGACGACGCCGGCCTGCAAGCGCTGATGACCAACGCCTCGCGAAAAACCGGGGATCAACCCAACTGACGTCCTCCCCCAAGCCGCCCAGATGGACCTTTCCCCCGAAGAGCTTCGCAAAGCCGAGAGCGCGATCCCTCCGCCCAAGCGGGCGCGCCCGCCGCTCACGCTCGGCCGCATGGCCTACCTCGGCTACTACTACCCGCGCCATCTGTGGAAGAGCGGCCTCCGGCGCAACGCGTCCATCTGGCTCGGTCGTGCCCGCATGCGCCGCGCGCTCGACACCCTGGCGCCGCCGCCGCCCCCCCTCGGCCCGGTCTTGCCGGCGCACCTGCTCCTCGGCGCGCCCTACGTCCCCCTCGCCTCGGTGGCGCTGCTCTCGCTGCAAGCGCAAACAGGCCGCCCCGTCGCCCCCGTCCTGCACGACGACGGCACGCTCTCGCCGCCCGCCCTCGGCCGGCTGCGCGCCTTTTTCCCTGCGCTGCGCGTGATCACGGCCGACGAGATCCGGGCCAATCTCGACCGGGTGCTCCCAGAAGCGCGTCATCCCTTCCTGCGACGGCTCCGCCTCGGCTACGTCCACCTCCGCAAGCTGACCGACGTCCACACCGCGCCCGAAGGGCCGGACTGGAAGCTCGTGATGGATTCGGACGTGTTTTTTTATCATCCGCCGGCCGTCATGACAGAGTGGATACAAGCTCCCCGCTGGTTTCACATGGTGGATTGCGTGCCCGCCTACGGCGCCCCCGACGACTCGCTCTCCGCGCTGGCCGGCGCCCCGGTGCACCCCAAGGCCAACGTCGGCGTCTGCCATCTGCACACCCCGTCCATCGACTGGGATTTTCTTGAGCACGCCGCGCGCGTGCTGCTCGCCCGCCACGGCTTCAGCTACTTCCTCGAGCAGGCGCTCACCGCCGTTCTCATGGCCCGTTTCGGCGCGTGCGCGCTCCCGGCCGACGACTACCTGGTCAACCCTTCGCCTGCCGAGTCCGCGGCGCCGCGCGCCGCCGCGCTGCACTTCGTCGAGCGCTCGCTCGTGGACCTTTACCGCCACGGCTGGAGCACCGCCCTCGCCCCGCTCCGCGGCATCCGGCCCCGGGCCTAGACTCGCCTCCCGCCATGGCCCCCGACGTCTCCGTCATCATCCCCTGCTACAACGCGGAGCGCTGGCTCGACGCGACGCTCGACTCCGTTTTCGCGCAGCAAGGTCCGGCCTTCGAGGTCATCCTCGTCGATGACGGCTCCACCGACCGCTCGCTCCAAGTGGCGGCGCGCCACGAGTCGCGCGGCCTGCGAATCCTCACCCAAGCCAACCGTGGCCAATGCGCCGCGGCCAACCGCGGTTTCGCCGCCAGCCGCGGCCGATGGATCAAGTTTCTCGACGCCGACGACCTTCTCGGCCCCGGCAGCCTGGCCGCCCAGACCGCCGCGCTCGCGGATCAACCGCGCGCCATCGCCCACGCCGCCTGGAGCCGCTTCCGCAGTTCGCCCGAAGAAGCGGATTTTAGCCCGCTCCCCGTCTGGCACGACGCCGCGCCCATCGACTGGTTGGTGGAGGCCTGGACCGGCGGGCGGCCCATGCACCAATGCGGCATCTTTCTCCTCCCGCGCGTGCTGATCGAGGAACGCGGCGGCTGGGACGAGCGCCTTTCGCTGATCAACGATTTCGAGTTCTTCGCGCGCATCATCACCGCCTCGGACGGCATCCGCTTCACCCCGGAAGCACGGCTCTACTACCGCTCCGGCATCGCCGGCTCGCTTTCCACGCGCCGCAGCCGCGCCGCTTGGGAATCCGCCCACCTTTCGGCGACGCTCGCCACCGGACACCTGCTCGCCGCCGAGGACTCCCCCCGCACGCGGCGCGCCGCGGCAGACTGCCTGAGCGAACTGGTGTTCAACATGTATCCCGCCGCGCCCGATCTCGTCGCCAAGCTCGAGGACCGCGTGCACGCCCTCCAACCCGGCGCACCCCGCGCCGTCCCGGCCGGCGGCGCCGCCTTCCGCCTTGTCGCCGCGTTGCTGGGCTGGAAGGCCGCCCGCCGCCTGCAAATCCTGCTCCGCCGATGAGGATTTTTCTGATCTGGCTGCAATCCCCGCACCGGCACCCGCTGCCGGCCTACGCCTTTTGGCGGGGCTACCTGCTGCCCGGCCTGGCCGAGGCCGGGCACGAGGTGATCGAGCCGCGACCCGACACCGATTGGGCGGGCGGCCTGTTGCCGCTCAACCGCGCCGAGCGCCGCGCCTGGCTCGACCGCGTCTGGACGAGCACCCTGGAAGACATCCGCCGCGCCCGCGCCGCCGGCGGCATCGACCTCGTTCTCACTTACCTCTATCCGTCACAAATCGATCGCTCCGCGATTCGCGAGATCCGCCGCGCCAGCGTGCCGGTCGTGAACTTTTTTTGCGACAATATCCGCCAGTTCACCCGCCTGCCCGCCGCCTTTTCCGCCTTTGACGCGCACTGGGTGCCCGAGGCCGCGGCCCTCCCGCTCTACGCCGCCCGCGGCTGGCGCGCCTGCTTCGCCCCGATGCCCTGCTGGGTGCCGCCCGAGCGCAGGCACACGCCCGCCGAGCGCTCATCCGTGGCCCGCTTCATCGGCCGCGGAGATCGGCTCCGCATCCGCCTGCTCGCGCATCTTCGCGACGCGGAGCTGCCGCTCGAGATTTACGGCCAGGCCTGGGGCCCGGGTGAAGGGGCGAGCGCGCCTCGCGCCACCCCCGCCCTCGCCGCGCGCCTCGCCGACTGGAGCGACCTCGCTCGCCGGCAGGGCCTCGCCGCCGTCTGGCATCGCCTCCGCTCCCGGGCTCGCGAAGACGCCCCGGCGCCCGATCTCTCCCGCTGCCTGCGCGGCGCAGCCCCCGACGACGCCTACGCCGAGCTCCTCGCGGGCTGCGCCGTCACACTCGGCATCAACCGATTTCCCAAATGGGGCCCGGCCGGCGGGGACCTGGGCGTGTATTCACGACTCCGCGACATCGAGGCGCCGATGCTCGGCGCCTGTTACCTCACCGAACACACGCCGGAACTGGAGCGATTCTACGACTGCGACCAAGAAATCGCGACCTACCGGAACGAGGCGGAACTCGTCGAGAAGACGCGGCACCTGCTCGCCTCGCCCGACCGGCGCCACTCCCTGCGTGTGGCCGCGCAGCGCCGCGCGCTCGCCGACCACACCATCGAACGCAGCATCGGCACCATCGCCCAAAGCCTCGGTCTCTAGCCCGACAGCCCCCATGGCCCGCATCCGCATCTACCTCGGCCGCCACCTCTGCACCGCGCCGCGGCCGCAGAAGGAGGCCGACGCGCTCGCCGCCGCCGGCCACGAGGTCTCCGTGCACGGCATGGCCTACCGCGCCGACTTCACCGCGCGCGATGCCGCGCTCTCCTCCGGCCGCGCCTGGCGCTGGCAACCCGCCGCCGATTTCACCGCGCCCGGCCGACGCTTCGCCTGGCTCGCCGCGCGCCTGCGGCACCGCCTCGCCCGCGAAGTCTTCGCCCGCACCGGACGCGTGCTCCCGGATATCTGGGGCTACGCCCAAGGCGCGCTCGCCGCGCACGCCCTCCGCG
>JAUVUZ010000012.1 GCA_030604885.1 Alphaproteobacteria bacterium | reverse complement strand
CCGACCACGGCGTCGGCGGACCGGGTCGCCCCATCCCCCATCCCGCCGCCACCCTTGCGCGAGGCGTGGCCAGCATGGCCCAAACGGCTTTCCCGACGGAAGCATGGACCCCCGGTCGAGCCGGGGGTGACGAATGTGGTGGGAAGGCGCGTGCCCAGCGGAATGCGTGTTCCGCCCGCCCACATTTTTCCGGTCGGACCCGCCCCCCCAAAAAACTCGTCACCCCCGGCTCGACCGGGGGTCCATCTCGGTGCGGGAAAAACCGACCAAGGCGTCGGCGGACCGGGTCGGCCCCTCCTCCGGACCGTCGCCACCCTTGAGCGAGGCGTGGCCAGCAGGGGCCTGACGACTTTCCCGGCGGAAGCATGGACCCCCGGTCGGGCCGGGGGTGACGATTGGGGTGGGGAAGGCGCGCCTGCTCCGCCCGGCCGGGTGTTTCGGCCGGAGGCGGCGGGGCAATCCGCTCAGGAGGCGCGGGTGAAGAGGGAGCGGACGATGTCGGTGAGGGTGACGCCGAGCTTGTCGTCGTCGGTGACGGTGACCTCGCCGCGGGCGATCAGGATGTTGTCGGCGAACACGTCCACCGGCTCGTCGGTGCGGCGGTCCAGCTCCACCACCGCGCCGCGGCCGAGCTTGAGGAGCTGGTGGACCCGCAGGTCCGCCTTGCCCAGCACCACCGAAATCTCGACCGGGACGTCGTAGATCGCCTCCTTGTTGAGGGGGCGGCCGGGCACGCCGCCCACCGTGGCGGGGGCGGCCTTCTTGCGCGATTCCTCGGCCTCGATCTCGGCCAGCGCGGCGGCCATGTCGATGTCGTCGTCGTCGGCCGCGGCGGCGCGTTTCTTCGCCTCCTCGGCTTCGATCTCCGCCAGCGCGGCGGCCATGTCGATGTCGTCGTCCTCGTCGGCCATCGCGGTCCTCACACATCCAAGCGCGGCAGTCTAACCCGGCGGGGGTAACCGAATCCTTAAGAGAGCGCGGCCTCGAGCAGCGCGCGGGTGTAGGGGTGCTCGGGCGCGTCGAGCACCCGTTCCGCCGCGCCCGCCTCCACCACCTTGCCGTCCTTCATCACCAGGATCTCGTCGGCGAGCGCGCGGATCACCTTGAGGTCGTGGCTGATGAAGAGATACGCGATGTCGAGCCGCGCCTGGATCGCGCGCAGCAGGTCGACGATCTGCGCCTGCACCGAGACGTCGAGGGCCGAGGTCGGCTCGTCGAGCACCAGCAGCTTCGGCCCGAGGATCAGCGCCCGGGCGATGGCGACGCGCTGGCGCTGCCCGCCCGAGAACTCGTGGGGGTAGCGGTCCTGCATCGCCGGGTCCAGCCCCACCTCCGCCAGCGCCGCGCCGATGCGGGCGCGCCGCGCCTCGGGGGCGAGGCCGGGGGCGTGGATGTCCAGCCCCTCGCCGACGATGCCGCCCACCGACAGGCGCGGGCTGAGGGAGCCGTAGGGGTCCTGGAACACCACCTGCATCTCGCGCCGCAGCGGCCGCAGCGCCGCGCCGCCCATCGCCGAAATCTCGCGCCCGTCGAAGCGGATCGCCCCTTCCGAGCCGATCAGCCGCAGCAGCGCGAGGCCGAGGGTGCTTTTCCCTGAGCCGGATTCGCCCACCACGCCGAGGGTGCGGCCGCGCTTCAGGGTCACGTCCACGCCGTCCACCGCCTTCACGTATCCCCGGGTGCGGCGCAGCAGGCCGCCTTTGAGCGGGAACCACACCTTCACCCCTTGCGCCTCCAGCACGGTGTCCGGCCGGGCGGCGTCGCGCGGCGGGCGCGGCGCGGGCTGGGCGGCGAGCAGGCGGCGGGTGTAGGGGTGGCGCGGCGCGACGAACAGCTCGGCGGTGGCGGCGGTCTCGACGATTTCGCCTTCGGTCATCACGCACACCCGGTCCGCCAGGCGGCGGACGATGCCGAGATCGTGGGTGATGAACAGGATCGCCATGCCGAGGCGGCGTTGCAGGTCCTTCAACAGGTCGAGAATCTGCGCCTGGATGGTGACGTCGAGCGCGGTGGTCGGTTCGTCGGCGATCAGCAGGTCCGGATCGTTGGCGAGAGCCATGGCGATCATCACCCGCTGGCGCTGCCCGCCCGAAAGCTCGTGCGGCAGGGCGTCGAGGCGGCTTTCCGGGTCCGGCAGGCCCACCAGGGCGAGCAGCTCGACGATCCGCGCCCGCGCCGCGCGGCCCTTCAGCCCCTTGTGCAGCGCCAAAGTCTCGCCGATCTGGCGGCCGACGCTGTGCAGCGGGTTGAGCGAGGTCATCGGCTCCTGGAACACCATGCCGACGCGCCCGCCGCGCACCTCGCGCAGCTCGGCGGGCGACATCGTCAGCACGTCGGCGCCGTCGAAGCGGATTTCGCCGCTGGGGTGGCGGGCGTGGCCCGGCAGCAGCCGCAGCACCGACAGCGCGCTCACCGACTTGCCCGAGCCGCTCTCCCCCACCAGCGCCACGGTCTCGCCCTTGGCGACGGTGAACGACACCCCCTTCACCACCTCGGGGCCGTCGCCGAACGCGACCGAAAGATTGTCCACCGCCAGCAGGGTCATCGCGTCTTCCTCGGGTCGAAGGCGTCGCGCACCGCCTCGCCCACGAACACCAGCAGGCTCAGCAGCAGCGACACCACCACGAAGCCCGAAAGCCCGAGCCACGGCGCCTGCAGGTTCTCCTTGCCCTGGCGCAGCAGGTCGCCGAGGGAGGCGGAGCCGGGCGGCAGGCCGAGGCCGAGGAAATCCAGGCTGGTGAGCGCCACCACCGCGCCCGAAAGCACGAAGGGGAGGAAGGTGACGGTCGCCACCATCGCGTTGGGCAGCACGTGGCGCACCACGATGCGGAAATCGGACAGCCCCAGCGCCCGCGCCGCGCGCACGTATTCGAAATTGCGCGCGCGCAGGAACTCGGCGCGCACCACCCCCACCAGGGCGGTCCAGCTGAACAGCAGCAGGATCGCCAGCAGGGTCCAGAACCCGGGCACGATCGCCGAGGAGACGATGATGAGGATGAACAACTGCGGCAGGCTCGACCAGATTTCGAGGAAGCGCTGGAACACCAGGTCGATCCACCCGCCGAAATAGCCCTGCACCGCCCCGGCGGCGACGCCGATCGCCGAGGCGCTGACGGCGAGCGCCAGGCCGAACAGCACCGACACGCGGAAGCCGTAGATCAGCCGCGCCAGCACGTCGCGCCCCTGGTCGTCGGTGCCGAGCCAGTTGACGGCGGTGGGCGGCGCGGGCGTGGGGCGGCCGAGATCGAAGTTGACGGTGGCGTAGGAAAAGCGGATCGGCGGCCACACCATCCAGCCGTCGGCGCGGATCTTCTCCGCCACGAACGGGTCGCGGTAGTCCGCCGGGGTGGGGAAGTCGCCGCCGAACGCGGTCTCGGGGTAGTCCTTGAACACCGGGGCGAAGATCTCGCCGTTGTAGGCCACCAGCAGCGGCCGGTCGTTGGCGATGAACTCGGCGAACAGGGAGACGGCGAACAGCGCCAGGAACACCCACAGCGACCAATACCCCCGCCGGTTGGCGCGAAACGCCGCGAGGCGGCGGCGGGTCATCGGCGACAGGTCGAGGCGCAGGCCCATGCCCTAGACCTCCCGCGCTTCGAAGTCGATGCGCGGATCGACGAAGTGGTAGGTGAGGTCGGAAATCAGCCCGAGCACCAGCCCGAGCAGGGAAAAGGCGTAAAGGGTGCCGAACATCACCGGGTAGTCCCGGTTCATCGCCGCCTCGAAGCCGAGCAGGCCGATGCCGTCCAGCGAGAAGATCACCTCGATCAGCACCGAGCCGGTGAACAGCATGCCGATCAGGCTCGCCGGGAAGCCCGCGATCACCACCAGCATCGCGTTGCGGAACACGTGGCCGTAGAGCACGCCGCGCTCGGTGAGGCCCTTGGCGCGGGCGGTGAGCACGTACTGCTTGTTGATCTCCTCGAGGAACGCGTTCTTGGTGAGCATGGTGAGGCTGGCGAAGCCGCCGATCACCAGCGCCGTCACCGGCAGGGCCATGTGCCAGGCGTAGTCGAGCACGCGCATCGGCCAGCTGAGGTCGGCCCAGTTGTCCGAAGTCAGACCCCGCAGCGGGAACCAGTTGAGGTAGCGCCCGCCGGCGAACACGATGATCAGCAGGATCGCGAACAGGAACCCGGGGATCGCGTGGCCGACGATGATCGCCCAGCTCGACGCCACGTCGAAGCGCGAACCGTCCCGCACCGCCTTGCGCACCCCGAGGGGGATCGAGATCAGGTAGATGATCAGCGTGCTCCAGATGCCGAGGGAGGCGGACACCGGCAGCTTTTCGAGGATCAGGTCCAGCACCGAGGCATCGCGGAAGTAGCTCTTGCCCAGGTCGAAGCGCGCGTAGGATGCCACCATCCCGATAAAGCGTTCGAGGGGCGGCTTGTCGAAGCCCATCTGCCGTTCGAGATCGGCGATGAAGCCCGGGTCCAGCCCCTGGGCGCCGCGATACTTGGAGGCCACCGAGCTGCCCTGCCCGGGCGCGGGCCGTGCCGTCTCCGCCGCGCCGGTGCCGGAAATCCGCGCCGTCGCCTCGGTGGTCTGGCCTTCGAGCCGCGCCAGGATCTGCTCGATCGGCCCGCCCGGGGCAAGCTGCACGAACACGAAGTTCACCGCGATGATCCCCAGCAGGGTCAGCGGTATCAGCAGCAGGCGGCGGACGACGTAGGCGAGCATCCCGGTGTCCCGTCAACACGCGACAGGGGCCGCCACGGCCCCTGAACCCGCATAGTTTTGGGGGCCGCGCCCTGCCGCGTCAACTGTTTGCGGGACCCATGCCGCGCCCCACCCCGCCCTCCGCGTCATCCGGTCACCCCCTCGCGGGACCGGCGAGCCATGGCGCACGGGGCGAAGGGCGAATGGATTCCCGCCTTCGCGGGAATGACGAGGGGGAAACGGCGAGGGCAAACCGCACGTCCGCTCTTCCCCGGCCGCCAAGGAAGCCCCAGCCCCTCCCCTGCCTCCCTGCCTCCCTGCCTCCCTGCCTCCCTGCCTCCCCCGCCACCCCCGCCACCCCTCGTCATCCCCGCGAAAGCGGGGATCCATACCGCCGCAGCCCCCACCCCCATGGACCCCCGCCTTCGCGGGGGTGACGAGGGAAACGGGGCACGAAAAGCCCTGCGGCAACCACCGGAGCGCAACCCGCCTTCCGCACCCGACCTCCCCCACCATCCACCCGCCTCCCCCGACCTCCCCTGCCTCCCACCGTCATCCCCGCGAAAGCGGGGATCCATACCGCCGCGCCCCACCCCTATGGACCCCCGCCTTCGCGGGAGTGACGAGGGAAGCGGGGCATGGAGCGACACGCGGCAACCAGAGCACGCGCCAACGCCCGCCTCTCGTACCCATCCCCCACCGTCATCCCCGCGAAGGCGGGGATCCACTTTCCGGGTTCAGGCGAGCACCTCGTCATAGAGGTCCCGCCACTCGGGGTTGGCGCGCTCGATCAGCGCGATCTTCCAGGCGCGGTTCCACTTCTTCATCTGCTTTTCCCGCAGTATCGCCTCGGGCATCGTCGCGTGCGGTTCGACGTAGACGAGGGTATGGACGCCGTACCTCCGGGTGAAACCTTCGATCGCGTCGGTCTTGTGCTCCCACACCCGCCGGGCGAGGTCGGCGGTGACGCCGATGTACAGGGTGCCGTGCTTCCGGCTGGCGAGGATGTAGACGCAGGCTTGCGGCATCGGACGCTTCCTTTCCCGGGGGCACACCGAAGACTACGCCGCCCCGGCGCGGACGTCACCGGGAGGCGTGGGTGCGAAGGGGGGATGGATTCCCGCTTTCGCGGGAATGACGACAGGGGACGGGAATGACGAAGGGGGACGGGAATGACGACGATGGGGGCAGGAACGACGACAGTGGACGGGAACGACGACGAAGGGAGCGGGAACGACAATGGGGGCGGGAATGATGGGTGAGGGGCGGGAGAAGAGGGAGAAGAGGGAGAAGAGGGGCGCGGCGTTGGGGCAGCGGCACGCGCAGGAGCGCGGCCACTCGGCGGGGGCCGCGCGCCGGGAGGGGGGAGCCGGAGCGCGGCGGGGTTACGGCTTGGGCGGCGGGTTTTCGGTGAGGGAGGCGAGATACGCGATCACCGCGGCGCGGTCGCGCGCCTTGGGCAGCCCGGCGAAGGTCATCTTGGTGCCGGGGGCGAAGGCGGCGGGCTTGGCGAGGAAGGCGTCGAGGTCTTCATAGGACCAGTTGCCCGGCAGCCCGGCCAGCACCGGAGAATAGGCGAAGCCCGGCTTGGCGGCCTTGTCGTGGCCCACGGTGTTGGCGAGGTTCGGCCCGACCTTGGAGGGCTGGCCCGGTTCGAAGGTGTGGCAGGAGACGCACTTCTTCGCGACCTTCCTGCCGTCGTCGGCGGAGGCGGTGCGGAGCAGCTCGGGGAAGCTCACGTCCTCCTCCGGCGCGCCCGCCGCGGCGAGGCCCTCGATCTTGTCGACGCGGTCCTTCGGCCCCACGGGCACCAGCAGACCGCCGTAGACGTTCACTCCCACAATCACGACGAGCGCCAGAAGCAGCCCCGCCGCGCCGTTGCCGATTGCCCTCAACATCGATTGTCCGCCCGCCCCCGGATTTTGGTGCCTTGGAAACTCGTTCTGACATGGGCAGTGTGCGGCAAAAATCCAGATGACAAAAGCCGCAAACGGATTTGCCGCGCACGCGTGACGCGATTAGAGTGCCCGGCAGCCTTTCCTGCTGGATTTTCCGCCATGGCCGATCTCGACGCCTCCGCCCTGTCCGCCCTCGCGCCGATCGTGATGATCCCGGCGCGCATGGCCTCCACCCGCCTGCCGAACAAACCGCTCGCCGACATCCTCGGCAAGCCGATGATCGTGCGGGTGTGGGAGCGCGCCGTGGCCGCCCGCGTCGGCCCGGTGGTGGTGGCGTGCGCCGAGGCGGAAATCCAGAAGGCGGTGGAGGCCGCGGGCGGCACCGCCGTGCTCACCGACCCGAACCACCCCTCCGGCTCGGACCGGATTTTCGAGGCCCTCTCGCGCGTCGACCCGCAAGGCCGCCACCGCGCCGTCATCAACGTCCAGGGCGACCTCCCCACCATCGACCCGGCGCTGATCCGCGCGGCGGTGAAGCCGCTGATCCAGGCGCAGGCCGACATCGGCACCCTGGTGGCCGAGATCGTGCGCGAGGAGGAGAAGACCAACCCCAACGTCGTCAAGGCGGTGGCCGCCTTCGACCCGGCCGACGCCGACCCCTGGCCCGCAGCCCGCGCGCTCTACTTCAGCCGCGCCACGGTGCCCGCCAACGCCGGGCCGCTGCACCACCACATCGGCCTTTACGCCTACACCCGCGCCGCGCTCGAAAGCTTCGTCGGCTGGCCCCAGAGCATCCTCGAGGCGCGCGAGAAGCTCGAGCAGTTGCGCGCGCTGGAGCACGGGCTTTCGATCTGGGCGGTGCGCGTTGACACCGTGCCGCTCGGTGTCGATACTCCCGAGGACCTTGAACGGGCGCGGGAAATTCTCGCCGCCGAACGCCACTGAACGGATCGGACAACCATGTACGAGCAGATCGCGAAGAAATACGAAGGCGGCCGCATCGCCTTCCAGGGCTTCCCCGGCGCCTATTCGCAAATCGCCTGCGCGCGCGTGTTTCCCGAGATGCAGGCCCTGCCCTGCACCACCTTCGAGGACGCCTTCCTGGCGGTGGCCGAGGGCGAGGCCCAGCTGGCGATGATCCCGGTGGACAACTCGGTGGCGGGCCGGGTGGCCGACGTCCACCACCTGCTGCCCAACTCCAGCCTCTACATCATCGGCGAGCATTACGAGGAGGTGCACCACCACCTCCTCGCGGTGAAGGGCGCCACCCTCGATTCGATCCGCCGGGTGCGCAGCCACGTCCACGCGATCTCGCAATGCCGCAAGCTGATCCGCGCGATGAAGCTCACCCCGCTCGTCACCGCCGACACCTCGGGCGCCGCCGCCGAAGTGGCGAAGCTGGGCGACCCCACCGAAGCCGCGATCGCCTCCTCCCTCGCCGCCGAGATCCATGGCCTCGTCTCGCTGATGACCAACGTCGAGGACGCCGCCTACAACACCACCCGCTTCCTCATCATGGCCAAGGAACGCATGCCCGAACCGGCCGACGACGGCACGGTGGTGACGAGCTTCATCTTCCGCGTCCGCAACGTGCCCGCCGCGCTCTACAAGGCGATGGGCGGCTTCGCCACCAACGGCGTGAACATGACCAAGCTCGAAAGCTACCAGATCGGCGGCGCGTTCGTGGCCACCCAGTTCTTCGCCGAGATCGAGGGCCACCCGGACTCGCGGCCGGTGCGGCTGGCGCTCGACGAGCTGAAGTTCTTCACCGAGGAACTGCGGGTGCTCGGCTGCTTCCCGGCGCCGCCCTTCCGCTTCGCCAACCGCCGCGCCCAGATGGCAAGCGCCGAGTGACCCCGACCGCCTGAACCCCTGCCCGGCGGCCGACCGGCCGCCGAGGCCCTCCCGCCCCCCTGCCTCCCATCGTCATCCCCGCGAAAGCGGGGATCCACGGCGGCCCGGACGAAGGACGGATGGATTCCCGCCTTCGCGGGAATGACGAGAGGGACGTGGCGGGACAGGCCGCGCCTCCCGACCCACCGCCCGCCAAGGCCCACCCCGCCCACCCCTGCCTCCCGTCGTCATCCCCGCGAAGGCGGGGATCCACGGCGGCCCCGGACGAAGGGCGGATGGATTCCCGCCTTCGCGGGAATGACGAGGGGGACGTGGCAGGACAGGCCGCGCCTTCCGACCCACCGCCCGCCAAGGCCCACCCCGCCCACCCCTGCCTCCCGTCGTCATCCCCGCGAAAGCGGGGATCCACGGCGGCCCCGGACGAAGGACGGATGGATTCCCGCCTTCGCGGGAATGACGAGGGGGACGTGGCGGGACAGGCCGCGCCTTCCGACCCACCGCCCGCCAAGGCCCACCTCGCCCACCCCTGCCTCCCGTCGTCATCCCCGCGAAAGCGGGGATCCATGGTGCCCCGGAGCGAAGAGCGGATGGATTCCCGCCTTCGCGGGAATGACGAGGGGGACGTGGCGGGACAGGCCGCGCCTCCCGACCCACCGCCCGCCAAGGCCCACCCCGCCCCTGCCTCCCGTCGTCATCCCCGCGAAAGCGGGGATCCATGGTGCCTCGGACGAAGGGCGGATGGATTCCCGCCTTCGCGGGAATGACGAGGAAGCGGGAATGACAAGGAAGTGGGAATGACGAGAAAGCGGGAAGGGCGGGGAAGTGGGAAGGGCGGGGAAACGTGACGGGTAAGAGAGGCGGAAAGGGCCGGAGACGGGCGCGGCGGGCGGGCGATCCCGGGGGTTGCGGCGGTTGCCGGTGGGAAGCCCGGCGGCGCGGCAATTGGGCCTTGCGTCGCTCGGAGATTCCGCCGATATATGGGGCGAGACTGGTGGCGGGCAGGCCCGTCGCCAACCCGGTCAGGTCCGGAAGGAAGCAGCCGTAACGATTTCCGGTCTGGGTCGTCGCCAGTCTCACCCTTTTCCGCCCGCCTCGGGCGCGCGGGCCGCCCGCACGGTTCCACCATTGGGGCGCACAGTGACCGCCGACAGTCCCGAACCCACCCAAACGCCGGATCAGGCCTACCGCGTACTGGCGCGGAAATACCGCCCGACCCGCTTCGAGGACCTGATCGGCCAGGAAGCGCTGGTCCGCACCCTGCGCAACGCCATCGCCGCCAAGCGCCTCGCCTCCGCCTACATCCTCACCGGCGTGCGCGGCATCGGCAAGACCACCACCGCGCGCATCATCGCCCGCGCCTTCACCTGCAGCGGGGCGGACGGCACCCTCACCGAACCCACCGCCGAACCCTGCGGCGTCTGCCCCAACTGCCGGGCGATCGCCGAGGATCGCCACGTCGACGTGCTGGAGATGGACGCCGCGTCGCGCACCGGCGTCAACGACATCCGCGAAATCCTCGACGGCGTGCGCTACCGCCCCACCTCGGCACGCGCCAAGATCTACATCATCGACGAAGTGCACATGCTCTCGAACGCGGCCTTCAACGCCCTGTTGAAGACCCTCGAGGAGCCGCCGGAGCACGTGAAGTTCATCTTCGCCACCACCGAAATCCGCAAGGTGCCGGTGACCGTGCTGTCGCGCTGCCAGCGCTTCGACCTGCGCCGCGTCGCCGCCGAGGAACTGGCCGCCCACTTCGCCAACATCGCCAGGCAGGAAGGCGCCACCATCGCCGACGAGGCCCTGCGGCTGATCGCCCGCGCCGCCGACGGCTCGGTGCGCGACGGCCTCTCGCTGCTCGACCAGGCGATCGCCCACGGCCATGGCGAAGTGACCGGCGAACAGGTGCGCGACATGCTCGGCCTCGCCGACCGCAGCCTCACCTTCGACCTGTTCGAGGCGGCGATGAAGGGCCAGGCCGCCGCCGCCCTCGACCTGCTGGCGCGGCAATACGCCATGGGCGCCGACCCCTCCACCATCGTCGCCGACCTGCTCGAACTCAGCCACTGGCTCACCCGGGTGCGCGTCGTCCCCGCCTCCGCCGACGACCCGACCCTGCCCGAGGCGGAACGGGTGCGCGGCCGGAGCATGGCCGAAACCCTGCCGATGGCGGTGCTCACCCGCGCCTGGCAGATCCTCCTCAAGGGGCTGGACGAGGTGCGCCTCGCCCCCAACCCGCTCGCCGCCGCCGAGATGGTGCTGATCCGCCTGATCTACGCCGCCGACCTGCCCACCCCCGCCGACGCGCTGAAGGCGCTCGCCGCCAACCCGCAGCCGCCGCGCCCGCCGCAAGGCCCGGGCGGCGGCGGTGGCGGCGGCGCGCGCATGGCGATGGGCGGCGGCGAGGCGCCCCAGCCCCAGTTCGTCGCCGCTCCGGCGCAGCCCCAGTCCGCCCCCACCGCCAGCGCGGTGATCCTGCCCGCCAGCTTCGAGGCGCTCGTCGGCTTCCTCTCCGAACAGCGGGAACCCTGGCTCGCGGCGATGCTGCACCAGGACGTCCGCCTCGTCGCCTACGAACCGGGCCGCATCGTCTACCACCCCAAGCCGGGCATGGACCGCGATTTCGCGCTCCGCCTCAACCAGACCCTCACCGCCCTCACCGGCCGCCCGTGGGCGATCGAGCCGACCCTCGACGAGGAAGGCCAGCCCACCCTCCGCGAGCAGGACGAGGAAGCCCAACGCCGCCGCGAAGCCGAAGCCGCCCAGAACCCGCTGGTCCAGGCGGTGCTCAAAGCCTTCCCCGACGCCGCCATCACCCGCGTCCGCCTCACCGGCGCGCCGCTCGCCGACGCCGCCCAGCCCGCCGACGCCGACACCGGAGACCTCGAAGAATGAAGAACCTCGGCAGCCTGATGAAACAGGCCCAGCAGATGCAAGCCCGCATGACCGAACTCCAGCAGAAACTCGCCGACAGCGAATACGCCGGACAAGCCGCGGGCGGCATGGTCAGCATCACCCTCAACGGCAAAGGCGAACTCAAGGGCGTCAAAATCGACACGTCGCTGATGAACCCCGAGGAAACCGAAATCCTCGAAGACCTCATCCTCGCCGCCCACAACGACGCCAAAGCCAAAGCCGAAACCGCCAACGCGGAAGAAATGAAAGCCCTCACCGGCGGCCTCAAACTCCCGCCCGGCATGAGCCTGCCGTTCTGAAGGGTTTGAAGGTTAAAGTAATAAGTACGCGGAGGGACATCTTCGCCTGGGAAATGCCCACTGGGCATTTCCCTCGCCTTCGGCGATCGGCTACGATCCCATCCGCACCTCCCGGACGTTTTGGTTTTGCGCGTAGCGCTATATCACCTTCACGCCGCGTGAAGGCTTGATCCCGCTTCGCGGAAAACCAAACGAACGGGTACACAGGGCCTCGGCCCTGTGCGGGTCCGGGCAGAGCCCGGCCTTTGTCCCGTCCCTTTTTTGTTCAGCACCCATCATGAGCAGCATCGAGCTTGAGCGGTTGATAGCGGTTTTGGCGAAGTTGCCGGGGCTGGGGCCGCGGTCGGCGCGGCGTGCGGTTTTGCATGTTTTGAAGAAGCGGGAGAGTTTGGGGGCGCCGTTGTTGCGGAGCCTCGAGGAGGTTTTGACGCGGGTGAAGCCGTGTTCGGTGTGCGGCAACTACGACACCGAGGACCCGTGCGCGATTTGCGCCGACCCGCGGCGGGACGAGGCGGTGTTGTGCCTGGTGCCGGACGTGGCGGACGTGTGGGCGCTGGAGCGGACGGCGGCGTTCCGCGGGCGGTATCACGTGTTGGGCGGGTTGCTGTCGCCGTTGGACGGCGTGGGGCCGGAGGAGCTGGATTTCGGCGGGTTGCTGCGGCGGCTGGACGGCCGGGTGCAGGAGGTGATTCTGGCGCTGCCCGCGACGGTGGACGGCCAGACCACCGCGCATTATGCGGCGGAGCGGTTGGAGGGGACGGGCGTGCGCCTGACCGCCCCGGCGCACGGGCTGCCGGTGGGCGGCGAGCTGGAGTTTCTGGACGACGGCACGATCGCGGCGGCGCTGCGGGCGCGGCGGCGGCTGGAGTAAATAACACCTTTATCAGTGTTATTTATGTAAAATCACATTGACATTGCGCCCTATCGTGCCGATCTTGGGAAGCGGACCTTCACACCCGCCCGAGGACACGCAGCGATGAGCCAGATTTTCACCGACAACGCCCAATCCATCGGCCGCACCCCGCTGGTGCGCCTCAACCGCATCGCGCCCGGCAAGGCGACGGTGCTGGCCAAGATCGAGGGGCGCAATCCGGCGTATTCGGTGAAGTGCCGCATCGGCGCCGCGCTGATCTGGGATGCCGAGGAAAAGGGGCTGCTGAAGCCGGGCGTCGAGATCGTCGAGCCGACTTCGGGCAACACCGGCATCGCGCTCGCCTACGTGGCGGCGGCGAAGGGCTACAAGCTGACCCTGACGATGCCCGAGACCATGAGCCTGGAGCGTCGCCGGGTGCTGAAGTTCCTCGGCGCCAACCTGATCCTCACTCCCGGGCCGGAGGGGATGCCGGGCGCGGTGCGCCGCGCCGAGGAAATCGCCGCCTCCGACCCCGGGCGCTATTTCCTGCCGCAGCAGTTCAAGAACCCGGCCAACCCGGCAATTCATGAAAAGACCACCGGCCCGGAAATCTGGGAGGACACCGACGGCGCCATCGACGTTCTGGTGTCGGGCGTGGGCACCGGCGGCACCATCACCGGCGTCTCCCGCTACATCAAGGGCACCAAGGGCAAGGCGATCACCGCGGTGGCGGTGGAACCGGCCGCCAGCCCGATCATCAGCCAGAAGCTTTCGGGCGCCGAGCTGAAGCCCGGCCCGCACAAGATTCAGGGCATCGGCGCCGGGTTCATTCCCGACACGCTCGACCTTTCGGTGATCGACCGGGTCGAGCAGGTGAGCAACGAGGAGGCGGTGGAGTTCGCCCGCCGCCTCGGCCGCGAGGAGGGCATCCTCGGCGGCATTTCCTGCGGCGCGGCGGCGGCGGCGGCGGCGCGCCTGGCGGCCGACGAAGCGTTCGCCGGCAAGACCATCGTGGTGGTGCTCCCCGACGCGGGCGAGCGCTACCTCTCCTCGGTGCTGTTCGAGGGCATCGAAGCGTAGCTTCAAAACCGCCGCGACGCGCAAGGGCCGGGACACGTTCCCGGCCCTTTTTCGCCGTTCACTCCACCGCGCCGGGGATGGCCGTGGCGTCGCGGACGACGCGATCCCGCCCTTCCCGCTTGGCGCGGTAGAGGGCGGCGTCGGCGCGTCGCACCAGGTCGAGCGGCGACCCGGCGAAGGCGGTTTCCACGGCGACGCCGATGCTGACGGTGACCATGCCCGAGGGGGCGTCGTGGTGGGCGAGGGCGAGGGTCCACACCTTGCGCTGGATCGCCGCCGCCACCTCCGCCGCCGCCTCGTCGCCCGCGTCCGGCAGCAGCACCGCGAACTCCTCGCCGCCGAAGCGGGCGGCGAGATCGCCCGCGCGGCGCACCGATCCGGCAAGGATGCGGGCGACGCGTTCGAGGCACCGGTCCCCCGCGAGGTGGCCGTAGCGGTCGTTGTAGCGTTTGAAGGTGTCGAGATCGATCATCAGCAGGCCGAGGGGAGACCCGGCGCGGGCGGCCCGCCGCCACGCCTCGCCCAGCACGCGGTCGAAGGCGCGGCGGTTGGCGATGCCGGTGAGTTCGTCGGTGTTGCTGAGGGTTTCGAGGGCGGCGTTGGCGCGTTCGAGAGCCGCGGTGCGCGCTTCCACCAGGCGTTCGAGGTCGCGGGTGCGGGCGGCGAGGCCGTCGAGGGGGAACACCCGGCCGTCGTCGCGCAGGTGATAGGGCACCGAGAAGCCGCTGTGGACGATTTTCCACCCCCCGGCCTCGCGGCGAAACACCAGGCTCAGGCGCAGCACCTCGTGCGGCAGCAGCGGATCGTCGCCGGGCAGGCGGAAGCGCGCCAGCGCGGTGGCGGCGACGACGGTTTCCGCCAGGTCCTGAAGCACCACGTCGCGCACCTCGACCCCCAGGCGCGGCGCCTCGGCGAAGTCGGCGCGGGTGATCTCCCGCCACGCCGCGCCGCCGCGCACCAAGGCGTCGCCGCAGCCGCTGTAGCCGGAAAAGTCGTCGCTGAAGTCGTCGAGGAGGCGGAGATCGCGCCCGGCGTATTTGGCGATGGCGGCGTCGAACAGCGACCGGATCAGAGACTCGCGCTCGGGCGACATGCCCCCCTCCCCCATCCCCTCTCCCGATGGTTTGGCATATCATATTTGCCGGATGTACGCCAATCCGAGGGGAGTGCGGATGTGCGATGTCGGCGGGCGCGGGGATTGCGCCGCCCGTGCCCTTCGACATATGATATTGCGAGAACATCGGACGGTGGATGCAACCTCGGGGCGCCGCCGCACTGGGAGGCAGAATGCCCGAACTCCCTCGCCACCGGCGCCGCATGGTGGGCGGCCTCGCGGCGATCTACATCGCCGTCGGGGCGCTGACGGCGGTGGTGATCGTCGACGCCCGGCACAGCGCGCAGGAGCGCGCCGCCACCGTCAGCCGCAACCTCACGCTGCTGGCGGAGGCGTATTTCGTCGGCCTGTTCGACCAGGTGGACCTGGGCCTGCTCTCCATCGCGCGGGAGGCGAGCGCCCAGGGTGCGGGCCGGGTATCCGCCGAGCGGCTCGACGCCTTCCTCGGCCGCCATGTCACCGGCCTGCCGGAGACCAGCCGCTTCGGCCTCGCCGACGCCAGCGGCCGGGTGGTCTACACCACCGGCCCGTTCGCCGACCGCGCCACCCTCAAGGAATACGTCTCGACCCAGGACTTTTTCGTCGCCGCGCAGGAGGGGGAGGACGGCCTCCACATCGCCCACCGCGCCGAACCCACCGACCCGGACGGCCTCTACCTCTCCCGCCGCGCCGACGACCGCAGCCGCGAATTCGCGGGCGTCGCCTTCGCGCGGTTGCCGCTGGGCGAGATCCGGGCGTTCCTGTCGCAGCTCGACATCGGCCCGAGCGGCGGCATCAGCCTGCGCGACCCGGAGATGCGGATCGTCGTGCGGCATCCGGACCCGCGCGGCCTGTTCCGCGGCAACGCCAACCTTTCGCCCGAACTCAAGGCGCTGCTCGGCGGCGGCGCCACGCGCGGCACCTACTTCTCCGGCACCACCTGGGACGGCACCGCCCGCACCGTCACCTTCACCCGGGTGGGGCGCTACCCGCTGTACGTCGCGGTGGGGCTGGCCTCCACCGACTACCTCGCCGACTGGCGGCGCGGCGCGCTGACGGCGGCGGCGGCCTACACCGCCGCCCTGGCGTTCGGCGGCGCGGTTCTGCTCACCCTGCGCCGCCGCGCCGCACGGGGCGCCTGACCCCGGAAAAACGCCCCGTCCGGGGAACGCCGCCGGATGGCGGGCGTTGACTCACCAAGACCTCCGATCGCCACGGCGAGCCGTCGGAGTGCGCAGAGACGCTCCGGCCCCAGGTCCTGCAAACCGAAGGAGACCGACGATGCGAATTGTCCCTCCGATGCTCGGAGCGTGCTGCGCGCTGGCGTTGGCCGCCGCCCCGGCCCCGGCGGCCGACGGCGTGACGGAACCGCAGCCGCCGCTTCGGTCCCAGTCCACGCCGCAAGGCGACTGGATCAGCCTCACCGGCACCATCGCCGCGATTTCCGGCGACCGCCTCGCGCTCGCCGCCGGAGACGGCGAGATCGAGGTGACCCTGAGCGGCCTCGGCGCCGCCGACGCCGCCATGCTGCGCCCGGGCGACCGGGTCGGCGTCACCGGCCGGATGGACGGCAGCGTCTTCGCCGACCGCCGCATCGCCGCCGATTCGCTTTACGTCTCCCGGCTCAACCGCATGCTCGGCACGCCTCCGGCCGCCCAGCCCGGCCTCTCCGCCGACCGGCCCCGGGGCGAGGAGGATTGGGTGATCGTCACCGGCCGGGTGATGTCGGTGGACGGCGACGACCTCGTGATCGAGAGCGGCGGCCAGCGCATCGCGGTGGACGCCGACGACGACGGCGGCCCGGCCGACGTGCGCGGCGTCAAGGTGGGCGACCGGGTCTCGGTGACCGGCGAGCTGGAGCGCGGCGGCCAGGGGCGCCGCGAGATCGACGCCCGGTCGGTGATCGTCCTCACCGGCTCCTGACGCAAAACGGCCGGAGGATCGCTCCGGCCGTTTGCATTTGCGCGGAAGGGGCGGGCTATTCGAAGGTCAGCAGCACCTGATTTTCCTTCACCCCCTCGCCCTTCTGCGCGGTGATCGCCTTGACGGTCCCGGCGAACGGCGCGGTGATGTTGGTTTCCATCTTCATCGCCTCGACCACCGCCAGCACCGCGTTTTGCTGCACCACGTCGCCGGGCTTGGCGTTGACCCGCACCACCACGCCGGTGATCGGGCTGCGGCAGACCTTGGCCTCGTCCACCTCCACCACGATCGGCGCGGCGACGGTGGTCTTGACCGGGTCCTTGCCCAGGCGCTTCGGCCCCTCGGCGCGGCTTTTGAAGAAGTTGGCCGCCACCTGGGGGAACATCGCGTAGGTCAGCACGTCCTCGTCGGAGCCGTTGAAGCCTTCCTGGGTGGTGGCGTGGTTGCGCAGGTGCGACCACTCGGGCTTCAAGAGGTCGGCCGGGCGCTCGGTGATCACCGGCTTTTTCGCCTGCTCCTTGGCGCGCGCCAGCACCACGTGGTCCTTCGGCCCCAGGGTGGCGCCGTAGTAGCCCAGCATCAGGTTGACGAACTCGGTGGTGAGGACCTTGTAGCGGCCCATCAGCACGTTGAACACCGCCTGGGTGCCGACGATCTGCGACGACGGCGTCACCAGCGGCGGGAAGCCGCAGTCGGCACGCACCCGCGGCACCTCCTCCAGCACCTCGGCGAGGCGATGGGAGGCGTTCTGGCCCTTCAGCTGGCTTTCGAGGTTGGAGATCATCCCGCCGGGGATCTGGCTGGAAAAGATTTCCGTGTCCACCCCGGTGAACTCGCCCATGAATTCCTTGTAGCGCGGCCGCACCGCGGCGAAGTGGCGCTTCACCTTGAGCAGCCGGTTCATGTCGAGGCGGGTGGAATAGCCGGTGTCCTCGAGCATTTCCACCACCGCCTCGGTGGGGTTGTGGCCCGAGCCGAGGGAAAGGGAGGAAATCGCGGTGTCGACCACGTCCACCCCGGCCTCGATCGCCTTCATCAGCGACACCATGGTGACGCCGGTGGTGGCGTGGACGTGCAGGTGCACCAGCATGTCGTCGCCGCACGCGGCCTTGATGCCCTTGACCAGGTCGTAGGCCGCCTGGGGCTTGAGCAGCGCCGCCATGTCCTTGATCGCGATGGAATCCGCGCCCATGGACTTCAGTTCGCGCGACATCTCGACGAACGCGGCGACGGTGTGAACCGGGCTGACGGTGTAGCAGATCGTCCCCTGCGCGTGCTTGCCGGTTTTCTTCACCGCCTTCATCGCGGTTTCGAGGTTGCGCAGATCGTTGAGCGCGTCGAACACCCGGAACACGTCCATGCCGTTCTCGGCGGCCTTGTCGACGAACCGCTCCACCACCTCGTCCTCGTAGTGGCGGTAACCGAGCAGGTTCTGGCCGCGCAGCAGCATTTGCAGCGGCGTCTTCGGCATCAGCTTCTTGAAGGTGCGCAGGCGCTCCCACGGGTCCTCGTTGAGAAAGCGGATGCAGGCGTCGTAGGTGGCGCCGCCCCAGCATTCGAGGGACCAGTATCCGGCGTTGTCGAGATCCTCGCACGCGGGGATCATGTCCTCCATCGCCAAGCGGGTAGCGAGCAGGCTCTGGTGGGCGTCGCGGAGGATGACGTCGGTGATTTCGATGGTGCGGGTCATGGTTGTCGATGCCACTCTAGGTTGCGCCGCATCCGTCCATGCGGTGAGGGGGTGGGAACCGGTGCTCGATCTCTCATGACTCTCCTTTCAGGATAACAGAATTGCCACACGACGTCGCCTACCATGTCTCAGGGACTCCTTAAGGTGCGCATGCGGTTTTTGCAACCCTGCCGCGACCGATTGACTTAGGCCGGACGCGGCCCGAAAGTCGGAGACCGACACCCGTTTCGAGGAGGCTCCCCCGATGCTCGCCGACCCCCGGATTCCCCGTGCCGCGCTCGTCACCGGCGGGGCGAGGCGCATCGGCCGCGCCCTCGCCGAGGCGCTCGCCGCCGACGGCTTCGCGGTCGCGATCCACTGCCATGCCTCGGAGACGGAAGCCGAATCCGTCGCCGCCGGGATCCGCGCCCGGGGCGGCCGCGCCGCGGTGCTGAGCGCCGATCTCGCCGACGAGGACGCTGTGGAGGCCCTCGCCGCGCGTGCCGCCGAGGCGGTCGGGCCGCTCGGCTGCCTGGTCAACAACGCCTCGATTTTCGAGATGGACACCGCCGCCACCGCCACCCGCGCGAGTTGGGACCGCCACATCGAACCCAACCTGCGCGCGCCGTTCGTGCTCACCCAGCGCTTCGCCCGGGCGCTGCCCGAGGGGGCGCACGGGCTGGTGGTGAACCTGCTCGACCAGAGGGTGTGGAACCTCACCCCCTACTTCATGAGCTACACCCTGTCGAAGTCGGGCCTCTGGACTCTCACCCGCACCCTCGCGCTGGCGCTCGCCCCCCGCGTGCGGGTGTGCGGCATCGGCCCGGGGCCGACCCTGCCCTCGCCGCGCCAGAGCGAGGCGGACTTCGCCCGCCAGTGCCGCCAGACCCCGCTCGGCCACGGCCCGACGCCGGAAGAAATCGCCCTGGCGCTGCGGTTTCTCCTTGCGGCGCCGTCGCTGACGGGGCAAATGATAGCTCTGGACGGGGGGCAGCATCTCGGCTGGGCGCAAGAGGGCGCCGCCGCGCCGCTTTCCGAGTAGGCATCCCGAACGCGCGACCCGGCCGGAACGGCACGGGCGCATGGAGATCCCTTGAACCGCACCCCCAACGTGATTCAACCGCTGCGCATCGCCGATGCGAAGAAGGCGCTCCGCCACGTGTTCGTGCGCGACCTCGTGCTCAACGGCCGGGTCGGCATCTACGACGCGGAGAAGGCCGCGCCGCAGCGCGTGCGCGTCAACCTCGACCTCGCGGTGCGCGAGGACGCGAAGCCGATCGGCGACGACTACGCCAAGGTGGTCTGCTACGAGCAGATCGTCGCCAAGGTGCGCGGCGTGGTCGAGGACGGCCACGTCAACCTCGTCGAGACCTTGGCCGAGCGCCTCGCCGGGATCTGCCTGCAGGACCCGCGGGTGCGCTCCGCCCGGGTACGGGTGGAAAAGCTCGACGTGTTCGCCGACGCCGCGTCGGTCGGCGTCGAGATCGAACGCGAAAGCCCGTTCGAGGAAATCTGACCGCCCCCCCGTTCCGATGTGGCAGTTTCGTGAACCCGCCAACAAGCCGGTTTCGCGTTTTCCCGCCGGGGCTAAGCCGCCCCGGAGGCCGACCCGTCGAATCGGGCGGAGACTTTTGCACAACCTGTGATGCCGAACACAGGCGCCCCCGAGTCTCCGGAAAGATTCCTCTGGAGTCTCCGGTTTTTTGCCATTGACAAGCCATCAAATCATATAAATCAATGATCTAACCATTATGCCTGCTTTTTGGGCAATGGCGTCCGCCCCCAAGGAAAGCCTTGGCGGGGGACCTCTCCCCCACAGATTACCAACAGAGTTATCCACAGATTTCGTGGACAAGGTTTCAGCCCGTCACAATCCGTGAATTCCCGTGTGAAATCCGCGAGTCATGTTTCCGTCATCGACGCCGGGCGGATTCGGGGAATCGCCCGGCCTTGCAACCCGCCCCGGTTTTCGACACCTTCTCGCTCATGGACATCGTCTCCCCATCGCTGGCCCGCGGCACCGAAATCATCCAGGCGGTGCTGAAAACCCTCCCCAACGCGCCGGGCAGCTACCGCATGCTCGACGCGCGCGGCGAGGTGCTCTACGTCGGCAAGGCGAAGAACCTCAAGAAGCGCGTCGTCGCCTACACCCGCGGCGACCAGCTGCCGCTGCGCCTGCAGCGGATGGTGGCGTTCACCGCCACCATGGAGATCGTCACCACCCACACCGAGGCCGAGGCGCTGCTGCTCGAGGCCAACCTCATCAAGAAGTACAAGCCGCGCTACAACATCCTGCTGCGCGACGACAAGTCGTTCCCCTACATCCGCGTCGACCGCGAGGGGCCGTGGCCGCGCATCACCAAGCACCGCGGCGCGCGGGACGACGGCGCGGAATACTTCGGCCCGTTCGCCTCGGCGCTGGCGGTCAACCAGAGCCTCACGATTCTGCAGAAGGTGTTCCTGCTGCGCTCGTGCTCCGACGCGATGTTCGCCGCCCGCGCCCGCCCCTGCCTGCTGCACCAGATCAAGCGCTGCTCGGCGCCGTGCGTCGGCCGCATCGCGCCCGAGGCCTACGCCGAGCTGGTGGCGCAGGCGCGCGCCTTCCTCAACGGCGAGAGCCGCGATCTCCAGCGCGAGTTCGCCGAGCGCATGAGCGAGGCCGCCGAGCGCCGCGACTACGAGGTCGCCGCCGCGTGGCGCGACCGCATCCGCGCCCTGGCGCAGATCCAGCAGCGCCAGGATATCGACCTGGGGGAGGACAAGGACCTCGATATCGCCGCCCTGCACCGCGCGGGCGACCTGGTGGCGGTGCAGATGGTGTTCTTCCGCGCCGGGCGGCACACCGGCAACCGCGCCTATTTCCCCGCCCAGACCGGCGACGCGGACGACGCGGAGATCCTCGCCGCGTTCCTCGCCCAGTTCTACACCCAGCACCTGCCGCCGCCGCTGGTGCTGCTCAGCCACGCGGTGCCCGAGGCGGACCTGCTGCACGAGGCGCTCTCCCTGCGTGCCGGGCGCAAGGTGGCGCTCGCCCGCCCCCGGCGCGGCGACAAGCGCGCGCTGCTGCGCCAGGCCGAGACCAACGCCCGCGAGGCGGCCGAGCGCAAGCTCGCCGAGACCGCCACCCAGGCCCAGCTCCTCGCCGAGGTGGCGACGCTGTTCGGCCTGCCCGCGCCGCCCGCCCGCATCGAGGTGTACGACAACTCCCACATCCAGGGGGCGCACGCGATCGGCGCGATGATCGTCGCCGGGCCGGAGGGCTTCGAGAAGGCCGCCTACCGCACCTGGAACATCAAGACCGCCGCCACCGACGACGACTTCGGGATGATGCGCGAGGTGTTCCGCCGCCGCTTCGCCCGCGCCCTCGCCGACGACCCGGAGCGCGCCCGCTGGCCCGATCTGGTGCTGATCGACGGCGGCAAGGGCCAGCTCTCCTCCGCCCACGAGATTCTCGCCGAGATCGGCGTGAGCGGGGTGCCGCTGGTGGGCATCTCCAAGGGGCCGGACCGCAACGCCGGGCGCGAGCAGTTCCACGTCGAGGGCAAGCCGTCGTTCCAGCTCCCCCCCACCCACCCGGTGCTCTACTACCTTCAGCGCCTGCGCGACGAGGCCCACCGCTTCGCCATCGGCACCCACCGCGCCAAGCGCGGCCGCGCCATCACCCGCTCGCCCCTCGACGCGATTTCGGGAATCGGCGCCGCGCGGAAGAAGGCGCTGCTGCACCATTTCGGCTCGGCGCGCGGGGTTTCCGAGGCGGGGGTGGAGGATCTGGCGGCGGTTGAGGGCATCTCCCGCGCCCTCGCCCAGCGCCTCTACGACCACTTCCACGGCGGCTGAAGGCGCTCACGGCCGCGGCGGCGTCACCAGGACCTTGTCGACCCGCAGGCCGTCCATATCGACCACCTCGAAGCGCCAGCCCTCCGCCGCGATCACGTCGCCGGTGCGCGGCAGAGTGCGGGCGCGGCCCAGCAGGAACCCGGCGAGGGTGGCGTAGTCCCCGGCGACGGCGAGCATCCGGCAGCCGAGCCGCTCGGCCACCAGGTCGGCGGGCAGGTCGCCGTCCACCAGCCACGAGCCGTCCTCGCGGGCGACGATCGCGGCCTCCGGCGTTTCCCCCGCCTCGGCCAGCGATCCGACGATCGCGGCCAGCACGTCGGCGGCGCTCAACAGGCCCTCGATGGTGCCGTATTCGTCGGCCACCAGCGCCATGTGGATGTGCGACCGGCGCAGTTCGTCGAGCGCGGCGAGCGCCGCGGCGTGTTCCGGCACCACCGTCACCGGACGCACCAGCGCCGCGACGTCGAGCGGCCCGCCGTCGAGACAGGCGTCGAGCAGATCCTTCGCCTGCACCACCCCCTGGACGTTGTCGAGGCCGTCGCGGCACGCCACCAGCCGCGAATGGCGGCTATCGCGCAGCACCCGGGCGATCCGCTCCGGCTCCCAGGAGAGGTCGATCCAGTCGATCTCGGCGCGCGGCGTCATCACCCCGCGCACCTTGCGGTCGCCGAGGCGCATCACCCCCGCGAGCAGCTCCTCCTCGCGCGGCTGCAGAACCCCCGAGGCCGCACCTTCGGCGATCATCGCGCGCACCTCCTCCTCGGTCACCGCCGCATTCGTCGGCCGCGTGCCGAGCAACCGCAGCACCGCCCGGCTGCTGCGCTCCAGCAGCCAGACCAGCGGCGCGGCGAACCCCGCCACCCGCGTCATCGGCCGCGCCACCAGCATCGCCACCCGTTCCGGCGCGGCCAGGGCGATCTGCTTCGGCACCAGTTCGCCGACGATCAGCGACGCGTAGGTGATCGCCCCGACCACCGCTCCGAGCGCCAGGGCGTCGGCCGCGGGTGCGAGCCACGGCAGCGTCGCCGCGAGCGTCGCGGCGAGGTGGCGGCTGAGGTTCGCTCCCGAATACGCGCCCGCGAAAATCCCCACCAGGGTGATGCCGATCTGCACCGCCGAAAGAAACCGCACCGGGTTCTCCGCCAGCGCCAGCGCCGCCCGGGCGCGCCGGTCGCCCGCCTCCGCCAGCGGCGCAAGGCGGGCGCGCCGGGCGGAAACGATCGCCAGCTCGGAGGCCGCGAAGCATCCGTTCAACAGCACCAGAGCCGCAATCACGGCGAGTTCGAAGACGATCGGCATGGTCGGAAAGCGTCCTGACGCGCAGGCGAACGCCGCCGCGCGCGCCGGGGGCGGGCGGATTTCGCGATGGAATGGGGAAAACACCGCCCGGGAGGGCGGCGCGACGGCGCGGATTCGGCGCGACTGGGAGGCTCTTCGGCCTCGGCGGAAGGCATCGGCGACATCTTCGGCAGTGGTGGGCGGCGCTCGCCCGATGCGCAAATCTGACGGCCGCGGCCCCGCCGGTCAAGCCCGGCCGAGGGGTTGAGCGATCCGCGCCACAATTTCGCGGGAATTTTTTTCTATTCAGCACCCGTCGCCGGGGGCTACACTCCCGGCCGATCCAAGAGCGAGCCCTGTCCCCCGTTCCCGTGTCACGAGCCATGCTGACGCTGCCGAATCTGTTGACCCTGGGCCGCATCGCGGCGATTCCCGCGCTGCTCGCAACCTTCTATTGGGACACGCCCACCACCCGGTGGATCGCGTGCGCGATCTTCACCGTCGCCGCCATCACCGACTTTTTCGACGGCTACCTCGCGCGCCGCTTCAACCAGCTCTCCGCCATCGGCCGCTTCCTCGACCCGATCGCCGACAAGCTGCTGGTGGCGGCGCTGCTGCTGTTCCTCGCCGCGTTCGGGCGGTTTTCCGACCTCGGGCTGATCCCCGCCGCGGTGATCCTGTGCCGCGAGATTCTCGTCTCCGGCCTGCGCGAATATCTGGCCGAGCTGCGCATCGGCATGCCGGTGACGCCGCTCGCCAAGTGGAAGACCACGGTGCAGCTGATCGCCCTGCCGGTGCTGATCGTCGGCGACGGCGGCCTGCCCGGCCACGCCATCACCCTGATCGGCGAAATCCTGCTGTGGGGCGCCGGGCTGCTCACCCTCATCACCGGATACGCCTACCTGCGCGCCGGGGTCGCCCACATGCGCGCCGCCGACGAAGGCCGCTTCTGAGCGCACCTTCGGCCTTGCGCACCGGGGCGGTGCGTGCCCACATAGCGAACCGGTGTCTTTCCAAACTTCGAGTGAACCCGCCATGGCCACGCCCCTTCACCTCGGCATCACCGGGATGAGCTGCGCGGGCTGCGCCGCCAACGTCGAGCGGGCGCTGGCCCGCCTGCCCGGCGCCCGCGACGTCTCGGTCAACTTCGCCCTGTCCACCGCCGACCTCGCCGTCGACGCGCCCGCCGCCGAGGCGGTGCGCGCGGTGCGCGACGCGGGCTACGGCGTGACGCTGCGCACCCTCACCCTCGACATCGGCGGCATGAGCTGCGCGGGCTGCGCGGCGGCGGTGGAAAAGGCGCTGAAGGCGGCCCCCGGGGTGGTGGACGCGCGGGTCAACCTCGCCCTCAACTCCGCCGAGGCGGACCTGGCCGACGGCGACGCGCGGGACCTGGTGGCCGCGGTGGAGGCGGCGGGCTTCACCGCCCGCGCCCGCCTCGACGACGCCCCCGCCGCGTCCGAGGCGGCGGACCGCTCCGGCCCGGTGCTGCTGGCCGCCGCCGTGCTCTCCGCGCCCTTCCTCGCCAACATGGCGGCGATGCTGGCGGGCCTGCCGCCGCTGCTGCCGCCGCTCGCCGAGCTGGCGTTGGCGACGCCGGTGCTGCTGCTGTGCGGCTGGCGCTTCCACCGCGGCGCGGTCAAGGCGCTGGCGCGCGGCGGCGCCAACATGGACGTGCTGGTCTCCCTCGGCACCAGCGTCGCCTATCTCTTCAGCATCTGGATGATGCTCGACGCGCCGCCCGGCGCCCACCCGCACCTCTATTTCGAGGCGGCGGCGCTGATCGTCACCCTGGTGCTGTTCGGCAAGTGGCTGGAGGCCCGCGCCAAGACCGGCGCCACCGCCGCGATCCGCGCGCTGATGGCGCTGAAGCCCGAGGACGCGCTGATCGAGCGCGACGGCGCCCAGGAGCGGGTGGCGATTTCCGCCGTGACGATCGGCGACGTGGCGGTGGTCAAGCCCGGCGAGCGCATCCCGGTGGACGGCGAGATCGTCTCCGGCGCCACCGAGGCCGACGAATCCCTGATCACCGGCGAGAGCCTGCCGGTGCCCAAGACCCGGGGCGACCGGGCGGTGGCCGGGTCGATCAACGGCTCGGGGCTGATCCGCGTGCGCGCCACCCGCGTCGGCGCCGACACCACCCTCGCCCGCATCGTCGCCCTGGTGGCGGCGGCGCAGGGCGGCAAGGCGCCGATCCAGCGCCTGGTGGACCGGGTGTCGGCGGTGTTCGTGCCGGTGGTGGCGGGCGTCGCGCTGGTCACCTTCCTCGCCTGGCTCGGCGTCGGCGCCGACCTCGAGCACGCCGTCACCGCCGCCGTCTCGGTGCTGGTGATCGCCTGCCCGTGCGCCCTCGGCCTCGCCACCCCGGCGGCGCTGGTGGCGGGCACCGGCGCGGGGGCGAAGGCGGGCATCCTGATCCGCGACATCGAAACCCTCGAACGCGCCGACGCGGTCGACACCGTGGTGTTCGACAAGACCGGCACCCTCACCGAGGGCCGCCCCCGGGTGGTGGAAACCCTGGCGCTGGGCGACGAGGCCGAGCTGGTGCGCCTCGCCGCCGCCGCCCAGGCCGGGTCCGAGCATCCACTCGCCCGCGCCATCCTCGACCACGCGGGCACCGGCGCGCCGCTGCCCGAGGTGACCGAGTTCCGCGCCGTCGGCGGCGCCGGGCTGACGGCGGCGGTCGAAGGCCGCCGCGTCGCCATCGGCACCACCGCGCTGCTGCGCAGCGTCGGCGTCGACGACGCCCCCCTCGCCGAGGCGGTGCGCCGCTGGCAGGACAACGGCTGGAGCGTCGCCCTGGTGGCGGCGGACGGCGCCCCGCTGGGCGCCTTCGCCATGGCCGACACGCCGCGCCCCGAGGCCGCCGAGGCGGTGGCGGCGCTCGTCGCGCGCGGCGTCACGCCGTGGATGCTCTCGGGCGATTCCGACGCCGCCACCCGCCGCATCGCCGACGACCTCGGCATCGCCGCCTTCGCGGGCGGCGCCCGGCCGGAGGACAAGGCCCGCCGCGTCGCCGAGCTGCGCGCCCAGGGCCGCGTCGTGGCGGTGGTGGGCGACGGCGTCAACGACGCCCCGGCCCTCGCCGAGGCCGACGTCGGCATCGCCGTCGGCTCGGGCACCGACGTCGCCATGGAGACCGCCGGCATCACCCTGATGCGGCCGGACCCGCGCCTCGTCGCCGCCACCTTCGCCATCGCCCACGCCACCCGCCGCACCATCCGCCAGAACCTGTTCTGGGCGTTCGCCTACAACGTGGTGGGCATTCCGGTGGCGGCGCTCGGCTACCTGCACCCTTCCCTCGCCGCCGCGGCCATGGCGTTCAGCTCGGTCAGCGTCGTCGGCAACGCCCTGCGGCTGAAAGGCTGGCGACCGCCGCAGGACGCGCACCCCGCGCCAGTTGCGAGACCCTCACCGTGAGCTTTTCCACCCCCGCCGACCGCATCCAGGCCGAAATCGCCGCCCAGCAGGACGACCTGATCGCGCTCCGCCGCGACATTCACGCCCACCCGGAAACCGGCTTCGAGGAAAAGCGCACCGCCGCGCTGGTGGCCGAGCGCCTGCGCGCCTGGGGCCTCGAGGTGACCGAGGGGATCGCCGGAACCGGCGTGGTCGGCACCTTGAAGGGCAAGCGCCCCGGCAACCGCGCCATCGGCCTGCGGGCGGACATGGACGCGCTGCACATCGCCGAGACCACCGGCCTGCCCCACGCCTCCACCCACCCGGGCAAGATGCACGCCTGCGGCCACGACGGCCACACCGCGATGCTGCTGGCCGCCGCGCGGCAGCTGGCGAAGGACCCGGATTTCGCCGGGACCGTCCATTTCGTCTTCCAGCCCGCCGAGGAGGGCCTGGGCGGCGCGCGGGTGATGATCGAGGAGGGGCTGCTGGAGCGCTTCCCCATGGACGCGGCCTACGGCATGCACAACGCGCCGGAAAGCCCGGTGGGCAGCTTCGCCCTGCGGCCCGGGCCGATGATGGCCGCCGCCGACACCTGGACCGCCACCTTCACCGGCACCGGCGGCCACGGCGGCGCCACCGTCCACCTCTCCACCGATCCCACCATCCCCGCCGCCCACTTCGTGCTGGCGGTGCAGGGCATCGTCGGCCGCAACGTCGCGGCGATCGACACCGCGGTGCTCTCGGTCGGGCACATCGGCGCGGGCGACTTCAACTCGCCCAACATCATCCCCTCGAAGGTGGTGGTGCGCGGCACCGCCCGCAGCTACAAGCCCGAGGTGCGCGACATCCTCGAACGCCGCCTCAAGGCGGTGGCCGCCGGGTGCGCCGCCACCCACGACTGCGGCGCCGACCTCCACTACCTCCGCCGCTATCCGCCGCTGGTCAACGCCGCGGCGCAGACCGAGATCGCGGTGGAGGTGGCGGCGGGCCTGGTGGGCCGCAACAACGTGGACGACGACCTGGCGCCGCGCACCGGCGCGGAGGATTTCTCGTTCGTGCTGGAGCGGGTGCCGGGGGCGATGATCTTCATCGGCAACGGCCATCCGGAGCGCGGCCTGCACACCCCGGTCTACGACTTCAACGACGACATCCTCGCCCTCGGCGCCACCTACTGGGTGATGCTGGCGCGGCGGGAACTCGCCTGAGGCGCCCTCAGGCGTCGCGCGCGGTGCGGTTGCGCCCGGCGCGCTTGGCGCGGTAGAGGGCGGCGTCGGCGCGCGCGATCAGCGCGGCGGCGTCTTCCCCCGGCCGCCGCTCGGCCACGCCCGCGCTGAGGGTGAGGGCGAGGGCGCCGCCGTCCGCCAGCGCCCGCGGCGCGCCCGCCACCGCGGCGCGGGCCTTCTCGGCCACCGCCGCGGCGGCGTCGAGGTCGCAATCCTCCAGCAGCAGCAGGAACTCCTCGCCGCCCCAGCGGGCGAGCGCGTCGCCGCCCCGCACCGCCGCCTGCAGGCGCTCGGCCACCATCGCCAGCACCCGGTCGCCCACCGCGTGGCCGTGGGTGTCGTTGATCGCCTTGAAGTGGTCGATGTCGAAAAACGCCAGCGCCATCGGCTTCGGCTCCCGCCGCGCCCGCTCCGCCGCCTGGGCAAACACCACCGCGAAGGCGAGGCGGCTCAACAGGCCGGTGAGCGGGTCGGTGGCCGCCAGGGTTTCGAGGCGGCGGTGGGAGCGCCGCACCAGCAGCGCGCACAGCCAGCCCACCACCAGCGTCGCCGCCGCGCCGACGCCGAGGCTGGTGACCAGGGTGCGCTGCGCCGAGGCGAGGGCGGCGGTGCCGTTCTGCTCCACCAGCAGATACCAGTCGAGATCGGGGATGAAGCGGCTGTTGACGAAGAACGTCTGGCCGTCGCGCCGGTATTCGAAGCTGCCCTGCTCCGTCGCCAGCAGCGCGTCGGCGATCGCGGCGATCCCCGGGCGCTGGCGGATGTCGGGCTGGCGGGCATCGTAGTCGCGGCCGTAGAGTTGCAGCATGCCGTTGCGGTCGACGAAGGTGATGGTGCGGCGGTATTCGCGCTCGTAGCGCTCCACCAACTGCTTGACCATGCTCGCCTGCAGGCCCACGCCGGTGGCGCCGAGGAACCGGCCCTGGTAGTCGAGCACGCGGAAGTTGATGAAAATGGTGATGGTGTCGTGGTTGGCGAGATCCGGGTCGACGTTGGTCTCGTAGGGGCGTTCCATCCCGCGCACGCGGTAGAACCACACGTCGCGCGGCTCGTCCGGGTGGACCGACTTCAGCACCCCCTTGGACTGGTAGTAGACGCCGGTGCGCTCGGACACGAAGAACGCGGTGAAGGCGTCGTACTTCTGCTGGATTTCGGCGAGGTAGCGGGTCATCCGCCCGGGGTCGCGCTCGCCGTCCAGCACCCAGTCGCGCACGAAGGTGTCGTGGGCCATCAGCGACGAGACGAAAATCGGCTTCAGCAGGTCCTGCTGGATTTCCGAATAGAGGGTGTCGGAGGTGAGCGGCAGGTCGCTCTCGACGATGGTCTGCCGCACCCAGGCGCGGCTGACGAGATAGTTGGCGACGATCACCCCGAGGAAGCCCAACGCCACCACCGCCACGATCAGGGCGACGATGCGGGTCTTCGCGGCGCCCTCCACCGCCGGGGCGGAGGGTGGGGCGGAAGCCCGGGGCGGAGCGTCGGGGAAGGACATGGCCGGATGAATTTCATGCGTGTGGGAACCGCGCGGAGGGTACGGCGGCGACGGCCCCGATGTCCAGGCAAATCCCCGCAGGGCGGCGCTTGACGGCCCCCGGGGAACTCCGCACAGTGCGTATGGGGATTACGACGACAACGATGCGATCGCGGCGGCACGGGCGGCAGGGAGATGGCCCGCCAGGCGTTCCGGCGTGCGCGGCTCACGGGAATTTGGCTCATGTTCAAGTCATTGCCGATCAACGCAAAGCTCCTGGTTCTTTGTGCGACCTTCCTGCTTCCCATCGGCGTGCTGATCGCCCAGTACCTCGAACGCACCGGCGGCGATCCGGCGCTCAAGGCGCACCGGCTCGGCGACATCGGCGTGGCGCTGGCGGTGGCGGCGCTGGCGTTCGGGTTCTCGATCCGGCTCGGCCGCTCGATCGCCCGGCCGATCCACGACATTTCCGACGCCCTCGAAGTGCTCGCCCGGGCCGATTACGAGGTCCACGTGCCGCACACCGACCGCGCCGACGAGATCGGCACCATCGCCACCGCGGTGGACACCTGGCGCAAGAACGCCATCGTCCGCAAGGCCAAGGCGCAGGAGGTGGAGCGGGAGCGCAAGGCGCGCGAGGAGCGGGCGCTCAAGGTGGAGGCCCTCACGGTGTCGTTCAACGAACGCATGCGCGCCAGCATCGACAGCCTGCTGGAGGCCGCCACCGGCCTCGAACGCACCTCCACCGCGATGTCGGAAGTGGCGGAGCGCACCGAAAGCCAGACCGGCGCGGTGGCGGGCGCGGCGCACGACAGCTCGCAGAGCGTCGATTCGGTGGCCGCCGCCACCGAGGAGATGAACATGTCGATCGCCGAGATCGCCCGGCGCATCGACGAGGCCGACGAAATCGTCAAGAAGGCCGCCGACCAGACCCTGCGCGCCGAGCGACTGGTGGCGAGCCTGGAGCAGACCGCCTCGAAGATCGGCGAGGTGGTGCAGATGATCACCGACGTCGCCAACCAGACCAATCTGCTCGCGCTCAACGCCACCATCGAGGCGGCGCGCGCGGGCGAGGCGGGCAAGGGCTTCGCGGTGGTGGCGGGGGAGGTGAAGAACCTCGCCCACCAGACCGCCAAGGCCACCGAGGAGATCGCCGGGCAGATCGGCGCGGTGCAGACCGCCTCGCGCACCACCGCCCACGAGATCGGCGCGATTTCCGAAATCATGGCCTCGGTCACCGCGATCACCGCGTCGGTGGCGGCGGCGGTGGAGCAGCAGCAGGCCACCACCGCCGACATCGCCCGCTCCATCACCCTCGCCGCGTCGAGCGCCCAGGAGGTGAGCCAGAACATCGCCGGGCTCAACGCCGGGGCGCGGGAAACCGGCGAGGCCTCGCGCTCGGTGCAGGAGGCGGCGCGCGCCCTCTCCCGCCAGTCCGACGCGATGAAGGCCGAGGTCGACCGCTTCCTCGTCGAGGTGCGCGCCGCCTGAGGGCGGCGCCGCCACTCAGTCGGCCAGTTGCCGCTCGGTTTCCGCCACCGAGCGTTCGACCACGTCGTTGACGGTCTTGTGGAGGCCGTCGATGTCGCCGGTGAGTTCGCCCACCGTGCCGCGCAGCGAGGCCGCCACGTCGCCCACCTCGGTGGCCTGCTGCGACACCGACGAAATCAGCACCGCCACCTCCTGCGCGCCCGCCGCCACGTCCTGCACGTTGCGGGAGATGTCGCGGGTGGTGGCGTTCTGCTGCTCCACCGCCGCGGCGATGGTGGCGGCGGCCTCGTCCACCTTGACGATGGTGGCGCGGATCGCCGCCATCGCCCCCACCATCCGCCGCGACATCGCCTGCATCGTCTCGATCTGGCGGGTGATCTCGCCCACCGACCGCTGGGTCTGGTTGGCGAGGGTCTTCACCTCCCCCGCCACCACCGCGAAGCCCTTGCCCATCTCCCCGGCGCGCGCCGCCTCGATCGTGGCGTTGAGCGCGAGCAGGTTGGTCTGCCCGGCGATTTCGGAAATCAGCTTCACCACCTCGCCGATGCCGTCGGCGGCGGTGTCCACCTCCCCCACCAGGTCGGCCGCCTGGCGCGCCAGGTCGCCCGCCTCCCGCGCCACCGCGGTGGAGGCGGCGGACTGGGCGGCGATCTCGCCGATCGAGGCGGAGAGCTGCTCCGCCGCGCTCGCCACCGTCTCGGCGTTGGCGAGCGCCTGCTCGGCGGCGGCGGCGACGGTGGTGGCGTTGGCGTGCATCGACTGCACCAGGCCGTCGAGGTGGGCGACGCCGCCGGTCATGGTGTCGGTGCGCAGCGCCACCCGTTCGAGGGCGGCGTCGGTCTCCCGCTCCACCGTGGCGGCCATGGCGCGCACCGCCGCCAGCACCGCCCCGCGGGAGCGCTGCGCCACCTCCGCCTGCTCCGCCTCCAGGCGGCGGTTGTCGATCAGCTTGCCGCGGAACACCTCGAGGGCCGCCGCCATGCGGCCGATCTCGTCGCCCCGGCCGTGCCCGGCGATCGCCACGTCGAGGTCGCCGTCGGCGAGGCTGCGGGTGGCCGCCGCCATCTCGGTGACGGGGCGCAGGGTGCGGCGCAGCAGCAGGAAGGTGAGGCCGCCCATCGCCAGCAGCACCGCCGTGCCCGCCGCCAGCACCGAGCGCATCAGCCCGGCGACGACGGCGCGGATGTCGGCCAGGCTGCGGCCGGTGTAGAGCACGCCGACCACCGCGCCGGAGGGGTCCTTGATCGGGTCGTAGGCGGTGTAGTACGGCTCGCCGAGGATCACCGCCTCGCCGCGATAGGCGCGGCCCTCCTTCAGCACCGCGTCGTAGACCGGGCCGGGGGCGAGGGTGGTGCCCACCGCGCGGGAGCCGTCGGGGCGGGTGACGTTGGTGGCAACGCGGGTGTCCCCGGCGAAGATCGTGGCGGTGCCGCCGACCATGCGCGTCACCGCGTCCACGGCCGCGAAATTGCCGTTGAGGGCGACGCCGTCGGCGGACAGCACGCCGCCGGAAAGGGTGTAGGTGCGCCCCACGCCCTCGAGCACGTGCCACGCCACCCGCATCGCGCTTTCCTGCCGCTCCTGCGCCTGGCGGCCGAGTTCGTCGCGCAGCACCCACAGGGTCACCGCCGCAAGCGCGCCCAGCATCAGCAACAGCGACGCCAGCGTCGCCCACGTGATCTTCTGCACCACCGAAACCCGAGACATCATCCGCGCCACCTCCGTTCGCCGTTTGCCTCGATCTTACACGGAAACCGTTAAGATTCCCGAGGGAATGCAGGCGGCCGGGGCGGCGGATCAGCTGCCTTCGCGGGCGCGGCGGGCGTCGTAGGCCTTCATGTGCAGGGCGGCGAGGGAGAGCAGCGGCGCGCCCGAGCCGTTGGCGCCTTCGCGCAGCAGCGCGCTCAGGATGTGGTCGGCCTCGGTGGGGGCGCCGCGCTCGGCGTCGCGCAGCATCGAGGCCATCAGCGCCGACTTGGGGTTGGTGAGCATGCCGCGGCTCTGCTCCACCATCGCCGCCGACGGCGGGTGGCCGCGCCCGGCGGCGATGGCGCAGCATTCGTCGAACAGGCGCTCGATCACGTCGCCGCCGCCCGCGGTGACGATGTCGCCCACCGCCGCGCGCATCAGGCAGGTGATCCCGGCGCAGGCGGCGATGAACACCCACTTCTCCCACATTTCCTGCACGATCGCGGGCGAGATCCGCAACGCGAACCGGGCGTCGGCGAGCGCCGCCTCGACCCGCGCGATGCGCGCCGAGCCGGGGTCGTCGCGGTCGCCGCAGACGAGGTTGTGGACGTCGTTGAAGTGGAGGATGCGGCCCTCGGCGTCGCGCCCCACCGAAATCTGGCACAGCCCGCCCAGCACCCGCGCCGGGCCGAAGCGGGCGTCGAGGGCGGCGAGGTGCGCCATGCCGTTCAGCAGCGGCAGGATCAGGGTGTCCGGCCCCACCGCCGGGGCGAAGGCGGCGATCGCGGCCTCGAGGTCGTAGGCCTTGCAGCTCAGCAGCACCAGGTCCGCCGGGCCGGAGACCCCGGCCTCGGTGACCGCGGGCGGCGCGGGGTGGAGGAAGTCGCCGAAGCCGCTCTGGATCACCAGCCCGGTCTTGGCGAGGGCCGCCGCCCGCGCGGGCCGCACCAGGAAGCGCACGTCGCGCCCCGCCTCCAGAAGCCGACCGCCGAAGTAGCCGCCGATTCCCCCCGCTCCCACCACCAGTATCCGCATCGTCCGCCTCCCGCTGATGTGACCGGGAAAGCCTATGCCGCGAATCGGAAAATGCCAATCCCGGACTGGACCGCGGGCGGGCGATGCCCCAATAATGGCGCGGCTTGGCCCCCTGCCCGGAGAGGACGATGGAGTTCGATGTCGGAACGCGGTTGCGCGCGGTGCGCGAGGCGGCCGGGCTGTCGCAGCGCGAGCTGGCGCGCCGCGCGGGCGTCACCAACGGCACGATCTCGCTGATCGAGCAGAACCGCAACAGCCCCTCGGTGGCGAGCCTGCGCAAGGTGCTGGAAGGCCTGCCGATGACGCTGTCGGAGTTCTTCAGCCAGGCGGTGCCGTCGCCCGAGCGGATCGTCTTCGCCGCCGACGAAATGCCGGAAATCGCCTCGGAAATCGGCCGCACCAACGAGGGCCGGGTGTCGTTCCGCCAGGTCGGCGACGCCCACAAGCACCAGCTGCAGATCCTGTTCGAGACCTACCAGCCCGGCGCCGACACCGGCCGCTCGATGCTGCGCCACGAAAGCCAGGAGGGCGGCATCGTCATCTCCGGCCGCATGGAGCTGACGGTGGAAGACCGCAAATACGTGCTCGGGCCGGGGGATTCCTACCTGTTCGACAGCCGCCTGCCGCACCGCTTCCGCAACCCCTTCGACGCCCCCTGCACCCTCGTCTCCGCCTGCACGCCGCCGTATCTCTGAGCGGCGCCCGCGAAAAAGGCCGGAGCGTTCGCCCCGGCCTCGATCGTTTGCGCTGCCTCCCCCGCCCCGGGGTCAGTTCCAGGGCAGGTAGGGGGCGACGAACGGCAGGCCGTTCAGCAGCACCACGAAGATCGCCAGCGGGCTGACGATGCGCACGAAGAACAGCCACGCCTTGGCGAGGCCGCCCAGCTTCGGGTTGCCGGTGCAGAACTCCTCCATCATCTCCTTCGGCACCACCCAGCCCACGAACAGCGAGATCGCCATGCCGCCGATCGGCAGCATCAGGTTGGTGGCGAGGAAGTCCATGATGTCGAGGAAGCCCTTGCCGAACAGGGTGGCGTCGCTCCACACCCCGAGGGACAGCGACGACGGAATGCACAGCAGGAACGCCACCACGCCCGCCCAGACGGTGCAGGTGCGGCGCTTCCAGCCCAGCTCGTCGACGAAGTAGGCGGTCACCACCTCGAGCAGCGACACCGCCGAGGTGAGCGCCGCGATCGCCAGCAGGATGAAGAACAGCGGCCCGAAGAACACCCCGCCCTGCATCTCCGCGAACACGTGCGGCAGGGTGATGAAGGTGAGGCCCGGCCCCGCCGCCGGATTCATGCCGAAGGCGAACACCGCGGGGATGATCATCACGCCCGCCATCACCGCGATCAGGGTGTCGAGGGTCACCACGGTGAAGCCGGATTCCACCACGTCGGTGTCGCGGCTGATGTAGGAGCCGTAGGTGATGATCGTGCCCATGCCGAGGGAGAGCGAGAAGAACGCCTGCCCCAACGCCTCGATCACGGTCTGGAAGGTGACCTTGCTCCAATCCGGGGTGACGAAGAAGTCCCAGCCCGCGCCCGCGCCGGGCAGGGTGAGGGAGCGCACGCACAGCACCACCACCAGCGCCAGCAGCATCGGCATCAGCCAGCGGCTGGAGCGCTCCAGGCCCTGGTTGACGCCGCCCACCACCACGAACACGGTGAGAGCGGTGAACGCGCCCGCCCACAGCACCGGCTCCAGCGGGTCGGAGATGAAGCTGGTGAACATGCCGCCCAGCGCCGCGTCGTCGGAGGTGGCGAGCAGGCCCGACGCGCTCTTGAAGATGTACGCGAGGGTCCACCCGGCGACCACCACGTAGTACGACAGGATCACGAACGCGGTGAGGATTCCGGCGTAGCCGATCAGCGGCCACAGCTTGCCCTTCTGCAGGCGCTTGAGCGCGCCCACCGGGTTGCGCTGGGTGGAGCGGCCGATCACCAACTCGGCCATCAGCACCGAGAAGCCGACGGTGGCGACGATCGCGAGATAGATCAGCAGGAACCCGCCGCCGCCGTTCTGCCCCGCGACGTAGGGGAATTTCCAGATGTTGCCGAGGCCGATGGCCGAACCCGCCGCCGCCATCACGAATCCGAATTTCGACGACCAGTTGCCGCGTGCCTGCATGGTCTGCCCTCCACTGGGATAGGATTTCTTTAGGTTTTTTCTGTTTTTTTCGGCGGCGGCCCCAGCCCCCTCGGGTTGCGCTGCCGAACCGCCCGGTTGGGGGTCGGCGCGCACAAATCGCCGATTCACCCCCGCTCTGTCAAGCGCGGATGTCGCAAAATTGGGCAGCGTTGAACAAAAATTTCGCAGGCGCCGCGCGGGCGCCGGATCAGGCGGCGCCGCGCATGCGGGCGTTGCGGCGGCGCAGCAGTTCGAGCGCCACCAGCAGCGCCACCGAAAACAGGATCAGGATGGTGGCGGCGGCGGTGATGGTGGGGGAAATGTTCTCGCGGATGCCGGAGAACATCTCGCGCGGCAGGGTGCGCTGCTCCGGCCCGGCGACGAACAGCACCACCACCACCTCGTCGAACGAGGTGGCGAAGGCGAACAGCGCGCCCGAGGCCACGCCCGGCGCGATCAGCGGCAGGATCACCTTGAAGAAGGTGGTGGACGGACCGGCGCCGAGGGAGGCGGCGGCGCGGGCGAGGTTCATGTCGAACCCCTGGAGGGTGGCGGTGACGGTGACCACCACGAACGGCGCCGCCAGCGCGGTGTGGGCGAGGATCAGCCCGGTGTAGCTGGCGGTCAGCCCGAGGGGGGAGAAGAAGAAGTAGAAGCCGACCGCGGTGATCACCAGCGGCACGATCATCGGCGAGATCAGCAGGCCCATCAGCAGCCCCTTGCCGCGAAACCGCGCCCGCACCAACCCCAGCGACGCGAGGGTGCCGAGGGCGGTGGCGAGCAGCGTCGAGGCGACCCCGACGATCATCGAGTTCTTGAGGCCGCCCAGCCATTTGTCGCTGGTGAAGAACTCGGCGTACCAGCGCAGCGAAAACCCGGGGATGGGATAGGTGAGGAACTGGCCGGAGGAGAACGACAGCGGCATGATCGCGAGGATCGGCGCCAGCAGGAAGACGAACACCAGCGCGCACACCGCCCACAGGGCGAGGCTCCAGGCGCGTTCGGCGGGGGTGCGGAGGGTGCGGTTCCGGGCGGCCATGGTTCCCCCTTATCCGAGCTTGACGCCGTCGGCGCCGACGAGGCGGTTGTAGACCCAGTAAAGCGCCAGGGTCGCCGAGAGCAGCACCGCGCCGAGGGCCGAGGCCAGGCCCCAGTTGACCGACGACGAGGTGTAGTAGGCGATGAAGTAGGAGATCAGCTGGTCGCCCGCGCCGCCCACCAGCGCCGGGGTGATGTAGTAGCCGATCGCCATGATGAACACCAACAGCCCGCCCGCACCGATCCCCGGCAGGGTCTGCGGCACGTAGACGCGCAGGAACGCGGTGGTGGGCGAGGCCCCGAGGGAGCGCGCGGCGCGCACGTAGGCGGGCGGGATCGCCTTCATCACCGAGTAGAGCGGCAGGATCATGAACGGCAGGAGGATGTGGGTCATCGCCACGTACACCCCCACCTGGTTGTAGATCAGGCGCATCGGCCGGTCGATCACGCCCAGCCAGATCAGCGCGTTGTTCACCAGCCCCTGCTCCTGCAACACCACCACCCACGCGGCGGTGCGCACCAGCAGCGACGTCCAGAACGGCAGCAACACCAGGATCATCAGCAGGTTGCCGCGGTCGGGCGGCAGGGTGGCGAGGAGATACGCCACCGGATAGCCGAGCAGCAGGCACAGCCCGGTGACCGCGAGGCCGACGACGAAGGTGCGCTTCAGCACCGCCACGAACAGCGCCTCCTCGGGCGGGGCCTGAACGATCCTGCCGGTGGCGGTGCGGTTGCGGTCGAGGGCGGCGAGGAGAAAATAGCCGGTGGCGGGGCCGCTGGCGCGCGCCACCGCGCCCCAGGTTTCCGGGTCCGCCCAGCGGGGGTTGGCGGCGGTCACCGCGTCGGTCCAGCTGGTCGCGGTTTCGGGCAGGGCGCGGGCGGTGGAGAACACCAGCGAGCGGCCGTTGCGCAGGTCGTAGTTGAGGCGGCGGGCGGCCACCGGCAGGCTTTTCGCCTGCTGGCTCGCCTTGAGGTCGGCGGCGAGGGCGGCGAACACCGGCTCGCCCGGCACCCGGGTGCGGTCGTGCCAATCGCCGATGGCGCGGGTGACGGTGGGCCACACCTCGCGCAGTTCGGTGTCGTGGACCGAGCGCAGCATCATCGACGCGATCGGCGCCACGAACACCACCAGCAGGAACCCGAGCAGCGGCGCGATCAGGCCGAACGCCTTCCACTGCCGCATCCGTTCGGCGCGGCGCAGGCGGTCTTTCAAGGTGTCGGTGTCGCGCATCGGCAGGTGTCCATCGGCCAGGGAGGCGGGGGCGCGGGGATGCCGCGCCCCCGGACGGGTGGGTCAGTTGGCGGCCGCCCAGGTGTTGAAGCGGTCGTTGAGGCGGTCGATGTTCTCCAGCCAGAACGCCGGGTCGATGGTGACGATAGTCTTCATGTTGTCGGGCGCCGTCGGCATGTCGGGCAGGCGCTTGGGGTCGATGTATTTGGCGGCGCCCGCCGCGGTCGGGCCGTAGGCGATCGCCGGGGTGAGCTTCGCCTGGGTCTCGGGCTTGCCGACGAAGTCGAGGAACTTGTAGGCGCTCTCGACGTTGGGCGAGCCCTTGAGGATCACCCAGCTGTCCACGGTGAACAGGGCGCCGTTCCAGACGATGCCGAAGTTGCGGCGGTCGTTCTGGTTGGCGGCGTCGATGCGGCCGTTGTAGACCGAGGTCATCACCACCTCGCCCGAGGCGAGCAACTGCGGCGGCTGCGCGCCCGCCTTCCAGAAGATCAGGTCCTTCTTGATGCTGTCGAGCTTCTTGAAGGCGCGGTCCACGCCCTCGGGGGTGGCGAGCACCTTGTAGACGTCCTTGGGCGGCACGCCGTCGCCGATCAGCGCGAACTCGAGGGTGGACTTGGCGCCGCCGCGCAGGGCGCGCTTGCCGGGGAACTTCTGGGTGTCGAAGAAGTCGGCCCAGCTGGTCGGCGGGGTCTTGAGGCGGTCCTTGTCGTAGCCCAACACGAAGTCGTAGGCGATCGTGCCGACGCCGCACTCGTGCACCGCGTCGGGGAGATAGGCGTCCTTGCCGCCGATCTTCGCCCAGTCGAGCGGCACGAACAGGCCTTCCTCGCAGCCCACCGCCAACTCGTCGGATTCCACCTCGACCACGTCCCAGGTGGCGTTGCCGCCCTCCACCTTGGCGCGCAGCACGCCGATGCCGCCGTCCCAGGATTCGTCGCTCATCTTGATGCCGGTCTTGGCGGTGAAGGGGTGGAAGTACACCTCCTTCTGCGCCTCCTGGAACGCCCCGCCCCAGCCCACCACGGTCAGGTCGCGGGCCTCGGCGACGGCCGCTCCGCCGATCGCCAACGCCGCGGCCAGGGCGGCGGTCGAAATCCTCTTACCCATGCTTCGTGCTCCCCTGCGGGCGGAGAGGCGCCCTCTCCGCGATGTGTGGACCCAACGCGTGCGTCATTCGGCGGGCGCGTCGAGCGCCCGGCAATCCTCGGCGGAGAACGCCACCGCCACCCGCTCGCCCGCCTCGGGCATCGGGCGCCCGGGGCGGAAGCGCATCTTCACCACGAACTCGGGGTTGCCCGCGACGCTCAGGCGCACGCGGACGTGGTCGCCGTGGTAGACGGTGTCCTTGACCGTGCCCATCAGGCGGTTGACGTGGGCGGCGCCCAGACCCTCGATGTGCACCTTCTCCGGCCGCATCGAGAGCGCGGTGGCGGCGCCCACCCCGGCGACGTTGACCGCCGCGGCGGTGACGTAATGCCCGTCCGCCAGCCGCACCCGGCAGAAGCCGTGCGGCAGCATCTCCTCCACCGTGCCCATCAGGGTGTTGTTCTCGCCGATGAAGCTGGCGACGAAGCGGTTGCACGGCCGCTCGTAGAGGCCCTGGGGGGTATCGAGCTGCTGGATCACGCCGTCGCTGAACACCGCGATGCGGTCCGACATCGTCAGCGCCTCGGTCTGGTCGTGGGTGACGTAGACCACGGTGACGCCGAGGGACTGGTGGATGTGCTTGATCTCCATCTGCATGTGTTCGCGCAGTTGCTTGTCGAGGGCGCCGAGCGGCTCGTCCATCAGCACCAGCTGCGGCGCGAACACCAGGGCGCGGGCGAGCGCGACGCGCTGCTGCTGGCCGCCCGAGAGCTGCGCCGGGCGGCGGCGCCACAGGGCGTCGAGCTTCACCATCGCCAGCGCCTCGCGCGCCTTGACGCTGCGCTCGTCGCGCGGCACGCCGCGCACCATCAGCGGAAAGGCGACGTTCTCCTCGATCGTCATGTGCGGGAACAGGGCGTAGTTCTGGAACACCATGCCGATGCCGCGGCGGTGCGGCGGCACCGCGCCGATGGAGCGGCCGTCCAGCGCGATGGTGCCCTCGGTCGGCACCTCGAAGCCCGCCAGCATCATCAGCGTGGTGGTCTTGCCCGAGCCGGAGGGGCCGAGCAGGGTGAGAAACTCGCCGCGCCGGATCTCGAGGTTCAGGTCTTTGACGATCAGGGTTTCGCCGTCGTAGGTCTTCCGCACGCCGGAAAAGCGCACCAGCGGATCGGCGGCTTGCGGGGCAACATCGGTCATTCGGCGCATCCTCGGAAGGCGGGTCCTCGCCGCGCCGGAAACCCCCGCTCCGGGCGACGAAACCAGCATGCCACGTTCAATTTTTTAAACAAGAGGATTCGCACGTTTTTTGTGCTGAAATCTTTTGTGGGATTTTATGCATAAATTTTGCGCATTTTCTCGCCGCAAAAACCCTAGCCGCCGCGCGCCCATCGCCGTACCCCAAGGCGGTCGCTGCCGGTTTTTTGATCGAACGCGTCCGGTTCGCAAAACCCTTCCCACGCCGCCCCCGCCGCGATTTCACCCCCGAATCGCTTGCCCCGCCCCTCGGCAACCGCACCGCGTCTCACCCGAAACCGCGCCTATACCCGCCCCCACCTCGTCATGCCCGCGCAGGCGGGCATCCACGGCCGTTGCCCCACGCTCGGAATACCGGGCCGTAACCCCCTCAGGACATCGTCGGCGGACACATGGACCCCCGGTCGAGCCGGGGGTGACGATGTTGTTGGAGGAGGGCTGGGCGCGTGTCCTGTGGGCGAAACGGGCACGGAAGGCCGGGAAAATGGGACCGGAGACCGTGGGACAGCCCGAGGGCGACGCGCAGAACCTACGACGCCGCTTGGCGACGTCGACCGCGCAGACGCCCCCGCCACCGCCCCCCCATCGTCATGCCCGCGCAGGCGGGCATCCACGGCTGCGCCCCATGGTCGGGAAACCGGGACGTGACCCCCTAAGGGCATTATCGGCGGACACATGGACCCCCGGTCGAGCCGGGGGTGACGATGCGTTTGGGGATAGGGCGGGCGCGGGTTCTGCGGGCGGAACAGGCAAGGAAGGCCGGGGAAACGGGGCCGGAGGCCGTGGGGCAGCCCAAGACGACGCACGGAACCTACGGCACCTCATGGCACCATCGAAACCCGTGCAGACGCCCGCCGCCACACCTCGTCATGCCCGCGCAGGCGGGCATCCACGGGTTTTGGTTTCCACGTTCGGAAACCCAAACCCTCAGGGCATTGCCGGAGGGCACATGGACCCCCGGTCGGGCCGGAGGTGACGACTTTTGAAGGCGGGCGCGGGTCCTGCCGGAGACACCCGCACGGGCCGTTGCGACTGAAAGAGGCGCCCGCGCCGGGAGGCGGCGCGGGCGGGGCCGTCAGGCGGCGGTGAGGTCGGCGAGGCAGGATTCGAGGATGTCCAGACCCTCGTCGAGAACCGCGTCGGACGTGGTGAGCGGCGCGAGGAAGCGGATGACGTTGCCGTAGGTGCCGCAGGAGAGGATCACCAGCCCCTTGGCGGCGGCCTTGGCGACCAGGGCCTTGGTCAGCTCCGGCGCCGGTTCGCGGGTGACGCGGTCCTTCACCAGTTCCATCGCCACCATCGCGCCGAGGCCGCGCACGTCGCCGATGCAGGCGAAGGCGTTCTTCGCCGCCATCGCGGCGAGGCGCGCCTTGAGCCGGGCGCCCAGGGCCTCGGCGCGTGCGCACAGGTTCTCCTCGGCGATCACGTCCATCACCGCGAGGCCCGCGGCGCAGGCGAGCGGCGCGCCCGCGTAGGTGCCGCCGAGGCCGCCGGGCTGCGAACTCTCCATCAGCGCCTTGCGCCCGATCACGGCGGAGAGCGGGAAGCCGCCCGCCAGCGACTTGGCGACGGTCATCAGGTCCGGCGCCACACCCGAATGCTCGATCGCGAACATCTTGCCGGTGCGGGCGAAGCCGGTCTGGATTTCGTCGGCGATCAGGACGATGCCGTGCTCGTCGCAGATCGCCCGCAGCGCGCGCAGCCATTCCGCCGGGGCGACGACGAAGCCGCCCTCCCCCTGCACCGGCTCGACGATGATCGCGGCGATCCGCTGCGGGTCCACGTCGCCCTTGAACAGGGCGGCGATGGCGGCCAACGACTGGGCGACGGTGACGCCGTGGAACGGGTCCGGATAGGGGATGTGGTAGACCTCGGAGGGGAACGGCCCGTAGCCCACCTTGTAGGGCGCCACCTTGCCGGTGAGCGCCATCGCCATCAGGGTGCGGCCGTGGAAGCCGCCGGTGGTGGCGATCACGCCCGAGCGGCCGGTGGCGTTGCGGGCGATCTTCACCGCGTTCTCCACCGCCTCGGCGCCGGTGGAGAGGAAGATCGTCTGCTTTTCGCCCGGCATCGGTGCGGCGGCGTTGAGCTTTTCCGCCAGTTCGATGTAGCCCGCGTAGGGCATCACCTGGAAGCAGGTGTGGCTGAAGGCGTCGAGCTGCGCCGCCACCGCCGCCTTGATCCTGGGGTGGTTGTGGCCGGTGTTGAGCACCGCGATACCCGCGGCGAAATCGATGTAGCGGTTGCCCTCCACATCCCAGATCTCCGAGCCTTCCGCCCGCGCCGCGAACACCGGCAGCATCGTCGAAACGCCGCGCGGCACCGCCGCCTCCCGCCGCGCCTGGAGGGCGGCGTTGCTCCCGTTGGTCATTCCGGTTTCTCCTGATTTTCCAAGCGCGTCAGGCATCGAGGCCGCCGACGCAGAGATATTTCACCTCGAGGAAATCCTCGATGCCGTACTTCGAGCCTTCGCGCCCGAGGCCGGATTCCTTGACACCGCCGAAGGGCGCCTCGGCGGTGGACACCAGCCCCTCGTTGATGCCGACGATGCCGTATTCCAGCGCCTCGGCGACGCGGAAGATCCGCCCCACGTCGCGGCTGTAGAAATAGGCGGCGAGGCCGAAGCGGGTGCGGTTGGCCAGTTCCACCGCCTCCGCCTCGGTGGAAAAGCGGTAGAGCGGCGCCACCGGACCGAAGATTTCCTCGGCGAACAGGTCCATCTCCGGCGTCGCCCCGGCGAGGATGGTGGGCGGGTAGAAGGTGCCCGCGCCCGCCGCCCGCGCGCCGCCGGTCAGGGCGCGGGCACCCTTGCCGAGGGCGTCGGCCACCAGGGCCTCCACCTTGTCCACCGCCGCGGCGTTGATGAGCGGCCCCTGGGTGACGCCGGGCGCGGTGCCCGCGCCCACCTTGAGCTTCGCCACCGCCGCGCCGAGCTTTTCGGCGAACGCGTCGTAGACGCCGTCCTGCACCAGGAAGCGGTTGGCGCACACGCAGGTCTGCCCGGCGTTGCGGTATTTCGAGGCCATCGCGCCGACCACCGCGGCGTCGAGGTCGGCGTCGTCGAAGACGATGAACGGCGCGTTGCCGCCCAGCTCGAGGCTGAGCTTCTTCACCGTCGCGGCGCAGTCGCGCATCAGGATCTTGCCCACCTCGGTGGAGCCGGTGAACGACAGCTTGGCCACCTTCGGGCTTTCGCACAGCACCTTGCCGACGGTGGCGCCGCGCGCGGCGGTGACGACGTTGAACACCCCCTTCGGCACCCCGGCGCGGTGCGCCAGCTCGGCCAGCGCCAGGGCCGAAAGCGGCGTCTCGGCGGCGGGCTTGACCACCACCGAGCACCCGGCGGCGAGGGCGGGCGCCACCTTGCGAGTGATCATCGCGTTGGGGAAGTTCCAGGGGGTGATCGCCGCCACCACGCCGATCGGCTGCTTGAGCACCAGGATGCGGCTGTCGGCCTTGGGGCTGGGGACAACGTCGCCGTAGACGCGCCGCGCCTCCTCGGCGAACCACTCGACGAACGACGCGCCGTAGACCACCTCGCCCCGCGCCTCGGCCAGGGGCTTGCCCTGCTCGGCGGTCATCAGCGCCGCCAGGTCGTCGGCGTGGGCGAGGATCAGCTCGTACCACTTGCGCAGGATCGCCGCCCGCGCCTTGGCGGTTTGCGCGGCCCAGGCGGGGAAGGCGGCGGCGGCGGCGTCCACCGCCTCCGCCACCTCGCCGGGGGAGAGGTCGGCGACCCGGCCCACCGTCTCGCCGGTGGCCGGATCGAGCACCGGAAAGGTCTGGCCCGAGGCGGCGTCGCGCCACGCGCCGTCCACATACGCCTGGGCGCGCAGGAGGGAGACGTCGGATACAAGGCTCATGCGGCATACCTCGTGCAAGGAAGCGGGTGTCGATCCGCGCAACGGTACCTCTGTTTAAAAAATTAGACAATAGCCCGGATCATGCGATTGATATTCAATCGCATTCCCGTTGTCCCGCCCCTCCGCTTCTGCTACAGGGAAAGACCCCAACGATCCTGGGAGTCGGCGATGGCGGACGAACCTTTTCTCTCCGTGGCGGGCGTGTCGCGGCGCTTCGGCGCCACTCTCGCGCTGCGCGACCTGTCGCTCGCCGTGGCACGGGGCGAGATCGTCGCCCTGGTCGGCCAGTCGGGCTGCGGCAAGACCACGCTGCTGCGGGCGATCGCGGGGATCGTGCCGATCGACTCCGGGTCCATCGTCCTCGACGGCGAAACCGTCGCCGCCCCCGGCGTCGAGGTGCCGCCGGAGCGGCGCGGCGTCGGCCTGATGTTCCAGGACCACGCCCTGTTCCCCCACCTGCGCGTCGCCGAGAACGTCGGCTTCGGCCTGCGCCGCCTGCCGCGCGCCGAGGCCGAGGCGCGGGTGGCCGACCTGCTGGAGCGCCTCGGCATCGCCGCCCTGGCGCGGCGCTACCCGCACCAGATCTCGGGCGGCGAGCAGCAGCGCGTCGCCCTCGCCCGCGCGCTGGCGCCCCGGCCGCGCCTGCTGCTGATGGACGAGCCGTTCTCGGCGCTGGACCGCCGCCTGCGCGAAGGGGTGCGCGAGGAAACCCTGGCGGTGCTGCGCGACCTCGGCATCGCCGCGCTGATCGTCACCCACGACCCGCAGGAGGCCCTGGCCGAGGGCGACCGGGTGGCGCTGATGGCGGGCGGCCGGATTCTCCAGATCGGCACCGGGCCGGATCTCTACGACCGCCCGGCGTGCGCCTTCGCCGCCGAGTTCTTCTGCCCCTGCAACAAGATCCCCGGCGTCTGCCGCGGCGGCTGGCTGGAAACCCCGCTCGGGCGCTTCCGCTCCCCCGCCATCGCCGAGGGCGGCGCCGCCACCGCCTACCTCCGCCCCCACGCCCTGCGCCTGGTGGGCGAGGGCGAGCCGGGCCTGGCCGGGCGGGTGGTGGGGCAATCCTTCCTCGGCGAGGCGCGGCAGATCCGCGTCGCCGCCGACGCCCTCGCCGAGCCGCTGCGCGTGCGCGCCGCCGCCGGGGAGGCCGCGCCCCCGGGCGCGCTGGTGCGGGTCGCCGCGCCGCCGGAAGCCGCGTTCGTGTTCTGAATTCCCGAGAGCCATCAGGAGGACTCCATGCCCGCCCCCACGCGTTTCGCCCTCGCCGCCGCCCTCGCCCTCGCGCCCCTGCCCGCCACGGCGGCGGAGGTGAACCTCTACACCACCCGCGAACCCGGGCTGATCCGGCCGCTGCTCGACGCCTTCACCGAATCCTCGGGCGTGGTGGTCAACACCATCTTCCTCAAGGACGGCCTGCTGGAGCGCGTCGCCGCCGAGGGCGCGTCCTCCCCCGCCGACCTGCTGATGACGGTGGACATCGGCAACCTCGTCGACATCGCCGACCGGGGCCTCACCCAGCCCGCCACCTCGCCGGTGCTGGAGGCGGCAATTCCCGCCAACCTGCGCGCGGCCGACGGCGCGTGGCACGCCCTTTCGCTCCGCGCCCGCACCGTCTACGCCGACAAGGACCTGGGGCTTACCGCGATCACCTACGAGGAGTTGGCCGACCCGAAGTGGAAGGGGCAGATCTGCATCCGCGCGGGCCAGCACCCCTACAACGTGTCGCTGATCGCCGCCTACATCGCCCACCACGGCGAGGCGGCGGCGGAAACCTGGCTCAAGGGGGTGAAGGCCAACCTCGCCCGCCGCGCGGGCGGCGGCGACCGCGACGTCGCCCGCGACATCATGGCCGGAATCTGCCGCATCGGCGTCGGCAACTCCTACTACGTCGGCCTGATGCGCAGCGGCAAGGGCGGGCCGGACCAGCAGAAGTGGGCCGACGCGATCCGCATGGTGCTGCCCACCTTCGCCTCCGGCGGCACCCAGGTGAACGTCTCGGGCGCGGCAGTGGCGCGCCACGCGCCGCACCGCGCCGAGGCGGTGAAGCTGCTGGAGTTCCTCGTCTCCCCAGAGGCGCAGGCGATCTACGCCCGCGCCAACTATGAATACCCGGTGGTGGCGGGCGCCGCCGTCGACCCGCTGATCGCCGAATACGGCGATCTCAAGCCCGACACCCTCGACCTCGTCGCGGTCGCCCGCCATCGCAAGGCGGCGAGCCAGCTGGCCGAACGCGTCGGCTTCGACGACTGATGCGCCTCGGCTGGAGCGCGGCGGCGACGGCGGTGGCGCTGGCGGCGCTGCTGCCGATCGCCGCGCTCGGCGCGGCGGCGGCCCAGGGCGCCGGAGAGATCTGGGGCCACCTCGCCGCCCACGTGCTGCCGGTGGCGGCGCGGGAGACGGCGATCCTGCTGGCGGGGGTGGCGGCGGTGGTGGCGGCGGTCGGCACCCTCACCGCCTGGCTGGCGGCGGCCTACGACTTCCCCGGGCGGAAATGGCTGGAATGGGCGCTGCTGCTGCCGCTGGCGGTGCCCACCTACATCGTCGCCTACGCCTATCTCGACCTGCTGCACCCGGTCGGCCCGGTGCAGGAGGCGATCCGCGCGATGCTGGGCTACGCAAGCGCGCGCGAGTTCCGCCTGCCCGACGTGCGCTCGATGACCGGCTGCGTGCTGCTGCTGGGGTTCGTGCTCTATCCTTACGTCTACCTCACCACCCGGGCGATGTTCCTCACCCAGGCCGCCGACCTGCTGGACGTCGCCCGCACCCTCGGCGCCGGGCCGGGGGAGACGTTCCGCCGCGTCGCCCTGCCGCTCGCCCGCCCGGCGGTGGCGGTGGGCACGGCGCTGGCGCTGATGGAGGCCCTCAACGACGTGGGCGCCTCCGAATTCCTCGGCGTGCGCACCCTCACCCTTTCGGTCTATTCGGCGTGGGTCAACCGCGCCGATCTGGCGGGCGCGGCGCAGCTCGCCCTGGCGATGCTGACGTTCGTGGTCGCCCTGGTGGCGCTGGAGCGCCTGGGGCGCGGCGGCCGGGGCTACGCGGGGGCGGGCCGGGCGCGCCGCACCCTCGAACGCCGCCGCCTCACCGGGCCGAGGGCGGCGCTCGCCACCCTCGCCTGCGCGGCGCCGGTGGCGCGGGGGTTCGTCGCACCGGCGTCGTATCTCGTCCACGCCAGCGCGGTGCGCCTCGCCCACGCCGGGGTGCCGCCGACCCTGTGGGCGGAGGCCCGCAACACCGTGACCGTCGCCGCCGTGGCGACGCTGGCGATTCTCGCGGGCGGGGTGCTGTGCGCCCACGCCGCGCGGATCGCCCGCACGCCGTGGGGCGCGCGCCTGCCGCAACTGGCGGCGCTCGGCTACGCGGTGCCGGGAACGGTGCTGGCGATCGGCCTGCTGGTGCCGGTGACCGCCTTCGACGGCCTCGCCGGTCCGGCCCTCGGCTTCACGCTGCTGGGATCGGGGGCGGCGCTGGTGTACGCCTACGCCGCCCGCTTCCTCGCCATCGCCGTGGGCGGCACCGAGGCGGGGCTGAAGCGCATCCCGGCGTCGCTCGACGCCGCCGCCCGCACCCTGGGGCAGGCGCCCGGCGGGGTGCTGCGGCGGGTCCACCTGCCGCTGGCGCGCCCGGCGCTGGCCGCCGCCGGGCTGCTGGCGTTCGTGGATTGCGCCAAAGAGCTGCCCGCCACCCTGCTGCTGCGGCCGCTCAACTTCGAGACCCTCGCCACCCACCTGTACGGCGAGGCGGCGCGCGGCACCTACGAGGACGGCGCGATCGCGGCGCTCGCCATCGTCGCCATCGGCTGCCTGCCGGTGGCGCTGCTGGCGCGCCTCGGCCGCGCCTAGTGCCGGGCCTCGACGACGCCGCTCATCACCTCGGCGAGGTTTTCGTATTTCTCCTCGGGCAGGCGTTCGAGCACCGCGATCACCGCCGCCGCGGCGCCCTGGGAACGGGCGTGGCGCACCAGATCGTCGCGTCCGGCGGGGAAATCGACGCCCTGAAGGGCGTGGGACATGGGCATGGGGGAGCGTGTCATGGGGTCCTCCTGCAAGCCGACCATCGGAATAAACGCGGCGACGGGCGCCCCGGTTCCCTAACGCTCCCGCCGCATCAGCGGCGCCGGGTCGAACGGCGGCGCGGCGACGCCGAGGCGGCGGGCGAGGCCGTCGGCGTCCGCCGGGGCGCGCACCTTGGCGTCGTTGTCGAAATAGACGAACACGTCGCGCGCCTTGCGCTTCGGCCCCGGGCCGCCGACGCGCTCGGCGTCGGCCGGTTCCCCGCCCCCGGCCCAGGCGGCGACGCGGCGCGCCCACGCGTCGAGCGCGCCGTCGTCGTAGCCCGAGGCGTAGAGCACCTCCGAGCCGTGCAGGCGGCAGTAGACGAAATCGGCGGTGAGGTCCATCAACCGCGGCCAGTCGACGGTGTCGGCACACACCAGGGCGATGCCGCGCTCCCGCAGCAGCTCCACGAACGCCGGATCGCGGAAGCTCTCGTGGCGGATTTCCACCGCGTGGCGCACCGGGCGCCGGGCTTCCGGAGTGAGGACGCTGCGGCCGTTCATGCGCGCGTCGTGGCGCTTGGCGAGCTTCGCCAGGGCGTCGGTGTCGGCGGGGAGGAGATCGAGGAACGGCGCGAAGCGGTCGCGCTCGAATCCCATGTTGGGCGGAAACTGCCAGAGGATCGGCCCGAGCTTCGGCCCGAGGGCGAGCAGGCCGCTGGCGAGGAAGTTGGCGAGCGGGGTTTCCACCGCCTTGAGGCGGCGGACGTGGGTGACGTAGCGCGACCCCTTGATCGCGAATACGAAATCCTCGGGCGTGCGCGCCCGCCAATCGGCGAACGCGGCGGGGCGTTGCAGGCCGTAGAAGGTGCCGTTGACTTCGATGCTGCGGAAACGTTGGGCCGCGTACTCCAGCTCGCGCTTCTGGATCAGCCCGTCGGGGTAGAAGCGGCCGCGCCAGGGGCGGTAGGTCCAGCCGGAAATGCCGATGCGGATGTCGCCGCCCATGGGGGAGGTCCGCCGGCCGCGCCGGAAAGGCGCGGCCGGCATTGGGGGATCAGCGCCAGACCGGCTTGCCGAGGTCGATCTGATCCTTGTCGGTGAGCGCGCCGGCGGCGCCGCCGCCGACCGCGCCGATCGCCGCGCCGGTCACCGGCGAGCCGGTCAGCGCGCCGACGCCGAGGCCCGCCGCGCCGCCGAGGGCGGCGCCGGAGGCCGCGCGGTCGCCCGTGGTCTCGCCGCACGCCGACAACCCGAAGGCGAGAGCGGCGGCGACACCGACGATCATCGTGGTTCGCTTCAAGTCCGTCATCGCAATTGCTCCTCTTGTGTCCAAGCTTGCCCGAGCGTTCGGGAGAAAAACTCCCCGGGCGCGCAAGGGTTCCCGCCCGGGCGGAGAAACCGGGCGGCGAATTTCAGCCGGGAAGCGGTCAGGCGGAAGCGCGCACCACCACGGAAAAGCCGAGGTCCACCACCGCGTCGGGCCAGGGCTGGTCGACGACGCGGGCGAGCAGCGCGTCGGCGGCGGTGGCGCCCATCAGGGTGCGATCGATCTTCACCGTGGTCATCGCCGGGTGGGTGTGGGCGGCGAAATCGAGATCGCCGAAGCCGACCACCGCCACGTCCTCGGGCACCCGCAGGCCGCGCGCCTGAGCCTCGATCATCACCCCGAGGCCGAGCATGTCGGAAGAGCAGAACACCGCGCCCCGCACGAACCCCCGCTCCACCAGCGACGCCATGCGCTGCCGCCCCCATTCGAGGGAGGAACCGGGCAGCGTGGTTTCCAGCAGCACCGCGCCGCCGCCCCGGCGCTCCACCTCCGCCGCGAACGCCGCCTGGCGCTTCAAGGCGCGGGCGTCCGACGCGGCGACGCAGGCGAACGCGGCGTGCCCCCGGCCGGTGAGGTATTCGGCCACCGCCTGCCCCACCTTGTCGTGGTCGTACCCCACCACCACGTCGAGCGGCGTCGGCGTGATGTCCCAGGTTTCGACGATCGGGATCTTCGCCGCCAGCAGCTTGCGGCGGCAGTCCAGCGCGTGGTTGATGCCGATCAGGAAGATCGCGTCCGGGCGGCGGCCCAGCACCGCCGTCACCACGTCCTCCTCGGTGCGGAGGTCGTAGCCGGATTCGCCCAGCAGCACCTGATAGCCCTTTTCGCGCACCCGGCGGGTGAAGCTCTGGATCGTCTCGGCGTAGACGAGGTTGGCGATGGACGGCACGATCGCCGCGAACAGGCGGCTGCGGCTGGACGCCAGCCCCCCGGCCAGGAGGTTGGGGAGATACCCGGTCTGGGCGATGGCGGCGTTGACCCGCGCCAGGGTTTCGGCGGCCACCTTGTGGGGGTGGTTGAGGGCGCGCGACACCGTCGCCGGGGCCACGCCCGCGCGCTCGGCCACGCTTTCGAGCGTCACCGCCGCGCTCGGCCGCCGCGCCCGCGCCGCCTTGCGCCTGCCCCGCCGCACCTCGTCCATGCTTCGAACCTCCGGCGGTTATGTTACCGGGCCGGGGTTGAACAGCGCCAGCCCATTGTGGAGGCCGAGGCGGTCCGCCGCCACGGTCTTGCGACCGCTGGCGACGTCGAGGATCAGGCGGTACAGCTCCCACCCCACCTCGGCGAGGCTCGCCTCGCCGGTGGCGATGCGCCCGGCGTCGAGGTCCACGAGGTCGCGCCAGCGAGTGGCGAGGGTGGAGTTGGTGGCCACCTTGACCACCGGCGCGGCGGCGAGGCCGTAGGGCGTGCCGCGCCCGGTGGTGAACACCTGCAGAGCGATGCCCGAGGCGAGCTGCTGGGTGCCGCAGATGAAGTCGGAGGCCGGGGTGGCGGCGAAGATCATCCCCTTTGTGCGGATGCGCTCGCCGGGGGCGAGGACGTCGACGATCGGCGCGCTGCCCGACTTCACCACCGACCCCAGCGCCTTTTCGACGATGTTGGCGAGGCCGCCCGACTTGTTGCCCGGCGTGGTGTTGGCGGAGCGGTCGGCGCCGCCGCGCGCGAGGTAGGCGTCGTACCACGCCATTTCGCGGATCAGCGCCTCGGCCACCTCGTCGGAGGCGGCGCGCTCCACCAGCAGGTGGATGGCGTCGCGCACCTCGGTGACCTCGGAGAACATCACCGAGCCGCCCGCCCGCACGATCAGGTCGGCGGCGAAGCCCACCGCCGGGTTGGCGGTGAGGCCCGAGAGCGCGTCGGAGCCGCCGCACTGCACCCCCACCACCAGGTCGGACACCGGGCAGGTTTCGCGGCGGCGGGCGTTCAGGCGTTCGAGGCGCGGCAGGGCGGCGGCGATCACCCCCTGCACCATCGCCTCGAAGCCGTCGAAGGCGTCGTCCTGGAGGCGCACGATGTCGGCCGTGGCGTCGCCGTCCTTCAGGCGCTCGGGCAACAGCTTCTCGCACCCGAGGCCGAGGATCAGGGTCTCGCCGCCGAAGTTGGGGTTGCGCGCGAGGTTGCGCAGGGTGCGGATCGGCACCTGCGCGTCCGGCGCGTCGATGGCGACGCCGCAGCCGTAGGCGTGATCGAGCGCCACCACGTCGTCCACGTGGGGAAAGCGGGGCAGGAGTTCGCGCTTCACCCGCTCGACCACGTGGGCCGCCACCCCGGCGACGCACTGCACCGAGATCGAGATCGCCAGCACGTTCTTCACCCCCACCGAGCCGTCCGGGTTGCGGAAGCCCTCGAAGGTCTGGCCCGGCAGCGGCTCCATCGGCGGCGGGGGTCGCCGGGTGCGCGGCATCGCGGCGAGGTCGGGCGCGGGCGGCATCCGCACCAGCGCCTCGGAAATCCAGGCGCCGCGCGGGATCGCCGCCGCCGCGCGGCCGATCACCTCGCCGTAGCGCACGATCGGGTCGCCCTCGGCCAGATCCCTCAGCGCCACCTTGTGGCCGAGGGGCACGTTCTCCCGCAGCGCCGTACCGTCCGCCAGGGTCTGCCCGGCGCGGCCGCCCACCGAGGCCACCACCACCGCCACGGTGTCCGCCGGGTGCACCACCACCGCCGCCACCGCGCTCACGACGCGGCCTCCCGCCCGAGGTTGCGCCACGCCTGGTAGAAGGCGTAGCCCAGCGACAGGGCGATCAGCACCCACAGCCCCACCGCGATCGGACTCTTGGTGAAGAAGATCGAGAGCGAGCCATAGGACTCCAGGCTTTTGACGAAGTACACCTCGGCATCCTTGCCGAGGATGAAGCCGATGATGAACGGCGCGGACTCGAGGCCCACCTTGTGGCCGAAATAGCCGAACAGCCCGAACAGGAAGAACGTCCAGACGTCGAACATGATGCCCGAGTTGGCGGAGAACGCGCCCACCGCGCACATCATCAGGATCGTTGGGTAGAGCAGGTACTTCGGCACCTGGATCACCTTCACCACCCAGCGGATCGCGAAGAACATCACCGCGAACATCACCAGGTTGGCGAGCACCAGGTTGAACATGATGGTGTGCCACGCCTCCAGGTGTTCGCCGATGAACAGCGGCCCCAGCTGCAGCCCCTGGAGGGTGAAGGCGCCGATCATCACCGCGGTGGTGGAATCCCCGGGAATGCCGAGGGACACCAGCGGAATCAGCGCGCCGCCGGTGAGGCCGTTGTTGGCGGCCTCGGAGGCCATCACCCCTTCCGGCTCGCCGGTGCCGAGGCGCTCCGGGTGCTTCGAGAGGTTCTTCTGCTGCACGTAGGCGAGCACCGACGCCGCCGAGCCGCCGATCCCCGGCAGCAGCCCGACGAAGGTGCCGATCGCCGAGGCGCGCGTCACCGTGCCCGCGTGGCCGCGGAACACCGAAAACCGGAACGGCGTGCCGCCGCCCAGCTTGAAGCTCGCCACCGGCTCGGGCGGCACGCCCTTGGCCGCCTCCTCCAGAATCACCGTGAGGCCGAACAGCCCGATCAGCACCGGCAGCAGCGAGAAGCCGTTGACCAGCCAGTCCTCGAGAAAACCCGGAACCAGGCGGATGTCGCCGTTGCCGCCGGTGTTGAGGTCGTAGGTGCCGACGAGGCTGAGCCAGATGCCGAGCACCCCCGACACCGCGCCGTTGATCAGCCGCTTCGAGAGCGAGGCGATGATGGTGAGGGCGAACAGGATGATCAGGAACTTCTCGACGTAGGAGAACTTGATCGCGAGATCGGCCAGCGCCGGGGCGAAGAAGAACAGCACCACCGCCGAGAACAGCCCGCCGCACAGCGACGCGACGATGCCGATCTTGAGGGCGCGCTCGCCCTCGCCCCGCTTCGCCATCGGGTGGCCGTCGAAGGTGGTGGTGATCGACGACGGCGTGCCGGGGATGTTGATGAGGATCGCGGGCACCAGCCCGCCCGAAATACCGCCGACGTAAAGCCCCAGCAGCAGCGCGAGGCTGGTGTCGAGGTCGAGGCCGTAGGTCATCGGCAGGCACACCGCCACCGCCATGGTGGCGGTCATGCCGGGGATCGCGCCGAACACGATGCCGATCGTCACCCCCACCGCCACCAGGGCGACCATCAGCGGCGTCACCGAGACGAGCAGGTCCATGGCGCGCTCCTCACGGCAGGGTCAGGTGGAACAGGCGGGCGAGGGCGTACCACACCACCAGCGGCCCGCCCGCCGCCAGCAGCGCCGCCAGGGCGAGCGCCTTGGGCGTGCGCTCGCGCAGATAGAGCGTCGAGAGCGCCGCCATGAACGCCACCGAGCACACCAGGAAGCTGAGGCCGGTGTTGGGCCAGACGTCGGAGAGCCGGTCCATCGCCACCGCGTAGGCCACGAGCAGCGCCACGGTGCCGCCGAAGCGCAGGAAGTCGAAGCTGCGCCGGGCCTCGCCGCAGGCGGCGCGGACGCCGCCCAGGGCGCAGGCGATCTCCCGCCGCCGCGCCACCAGGGCGATCGCCAGCAGCGCCGCCAGCACCCAGCCGACGATGCGCGGAAAGAACAGGTGCGACTGGTCGAAGTCGATGGTGATGCGCAGGACGTCCATGGGCGGCTCCTCGGGATGCGCGCCGCCGCCCCGCCGGAGCGCGGGGCGGCGGGCGGCGGCGTCAGCGGGTCGCGTCGATCAGTTGCTTCGACTGCGCGGCCTTGGCCTTCAGATACGCTTGCGCCTCCTTGGAGGGGAGGAAGTTGGGAATGAAGAACGACTGCTTGAGCTTGGCCTGCACCTCGCCCTTGGCGAAGATCTCCGCCAGCGCCTTGTCGAGATAGGCGACGATCTTCGGATCCATGTCCTTGTTGTAGATGAAGAAGAATTCCTTATCGAAGGTGAAGTCCTGCTTGCCGTCGAGGGTGACGTGGACGTTGGGCGAGGTGAACTTCAGCAGTTCCTCGCGGCTGGTGGCGCCCATGCCTTCCGGGTTGGCCTGGGCGATGGTCTGCTGGCGCGCGGGCAGCCAGTAGAAGCGCATCGCCTTCTGGTCCTCGGCGGGCAGGCGGGTGTACTGCTCGTTGGCCTGCACCGAGCCGTGGATCACCTCCGCCTGGCGGTCGAACAGCAGCTGGTTCTTGTCGCCCTGGGAGCCGGTCTTGACGGTGACGAGGTTGCCCTCCTTGCCGGGGTAGCGGACCTTGATGGCGTTGGCGAGCGCGCCGTAATAGACCTCGGACACCCCGCCCGGCTGGATCGCCACCCGCACCCGCTCGCCCTTGGCGGCGCCCTGGATCACGTCCTCGATGGTCTTGTACTTGGAATCCTTGGCGCCGACGAAGGCGTCGCCGGGGTTGATCGACACCGTCGGGCCGACGGTGTAGTCGGCGAACAGGTCCTGGTAGCCCTTCAGGCCGAGGAGATGGCCGAGGTAGGACTGATCGTGGAAGAACATCACCGTGCTGCCGTCCTTGGCGCGGCCCACCGCCTGGAACGCCGCCGACACGCCCACCGCGTCCACCTTGGCGTTGATGTCGAGGTGCCGCGACAGCTCGTCGGCGATGATCGCCGCGTTCTGGTAGGTGTCGCCGCTGGTGGCGCTCGAGCCGATGACGATTCGCAGGTTGCCGGAGATCGGCTTGTCCGCCGCCCCCGCCGCCGACGCCAGGCCCACCGCCGCGCCGACCATCACACACAGTCCCAACAGCCGTTGTCTCATGAGGTTGTCCTCCCGGGATTTTTTCGGTTCACGCGACGACGCCACCTGCGGTTTCCCGGGCCGTCGACCCGGCCCACCCGCGCGGGCGGTAGTGGAAACGCTTTCATACCCACCCGTTTCGGTCTACCATTGGCGGACTTTCGGGCCAGCGAGTCAAGCGTTTCCAGGATAAGCCACGCATATTCCCTTCCTCCGCCGCCTCGGCGACCGCGGAACACGGGCGGGAATCCGCGCTACCGGTTGCGCTTTCATTGGCGGGTTCGCAGAACCGGGCGTAGAATGGCCGCACGGACGGCGGGGCGCCCGCAACAGGGAGGAGCGGAGATGGCGGCAACGGGGCGGACGGCGAGTCCGCGGGTGACGGCGATGCGCGTGGTGCCGGTGGCGGGGCGGGACAGCATGCTGCTGAACCTCTCCGGCGCCCACGGGCCGTTCTTCACCCGCAACGTGGTGGTGCTGACCGACGAGGACGGCCGCACCGGCCTCGGCGAGGTGCCCGGCGGCGAGCCGATCCGCAAGACCCTCGAAGACGCGATCCCGCTGGTGGTGGGCCGCCCGGTGGCGGCCTGGAACGCGGTGCTCGCCGCGATGGGCGCGGCGTTCGCCGACCGCGACGCGGGCGGCCGGGGCCTGCAGACCTTCGACCAGCGGGTGGCGATCCACGCCGTCACCGCGGTGGAATCGGCGATGCTCGACCTGCTCGGCCGCTTCCTCGGCGTGGCGGTGGCGGACCTCCTGGGCGAGGGGCGGCAGCGCGACCGGGTGCCGATGCTGGGCTACCTGTTCTACGTCGGCGACCGCCGCAAGACCGACCTCCCCTACCGCGCGGGCGAACCCGGCGACGACTGGCTGCGGCTGCGCGACGAGGAGGCCCTCACCCCCGAGGCGGTGGTGCGCCTGGCCGAGGCGGCGGAGGCGCGCTACGGCTTTTCCGACTTCAAGCTCAAGGGCGGCGTGCTGCCGGGGCGGGAGGAGATGGAGGCGGCGGCGGCGCTGAAGGCGCGCTTCCCCGCCGCGCGCGTTTCCATCGACCCCAACGGCGCGTGGTCGCTGGAGGAGGCGGTGGCGCTGGCGAAGGCCTACCCCGGCGTGCTCGCCTACGCCGAGGACCCGTGCGGCGCCGAGCAGGGCCACTCGGGGCGCGAGGTGATGGCCGAGTTCCGCCGCGCCACCGGCCTGCCCACCGCCACCAACATGGTCGCCACCGACTGGCGGCAGATGGGCCACGCGGTGCAGCTCCACGCGGTGGACATCCCCCTCGCCGACCCGCACTTCTGGACCCTGCGCGGCGCGGTGCGGGTGGCGCAGATGTGCCGCGACTGGGGCCTCACCTGGGGGTCCCACTCCAACAACCACTTCGACATCTCGCTGGCGATGTTCACCCACGCCGCCGCCGCCGCGCCCGGCCGCGTCACCCCCATCGACACCCACTGGATCTGGCAGGACGGCACCGAGCGCCTCACCCGCGAACCCTTGAAAATCGTGGGCGGCGCGGTGGCGCTGCCGCAGGCGCCGGGCCTCGGCGTCGAGCTGGACGAGGCGCGGCTGGAGGCCGCCCACGCCGCCTACCGCTCCCTCGGCCTCGGCGCGCGGGACGACGCGGCGGCGATGCGCTTCCTCGTTCCCGACTGGCGCTTCGACCCCAAGCGCCCGGCGATGGTCCGATAACCGTTGCACCGCCCCGCCCGAGGGGCAACATTCGACAGGCGAAGGAGCTTGAGTCATGGAATTGCCGGTGAACGCGTTCAAGCGGCGGCTCGCCGCAGGCGAAACCCAGATCGGCCTGTGGTCCCACCTCTCCAGCTACATTTCCACCGAGGTGATCGCGGGCGCGGGGTTCGACTGGATCGTCCTCGACGCCGAGCACTCCCCCAACGACCCCCTCACCATCCTGCCGCAGTTGCAGGCGTGCGAGGGCGGCACCGCCTCGCCGGTGGTCCGCGTGCCGTGGAACGACACGGCGCTGATCAAGCGCTTCCTCGACGTCGGTTCCCAGACCCTGCTGGTGCCCTACGTGCAGAACGCCGAGGAGGCGCGACGCGCGGTGGAGGCGATGCGCTATCCGCCGCGGGGGATGCGCGGCTTCACCGGTCTGTCGCGCGCCTCGCGCTTCGGCCGGGTGGCCGACTACCACGCCCGCGCCGAGCAGGAACTCTGCCTGATCGTGCAGGTGGAGACCGGCGAGGCCCTCGAAAACCTCGAGGCGATCGCGGCGGTGGACGGGGTGGACGCGGTGTTCATCGGCCCCGGCGACCTCTCCGCCTCCCTCGGCTACCTCGGCAAGGCGGGATGCGCCGAGATGCAGGCGATCATCGTCGACACCGTCGGCCGCATCCGCAAAACCGGCAAGGCCGCGGGCATCCTCGCCCCCGACGAGGCGCTGGCGCGGCGCTACCTCGACTCCGGCGTCACCTTCGCCGCGGTGGGGGCGGACATCGCCATCCTCGCCCGCGGCGCCGAGGCCCTCGCCGCCCGTTTCAAAGCCTGAGACAAGGAGCCATCATGAGCACACTCGGATTCGTCGGCCTCGGCATCATGGGCAAGCCCATGGCGGGGCACCTGATCGCCGCCGGGCACCAGGTCTTCCTCCACACCCGCTCGGGCGTGCCCGAGGCGATGACGGCGGCGGGCGGCATCGCCTGCGCCAGCGCCGCCGAGGTGGCGCGGGCGGCGGAGGTGGTGTTCACCATGGTGCCCGACACGCCGGACGTGGAGCTGGCGCTGTTCGGCCCGGGCGGCGTCGCCGAGGGTCTCAGCCCCGGCAAGATCGTCGTCGACATGAGTTCGATCTCCCCCGTGGCGACCCAGGCGTTCGCCGAGAAGATCGAGGCGCTCGGCTGCCGCTATCTCGACGCGCCGGTCTCGGGCGGCGAGGTGGGCGCCAAGGCGGCCAGCCTCACGATCATGGTGGGCGGGCCGGAGGAAACCTTCGAGACCGTCAAGCCGCTGTTCGCGCTGATGGGCAAGAACATCACCCTGGTGGGCGGCAACGGCGCCGGGCAGATCACCAAGGTCGCCAACCAGATCATCGTCGCCCTCAACATCGAGGCGGTGGGCGAGGCGCTGCTGCTGGCCTCGAAGGCGGGGGCGGACCCGGCGCGGGTGCGCCAGGCGCTGATGGGCGGCTTCGCCAACTCCAAGGTGCTCGAAGTCCACGGCGAGCGGATGATCAAGCGCACCTTCGACCCGGGCTTCCGCATCGCCCTGCACCAGAAGGACCTCAACCTCGCCCTCTCCACCGCCCGGGCGCTGGGCCTGAGCCTGCCCAACACCGCCACCGCGCAGGAGCTGTTCAACGCCTGCGCCGCCCACGGCGGCGGCGGGTGGGACCATTCGGGCATGGTGCGCGCCCTCGAAGTCCTCGCCGACCACAAGGTTGCCGAGGACTGAGCCGCCCCCTCACCGGGCCGGTTGCGGCGGCGCGACCGGCTCGGTGGTGACGCGGCGGATCAGCTCGCCGCAGTCGTTGTCCTCGCCGACGCCGAGCTGGATCGTCGGAACCAGCGCGGCCAGGGGCGTCAGCACCACGCCCAGCACGGCGGCGAGGCCGCCGCGCGCCGCCGCCTCCGCCCCCGGCACGATGGCGGGGGACTTCAGCGGGCCGACGAGGCGGATCGGCGCGGGCACCGACCCCACCGCCGGGCGCTTCGCCACCGTCTCGATGCGGTAGTCCAGCTCCTCGGTCTTGAGGTTCACCGAGCCGTCGCCGAGGATGTTGTCGCTTTCGGTGTCGATCACCGCGACGCGGGTGTCGAGCAGGCCGTCCGTGAGCGGCATCGCCACCACCGCGCAGCGCAGCGGCATCCGCTCCGGCAGGCCGAGGGCGCTGATCACCGCGTTGCCGAGTTGCAGCCCCGACAGGCTCACCAGCAGGGCGCTCAAATCGCCGCCGGTCATGATCAGCACCAGCTCGCCGTCGCCGTTGCCGAGGAAGCTCGCCACCGAATTGCCGGTGGCGGTAAGCCGCGCCCGGCCGCCCACCCGCCCCTCGCCGCCGAAGGTTTGCGTCGCCCGCATCATCCGCGCGAAATCGAGGTTGCGCACGTCGATGTCGGCGGTGAGGCGGATGCGGTCCTCCGCCTGCGGCTCCAGGTCGAGATCGGCGACGATACGGCCGGTGCCGACGCCGAAGCTCAACGGCTTCAGGCGGATGCGCCCGTCGTCGATGCGGAGATGGGCCTCCAGGTCGTCGAAGGGCATGGTCTCGCCCTCGATGCGGTGGCCGCGGTATGTCAGGTCCACGTCCGCCGCGCGGAGCTTCGGCAGGTTGAAGGGGGTGTCGGGCAGCAGGCGGGCGTCGGCCCTGGCGGCGGCGTAGGCGCGCTTCTGCTCCGGCGTCTGCTGCACCGCCTCGGCGCCCGGCTGCTCGCCGATGAAGCCGCCGAGATCGCGCAAGTCCACCCGCTCGGAGCGCAGCTCGGCGGTGAGCTTCGGGCGAGGCTCGCCCGGCACCACGGCGATGGTGCCGGACAGGTCGCTGTTGCCGACCGTGCCGGAGAAGTCGGAAAACCGCACCGCGCCCTCCCGATAGTCGAGGTCGCCCTCGATCCGGTAGGGCGGCGTGTCGGGGATCGGCACGCCGGTGAGCGGCGTGAGGTCGGCCATGTTGGCGCCCTCCAGCCGCAGCCGCACCGCCGCACCGGCGAGCCGCAGCGGGTCCGACAGCGTGCCGCGCAGGCGCACCCGGGTGGGGCCGTTGGCGAGCGACAGGTCCACCGGGTAAGGCTCGGCGGCCTCGCGCAGCGACAGCACTGCGCCGCCGGTGAGGGTCCCCGAGATCGGCTGCCCGGCGTAGGTGCCCTTGGCGGCGGCGACGATGCGGTCGGCCCCACCCTCGCGGCGGGTGGCGACGTCGGCGGCGAAATCCGCGCCGAGGTGTGGAATCTCCACCCGCACCCGGCCGTCGACGATCTCGAGGGTGCCGATCTCCGGCGGCTCGCCCGGCTCGCCGGAGGACTCTCCGCCGGGGAAGGCGTAGGTGCTGGCGCGGCCGTCGGGGGTGGCGGCCACCCACACCTCGGGCCGCACCACCGCGATGCGCGGCAGCGACAGCCGCCGCTCCCGCGCCAGCGGCCCCAGGGCGATGTCCACGGTCACGTTCTCGGCGCGGGCGAACGGCGCGTCGGCGGCGGCGGGATAGCCTTCGGGCACGGCGATGCGCACGCCCGAGAGGGTGACGCGGGTGACGCGGCCCAGGTCCACGTCGAGGTCGGCGATCTCCACCTCGCGCCCGAGGGCCGCGCCCGCGCGCGCCTCCACCAGCGGGATCAGCCACGCCCAGCGCCACGCCGCCGCCAGCACCACCAGCGCCAGCAGCACCCCGCCTGCGATTTTCGCCCACCGCGGCACCCGCGCCATGGCATCCTCATGCAGTTGGTTCGTCAAAGGAAATTCCCGAGCCGCGCTCCGGGTTCCGGCGGCGTTGCCGCACCCCGGCGGGGGTGCTAGGATTCCGGTGAAACCGCCACACGAGGGCCGCCCGTGAACCCGCCCGAAGACGCCCGCGACACGCCCGACCGACGCCTCGACGACGCGCTGCGGCGCTGCCTGTTCTGCGGCCACGACGTGGACTGCCGCGCCGCCGAACCGGGCGCCGATTTCGTGCCCGCCGACTGCCCCAACGCCGCGTTCTTCGCCGCCCACGGCGGCCTGTGCCGGGGCGACTGATTTCCAGCCAGGAGCCTGCCATGACCCGCGCCGACGACCCCGCCCGCGACGCCGCCTGCGGCGCGGTGATGGACTGGCAGCGCACCGCCCGCGTCGGCCTGCCCGAGGCGGTGTACGCGCCGGGCAAGAGCGCCGCGCAGATCGACGCGATCGTCGCCGAGGCGCGCGCCCTGGGGGAGCGGCTGCTGGTCACCGGCCTCGACGCCGACAAGCACGCCGCCCTCGCCGATCCGGCGGGCCTCGACTACCACCCGCGCTCCCGCACCGCGATCCTCGGCGGCATCACCCCGGCGGCGGAGGCCGCGGTGGCGATCGTCACCGGCGGCCTCGCCGACCTGCCCGCGGCGGAGGAGGCGGGGCGCACCCTGGAGTTCTCGGGCGTGGGCTGGACCTGCTTCGGCGACGTCGGCGTCGCCGGGCTGTGGCGGCTGCTGGAGCGGATCGAGGAGATTCGCGCCTACCGCGTGGTGATCGCGGTGGCGGGGATGGAGGGGGCGCTGTTCAGCGTGCTCGCCGGGCTGGTCGCGGCGCCGATCATCGCGCTGCCGGTGTCGGTGGGGCGCGGCGTCGCCGCCGGCGGGCGGGCGGCGCTCTCCTCGGCGCTGGCGAGCTGCGCGCCCGGCCTCGTGGCCGTCAACGTCGACAACGGCTTCGGCGCCGCCCAGGCGGCGCTGCGGATCCTCAACGCCGCCCGGCGCTGAGGCTCAGGCGGGCACCGCCGCCAGGAAATCCGCGCCCGCGCCCGGCAGCGCCGCGCCGAGGGCGAGCACCGCGGCAATGTTGCGCGCGGCGACGCGCAGGTTGCGCTCCGCGTTGGCGAGCGCCTCCTGCACCGTGCAGGAGCGGTCGAGCACGCTGAACACCGCGGCGATGCCGTGGCCGTGCACCTCCCCCGCCTCGTCGGTGAGGCACCCGGCGATGCCGATCACCGGCTTGCCGAAGCGCTGCGCCACCCGCGCCACGCCGATCGGGGTCTTGCCGTGGGCGGTCTGGCCGTCGATGCGGCCCTCGCCGGTGATCACCAGGTCCGCGTCCCGCACCGCCTCGGCGAGGCCGACGGCGCGGGTGACGATGTCCACCCCCGGCCGCAGCTCGGCGCCGAGGTAGCCCAGCAGCGCCGCGCCCAGGCCGCCCGCCGCCCCGGCGCCGGGGGCCGCGTCCACCGCCACGCCGAGGGTCTCGTGGGTGAGGCGGGCGAAGCGGGCGAGGTTGGCGTCCAGTTCCCGCACCATCTCGGGCGTCGCGCCCTTCTGCGGGCCGAACACCGCCGAGGCGCCCTTCGGCCCGCACAGCGGGTTGTCCACGTCGCAGGCGACCTCCACCCGGCAATCCTTCAGGCGCGGATCGAGGCCCGAGGCGTCGATGGCGGCGAGGCCCGCCAGCGCCGCGCCGCCGCAGCCGAGGTCGTGCCCCTCGGCGTCGCGCAGCTTCACCCCCAGGGCCTGGAGCATACCCGCGCCGCCGTCGTTGGTGGCGCTGCCGCCGATGCCGACGATCAGGTGCCGCGCGCCCCGGTCGAGGGCGGCGCGGATCAGCTCGCCGACGCCGAAGGTGGTGGTGACGCGGGGGTCGCGCCGCTCGCGCGGCACCAGCATCAGGCCGTTGGCGGCGGCCGCCTCGATCACCGCCAGCCCGCCGTCGCCGGAAAGGCCGAAAAAGCCCTCGACCGGCGTGCCGAGCGGGCCGGTGACGCTCAGGCGCACCATCGTGCCGCCGGTGGCCTCCACCAGGGTTTCGGCGGTGCCCTCGCCGCCGTCGGCGACCGGCACCTTGACGTACTCCGCATCGGGGAAGATTTCGCGGAAGCCCGCCTCGATGGCGCGTGCCGCCGCCAGGGCCGAGAGGCTTTCCTTGAACGAATCCGGGGCGATGACGATTTTCATCGGAAATCTCCTGGAAGGCTGGTCATTCGGCGGCGCGCAGGAACGCGGCGCCGCGACGGTAGGGACGGATGCCCGCGAAGCGCCGCCCGGCGGCGGCGCAGCGCTCGTCCATGCGCGCCATCGCCAGGGCACGCGCCGCGCCCTCGGGCAGGCGCTCGCATTCCACCACCACCCCGGCGGCGGTGACGCGGCAGCGCAGCGCGCCCGCGTCGGGCAGCGCCTGCGCCAGGTCGCGCTCCGCCGCCTCGATGAAGCCGAGGGTGTCCGCGTCCACCGGGATGCCGGTCTCGACGCGGCTGGCGAGGCAGGGCTGGGCGGGCAAGGCGGCGAGGTCGTCGAGGCCGAGGGCGGCGGCGAGGGCGTAGATGTCCGCCTTGGTCAGCCGCGCCTCGACGAACGGGTGGACGACGCCGTGGTCGCGCGCCGCCGCGAGGCCGGGGCGGAAGTCGCCGAGGTCGTCGAGGTTGGTGCCCGAAGCGATGGTGCGGCCGGTGGCGGCGGCGATGCGGCGATAGAGGTTGGTCTTGCAGAAAAAGCAGCGGTCCACCGGGTTGGCGCGGTAGGCCGGGTCCGCCAGCTCGCCCGCGTCCACCAGCCACAGGGTCCAGCCGTGGCGGGCGGCGTGGGCCTCCACCCGCGCCGTCGCCTCCGCCGGAACCGCGGCGGAGCGGGCGTGCACCGCCGTCATCTCGGTGCGGGACAGGCGGTGCGCCACGTAGGCCAGCAGCATGCTGTCCACCCCGCCGGAGACCGCCACCGCCAGCGCCGGGTGGCGATCCAGCGCCGCCACCAGGCGGGCCTGAAGCTCGGTCGTCGGCATCTCAGCCCTCCTCCGCCGCGCGCGCCGCCTTGCGCCGCGCCGCCAGGGTGGCAATCCCGGCGAGGTCGTCGCTTTCGGCCTTGGACGTGGCGCCGCCGGGGCGGTCGCAACGTTTGCGGCGCACCTCGCCGCCCGCCACGCTCTCGCGCGCCAGCACCCGGCGCCGCTCGTGCCGCCAGCGCAGGCCGAGGGTGGAGGTTTCGCGGAAGCACGCCTCGCTCACCGCGTCCAGCGCCTCGGGCCGCGCCAGCACGCGGAAATCGGTGAGCGGCCGCCCCTTCTTGCCCTGCCGGGCGCCGAGGCTGACGTCGAGCACCCCGGCGACGCCGCGCAGGCGCTCGGCGGCGACGCCGATCTCCTCGCCGGTCATGTCGTCCACGTCGAAGCCGATCACCGCCACCGCCTCCGCCTCGACCGGCGGCGCCTCGGCCACCGCGAACGCCAGGGCGCGCAGGATGTTGGGCATGCCCGGCAGGTCGCGGCTGCCCGCGCCGCAGCCCACCGCCCGCAGCGCCCCGGGGCGGCGCGGGCCGGGGGCGAGGTGGGCGAGGATCGCGGCGCCGGTGGGCGTGACCCGCTCGCCCGCCACGCCGTCGTCGCGCCAGCGGAAGCTCTTGAGGATTTCCGCCGTGGCCGGGGCGGGCACCGGCAGCAGGCCGTGGGCGGCGCGGATGGTGCCGCCGCCGAGCGGCAGGTCGGAGACGCTCCAGGTGGCGTCCGCCAGGGCGGCGACGACGCTGCCCGCCGCCACCACGTCCATCAGCGAATCCCAGTCGGCGATTTCGTGGAAGTGGACCTCCTCCACCGGCACCCGGTGCATCCGGCTCTCCGCCTCGGCGAGACGGTGCAGGATCGCCACCGCCTGGTCTGCGGTGCCGGGCGAGAGGTCCGCCGCCGCGATGCGCGCCGCGATCTCGGGGAAGCGCACCGGCGCCGCGTCGTCGCCGTGGTGGTGGTGGTGACCGTGATCGTGGTCGTGGTGATGATCGTGACTGTGGTCGTGGTGATGATGATGGTGGTCGTGGTTTTGCGGCGCGGCGAGGGCGAAGCGCAGGGCGGCGATGCCGCCGCTCAGGCCCGCCTCGAGGCGCGGGGTTCCGGCGCTCGCGGGCAGCACCGCCGCGAGGTCGGCCAGCACCCGGGGGCGCAGGTCGGGGAAGGCGTCGAGCAGGGCGGCGACGAACATGTCGCCCGCCGCGCCGCCCACCGCGTCGAGGTGGATGTGCAGGCGCGCGCTCATCGGTCCACCACCGGCACCACGTAGGGGCCTTCGGGGATCACCGCCACCGCCGGGTCGCCGTGGCGGGCGATGCTGGCGCGCACCGCCTCGTCCACCGAATCCACCAGTTCGACGCCGGTGATGCGCCGCTCCGCCTCGGCGAGGCCGGTGGTGTAGAGCTGGATCGTCGCCACCCGCATCGGCTTGAGCTGCATTTCCGTCTGCCATTCGTCGATCTCGGCGAAGGTCTTGGCCTTGAGGGTGGCGAGGAAGCGCTCCGGCCCGATCTCCACCATCTTCGCCTGGGCGTCGCGGAACTCGGGCGAGCCGAAGCCCTCCGAACACTCGGAGGCGATGATCAGGGTGCCGCCCTCGGCGAGGATGCCCATCGGCGTCACCATGCCCTTGACCGTCTGGTAATAGGTCTTGTCGAGGGGGTAGCCCGCCGACGAGGTGACCACGGTCTTGAACCGCCGCCCCACCGGAATCGCGCAGGCGTCCTCGATGAACGCCACCGCCGCCAGGTGGCTTTCCACCACCTCGCCGAAGTTGACGAACACCAGGTTGCGGGCTTCGTCCAGCACCGTGTTGACGGCGTAGACCGCGCCGATCTTGGCGGCGATCTCGAGCTGTTCCTCGTGCAGCGGGTTGCCCGCGAGGTTGCACTGCACCGCCAGCGGGTCTTCCATGAAGCGCGCCGAGTGGAAGGTGCGGATGGTCTCGTGGTGGGCGACGCCGGGGGCGATCACCTTGCGGCCGCCCGACCAGCCCGCCATGAAGTGGGGTTCGATCAGCCCCGAGACGATCCGCAGGTCCGCCTCGACGAAGCGGCGGTCGATCTTCACCGGGGTGCCGCGCGAGGTGGGGCCGAGGTCCACGTGGTCGGCGTCGTTGCGGGCGAAGTGGTTCTCCACCCGCACCGTTTCCAGCACCCAGGGGTCGCCGATCAGCTCGGCCAGCTCGGCGCCCTCGTTGGGGCGGTGCAGGCCGGTGGCGACCACCACCGAGATCGCCGACGCGGGCGTGCCCGCCGCCAGCAGGCCCTCGATCAACGGCCGCAGGAACAGATGGTTGGGCACCGGCCGGGTGATGTCGCACACCAGGATGCAGGCGCTGGTCCGCCCCTTCGCCAGCTCGGCGTAGGGCGGCGCGCCCACCGGCGCGGCCAGGGCGGCGCGCACCGCCGCGCCCGGGTCGGCCACCGCCTGCAGCACCGGCTTGCGGATCACCGTCGGCTCCGCCCCCTCCGGCAGCGCCACCGCGAGGTGGCCGCGCCCGTAGGCGATCTCGATGGTCTTGCTCATGCTCGCTTCCACTCGTTTGTTCCAGGGGCGGCGCCGGCCGGGCGGCCGGCGCCGGGTCCGGTCACTCCGGCGTCGCGCCCTCGACCGCCGGGGCGAGATCCGGCTCCTCGCCCTCCTCGATCCGGCCGTCGATGCCGCGCTTGCGCTGCCAGCGGTCCACCAGGATCACCGCCAGCGGCCCCATCAGCGCCGTCGAGATCGTCGAGATCGAGATCTGCAGCGTCGCCACCGCCACCAGGTCGTGGTAGGCCTGGGCCTCCGCCGCGGTCATCATACCCGAACTCACCGCGATCGTCGCCGCCGCCGCGATCGCCGCCGGGGTGCCCACCGCGTTGCCCGCGGTGGTGGCCTCCGCCACCGGGGCGATGGCGCTGCGCTCCCGCGCGATGTAGCGGAACACCAGCACGCCGACGCCGCCGGTCAGCACCGTCGTCATCACGCCGAGCAGCAGGCCCGCCGCCACCACGTCGGGGTTGAAGAACACCGCGAGGTTCATCCCCGCGCCGAGGGAGAAGGCGAAGAACGGCACCGGCAGCATTTCGCCGGGCTTGAGGAACTTGCGCATCTTGTCGTCGAGGTTGCCGATCAGCATGCCGAGCGCGATCGGCAGCAGCACCGCGATGAACGCGATCACCGGGAAGCGCGACCCCAGCAGGCCCAGCGACATCAGGGTGAAGAACGGGCCGTCGTTGAGCGACAGCACCGCCACCGCCGCGGTGTCGGAGCGGTTGCCGTATTGGGCGGTGAGGGCGGCGTACATGCCGCCGTTGCCGTTGGTCATGGCGGCGATGATGGCGAGGGTGGAGAGCCCGAGGAAGCCGTTCATCGGGTCGAACATCGTCCCGAACAGCACGCCGACGCCGAGGCCGGTGAGATACTTGGAGGCGGTCAGCACCACCCCCTTCTTCATCGCCCGGCCGCCGACGCGCAGGTTCATCTGCGCGCCGGAGCAGAACAGGAACAGCGCGATCAGGGTGAGCGCGCTGGTCTTGAACAGCTGCTCGGTGAAGCCGCCGATGCGCAGGAATTCGTAATAGCCTTGCGGGGTCTTGGGCGCGCCCAGACCGGCGAGAAAGGTTTGAACCACGGGAAGGTGCATCTGGTCGATGGTGTTCATGATCGTGCCGAGCAGCAGCGGCACCACCATCATTCCGCCCGGCACCTTCTCGATCATGTCCTTGATCGGGACTTGTCGCATCGCATTCCTCCGACTGTTCCTGGTTTCTTTCGGCGGACGCCGATTTTTGGCGGGCGGCGCCGACGCCCCCACGCACGGCCCACCCGAGGGGTGCTGGCGCAATCTGCGTGCCAGGGAGAAATTTCCGGCATTTCAACCGGATGATCCAGAAGGCAGGTTCCCGACTGCTGCAGTTTGCCGCAGCGATGCGGGAAAACGCCACATCTATTCGGCGGCGCCCGGTTCCTTGAGCCAGCGCGCCAGGGTGCCCCGGTCCACCCCCAGACGGCGGGCGGCGCGGCTGCGCGAGCCGCCCTCGGCGGCCAGCACCCGGGCGACGACGCGGGCGCGGATGTCCTCCATGCCGCCGTCGAGCACGTCGCAGCCGCAGCCGCAGGCGCGGGGACGCGGGCCGTCGAGATCGGCCAGGGCCGGGCGCGCCTCGGCGAGCGTCACCACCGGACGGTCGGCGAGGATCGCGATACGCTCCATCACGTTGGAGAGCTGGCGGAAGTTGCCGGGCCAGGGATAGGCGGCCAGGGCGCGGCGGAGGTCGGGGGCGAGGTCGGCGGCGACGCTGGCGTGGGCCTGGGCGTGGCGGCGCAGGGCGAACAGCGCGCTCGGCACGATGTCGTCGGGGCGCTGGCGCAGCGGCACGGTCTCGAACTTCAGCACGTTGAGGCGGTAGAACAGGTCCTCGCGGAAGGTGCCCGCCGCGACCATCTCCTCGAGGTTCTTGTTGGAGGCGGCGATCACGCGGATGTCCACCGGGATCGGCTGCTCGGAGCCGAGGCGCATCAGTTCGCGCTCCTGGATCACCCGCAGCAGGCGGGTCTGGAGCGACTTTTCCAGCTCGCCCACCTCGTCGAGGAACAGGGTGCCGGTGTGGGCCAGCTCGAACACCCCCTTCTTGCCCTTGCGCGAGGCGCCGGTGAACGCGCCCTCGACATAGCCGAACAGCTCGCTTTCCAGCAGCGTCGGCGGAAACGCGCCGCAGTTCACCGCCACGAACGGCCCCTCGGCGCGGCGGCTGGCGCGGTGGATGCCCTGGGCCAGCAGCTCCTTGCCGGTGCCGCTTTCGCCGGTGACGAGAAGGGTGGCGTCGGTGGCGGCGTAGCGCCGCACCTGGGCGAGGCGGCGGCGCATCTCGGCGTCGCGGGTGATGTAGTCCTCCAGCCGATACTGGGCGACGAAGCGGTTGCGCTCCCGCTCCTGGTGGCGGATCTTCTGCTCCACGGTGTAGATCCGCTCCACCCGTTCGAGCGCGAACACCATGCCGCGCCCGACGCCGTCGGAGACGATCGGGTAGAGGTAGCACACCATCCGCCCGAAGCGGGTCTCCACCACCGGCCCCACCTCCCACACGCCGCGCGCCAGGGTGTCGTGGGCGATCGCCAGCGCCGGGTCCACCGCCTCCACCGGCCGCCCCATCATCTCCGCCCGGCTCATGCGGAAGGCGAGGGTCGCGGCGCGGTTGGCGTGCACCACCCGGCCCTCCTGGTCGAGGGAGAACACCGCCTTCTCGAACAGGTCGAGGACGGTGGAGAGGTGGTCGCGGTTGACCCGTTCGAGGTCCACCGCGTCGAGCAGCGCGGCGGCGTTCTCGAGCGCCTTGACGACGCTCTCGGGGCCGGAGGAGATCAGCCGGAACTCGGGGCAGAGCGGCGCGAACCGGCTCTGGGGGATGGTGTCGCCGATCATCAGGTCCACCGGGTCGCGCGCCAGCCGCGCCCGCACCACCGACTGCAGCTGCTCGTATTCGAGGGCGTCGGTCTGCTCGAACAGGATGGAATAGGCTTCGAGGCCGAGGGTTTCGGCCATGCGCGCGAGATCGCGGAGAATTCCGCCGTGGCCGACGATGGCGATGCGGCAGGGCTTGCCGATCAGGTCGGCGAGAACGCGCAGCACGTCGAAGCTGTCGATGCGGATGCCGATCACCGGCAGCGAGGTGTGCTTGCGCAGCAGTTCGGCGGTGCGGCCCCGGCTCACCAGCACGCGATAGCCCGCCGCCTCGATCTCCGGCAGCAGCGCCGGGGCGTCCTCGAGGTTGGCGGTGCGGACGTCGAAGCCGCGCGGCACGCTGCCCGCCACCTGCCGCGCCACCGCCGCCAGCTCGGCATAGGGCGCGATCAGACAGATTTCGTTGGCCATGTCCGCCCATCCGGTTGCAGCGCGGCGGCCAGGATAGCACGGATGGGCGGCGCGGCGGAACCGCCGCGGGCCGCGATCAGTGGGCGCAGATCTTCTCGGGCGCGGTGGAGAAGCCCTCGCCCACCGGCACGAACTTGCCGCGCCCGGCGAGGAACGCCACCAGCGTCGCCGCGTCCATGTCGTCGGCGGAGCAGGTGTGGAAGCGCGCGTCGGCGCCGAAACGGGCGACGATCGCCGCCGTCAGCGTCGCCTCGGAGGCGAAGCCCTCGGGCGTCTCCAGCATCATTTCGAGAACCGCGTGTCCGTGAATCGAGTCCATTCCGCCCTCCGTGCGCGTGGTGTCCGCTTCCCCAATGCCGAAAAATCACCTTGAGGTCAAGAATTCTTTGGGCGGATCAGGAACAGCCGCACCCCGGCGCCCGGTGGCGGAAGAACTGCCGCAGGTTTTCCGGCAGGGCGAAACCCTCCGCCCCCTCCGGCGGCCCCGGCGGCGCGAGGGCGGCGCGCAACAGCGCCTCGACGATCAGGCCCTCGGGCGGCGCGGTGAACTCGGCGCCGCGCCAGGTCCACACCCGGCAGTCCACGGCGCCCGAGGTCATCAGGTCGCCGCAGGATTCGCACAGCGATTCGGCGACGGGGGCGATGTCGCGCCCGTCGATGCGGATGGTGGGCGAGGTGACGAGGCGGACGCGCTCGGCCGCCGCTTCCGTCTCCACCACCACGCGCCGCACCGCCACCGTCACCCCCAGCGCCCGCAGCGCCGGGGCGGCGGCGCCCACCGCCGCGTCGAGGGCGACGTCGGCGCCGCGGCAACGGGTGCAGACGTCGCGGTCGAGAACCAGCAGCTCGACCGCCAGGGTGCGCGGCACGACCTCCGGCGCGGGAGCGCAGCAGCCGCTCATGGCGCGTCCGCCCGCCACGGCACCAGCACCGCGCGGCGGGACAACGCCTCCCCCACCCGCGCGATGAAGGGCGCCTCGGCCGCGCCGCGTCGCGCCAGCAGCGGGTCGGCGGTGCCGCTTGCCAGCAGGCTCTGGTTCACCACCCAGGCGAACGGGGCGATTCCCGCGCGGCCCAGGTCCGCCTGAAGCCGCTCCGCCTCGTGCACCGGCGTGCTCTCGGGCAGGGTGACGACGATGGCGCGGGTGAACCCCGGGTCGCGCAGGCGCGGCAGCAGGTCGCGCACCGCCTCGGGCATGTCGGCCTGGGTGCGCAGCACCTCGCGATGGTAGGACTCGGCGGCGTCCAGCAGCAGGATGGTGTGACCGGTGGGGGCGGTGTCCACCACCACGAAGCGATCCTTGCCCTGGTCCACGGTGCGGGCGAAGGCGCGGAACACCGCGATCTCTTCGGTGCAGGGGGAGCGCAGGTCCTCTTCGAGCATCGCCCGGCCCGCGGCGTCGAGGCCGTTGCCCGCCTTGGCCAGCACCTCCTCGCGGTAGAGCGCCACCTCGCGTTCCGGGTCGACGCGGGTGACCTCCAGCCCCTCCACCGGCTCGCGCACCGACCACGCCACGTGGGCCGCCGGATCGGTGGTGGTGAGGGTCGCCTTGTGGCCGCGCCGCGCCAGCGCCACGGCGATCTCGGCGGCGACGGCGGTCTTGCCGACGCCGCCCTTGCCCATGGTCATCACCACGCCGCGCCCGGCGGCGGCGATCTCGTCGATCAGCCCGTCGAGGCCCCGGGGCAGCGGCGGCACCTCCGGCGCGGCGGCGGGTTGCGAAACGCCCGCGTCGCCCCGCGCCACCGCGCGCAGCCCGTCCAGCCCCACCGTGCCCTGGGGGATCAGCGGCGTCTCGGTGCGCGGTAACGCCGCCAGGGTGGCGGGCATCTCGGCCAGCGCCTGGGCGGCGCGGCGGGTCATGGCGTCGGCCACCGCGTCGCCCGGCCGGGCGGCGGCGAACACGCCGTTGACCGCGAGGCGGAGGTTGGCGACGCCGAGTTCGGCCAGTTCGCCCCGGGTGCGCTCGGCCTCCCGCAGCGCCGGGAGATCGGGGCGCGCCACCAGCACCACCGTGGTCATCGCCGCATCGGCGAGGTGGGCGACGGTGGCGGCGTACAGCGCGCGCTGCGCGTCCAGCCCGGCGAGCGGCCCGAGGCACGAGGCGCCGCCGGTGGAGGAGGCGATGAAGCCGCTCCAGGCCGACGGCAGGGTCAGCAGCCGCAGGGTGTGGCCGGTGGGCGCGGTGTCGAAGATCACGTGGTCGAACCCGGCGGTCGCCTCGGGCGCGCCGAGCAGCTTGGCGAATTCGTCGAAGGCGGCGATCTCGACGGTGCAGGCGCCGGAGAACTGCTCCTCCATGCTGGCGATCGCCGCCGGGGGCAGAACCCCGCGATAGGGCGCCACCATCCGCTCCTTGTAGGCCTGCGCCGCCGCCTCCGGGTCGATGTTGAGGGCGAACAGGTTGGTCGCGTCGGCCACCGGGGTGGGCGCGGCGCCGAGGGGCGTGCCCAGCACCTCGTCGAGGTTGGAGGCGGGGTCGGTGCTGACGATCAACACCCGTTGCCCGGCCTCGGCGAGGGCGAGACCGGTGGCGCAGGACAGCGAGGTTTTCCCCACGCCGCCCTTGCCGGTGAAGAACGCATAACGGGTCGCGATGGATGGCAGAGCCACGGAGTCTCCTTTCAGCAGCAACCGGAACCGGGGGCGCAGCAGCCCGACGCGGCGGGCGCGGCGATGCCGAGCTTGCGGGCGAGCTGGTCGCGCGAGAGATAGGCGCCGGTGGCGATCACCCGGCCGTCCAGCACCAGCACCGGCAGGCGCTCGATGCCCGCTTCCATCTCCCTGACCACGGCGGGGTTGGCGGCGAACGCCTGCGGCTCCTGGCCGAGGTTGTAGCGCCGCACCTCGACGCCGCGCTCGGCCAGCCATTTCAGGTCGGCGGCGAAGGCCACCAGCGCCGGATCCACGTCGGGGCCGCACACGCCGGAGGAACAGCACATCGCGGGGTCGAACACTTCGAGTTTCATCGTCGTCTCCTGGTTGGGGATGTCAGAGGTCGGCCGGGGTGCGGGCGCTGGCGCCCTCCAACCGGCCGATGTCGCGCAGGCGGTTGCCGAGAGCGAGGCGGTCGATCTTGTCGATCGGCAGGGCGAGGAACACCGAAATCCGCGTCTTGAGGTAGCGGAACGCGGTGACGAACGCGGCCTCCTTCTGGAGATCGGTGCCCTCCGCCTGCGCCGGGTCCTCGATGCCCCAGTGGGCGGTCATCGGGCGGCCGGGCCATACCGGGCAGGTCTCCCCGGCGGCGTTGTCGCAGACGGTGAAGACGAAATCGACGTCGGGCGCGTCCGGCCCGGCGAATTCGTCCCAGCTCTTCGAGCGCAGGCCGTCGGTGGGGTAGCCCATCTCCCCCAGCACCTTGAGCGCCAGCGGGTGGACCTCGCCCTTGGGATGGCTGCCGGCGGACAGCACCCGGAAGCGGTCGCCGCCATCCATCCGCAGGATGCTCTCGGCGAGAATCGACCGGGCGGAATTGCCGGTGCAGAGGAACAACACGGTGTAGACGCGGTCGGTCATGGCGAGTCCTCTCGAACGGGGAGCGGGGATCGGAAGCGGGAAGCCGCAGGCGTCGTAACGCCCCTGGCAGCAGGCGTTGACCAGGAAGCCCACGAGGCTCTGGATGTTGTCCATCCGCGCCCGGTAGATGATCGTCCGCCCCTGCCGCTCGGTCATCACCAGCCCGGCGCGTGCCAGCACGCCGAGGTGGGAGGAAAGCGTGTTGGCGGGCACGTCGAGCCGCCGCGCGATCTCGCCGGAGGGCAGGCCATCCGGTTCGTGGGCGACGAGCAGGCGGAAGACGTCGAGACGGGTGGTCTGCGACAGGGCGGCGAAGGCGGCGAGGGCGTCGGTCTGTTCCATATTTCAACGATAATGGAATTATGGAATTCCGCAAGGGGAAAAACCGCCCGTTGACGGCGCCGCGCGATCCTCATATTATGCGGTTAAGCGCATAAGCGGAGATACGCACATGCACCCCACCCAACTGATGGCCGCCCTCTCCGACCCCACCCGCCTCGCCGCCCTGCGCCTGCTGTGGGATGGCGAGGAGCATTGCGTCTGCGAGCTGATGGCGGCGCTCGGCGCCACGCAATCGCGGATGTCGCGCCACATGGGCGTGCTCAAGGCGGTGGGGCTGGTGACGGACCGGCGCGACGCCCAGTGGGTGCGCTACCGCCGCAATCCCAATCTCTCCCAGCCGATGGCCGCCGTGATCGACGCTGTCCTGGCGCTCCCCTGTGAACTTAGGAAAGCCGTGGCATGACCCAGTGTTGTTCGACACCTTCCGAAACCCCGGAGATCAAGCCCGAACGGACGAGCCTGTGGCTGGCGGCGGTCGCCGCATCCGTGGCTGCCTGGTTCCTGGTTTACGCGCAGCTCCAACCGTTTTCCCAATGGGCGGTGAAGCAACTTCCTGTGGCGCCCGGCACCCACCTCGCCGAGGCGCTGGAGTTCTTCATCTACGACACGCCGAAAGTGCTGATGCTGCTGACGCTGGTGGTGTTCGCCATGGGCGTGGTGCGCAGCTTCTTTTCGCCCGAACGGACCCGCGCGCTGCTCGCCGGGCGGCGCGAAGGGGTGGGCAACGTCGCCGCCGCGTCGCTCGGCATCGTCACGCCATTCTGTTCGTGCTCGGCGGTGCCGTTGTTCATCGGCTTCGTCTCGGCGGGCGTGCCGCTCGGCGTGACCTTCTCGTTTTTGATCGCCGCGCCGATGGTCAACGAAGTCGCGCTCGGCCTGCTGTTCGCGCTGCTCGGCTGGAAGGTCGCGGTCGCGTATCTCGGCTTCGGCCTCGGCATCGCGATCGTCGCGGGCTGGGTGATCGGGCGCTTCCACCTCGAAGGTTGGCTTGAGGATTGGGTTCGGAACGTTCGTTCGAGTGCGATCGATCTGCCCGCCGAGACGGTCACGGTCGTCGACCGGATCAAGGACGGGATCGAAGCGGTCAAGGATATCGTCGCCAAGGTCGGCAAATGGATCGTTCTCGGCATCGCCTTGGGCGCGTTCATCCACGGCTACGTTCCCGCCGACCTGCTGGCGTCGATCATGGGGCGCGACGCGTGGTGGTCGGTGCCCGCCGCGGTGCTGATCGGCATTCCGATGTATTCCAACGCCGCGGGCATCGTGCCGGTGGTCGAGGCGCTGCTGGGCAAGGGCGCGGCGCTCGGCACCGTGCTCGCCTTCATGATGAGCGTGATCGCCCTCTCCGCCCCCGAACTGGTGATCCTGCGCAAGGTGCTGACGGCGCGGCTGATCGCGGTGTTCGTCGGCGTCGTCGGCGCGGGGATTCTCGCCGTCGGCTATCTTTTCAACCTGCTGTTCGCCTGAAGGGGAAACGCAAATGACCAAGGACGTGAAGGTGCTGGGGCCGGGCTGCAAGCGTTGCCAGACCACCGCCGAGATGGTGAAGACCGAGGCCGAGAGGCTCGGCGTCGCCATCGATCTCGAAAAGGTCACCGACTACGCCGCCATCGCGGGCTACGGCATCGCCTCGACGCCGGGGATCGTGGTGGACGGCAAGGTGGTCCACGCGGGCGGCCTGCCCAAGGCGGAAGACATCGCCGCGTGGCTCTCGGCATGACCGCGACCTTCACGGTGCGGCGGGCGGGCGCGGCGGAGATCGCGGCGCTGCTCGCCGCCTCCGGCCTGCCGGTGGACGACCTGGAGGAACCGGGGCGGCGCTTTTTCCGCTTCGCCGGGGCGGAGGACGCGCCGATCGGCTGCGTCGGCGCCGAAGCCGCCGGAGACACGGTGCTGCTGCGCTCCCTCGCGGTCACGCCGGAGCGCCGCGGCGAGGGCTGGGGCGGGCGCATCCTCGCCTGGGCGCTGGACCGGATGGCGGCGGAGGGCCATACGCAAGCCTACGCCCTCACCACCACCATCGCGCCGCTGCTGGTGCGCTGGGGCTGGACGCCGGTGGAGCGCGCCGAGGCGCCGCCCGGCATCCGCGCCAGCCGCCAGTTCGCCGGGCTGTGCCCCGCCTCGGCGGCGCTGCTGCGCATCCCCCTCACGCCTCCGGCCGGGCGCGGACGCTGAGGCGGTATTCGGTGGGGGTGCGGCCCATGCGCTTCTTGAACACCTTGAGGAAATAGTTGACGTCGCGGAAGCCGCAGCGGGCGGCGATCTCGGCCAGCGGCGCGTCGGTCTCGAGCATTCGCCGCGCGGTGCCGATGCGGCAGGCGGCGAGGAAGTCGGAAAAGGTGGTGCCGCCCTGGTCGCGGAACACCCGGGAGAGGTAGTTGGGGCTGACGCCGAACTGCCGCGCCACCCGCTCGCGCGTCGCCCCGGCGTCGAGGTTGCGCTCCACATACTGCCGCACCGCCCGGTGCAGCGCCGCCGAGCGCCGCTCCTCCTCCGCCGCGCTGCGGGCCACCAGCCCCCGCGCGTAGGCCACCGCCGCCTCCGCCAGCGGCAGGGCGCAGGCCGCCGCCTCCGGCTCCCGCCGCAGGCCGGAGAGGGCCTCGACCATCTGGTAGAGCGGGCTGTTGCCCGGTACCGCGCAGCCGCGCTTTTCCACCGGACCGAAGGCGCGGCTTCCGGCGTCCCAGGCTTGCAGGCTCAAGCCCAGGTGCTTGGTGCCGAACAGCAGCGACAGCAGCCGCACGTCCGCGTCCCACGCGGGCAGGTTCCAGCACTGGGGGGCGACGAACAGCGCCTCCCCCGGCTCCAGCGCCGCCGTCGCCGCCTGCCCGGCGGCGTCGCACAGGGCGTTGCGGTAGACGCCGTCGAGGACGATTTCGAGCCGCGCGAACGGCACCTGAAGCCCGCCGGGCGGCGCGGGCGCGGCGTCGTGGGCGAACGTCACCCGCCGCAGCGGCGCCGCGCCGTCGCGCTTGAAGTCGTCGAGGCAGGCGAGGACGCCGCCCATCGGCGCCTCAGCCCGCCGCGCCGATGACGTCGGCGAGCGACGGCGGCAGGGCGTCGGGCCAGCGCGCCAGCACCAGCGCCCGCACCTCGTCGCCGGTGTCGCAATCGAGCGCCTCCCGCGCCACCGCGCGGCAGGCCTCCATGTCGAGGGTGCGGATGAACGCCTTGAGATCGGGGATGCCCGAGCGCGTCGCCGACAGGCTGGTGACGCCGAGGCCGATCAGCACCGGCGCCGCCAGCACCTCGGAGGCGAGGCCGCCGCACACCCCCACCGGGCGGCCGTGGCGGGCGGCGCCCTCCACCGTCTGCGCGATCATCCGCAGCACCGCGGGGTGGAAGGCGTCCACCTCGGCGGCCAGTTCCGGGTTGCCCCGGTCCATCGCCAGCACGTACTGGGTAAGGTCGTTGGTGCCGACCGAGAAGAAATCCGCCTCGGCGGCGAGGCGGTCGGCCAGCGCCACCGCCGACGGCACCTCGATCATGATGCCGAGCGGAACCTCGGCGGAAATCCCGAGGCCCGCCTTCTCCTCGGCGAAGATCGCGCGCGCCCAGCGCAGCTCGCCCACGTCCGCCACCATCGGCAGCATGATCCGGCACTGCCCCAGCGGCGCGACGCGCAGAATCGCGCGGAACTGCTGGCGCAGCATCTCCGGGTGGCGCTTCGACATGCGGATGCCGCGCACGCCGAGGATCGGGTTCTCCTCCGGCACGTGCGGCAGGTAGGGGATCGGCTTGTCGCCGCCGATGTCGAGCATCCGCACGGTGAGCGGGCGGCCGCGCATGGCGTCGGCCATCGCCTGGTATTCGGCGGCCTGCTCCGCCTCGGTGGGGGCGGTGCGGCGGTCGAGGAACACGAACTCGGTGCGCACCAGCCCCGACCCCTCGGCGCCGAAGGCGGCGCCGCGCGTCGCGTCGCCCACAGAGCCGACGTTGGCGTAGACCGGCACGCGGGTGCCGTCGGCCATCGTGCAGTCCTCGTGGGCGGCGGCGCGGTTGGCGTCGCGCCGGGCCTCGCGGTCGGCGGCGGCGGCGGCGATCGCCGACTTGGCCGCCGCGCCCGGATTGACCACCGCGCGGCCGTCCTCGGCGTCGAGCACCACCTCGGCGCCGTCGGGGATGCGCAGCGCGTCGGCGCCCACCGCGACGATCATCGGCACGCCGCTCGACGCCGCGAGAATCGCCACGTGGGAGGTGCGGCCGCCCCGGGCGAGCACGAACCCCGCCGGCAGGCTGTCGCCGAAGCCGAGGAACTGCGACGGCATCAGGTCGTCGGCGACGACGATGGCGTCCGCCGCCACCGCGACGCCGTCCAGCGGCTCGCCCGCCAGCGCCGCCAGCACCCGCTGCTCGATGTCCACCAGGTCCTCGGCGCGCTCGGCCAGCCGGGCGTTGTCGAGGCCGCGCAGGATCGTCGTCTGCACCGCGATGGCGCGGCTCCAGGCGTAGCCCGCGCTCTTGCCCGCCGCGATCGACTTCTCCGCCGCGTCGCGCAGCTCCGGGTCGTCCAGCAGCGCCGCGTGGGCGGCGGCGATCTCGCGCTGCGGCTGGGTGCGCCCGCCCTCGGCCTGGGCCTGGAGGTGCCGCCGCACCGCCTCGACGGCGGAGAGCAGCAGGGCGCTCTCGCTCGCCGGGTCGGCGCCGGTCTCCGGCGGCTCGATGCGGCGGGAGCCGAGGCGCACGGCGGTGCCGATGGCGATGCCGGGGGAGGCGACGATGCCGTCGAGCACCACCCGCTCGCCCGGCGGGAAGGGCGCGGCCGGGGCCTCGGGTGCGGCGGCCTCGGGCGCGGCGGGCGCGGCTTCGCTGCCCACCGGCACCACCGGGTCGCCAAGGCCCGAGGCGATGGCCTCGGTCACCGCCGTCACCGCCGCCTCCGCGTCGATGCCCTCGGCGGTGACGCGCAGGCGCTCGCCGTAGCGGCAGCCGAGGGTGAGCAGCGACACCGGGCTTTTGGCGTTGGCGCTCTGGTCGCCGCGCGCCACCTGCACCGACGAGGCGAAGCCCTTCGCCACCTCGGCCAGCAGCGCCGCCGGGCGGGCGTGGAAGCCCAGGGTCATTTCCAGCACCACCTCGCGCGTGGCGGAGGTTTCGGGCGGTTCCACCGGCGCGCCCACCGGCGCCACCGTCATCAGCGGGTCGCCCACCGCCACCGGCCCGGCGGCGGCGCGGCGCTCCACGTGGAAGGCGTCGTCGGTCACCACCACCGGGGTGGTGACGATGCCGCACCCGGCGGCGAGGGCGGCGAGATCGACCCGCGACAGGGGATCCCCCGCCGCCACGGTGTCGCCCTCGTTCACCAGCACCTCGAACCCCTGGCCGCGCAGCGCCACCGCCTCCAGCCCGACGTGGACGAGAATCTCGGCGCCGTTGGCGGCGCGCAGCTTGATCGCGTGGCCGCGCGCGTGCACCGACACCACCACCCCGGCGCAGGGCGCGAACACCTCGCCCGACGACGGCTCCACGGCGATGCCGTCGCCGATCATGCCGAGGGCGAACATCGGGTCGGCCACCTGGTCGAGCGGCACCACCCGCCCGGCGACGGGAGCGAGCAACACGAGGTCTGGGTCGGCCATGGCTTAACCTCCGGAAAACGAACGGGAATAACGGATCACGCGAGTTCGGCGTAGGCCGCCTCGACCTCGGCGAGGGCGGTGGACGGCAGCGCGCCGTCGCAGAACCGCGAAAGGGCGGCGGCGACGCCGAGCCGGTCGATCGCCTCCCGCATCTCCACCGCCTGCACGTCGGAATCGTTGCGGTAGCGCAGCGCGGCGGCGACCCCCCGGGTCAGGGAGACATGGGGCAGGCCGTATTCGAGGGTGCCCGCCAGCGGGCGGATCAGCCGGTCCCCGGCCCCAAGCTTGCGCAGCGGCTCGCGGCCGACGCGGCGCACGTCGTCGGCGATGTGGGGGTTGTCGAAGCGGCCGAGAATCTTCTCGATATAGGCCGCGTGGGCCGCCGGGTCGAAGCCGTGGCGGCGGCTCAGCACCCAGCCGCTTTCGGTCATCGCCCCCGCCACCGTGGCGCGGATGCCGGGGTCGGCCACCGCCTCGCGGATCGTCGCCAGTCCTTTCAGCACGCCGAGGTAGGCGGCGATGGCGTGGCCGGTGTTGAGGGTGAAGAGTTTGCGCTCGACGAACGCCATCAGCGTGTCGGTGAGGTGCATGCCCGGCACCTCGGCGGTCCAACCCTTGAGCTGGGTGCGGTCGACGATCCATTCGGAGAAGGTTTCCACCGTCACCGCCAGCGGGTCGTCCGGGTCGGGCGCGGCGGGCGGCACGATGCGGTCCACCGCGCTGTCGGCGAAGCCCACCTCCGCCTCGGCGCGCGCCGCCAGCTCGGGCGTCATCTCCGCCAGCACCGCCGCCTTGAGGGCGGTGGTGGCGCGCACCGCGTTCTCGCAGGCGATCACGTTGAGCGGCGCGGCGCCGCCCCGGGCGAGCCGCCGCGCGATGCCGCGCGCCAGGGTCGGCGCGAGGCGCGGCAGAACCGCCGGGCCGACGGCGGTGGTGACGAGATCGGCGGCGGCGATGCGCTCGACCACCTCCTCGCCCACGGCGGACACCGCGTCCACTCCGGCAACGCGTTCCCGCCGCGCGGTTTCGCCCACCACGTCCACGTGGTAGGCGCGCCGGGCGGCGATCAGGCCCACCAGCTCGGCGTTGACGTCGGCGAAGGTGACGCGCCAGCCCGCGTCGGCCAGCACCTTGCCGATGAAGCCGCGGCCGATGTTCCCCGCCCCGAAGTGAACGGCGTCCATGGTCTCCTCCTTGCGGTGGTTGGGTTGGGCGGGGACCCCGCGCGGGGTCCCCGCGGGCGCCTCAGCGCGCCGTGGTGGCGAGTTCGAGAATCCGCAGGATGTCGGCGGCGCTGGCGGTGTGCGACAGGTGCTCCACCACCTTGGGCTTCTCCAGCACCCCGGCGAGGGCCGAGATCAGGGCGAGGTGCTCGTCGCCCTTGGCCGCGAGGCCCACCACCAGGTGCGCCACGTTGCCTTCGTCGCCGCCGAACCACACCCCTTCCGGATACTGGCAGACGACGATGCCGGTGCGGATCACCTCGCCCCGCGCCTCGTGGGTGCCGTGGGGCATCGCCAGCGACTGGCCGAGGTAGGTGGAAACCACCTGCTCGCGGGCGAGCATGGCGTCGACGTAAGCCGGGGTGACGCACCCGGCCTCCACCAGCTTCTGCCCGGCGAAGCGGATCGCCTCCTCCTTGGAGGCGGCCTTGAGGCCGAGGAAGATGTCCCCCTCCGACAGCCGCAGGGCGGCGGCGGGCGCGGCGGCGGGAGTCGCCGGAGCCGCCGGAGCGGTGCCCTCCCGCGCGGCCTTGACCGTGGCGATCACGCCGTCGTAGGCGCCGCCGTCGAGGAAGTTGTCGATCGACACGTGGGTCGCCCCCGGCGCCGCGTGGCGGGCGCGGTCGGTGAGGGTCGCCTGGGTGATGACGATGTCCGCGTCCGGCGGCAGGCTGTTGATCGCCGCGTTGGTGGCGCGCACGTCGGCGAGACCGGCGGCGGCGAGCTTCTTCTGCAGCATGTTGGCGCCCATCGCGCTCGACCCCATGCCCGCGTCGCAGGCCACCACGATCCGCCGCACCGGACCGGCGTGGGCCGGAGCCGCCGCCGGGGCGGCGCCCTTGGATTCCGCCTTCATCGCGTGGACCCGCGCCACCGCGTCGTCGAGGTCGCCCTCCGCCGCCTCGCGCCGGTCGCTCTTGAGCAGCCCGGCGGCGACGAGGAAGGTGACGACGCCGCCCGCCACCACCGCGCCGATCACGCCGACGAAACCGTCCGCCGGGGTCATCAGCAGCACCGCGAAGATCGACCCGGGCGAGGCGGGCGCCCGCAGGCCGCCGCCCAGCACCGAGAGCGCGAACACCCCCGCCATGCCGCCCGCGATCATCGCGACGATCAGGCGCGGCTTCATCAGCACGTAGGGGAAGTAGATCTCGTGGATGCCGCCGAGGAAGTGGATGATCATCGCCGCGGGCGACGACTGCTTGGCGACGCCGCGGCCGAAGAAGAAGTAGGCGAGCAGCAGGCCGAGGCCCGGCCCGGGGTTGGCCTCGATCAGGAACACCAGCGACTTGCCGTGGGCCAGCGCCTCCTGGGTGCCGAGGGGGGTGAACACGCCGTGGTTGATGGTGTTGTTGAGGAACAGGATCTTCGCCGGTTCCACCAGCAGCGAGGCGAGCGGGATCCAGCCGGTGTTGATGAGCGCCTGCACGCCCGCCCCGAGCCAGACCGAAAGCGACGCCACCACCGGGCCGACCACGAGGTAGGCGAGGATCGCCACCAGCATGCCGATGATGCCCGCCGAGAAGTTCGCCACCAGCATCTCGAAGCCCGCGCGCACCCGGCCCTCGACCATGCGGTCGAACTCGCGGATCGCGTAGCCGCCGATCGGGCCGATGATCATCGCGCCGAGGAACATCGGGATCGACGCGCCGACCACCACGCCCATGGTCGAGATCGCGCCCACCACCGCGCCCCGGTCGCCGCCCACCAGGCGCCCGCCGGTGTAGCCGATCAGGAGCGGCAGGAGATAGGTGATCATCGGCCCGACGAGCTTCGCCATGTGCTCGTTGGGGGTCCAACCGGTGGGGATGAAGAGCGAGGTGATCAGGCCCCACGCCACGAAGGCGCTGATGTTGGGCATCACCATGTTGCTGAGGAAGCGGCCGACCTGCTGGACCCGGACCTTGGTGTCCGCCAGCCCCGTCCGCGCGTTGGTTGCGTTCGTCGCCATGTGCTGCACTCCGTGCCCGCGTGACGTCCGGGACTCCCCGCGTGGGAACGCCCTACCCGTCAAGTCTGGCGCCCGGAAGGGGTGCGCCGCCCGGCGCGGCGCGCCGGATTCAACGGATTTGCAGTTCCGGGGCCGTCTCCCGAACCCTGTTCCGATCCATCCGGTTCCACCGGATTGGAGGTAACCCGTTCGAAAATCGGGTGTTGCCCGTAAATCTAGGGGCTGCGGCACCGGCTCAAAAGTGGAAATCCGGATCGCCGACTGCAAGATTGTAACCTTGGTGCGGCGCGCACGAAAAAAAGGGGCGCGGACGAACGCCCCCGACCCTTCCGCCACCTTCGGGTAGTGTCGGCGTCAGTCGCCGAGGCGGAGGCGGTAGCCGACCCCCGGGTCGTTGACCAGCAGCATCGGGGCGGAGGGATCGGCTTCGAGCTTCTGGCGCAGCTGGTTGACGTAGACCCGCAGATAGGCGGTGTCGGTGACGTGCGCCGGTCCCCACACCTCCTTGAGGATCTGCCGGTGGGTGAGGACGTGGTCCGGGTTGCGGGCGAACAGCGCCAGCAGCTCCCACTCCTTTTTCGACAGGTGCACCTCCTCGCCGTCGCGGCGGACGACGCGGCGCGAGAGGTCCACGGTCACCGCCCCGGCGGTCACCACCTCGGGGGCGTCGGCGGGGGCGCGGGCGCGCAGCGCGGCGCGTACCCGCGCCATCAGCTCGGCGATGCCGAAGGGCTTGACCACGTAGTCGGTGGCGCCCCGGTCGAGTGCCTCCACCTTGTCGAACTCGTCGGCCCGCACCGACAGCACGATGATCGGCACCGCCGAAAACCCGCGAATCTCGGAGATCACCTCCTGGCCGTCGCGGTCGGGCAGGCCGAGGTCGAGCACCACGAGGTCGGGCGGCTCGGCCCGCGCGGCGGCGACGCCCGCGGCGGCGGTTTCCGCCTCGCCCACCGCGTAGCCGTTGGCGGACAGGGAAATCCGCAGGAAGCGGCGGATCTGCGGCTCGTCGTCGATCACCAGCACCCGCGCGCTCATGCCTGGGCCTCCGGCAGCGGCGGCGCCTCGGGCAGCGGCAGGCGGACGACGATCGCGGCGCCGACGCCGTGGATGCCTTCGTCCACCCGGATCGTGCCGCCGTGCGCCTCGACGACGCCGCGGCAGATCGCGAGGCCGAGGCCGGTGCCCGACTGGCTGTCGCTCTGGCGCACGCGGTAGAACATCTCGAACACCTTCTCCCGGTCCTCCGGCGGAATCCCCGGACCCTGGTCCACCACTTCCAGCACCGCCTCGCCGTCCGAGGGCTTGGCCCAGATCTTCACCACGGTTCCGGGCGGCGCGTACTTGCAGGCGTTGTCGACGAGGTTGAACACCACCTGCTCGATCAGCACCGCGTCGACGCGGATCAGCGGCATCTCGGGCGCGATCTCGACCTTGAGAACATGGCGCCGGGCGATCCGCCGCGCCCGGTCCACGGCGGCGCGGACGATGTCGGCGAGATCCGCCCAGTCGGTCTTGGGTTCGAGGGCGCCCGCGCCGAGGCGGGTCATGTCGAGGAGGTTCTGGACGAAGCGGTTGAGCCGCTCGGCCTCGTCCTGGATGGTCTGCGCCAGTTCGCGGCGACTGCCGGGGTCGAGCACCGCGTCGTAGCTGACGAGGCTGGTGGCGGCGCCGAGGATCGACACCAGCGGCGTGCGCAGGTCGTGGGAGAGGGAGGAGAGCAGCGCCGCGCGCAGGCGCTCGCGCTCGGTGGCCACCTTGGCCGCCTCCATGTCGGTGACGAGGGCGGTGCGCTCGATCGCCACCGCCGCCTGGTCGGCGAGGGTTTCGAGCAGCCGCAGCTGCGCCGCCGAGGGCGCGTCGGCGCCGTCGGTCATCTGCACGCCGAGCACGCCGATCCGCCCGCGCCCGGTGGCGAGCGGCAGGAACAGCCAGTCGGCGGCGGGCAGGGTCTCGGAGCCGCGCCCCGCCACCTTGCCCTGCCCCCACGCCCACTCGGCGGCGGCGGCGGACTTGTCGTCGAGGCGGTCCTCGGGCGGATATCCGGCGACCACGGCGAGGCCGCCGTCGTCCTCCGGCGTCAGCACCAGCGACTTGCCGCCGATGGTGGCGGCGACGTGGTGCACCACCGCCCACAGCACGTCGTCCTCGGTGGCGGCGGCGGTGATCTTGCGGCCGAATTCGTAGAGGTTGTGAGTGCGCCGCGCGCTCTCGCGCGAGGTTTCCATCTGCGCCCGCAGGCGCGCCGCCATGTTGGAGACGATCACCGCCGCCACCAGGAACAGCACCACGGTGAGGATGTTCTGGGTGTCGGTGATCGCGAAGGTCCGGCGCGGCTCGGTGAAAAAGAAGTTGAAGGCGAAGAAGCTCGCCAGCGACGCGGCGATGGCGGGCTTGCGCCCGGCGCGCATCGCCGCCAGCAACACCGCCATCAGGTAGATCACCGAAATGTTGGCGATCGGCAGTCCGGCGCGATCCACCGCGACGCCCGCGAGAGTGGCGGCGGCGGCGGCGGCGAGCGCCAGGCCGTAGCCCAGGCCGTCGCCCCGGCGCGGCGCCGCCGGGCGCGGCGGCGGCTTGTCCGGCCCGCCGCCCACCACCAGCACGTTGATCTGCCCGGCGGCGGCGATCAGCCGGTCGGTGACCGCCTTGCCGAACCCCCAGCGCCCCGGTCGCGCGCGGCCGACGACGATCTGGGTGACGTTGCGCTCCCGCGCGAAGCCCAGCACCGCCGCCACCACGTCGTCGCCCTCGAGGATCGCGGTCTCGGCGCCGAGGCGCGCGGCGAGGCGCATCGCGCCGTCGATGCGGTCCTTGTCGGCGTCGGAGAGGGCGTAGGACTTGGGCGTCTCCACCGTCGCCGCGATCAGGGCGGCGCCGCGGCGCTCGGCGGCGCGCTTCGCCACCCGCACCAGGCGCAGCGCGTCGGCCCGCTCGTCCACGCACACCAGCACCCGCTCCCGCGCGGGCCACGGCCCGGCGATGGCGTGGGCGCGCATGAAGTCCACCATCTGCCGATCCACCCGCTCGGCGGCGTGGCGCAGCGCCATTTCGCGCAACGCGGTGAGGGTGCCGGGGGAGAAGAAGTGGTGAACCGCGCGGCGCGCCTGCTCGGGCAGGTAGACCTTGCCCTCGTTGAGGCGCTTGATCAGGTCCTCGGGCGGCAGGTCGATCAGCTCGATCTCGGCGGCGGCGGCGAGGATCGCGTCGGGCACGGTCTCGCGCACCCGCACCCCGGAGATCTGCTCCACCACGTCGTTGAGACTCTCGATGTGCTGGATGTTGACGGTGGTGTAGACGTCCACCCCCGCCGCCAGCAGCTCCTCCACGTCCTGCCAGCGCTTGAGGTGGCGCGACCCCGGCACGTTGGTGTGCGCCAGCTCGTCCACCAGCGCGAGGCCCGGCTTGCGCGCCAGCAGCGCGTCGAGGTCCATTTCCTCGAAGCTGCGCTCGCGGTAGGCCACCGCCCGGCGCGGCAGCACCTCGAGGCCCGCCAGCAGCGCCTCGGTCTCGCGGCGGCCGTGGGTCTCCACCAGCCCCACCGCCACGTCCGCCCCCTCGCGCACCCGCTCGTGGGCGGCCTCCAGCATCGCGTAGGTCTTGCCCACCCCGGGCGCGGCGCCGAGGAAGATCTTCAGGCGGCCGCGCCCTTCCTGCGCGGCTTCGGCGAGCAGGGCTTCGGGGGACGGACGGGGGGCGGTTTCGCTCATCGGCCGATCTCAGCGCATCGGCCGCCGCGCGTCCAGCGCCAGATTGAATTCCAGCACGTTGACGCGCGGCTCGCCCAGCAGCCCGAGGTCGCGGCCGCGGGTGAACGCGGCCACCATCGCCCGCACCTCGGTCTCCGCCATGCCGCGGGCGGCGGCGATGCGCCGCGCCTGGTAGAGGGCGGCGGCGGGCGAGACGTCCGGGTCGAGACCCGAGGCCGAGGCGGTGACGAGGTCCACCGGCACCGGCCCCGGCTCGCCGGGGTTGAGGGCGCGCACCGCCGCGACCCGCTCCGCCACCTGCGCGGCGAGGGCGCGGCTCGACGGCGCGAGGTTGGAGCCGCCGGAGTTGGCGGCGTCGTAGCCGTTCACGGAGGGGCGGCCGTGCAGGTATTCGGGGCGGGAGAAGCCCTGGCCGATCAGCTCCGAGCCGACCACCCGGCCGTCCCGCTCGACCAGGCTGCCGTGGGCCTGGTGGGGGAACGCCAGTTGCGCGAGGCCGGTGACGGCGAAGGGGTAGCCGAGGCCCGCGACCAGGGTGAACAGCGCGATCAACACCAGCGCCGGGCGAACATGGGAGAACATCGCGAAACTCCTTTCTCAGGCGAGGCCGAGGGCGGCCACCGCCATGTCGATCAGCTTGATGCCGGCGAACGGCGCGACCAGACCGCCGACGCCGTAGACCAGCAGGTTGCGCTTGAGCAGGGTGGCGGCGGGCGCGGGCACGTAGCGCACGCCCTTGAGCGCGAGGGGGATCAGCGCCACGATCACCAGGGCGTTGAACACCACCGCCGACAGCACCGCCGACTGCGGGCTGGCGAGGCCCATGACGTTGAGCGCCGCGAGCTGCGGCATCCCCGCCAGGAACAGCGCCGGGATGATCGCGAAATACTTCGCCACGTCGTTGGCGATGGAGAAGGTGGTGAGCGCGCCCCGGCTCATCAGCAGCTGTTTGCCGATCATCACGATCTCGATCAGCTTGGTGGGGTCGCTTTCGAGGTCGACCATGTTGCCCGCCTCGCGCGCCGCCTGGGTGCCGGTGTTCATCGCCACCCCCACGTCGGCCTGGGCCAGGGCCGGGGCGTCGTTGGAGCCGTCGCCGCACATCGCCACCAGCCGCCCGCCCTGCTGGTAGTCGCGGATCAGCTCGAGCTTGCGCTCCGGCGTCGCCTCGGCGAGGAAGTCGTCCACCCCCGCCTCGGCGGCGATCGCGGCGGCGGTGAGGGGGTTGTCGCCGGTGATCATCACCGTCTTGATGCCCATGTCGCGCAAGGTGGCGAAGCGCTCGCGGATGCCGGGCTTGACCACGTCCTTGAGGTGGATCACCCCCAGGGGCCGCCGGTCGCGCGCCACCACCAGCGGCGTGCCGCCCGATTTCGCCACCCGCTCGACGTGCTGGCGCAGCTCGCGCGCCTGCGGCGGCGGCAGGTCGCCGACGCGGGCGAGGATCGCGTCCTCGGCGCCCTTGCGGATCTCGCCGCCGTCGAGGTCGACGCCGCTCATCCGCGTCTGCGCGGTGAACGGCACGAACGCCAGCCCCTGCCGCTCGGCGAGGCCGAAGCGCTGGCGCGCCAGGGCGACGATCGACTTGCCCTCGGGGGTGTCGTCGGCGAGAGAGGCGAGGAACGCCGCCTCGGCCAGGTCCCGCTCCGCCACCCCGGACAGGGGCAGGAACTCGGCGGCCTGGCGGGCGCCGAGGGTGATGGTGCCGGTCTTGTCGAGCAGCAGCACGTCGATGTCGCCCGCCGCCTCCACCGCGCGGCCCGACTTGGCGATGACGTTGAACTTCACCAGCCGGTCCATGCCCGCGATGCCGATGGCGGAGAGCAGGCCGCCGATGGTGGTGGGAATGAGGGTGACGAACAGCGCCGCCAGGAACGCCACCGGCACCGCCGCCCCCGACCACGCCGCGAACGCGGGCAGGGTGGCGACGACGATCAGGAAGATCAGCGTCATCCCCACCAGCAGCAGGGTGAGGGCGATCTCGTTGGGGGTTTTCTGGCGCTTCGCTCCCTCGACCAGGGCGATCATGCGGTCGAGGAAGCTTTCCCCCGGGTCGACGCTGATGCGCACGACGATGCGGTCCGACACCACGCGGGTGCCGCCGGTCACCGCCGAGCGGTCGCCGCCGGATTCGCGGATCACCGGCGCGGATTCGCCGGTGATCGCGCTTTCGTCCACGGTGGCGATGCCGCGGACCACGTCGCCGTCGCCCGGGATGGTGTCGCCCGCCGCGCACACCACCAGGTCGCCCGCCTTGAGCGCCTGGGCGGGCACGGTTTCGAAGGCCTCCGCCTCGGGCGCGGCGACGCGCTTGGCCGAGGCGTCGCTGCGCGAGCGGCGCAGGCTCGCCGCCTGGGCCTTGCCGCGCCCCTCCGCCACCGCCTCGGCGAAGTTGCCGAACAGCACGGTGACCCACAGCCACGCGGCGATCTGCGCGGTGACCGCCGCATCCGCCCCGCCGCGGGCGGCGAGCGCGGTGACCACCGCCGCCACCAGGGCGGTGGCGAACATCACCGGGTTGCGCACCAGGCGGCGCGGGTCGAGCTTGGCGACCGCATCCGCCGCCGCGGTGCCGAGCAGCGCGCGGTCGAACAGCGCCGTCGCGCGCGGACGATGAACCGTCATCGGGAGAGACTCCTCAATAGAGGACCGCGGCGGCGAGCGCGAAGTGCTCGGCCAGCGGCCCGAGAGCGAGAACCGGGAAGAAGGTGAGGCCGCCCACCACCAGCACCACCGCCACCAGCAGGCCGACGAACAGCCCGCCATGGGTGGGGAAGGTGCCGGCCGAGGCGGGAATGCGCGGCTTGGCCGCCGCCGATCCGGCGAGCGCCAGCACCGGTACGATCACCGCATAGCGGCCGACGCCCATGGCAAGGCCGAGCAGGATGTCGTGCAGCGGCGTGTCGGCGCCGAAGCCCGCGAACGCCGAGCCATTGTTGCCGGTGGCCGAGGCGTAGGCGTAGAGCAGTTCGGAGAGGCCGTGCGGCCCCGCGTCCTGGATCGCGCCCGCACCGAACGCCATGCCGAGGGCGCCGAGGCCGAGCACCCCCACCGGCAGCGACAGGATCGCGATCACCGCCAGCTTGATCTCTCGCGCCTCGATCTTCTTGCCGAGGTATTCGGGGGTGCGGCCCACCATCAGCCCGGCGATGAACACCGCCAGCACCGCGAACACCAGCATGCCGTAAAGCCCGGCGCCGACGCCCCCAACCACCACCTCACCCAGGAGGATGTTGACCAGCGGCACCAGCCCGGCGAGGGGCATCAGGCTGTCGTGCATCGCCACCACCGCGCCGCAGCTGGCGGCGGTGGTGACGGCGGCGAACAGGGCCGAGGCGGCGATGCCGAAGCGCACCTCCTTGCCCTCCATGTTACCGCCCGGCTGCCAGGGGTTGGCCGCCTGGTCCACCCCCAGGCCCGCGAACGCCGGGTTGGCCGCCGCGTCCGCCGCCCACAGGGCGAACGTCCCCGCGACGAACAGCAGCGCCATCGCGCCGAGGATCGCCCAGCCCTGGCGCACGTCGCCCACCATCCGCCCGAAGGCGTTGGTCAGCCCCGCGCCGATGGCGAAGATCGCAAGCATGTGGATCAGGTTGACCAGCGCCGAGGGGTTCTCGAACGGGTGCGCGGCGTTGGCGTTGAAAAAGCCTCCGCCGTTGGTGCCGAGGTGCTTGATGAACATCTGGCTCGCCACCGGCCCCTGGGCGATGGTCTGCTGCGCGCCCTCGAGGGTGACGGCGGCGGTGGCGGGGTCGAAGTTCTGCGGCACCCCGAGCCACACCAGCGCCAGCGCGCCGAGAACGCACACCGGCAGCAGCAGGTAGAGGGTGACGCGCACCGCGTCCACCGCGAAGTGGCCCACCGTCTTGGCCGAACCGCGCGCGAAGCCGCGGATCAGCGCGGCGGCGACGGCGATGCCGGTGGCGGCGGAGGCGAAGTTCTGCACCGTCATGCCGGTCATCTGCACGAAGTAGCCGAGGGCGGTCTCGCCGCCGTAGGCCTGCCAGTTGGTGTTGGTGACGAAGCTGACGGCGGTGTTGAACGCGAGCGGCGGCGCCACCGCCGCCATCCCCTCCGGGTTGAGGGGCAGCCACGCCTGGAGGCGCAGCAGGCCGTAGAGCAGCAGCGCGCCCGCGAGGTTGAAGGCGAGCAGCGAGGCGGCGTAGGCGCTCCAATGCTGCTCGCGCTCGGGCGAGACGCCGCACAGGCGGTAGATCGGCCGCTCGATCCAGCCGAGCCAGCGCGCCCGGCCGTCGAAGATCCGCGCCAGGTAACCGCCCACCAGCGGCGTGAGCGCCGCCACCAGCGCGAGGTAGACGAGAATTTGCAGGATGCCCGTGGCGTCCATGGATGCTCTCCTAGAACCGCTCGGGATGGAACAGGACGTAGACCAGGAAGCCGAGCAGCGCCACCGCCACCGCTCCTCCCAGGATCAGGTCGAACGCCATCGCCGCCTCACATCCGCGCGCAGGCGCGCAGGATCAGCGCGCCGAAGGCGAAGATCGCGACGATCAGGCCGATGAACAGGATGTCGAGCACCGCATCCTCCCGTGCATGTGGAACCGATGCCTCGAACATCGGTCGGGAGGGCGTAAAGCTTCCATGCGGAAAGCGGGGGCGCGGCTTTATGCTTCGTTTATGCCGCCGGAGGGAGAGCGTCCCGGAACCGCCGTCGCGGGGTTCCGGGACCGATGGTGGTCAGGCGGTCACTCGACGGTGACGCTTTTCGCCAGGTTGCGCGGCTGGTCCACGTCGGTGCCCTTGGCCACCGCGGTGTGGTAGGCGAGCAGCTGCATCGGCACCGAATAGAGGATCGGCGCGACGAACGGGTCGGTCTTCGGCAGTTCCACGGTCCAGCGCGCCTTGCCCTCGAGGCGCTTCAGCCCCTCGGCGTCGGAGAACAGGATCAGGCGGCCCGAGCGCGCCGCGACCTCCTGCACGTTGGACTGCATCTTCTCGAACAGCTCGTCGGAGGGCGCCAGGGCGATCACCGGCATGCCGTCGTCGATCAGCGAGATCGGGCCGTGCTTCATTTCGCCCGCGGCGTAGCCCTCGGCGTGGATGTAGCTGATTTCCTTGAGCTTGAGCGCGCCTTCCATGGCGATCGGGAAGGCGGTGCCGCGGCCGAGGTAGAGGGCGTGGGCGCACTCCGCCACATGCCCGGCGAGGCTCTGCAGCCGGTCGTCGTGCTGGAGCACGCTCACCGCCTGCGCCGGAACCTCGCGCAGGGCGGCGGTGAGCGCGGCCTCGCGCTCGGCGGTGATGGTGCCGCGCGCGCGGGCGAAGGCGATGGTGAGGCACGCCATCACCGTCAGTTGGGTGGTGAACGCCTTGGTCGAGGCGACGCCGATCTCCGGCCCGGCGAGGGTGTAGAGGACGAGGTCGGACTCCCGCGCGATGGTGCTTTCCGGCACGTTGACGATCGAGATGATGTGCTGCCCGGCGCGCTTGGCGTGGCGCAGCGCCTCGAGGGTGTCGAGCGTCTCGCCCGACTGCGACACGAACAGCGCCACCCCGCCCGGGGCGAATGGCGTGTCGCGGTAGCGGAACTCGGAGCCGACGTCGATCTCCACCGGCACCCGCGCCACCTTCTCGAACCAGTACTTCGCCACCATGCCGGCATAATACGCGGTGCCGCAGGCGACGATGGTGAGGCGGCTCACCTGGGCCGGGTCGAAGGGCAGCGGCGGCAGGGTCACCGCGCCGGTGGTGGCGGAGATGAAGGCGTTGATGGTGTCGCCCAGCACCTGCGGCTGCTCGAAGATCTCCTTGAGCATGAAGTGGCGGTGGCCCGCCTTGCCGATCAGCGCCGCCGAGACGTTGCTGGTGTGGATCTTGCGCTCCACCACCGCGTCCTCGGCATCGCGGATCACCGCGCCCGAATGGGTGAGCACCGCCCAGTCGCCGTCTTCGAGGTAGGCGAGGCGGTTGGTGAACGGCGCCATCGCGAAGGCGTCGGAGGCGAGGTACATCGTGCCCTCGCCATAGCCCACCGCCAGCGGCGTGCCGCGCCGCGTGCCGATCATCAGGTCTTCCTCGCCCGCGAACAGCAGCGCCAGGGCGAAGGCGCCCTCCAGGCGGCGGAAGGCGCGGCGGCTCGCCTCGACCGGGTCGAGGCCCTGGTTCAGCAGGTCGGTGACGAGGTGGACCACCACCTCGGTGTCGGTGTCGGTGGTGAAGACGTGGCCCTTGGCGGTCAGCTCCGCCACCAGGGTCTGGTAGTTCTCGATGATGCCGTTGTGCACCACCGCGACGCGGCGGGTGGCGTGGGGATGCGCGTTGTTCTCGGTGGGGCCGCCGTGGGTCGCCCAGCGGGTGTGGCCGATGCCGATGGTGCCGCCCAGCGGCGCTTCCGTCAGGCGGCGCTCGAGGTTGACGATCTTGCCTTCCGCGCGGCGGCGCTCGATCTCGCCGCCCACCAGGGTGGCGACGCCGGAGCTGTCATAGCCGCGGTATTCCAGCCGTTTCAACCCTTCGAGCAGCAGCGACGCGACATCGTCGCGTCCGACGATTCCGATGATTCCGCACATGGACAGTGTTCCCTGATTCGGAAGGTCCGAAAAGACCCGGCGGAGGTCTCCGGCCGGTCCCGTGAATGTTCGGCGGGCACCCTAGCATGGGGGCCGCGCGCGCCGCAAATCACTAAACATTGCGCGGTGTTGCAGCGGGGCCGCGGGCGCCGCGAAGCAGCGCCTCGGCGCGCGCGAACACCGCCTCGGGCGCGGCGATCGCGTCGCCGGTCGAGACCTCGAGGCGGAGCGAGCGGTCGAACCGCCCGGCGTCCCGCACCGGAACGTCGGCGGCGAGGATCACCACGTCGGCGCGGGCGATCTCCTTGCGGGTGAGGAGGTCCTCCACCCCCAGCGCCCCCTGGGTCTCGACCCGGAAGCCGTGACCGAGGGCGCGCGCGGCCGCGCCGAGGCGGGCGGCGGCCATGTAGGTCAGGGCCACGCCGGTCGGACAGGCGGTCACCGCGACGATCCTCACTCCCCACCTTCCCGCCCGGAGGCGCTGCCGTTGCGGCGGAAAAGGCTAACGGCGATTCCCCGAAGCGTCAATCCGCCCCCCGGCCCCGGGCTTGATCCCGCCCCGCCGCCGTGCCAGGGTGGTCCGTCCCCGCTTGCGAGCCTGGGACGTTTCGGCGCGCACCCGCATCTCCCCCGCGACCGGCGCGAACGCGCACGGCGCCGACGGTCGTCCCCTACGCCGGATATCCCGCATGATCCACCTCGACATCCAGACCGTGTTCGTGATGGTCATCCTGATCAGCGCGTCCCTGTCCCTCACCATCGGTTGGATGGCGCGGGACAACGCCGACGGGCTGCGGGCGTTCGCGGGCGCCCTCGGGTGCCACGCGGTCGGCTATCTGCTTCTGGCGCTGCGCGGCGGCATTCCCGACTGGATCTCGATCGTGGTCGCCAACGGCCTGATCGGCGTCGCCGAGGCGCTGTTCCTCCTCGCGGTCCGCACCTTTCGCGGCTGGCGCTGCCACCCGGCGCTGCTGGCGATCCCGCCGCTGCTGGTGGCGCTCGGCCTTTCGCTGTCGATGGACCGGATTCAGGACCGCATCGTCATCGCCAACGGCACCTTCATCGTCCAGAACCTCCTGATCCTGCGGGACCTGCTGCGACGCCCCTTCCCCTCCCCGGTGCGCGGGCGCAATCTCGTGGCGTGCGGGGTCGTCGTCTCGATCGCGATGCTGGCCGGGCGGGTGTGGGTGGCGCTGTTCCACCCCGACGCGGTGAGCGCGCCGTTCCAGTCCTCCGCCACGCAGCAGGCGTCGTATCTGCTGGTGTTCATGGTGATCGTGCTGATCGCCAACGGCTTCCTGATGATGACCAAGGAACGCTCGGACGCCGAACTGCGCCACGCGGCGCTGCGCGACCGGCTGACCGGCTGCTGGAACCGCACCCACCTGGAGGAGATCGTGGGCCGGGAGATCGCCCGGCTGCAACGCTACGGCCACCCGGTGGCGGCGATCCTCGTCGACATCGACCACTTCAAGGCCATCAACGACCGCCACGGCCACGACCGGGGCGACGCGGTGCTGGTCGCGTTCGCCCGGGTGGCGCGCGACTCGCTGCGCGCCACCGACGTTCTCGGGCGCTGGGGCGGCGAGGAGTTCCTGGTGCTGCTGCCGACCACCGGCCTGACGGAGGCGATCGCCACCGCCGAACGCCTGCGCGCCGCCGTGGCGGGCCACGATTTCGGCATCGGCGCACCGGTGAACGTCAGCCTCGGCGTGGCGGCGTGCCTCTCCACCGACACCTGGAGCGACTGGTTCCGCCGCGCCGACCGCGCGCTCTACCGCGCCAAGACCGAGGGGCGCAACCGCACCTGCGCCGACGGCGTCGTCCTCGCCGAATGCGCCGCGGCGGAAACCGGCGGCTGGGTCTACCAACTGATCTGGCGCGACGCCTATCTTTCAGGGAACGCGGAGATCGACCGCCAGCACCGGGCGCTGTTCGCCAGTGCCAACCGGCTGCTCGCCCTGGGCTGCGGCCCCCGCCACGATGCGGCGGCGCTGAAAGCGGCGGAAGCCTTCCTCGACGAAACCCGCGCGCATTTCGCCGACGAGGACCGCCTGCTCGCGGCGGCGCACTACGCCGACGCCGAACGCCACGCGCAGATCCACGCGCAACTGCTCCACCGGGCGGAGCATCTCCTCGATCTCTACCGCGCGCGGCGCATCGACCTGCCCGCGATTTTCCACTTCGTCGTCCACGAACTGTTCGCCCAGCACATCCTCGTGGACGACCACGCCTTCGCCGACACCTTCACGCGAGGGTGACCCGCCCGAATTCGGCTTTCAGGCACTGTAATTTCTAACAGCCATTACAGCCCCCTCAACTTATCTGAGATGGTCGGATATGCGCCTCACTATTTGGACATCCGAAAGCTCAAGAAGCACCTTACCAAATAAAATAAAAACACATACAAGGCTGAGTTTAAGGCGATTGTTGTAGTTATGATAATCGAATTCCATAGTTCATTCCCATGAACAACCATCGTCAAAATACATGACGACATATAAAAGAATTCCACAACATCCATCACCCCATACGGCCCGCGCACATAGTCACCGACACACCACGCCATCCACCATATAACGGGTGGAATTATGCCTATTATACCAACGCATACATACTTCATATTTATTACCGTATATTTTTCTCGTCGAGGGCAGGTCGCCGCAGCAGCGCGTCACCGTGCCGTTGGAAACCGAGATCTGCCACGAGCCGGTGCCCATCAGCCCTCGATTGGTCAGCGTGGCGCCGGTCATCGCGATATCGCGAACGGCGCTGACGGTGGTTGAGGGCGTCGAGGCGGTAGCCCTCCTTGCTGTTGCTATCCCGCGTTCCTAAAAGACCGAAAAATGGCCGAAACCCCTATAAATCGGCATGTTCTTGCGAATCCGGGCATAAAAAACGAAGCCGATCGCTGCCACGACGCCCCCACGCATCGACTCATAACAATTTCCAGCGAATTATAAGTGTGGCCACATACGAAACCGGTACAATAAAAATTGTAAATAGCAATACCTGTTTAAGAAGCGTAATTATGTTGTTTTTGCACAACATTCTTTCCTGTGGTTGATGGATGAATATATAAGACGACCTCATGTATAAATATAACGTTATCGTCATCACGACACCTGCGGTCATACTCCATTCGAGAACTCTTTCATTAGAAAAGGCAAGGATTCCGGAAATACGACTCCCCTCCACGCACTTACTCAGCATGCCCATTTCGATTTTATCGGAAAATGTATTAAAGTAGCCAACAACAACGAGAGGAAGTGAGGAGATTCCAATATCTGATACTTGGTAAATTAGAGAGATATCTCCGCGACGATTGCTGATGCGCATTTAAGGACGCTCCCATGGCACCAAGATGTAACCGCTAATCTTAATCAAGAAAATCATAAGCGGACCCAGAATAAAGCAAAACAAAATTCTAAATACAACGAATAAGTAACTAGGAAATTCGTCATTGTGCATTGGGCTATTCCTAATGACTGAATCCCTCAAAGACATCGCCGCCAGAACGAGCAACGAAGACCATGCCATTGCCACCCACGTTGGCTGAAATGCTACATGGAGTAAGTATGTGTATGTTCCCCAACCACCTCCAACCCATTTATCAAGTGGCACACAGTCTAAAATATGAAGATCGCGTATAAGGCGTTTGTGTGTCATGTATATATAACAAGCCAAACTTACACCTGGAACTGCACACGCGATCAACGATACTGCATTTTTTTTCATATCATTCCCCTGATCTCGCCCTATCTTCGAGCCATTGGCGATATCTGTTAGTACTATAATAAAATCCTCCGGGGACATGCGTGGAGCCAGTGTCAGGAATTGTTACCCCAGCATTTTTCAACATCACGTCAGCCATCGTGTTGCTGTTCGAGAATGACGCAGTACAGTAAATAAACGCACACGTCACCGTCGCAAAGTCGCTCGGATATTTCTGAGAGAAATCCTTGTTATTTGCATACTCAAGAAGAAGCCTTTGCTCTAAAAAATCATTATCGACTTTTCCGAAGTCGGAAAATTGCCCTTTATTATACATTTCAAGGGATGATCCAGTTTTATCCGCGTTGACAGCCATCACCAGATCGCCATCCGATTTTAGGAATTCCAGAACATAACCATATTTGCCGTTCGAAAATTGAACTGGTGGGCCGAGCTTATCTTGTAACTCCGTCGAAAACGCAGAAGGAGAATCTTCCTCAACAATTGTTGCTCTATGTTCGGCTAAGGTCTCCATACCATTCACTCCCCGAGATATATGCTGCATTGTATTATAAAGAACGGCATTCATAGCTGTTCCTGCGGCGGTATTGACGTCTAGGCCGGAAATTAGCGCTCCAAGAGCTGCAGAAAGGACCGCGATATCCACACCCTGTTTCTGCCAGTTTCGCAGAGTACCGTCGATTTCCGCTTGTGAAAGGTTGCCACCGTTTAGATACGCATACATTTGGCCAGCGACTTCGCCTATTGTTGCACCCGTAGCACCCGACGCGCAATCACCGCCACTTAAGGCTCCAACACCACACCCCAGCGCCGCATGAGCGATATATTTCGTAACGAGATCGATATCTCCACCCTTGGCTAGGTCGCCAATCTTAGTTGCTCCTACTTGGCCTATCACTCCCGCCGCCGCTGCAAGGAGCTGCGACTTGAGCGTATCGCTGAGGGGGGTGCCGGCGATCACCACGTTGGTCGCGGTATTGACTGCGGCTTTAGCGAGTTGTTGCACCGCTGCCTTCTGAATACGATCAACGATAGAAAGTCCCTTTGCTGCGGCAGGATCCCCAGCGAAGCCTAGACCATCGATCAATCCAGCCGTCACCACGGCGGTCGCCAACGACTTCAGGGCGCTGGACGAACCGAGGTCCTTCAGTACCGTTCCGAGATTCCCCTGATTGTTGACGAGGCTGAGCGACGCCTGGGTCACGAGCGATGTGAATGCCGCGTTGGCCATGACACCTGCCGTCGTGAATGCAGTTCCACCCCCGGCAGCTGCGGTCGTGGTGGTCAAACCAGCAGCCGCCCCGATCTCAGCCCCGATTCCGTATGTCGCGACGGCAAGGGCGATCGTAATCATCGCCGCCGCCGGACCCGTCAGCCCCTGGCTTTTGTAGTCCCAGGACTTGTGGGCCTCGGCCACCGCGTTCCAGGCGACGTCGTTGCGAGATTGCATGTCCTTGAGCCAGGCGAGGCCGGGCTCCGCGCTCAGGCGGTCGACGGTGTCGGCGAGGTTGGCTTGGCCTCCCTTGTATTCCACCACCACGCCGTCGCCCGCCGTCACCGTCAGGCCGCCGCCCGCGT
>JAUVUZ010000017.1 GCA_030604885.1 Alphaproteobacteria bacterium | reverse complement strand
GGCGGGCGCGGGCCACGGTCGGGACGCTCGCCCCGGGCTTCCGTCCGCTCCGGGCGCGGCGGACGCTCGCCCTGCGGCGGTTGCGGCGCACGCGGCGGGCGCTCGCCCTGGGGCTGGCCCTCGGGGCGCGGCGGGCGGCGGTTGCCGCCGCCGAACGCCTTCTTCGGGCTTTTCTTCGGCTGCACCGCCAGGCCCTCGCGGGCATCGGTGACGCGGTAGCCCAGAACCCGCAGGATCGTCGTGGTGTCGTCGGCGCCGACGCCCAGCAGCGACATCAGCGCGGGCGGCAGGATTTTCGACCCCTGCGGCGCCACCGGCTTCTCCGGCGCGGCGTCCTCGGCGGCGCCTTCCGGCGCCGGGGCGGCTTCGGCGGCCGGAGCGGCTTCGGGCGCCACGGCCTCGGCCGGAGCGGCGTCCGCCGGGGCTTCCGCCGGAGCCTCGGCCGGGGCCTCGACCGGCAGGGCTTCCGTCGGCGCGGCGGCGTCCTCACCCTCGGCGGCCGGAGCGGGCTTGCCGGGCTGGGAATCCACCTTGGTGGTCAGGGCCTCGTCGCGCAGGAAGCGGCGCACCTCGGCGGCGAAGCGTTCGAGCATGTCGACGCGCGCGGCGCGGCGCTCGAACACCCGGTAGCCCTGCAGCTCCACCCACTCGGCGGCGACGCCGTCGGCGAGCGGGAACGACACCTGGCCCGGGGTGAGCGGCGAATGGGCGTGGACGAAGCCCGCCACGTCCTCGACCTTGCGGTCCACCGCCGTCAGCACCAGCAGCAGGCGCTGGGCGGCGGGCTTGAGCATGTCCGGCAGGTAGACGGTCTCGACGCCGAAGCGCACGCCGAGCTTGCCCATCGCCTTGCGGTCGTCGTCGGAGAGGTGGCCGAGGTCCTGCGCCAGGGCGGCGCGGCGGATCGTGCCGCCCGCCTCGACGAGGCGGAAGGCGATGCCGCGCGACAGCCCCTGCAACTCCGCCTCGGCGAGCGAGGCGAGGGGCCGCAGCACGGTCTTGATCTGGGCTTCGAGCCACCCTTGCGTGCGGGTGCGCACCAGATCCGCCAGCGGCTCGGCCAGCAGGTCGTTGGGCAGCGCCTCGGCGCGCGGCTTGAGGCGCTCCGACCCGGCGACGACCCGCGCCACCGGCGCGCCGTGCCAGGTGATCTCGCCGCCGTTGGTGAGCGCGAAGGTGGCGTCCGGGGCCACCGAGAGCGCCTGCGCGCGCGCGGCGACCTCGCCCTTCAGCGCCTGGGATGCGGCGACGGCCACGACCTTGTCGGCCTGATCCGAGGTTCCGCCGGTCTCGGCGATGAACCCCAACCCTTCGAGGCGGCCAACGCGATGGCCCTCGATGTGAACGTCCCCGTTCGGCGTGACGGTTGCTTCCAACGGACTTTGCCCCTTCAAGCGGCTGAGCAGGACGGCGGTGCGCCGGTCCACGAACTTTTGCGTCAGACGGTCATGTAACGCATCCGATAGGCGATCTTCAATCCGTCTTGTGCGTTCGCGCCAATGATTCGTGTCGGAAACCCACCCGGCGTGGTTGGCGACGGTGGTCCAGACCCGGATTTGCGCGATTCGCTGCGACAGGTGGACGATGTCGCCGTCGATCCGGTCGATGCGCGAGACGTGGTGTTCGAGAAAACTGTCGGGGATTCGCCCGGAGTCTTCGGTGAGGTAGAGATAGAGCCGTTGCAGCAGCCGCGCGTGGGCCTCGGCCATGATCTTCTGGAAATCCGGAATCTGGCAGATTTCCCACAGCAGGCGCACGCGGTCCGGGTCGGTGGCGCGCGCCGTCACCGCCTCGGCCTGGGAGAGGGCCTCGAGCGCCAGCAGGTCGTCGCTCCGCCGGGCGCGCAGGAACTCGGCGCCGGGCGGCGGCACCGTCAGGCTTTTCAGCAGCGCCTCCACCGAGGTGAAGCGCAGCGCGCGGTTGCGCCAGTAGAGCGCCTTCACCGGGCGGAAGTCGTGGTTCTCCACCCGGTCGACGATTTCCGCCTCGAACGGCGGCGCGTCGGCGGTGGTGCCGAAGGTGCCGTCGTTCATGTGGCGCCCGGCGCGCCCGGCGATCTGCCCGATTTCCGAGGCGGCGAGGTGGCGGGGCTGGGCGCCGTCGTACTTCACCGTCTGGGCGAAGGCGACGTGGTCGATATCCATGTTGAGGCCCATGCCGATGGCGTCGGTGGCCACCAGGAAGTCCACCTCGCCCGACTGGTACATCGCCACCTGGGCGTTGCGGGTGCGCGGCGAGAGCGCCCCCAGCACCACCGCCGCGCCGCCCCGGTGCCGCCGCACCTGGTCGGCGATGGCGTAGACGTCCGCCGCCGAGAACGCCACGATCGCCGAGCGGCGCGGCAGGCGGGTGAGCTTCTTGGCGCCCGCGAAGCTGAGGCGCGACATCCGCGGCCGGGTCTGGATCTCGATGCCGGGCACGAGGCGCGAGATCACCCCGCGCATGGTGTCGGAGCCGAGGAACAGGGTTTCGGAAATCCCCCGCGCGTGCAGCAGGCGGTCGGTGAAGACGTGGCCGCGCTCGGCGTCGGCGCACATCTGGATTTCGTCCACCGCCAGGAACTCCACCAGCCGGTCGAGGGGCATCGCCTCGACGGTGCAGATGAAGTAGCGCGGATTGGCCGGGATGATCTTCTCCTCGCCGGTCACCAGCGCCACCTGGGCGGCGCCGCGCACCTTGACCACCCGGTCGTAGTTCTCGCGCGCCAGCAGGCGGAGGGGGAAGCCGATCATGCCGCTGGCGTGCGCCATCAACCGCTCGATCGCGTAGTGCGTCTTGCCGGTGTTGGTGGGGCCGAGGATCGCGGCGACGCGCGTGTGGCGGTTCTCGATCATGCGCCGCAGAGTGGGGCGGCGGGGCGGCGATGTCCAGCAAAACTCCGGACAGGCGGGGGCTGTTCGTCTGCCGGATTTTCGGTCATGGTGGGCGGGATGGCGCGTTTTCCGGCACGCGCCGCTTCGAGGAGACCCCGCGTTGCCGATCGCGCCGTTCGACCTCCGCCCCGCCCGCTGCCCGGTGCTGGTGAGCATTCCCCACGCGGGCACCCACGTGCCGCCCGCCATCGCCGCGCGCCTCACGCCCGAGGCGGCGGAGCTGCCCGACACCGACTGGCACCTGCCGCTGCTCTACGACTTCCTCGTCGACCGGCCGGTGGGGCTGATCCGCGCGCGGGTGTCGCGCTTCGTCGTCGACCTCAACCGCGCCCCCGACGACACGCCGCTCTACGCCGGGGCCACCACCGGCCTGTGCCCCACCACGCTGTTCGACGGCCGCCCGGTGTACCGCCCCGGCGCCGAGCCGGACGCGGCGGAGATCCGCGAGCGCGTCGCCACCCGCTGGCGGCCCTATCACGACGCCCTGGCGGCGGAGCTGGCGCGCATCCGCGACGCCTACGGCTTCGCCGTGCTGCTCGACGCCCATTCGATCCGCAGCGAGATCCCGCGCCTGTTCGAGGGCCGCCTGCCCGACTTCAACCTCGGCACCAACCGGGGCGCGGCGGCGGCGCCGGATCTGGTCGCGGCGGCGGAAGACGCGCTCAAGGCGGCGGCGGGCTACACCCGCGTCACCGACGGGCGCTTCGTCGGCGGCCACATCACCCGCCATTACGGCCGCCCGGCGGAGCGCGTCCACGCCCTGCAACTGGAAATGGCCCAGTCCACCTACATGGAGGAAGCGCCGCCGTTCGCCTACGACGCGACGCGGGCGGCGCTGCTGCGCCCGCACCTCGCGCGCCTGGTGGACGCCCTGATCGCCTGGAGCGCCGCCCCCCGATGACCGTGCTGTTCTGCCCCGCCGCGCTGCTGCCCGAAGGCTGGGCCGAGAACGTGGCGATCGACGTGGACGACGCCACCGGCGCCATCGCCGCCGTGACCGCCGACGCCCCCTGCCCGCCCGCCGCGCGCCGCCTGTGCGGGCCGACCCTGCCGGGCATGCCCAACCTCCACTCCCACGCCTTCCAGCGCGCGATGGCGGGCCTCGCCGAGCGCACCGGCGCGCGCGGCGGCATGGACAGCTTCTGGAACTGGCGGGAGACGATGTACGCCTTCCTCGCCCGGCTCACCCCCGACGACGTGGGGGCGGTGGCGGAAATGCTCTACGTGGAACTGCTGAAGGGCGGCTTCACCGCGGTGGCCGAGTTCCATTACCTCCACCACGGGCCGGACGGCGCCCCCTACGCCGACCGCGCCGAAATCGCCAAGCGCCTGCTCGGCGCGGCGGAGGCGGCGGGCATCGGAATCACCCTGCTGCCGGTGCTCTACGCCCACGGCGGCTTCGGCGGCGCGGCGCCGACGCCGGGGCAGGCGCGCTTCCTCAACGGCGTGGACGGCCTGATGCGGATCGTCGAGGGCGCGCGCGCGGCGGCGCGGCCGGGGCAGCGGGTGGGCCTGGCGCTGCACTCGCTGCGGGCGGTGACGCCGGAGGAGATGGCGGACGCCCTGACGGCGGCGGACGCCCTCGACCCCACCGCGCCGGTGCACATCCATGTGGCCGAGCAGACCGCCGAGGTGGAGGCCTGCCTCGCCTGGAGCGGCCAGCGGCCGGTGGCGTGGCTGCTGGAGCACGCGCCGGTGGACCGCCGCTGGTGCCTGATCCACGCCACCCACCTGGACGCCGCCGAGGTGGCGGGCCTCGCCGCCTCCGGCGCGGTGGCGGGCCTCTGCCCCACCACCGAGGCCAACCTCGGCGACGGCCTGTTCCCGGCGGAGGCGTTCCTGGCGGCGGGCGGCGTTTTCGGCGTCGGCACCGACAGCCACGTGAGCCTCGACGCCGCCGACGAACTGCGGATTCTCGAAGACGGCCAGCGCCTGACGACGCGGCGGCGGGGCGTGCTCGGCACCCCCGGCGCGGGCTGCGGCGCCGACCTCTGGCGGCGCGCGCTGGCGGGCGGCGCCCCGGCGCTGGGGCTGCGCGCCGGGGCGATCGTCCCCGGCCGCCGCGCCGACCTGGTGGCCCTCGACCCGGACGACCCCAAGCTGATCGGCCGCAGCGGCGACGCGCTCCTCGACTCGCTGGTGTTCGCCACCCCGTCCCGCGCGGTGCGCGAGGTCTACGTCGCCGGGCGGCGGGTGGTCGCCGACGGCCGCCACCCCCGCGAGGACGCGGCGCGCGCCGCCTACCGCGCCGCCCTCGCCCGCCTCGGCGCGGGGTGACGCCCGGGCGGGATTGACAGGCGCGTCGGCGCCTCCTTACATGCCGTCTCGTTCATCCGTTTCGGCACGATACAAAGGCTTAATCCCATCATGACCGTGGAAACCCTGCATTTTCAGGCGGAAGTCTCCAAGCTTCTCGACATCGTCGTCCACGCCCTCTACTCGCAGAAGGATGTGTTCCTGCGCGAGCTGGTCTCCAACGCCTCCGACGCCTGCGACCGCCTGCGCTACGCCGCGATCACCGCGCCCGGCCTCACCGAGGGCGACGCCGAGTTCAAGGTGCGCCTGATCCCCGACGAGACCGCCAAGCTCCTCACCGTCGCCGACAACGGCATCGGCATGAGCCGCGACGACCTGGTGGAAAACCTCGGCACCATCGCCCGCTCGGGCACCGCCCGCTTCGCCGAGGCGCTGGCGGCCCAGGCCCAGGGCGACGGCAAGCAGGCGCTCAACCTGATCGGCCAGTTCGGCGTCGGCTTCTACGCCGCCTTCATGGTGGCGGAGCGGGTCGACGTGATCACCCGCAAGGCGGGCGAGGACGAGGGCTGGAAGTGGTCGTCGGACGGCAAGGGCGCGTTCACCGTCGAGCCGTTCGACGGCGCGGCACGCGGCACGCGCATCGTGCTCCACCTCAAGGCCGACGCCCTCGACTACCTCAAGCCCTCGACCCTCGAACGGGTGGTGAAGACCTATTCGGACCACATCGACCTGCCGGTGGTGCTGGAGGAGGGAGAGGAGAGCCGCACCCTCAACGCCGCCTCGGCGCTGTGGACCCGCCCCAAGGCGGAGATCACCCCCGAGCAGTACGCCGAGTTCTACCACCACGTCGGCCACGCCTTCGACGACCCGTGGCTCACCGTCCACATGCACGCGGAAGGGGCGATCGAGTACACCGGCCTGGTGTTCGTGCCCTCCGACCGGCCGTTCGACCTGTTCGACCCGGACCGCCGCCAGCGCCTCAAGCTCTACGTCCGCCGCGTCTTCATCACCGACGACTGCGAGGGGCTGGTGCCCTCCTACCTGCGCTTCCTCAAGGGCGTGGTGGACACGCCGGATCTGCCGCTCAACGTCTCCCGCGAGATGCTCCAGGACAACCCGCTGGTGAAGAAGATCGGCCGCGGTCTGGTGGGCAAGGTGCTGGGCGAGATCGGCAAGGCGAGCGAGGACAAGGACCGCTACGCCGAGTTCTGGGAAACCTTCGGCGCGGTGCTGAAGGAAGGCATCTACGAGGACTTCGAGCGCCGCGCCACGATCCTCGACCTCTGCCGCTTCCGCTCGTCGCTGCGGGAGGGCTGGGTGAGCCTCGCCGAATACCTGGAGGCGATGCCCGAGGGGCAGGAAGCGATCTACTTCCTCACCGGCGATTCGGTGGAGGCGCTCAAAGCCAACCCGCAGCTCGAGGGCTTCACCGCCAAGGGCGTCGAGGTGCTGCTGCTCACCGACACCATCGACGAGTTCTGGACCTCGATGGCGCCGCCCTACAAGGAGCGCCGCTTCGCCTCGGTGGCGACGGCGGGCGGCGATCTCGCCAAGATCAAGGCCAAGGACGCGGCGGCCGAGGACGCCCAGCCCGAGGACGCGGCCGACAAGACCCTCGAGGCCGACGTCCACGCCCTCGCCCAGGCGATGAAGGCGGTCTACGGCGACGCGGTCTCGGCGGTGAAGGCTTCCGAGCGGCTGACCGCCAGCCCGGTGTGTCTGGTGGCGGGCGACGCGGGCGTGAGCCTGCACATGGAGCGCCTGCTCAAGGCCCACAACCGCACCGGCGCCCACGCCGACCGGGTGCTGGAGATCAACCCCAAGCACCCGGTGATCAAGGCCCTGGCGGGCCGCGCCGAGGCCGAGGGCTTCGCCGACGCGGCGTGGCTGCTGCTCGACCAGGCGCGCATCGTCGAGGGCGAGCCGGTGGGCGACGCGGCGGCGTTCTCCCGCCGCCTCACCGCGGTGATGGAAAAGGGGCTGTTCCGGTGACCGCCGCGCCGCGGGTTCTCGTCACCGGGGCCACCGGCTTCGTCGGCCGCGCCCTGGCGGCGGACCTCGCGGCGCGCGGATACCTGGTGCGCGCCGCGGTGCGCACGGCGGCGCAGACGGTCGCCAGCGCGGCGGAGCACGTGACGGTGGGCGAGCTTTCCGGCGCCACCGACTGGCGCGACGCGGTGGCGGGGTGCGACGCGGTGGTCCACCTCGCCGCGCGCGCCCACGTGCTGAAGGAGTCGGGCGACCCGGCGCCGCTGTTCCGCGCCGTCAACCGCGACGCCGCCCTCGCCCTCGGCCACGCGGCGCGGGCGGCGGGGGTGCGGCGGATGGTGTTCGTCAGCAGCATCGGCGTGCACGGCCTCGCCAGCCCGCCGGAAGGTTTCTCGGCCGAGTCGCCTATCGCCCCCGCCACCCCCTACGGCGTCTCGAAGGCCGAGGCGGAGGCGGGCCTGCGCGCCCTCGACGGCTTCGAGGTGGCGATCGTGCGGCCGCCGCTGGTCTACGGCGCGGGCGCGCGGGGCAACTTCGGGCGGCTGGTGAAGCTGGTGGACAGCGGCCTGCCGCTGCCGTTCGGCCGGGTGCGCAACCGCCGCAGCCTGATCGGCCTCGCCAACTTGGTGGACGTGCTGGCGCTCTGCCTCGACCACCCGGGCGCGGCCGGCCGGGCGTTCGCGGTCGCCGACGCCGAGGTCACCTCCACCGCCGAGCTGGTGCGCGCCATCGGCCGCATCCGCGGGCGGCGCCCGCCGCTGCTGCCGGTGCCGGTGGCGCCGATGGCGTGGGCCGCCCGGGCGCTGGGGCGGGGCGCCCTGGCGGAGGGTCTGTTCGGCGATCTGGTGGTGGACGCCGCCGCCGCGCGCGCGCATCTCGGCTGGGTGCCGCGCTTCGCCCAGGCCGACCTTCTCGCCGACGCGCTCTCCGTCTGAAAACCGCCACTCGGCAAAATCGCCGAAGTTGCATACACTCTCCGCAGGCGGTTGGGGGAGGCCTGGGGAATGAAAGTGCTGCGGATGCTGCTGCTCGCGGCGGTGGTCGGAGGACCGCTGCTGGCGCTGGCCTCGGGGTTCGGGCTGTTCAGCCGCGACCGCCGGGCCGAGGACCTGGGCACCCCGGCGGTGGCCAAGGCGCTGGCCGAGCGCGCCGCGGCGATGATCCGCGACGACGGCCTGGCGGCGGCGCTGGCCGAAATGTCCGACCCCAAGAGCGAACTGATCCAGGGTAGCCTGTACGTGTTCGCGGCGCGCCTCGACGGCACCGTGCTCGCCCACCCCCACGACCGCCGCATGGTCGGCGCCTCGCTCCTCGGGGCGCGCGACTTCAACGGCGTCGCCTACGGCCGCGAGCTGGTCTCGACCGCGCGCACCGACCGCCTCGGCTGGGTGGACTACGTGGACGTGGATCCGGTGAGCCGCAAGCAACGCCGCAAAAGCACCTACGTGCTGCGGGAGGGCGACCTGTTCGTCGCCTGCGGCTACTACCTCAAATGATCAGGCGCGCTTGCGCCCGCCGTCGCCCCGGCTCGGGCGGCGCTCGGCGTTGTCGCGCTTGCCTTCCTTGCGGAAGCCGCCTTCCTTGCGGAAGCCCCCTTCCGGGCGCGGGCCGTCCTTGCGGAAGCCGCCGTCCTTGCGCGGCCCGGCGTCCTTGCGGAACCCGGGGCCGGAACGCTTCGGCCCGTTGCGGAACGGCGCGCGGCGCGGCAGCTTCGGCTCCAGCCCTTCCACCACCATCACCGGCAGGGTGGAGTGGGTGAAGCGCTCGATGCGGATCACCAGGCCGGTGTCGTCGCGCCCGGCGAACGAGATCGCCGCGCCGGTGGCGCCCGCGCGGCCGGTGCGGCCGATGCGGTGGACGTAATCCTCCGCCATGCGCGGCAGGTCGAAGTTGATGACGTGGCTGATGTCGCGCACGTCGATGCCGCGCGCCGCCACGTCGGTGGCGACGAGAATCCGCAGGCGGCCGTCGTGCAGGCGCTTCAGGGTGTGGTTGCGCTGGCCCTGGGAGAGGTCGCCGTGCAGCGCCGCCACCGCGTGGCCCGCCTCGGCCAGCTCGCGGGCGATGTCGTCGGCGTCGCGCTTGGTGGCGACGAACACGATCGCCTTGCCCACCTCGGGGCGCGAGACGTGGTGGGCGAGCAGCGCCTTCTTGTGGGCGATGTCGTCGGCGTGGAACAGCACCTGGGCGATGTCGGGCTTGCTCTCGCTGGCGGCGATGGCGACGCGCGCCGGCTCCTTCAGCAGGGCGCGGGCGAGGTTTTCCATCTGCCGGTCGAGGGTGGCGGTGAACAGCAGGGTGCGGCGCTCCGCCGGGCAGGCGGCGCCGATCGCCGCCACGTCCTCGGCGAAGCCCATGTCGAGCATGCGGTCCGCCTCGTCGAGGATCAGGGTGTCGATGCGCGAGAGGTCGAGCCGGTTGGCGCGCACGTGGTCGAGCAGGCGGCCCGGAGTCGCCACCGCCACGTCCACCGGACGGGCAAGGCGGCGGAGCTGCTCGCGATACGGCATGCCGCCGACGATCTCGACGCTCTGCACGTTGGCGAACTTGCCGAAGTCGCGCACGCTGCGGCCCACCTGGCCCGCCAGTTCGCGGGTCGGGGTGAGGATCAGCACCGTCGGCGCGCCGGGCATGCGGCGCACCGGCTCGGCGGCGATGGCGGAGAGCACCGGCAGCAGGTAGGCGGCGGTCTTGCCGGTGCCGGTGGCGGCGGTGGCGAGCACGTCGCGGCCGTCGAGCACGTGGGGGATCGCCTCGGCCTGCACCGGAGTCGGCTCGGTGAGGCCGCAGGCGGCGACCGCCTTGAGGATCAGGGGATGGAGCGCAAACGCTTCGAACGACATCGGGTTTCCCTAGCGGCCATGATCAATCGGCCGGACGCGACGGCCATGGCGTCGTCCGGCATCGGGATCGGAGGCGATGCATAAGGAAACGTATGTAACTGGGCGCGCCATACAACCGGCGCGCCGCGAGTCCATTGGACTCGACCTCCGGCGAAGGGGCGCACCATACGGGTGCGCGCCCCGGTTGCCAAGCGAATTCGCGCGCGGTCACGCCTTGTTGGCGTGGCGCAGGATGTAACCGTCGTAATCGGGCACCGTGCGGCGGTAGTCGTCGCGCCCGAACAGCGAGCTGTTGATGACGAAATCGGCGGTGGCGCGGGTCATCGCCAGGACGATGTTGTAGACCGTCGACATCCGCACCAGGGCCTTGACGTCCACGTCGTGGGGCTGGGTCGACATCGGATCGGTGAAGAAGATCAGGATGTCGAGGTTGCCCTCGGCGATCATCGCGCCGAGCTGCTGGTCGCCGCCGAGGGGGCCGGATTTCAGCCGCGCGATGTCGAGGGAGGGGCACTGGGTCTGCAACAGCCGCCCGGTGGTGCCGGTGGCGCACAGCTCGTGCCGGGCCAGGGTGCCCTCGTTGTATTTCACCCATTCCACCAGGTCCGCCTTGCGGGCGTCGTGGGCGACGAGGCCGATTCGCTTGCGCGCTTTCATGTGGGGGTTCTCCAGTCCGTGTCGGCGCCGCCGGTGGCCGCGCGCCTGTGCGCGACAGATGGGGCGGCCCGGCATCCGTGCCTAGAGCGTCGCAAATATTTCCCAGCAATTCAAGATATTAGAAAAAATCGATGAAGGTCAGCGATTTTGCCGTATCACCGGCTTGACTTGCGAATGATTGGCGATAACATTGCCCCGATTCCCCAGGCGCACGACCGCGACGGCCCATGGCGCTTTCCGTACAGGCACGGATCTTGCGGGAATCCCAACACATCCGCAGCCGGGGCCGCGAACCATGAACGCTACCTTCCTCACCAAGGCGCCGATCGGCAAGACGGTCCGCATCGTCGACATCGACGGCGGCCGCGCCGCGCGCCTGCGCCTCGCCACCCTCGGCCTGCGCGAGGGCACCACGATTTGCGTCGCCCACGCCGACGGCAACGGCCCGGTGGTGATCGAGGTGGGGGGCGGCCGACTGGTTCTGGGCGCCGGCATGGCGGACAAGATCGTCGTCTCCTGAGACCCCGATCTTTCTTTTTTGATGTTTCTTCTGCTCACAATTCACGGTTCGAGAGAGTGAAAATGGCTGCGGTTCTGCGGGAAATGGCGGTTGGGGAAAGCGGCCGGGTGACCGGCTTCGCGACGGGCGGTTCCTCCGCCTACCGGCGCAAGCTGCTGGCGCTCGGGCTGACCAAGGGGTCGATCTTCAAGGTGACGCGCGTCGCGCCCCTCGGCGACCCGGTGGAGATCGTGCTGCGCGGCTTCTCCCTCAGCCTGCGCCGCGACGAGGCGGACATGGTCCTGGTCGAACGCGAAGGGGGGAACTGAGATGAACGCGCCGCGCAACCCGATCGTCGCCGTGGTGGGCAACCCCAACTGCGGCAAGACCACGCTGTTCAACGCCTTGACCGGCGCCCGCCAGGCGGTGGGCAACTGGGCGGGGGTGACGGTGGAGAAGAAGGTGGGCCGCGCCGCCCACGCCGGTCTCGACCTCGAAATCGTCGACCTGCCCGGCACCTACTGCCTGTCGTTCGGCGACGCCGCGTCGGAAGACGAGCGCATCGCGCGCGACTACATCGCCTCCGGCGAGGCGGACGCGATCCTCAACATCGTCGACGCCTCCAACCTCGAACGCAACCTCTACGTCACCGTGCAGCTCCTGGAGATGCGGGTGCCGATGGTGGTGGCCCTCAACATGATGGACGCCGCCGAGGCCAACGGCGTCGAGATCGACGCCGCCAAGCTCGCCGAGCGCCTCGGCTGCCCGGTGGTGCCGATGGTGGCGTCCCGCGGCAAGGGCGTGCGCGAAGCCCTCGACGCCGTGGTCGCGACGATCCGCGATCCCGCTCCGGCGGCGGCGCGGGTGGTCTATCCGCCCGCGATCGAGACGGCGGTGGTGGCGGCCTCCGCCCTGCCCGGTCTGGTTCCGGCCGATGCCAAGGGCTCCAACGCCGACGCCCGGTTCGCCGCGCTGCGCGCCATCGAAGACGTGGAGGGCGCGGCGCGGATGCTGCCGCGCGCCAGCTTCGCCCGGCTGGAGGAGATCGTCGCCGCCGCCGAGGAAGACCTCGGCGACACCCTCGACATCCTCCTCGCCGACGGCCGCTACGCCTTCATCGGCGGCATCTCGGCCGACGCGGTGCGGCAGAAGGGCCGCGCCACCGCGGCGCTGACGCAGCGGATCGACCGCGTCGTCCTGCACCGCGTCTTCGGCCTGCCGATCTTCCTCGGCGTGATGTATGCGATGTTCCTGTTCACCATCAACATCGGCGGCGCGTTCATCGACTTTTTCGACCAGTTCTTCGGAACCCTGTTCGTCGACGGCGTCGGCCACCTGCTCAGCAACGTCGGCGCGCCCGACTGGGCGGTGGCGCTGATCGCCGACGGCGTCGGCGGCGGCATCCAGACCGTCGCCACCTTCGTGCCGGTGATCGGCTGCCTGTTCCTGTTCCTCTCGTTCCTCGAGGATTCGGGCTACATGGCGCGCGCCGCGTTCGTGATGGACCGGGTGATGCGCGCCATCGGCCTGCCGGGCAAGGCGTTCGTGCCGCTGATCGTCGGCTTCGGCTGCGGCGTGCCCGCGGTGATGGCCACCCGCACCCTCGAAAACCCCCGCGACCGCATCCTCACCGCGCTGATGGCGCCGTTCATGTCGTGCGGCGCGCGGCTGCCGGTCTACGTGCTGTTCGCCGCCGCGTTCTTCCCCGAGAACGGCCAGAACATCGTCTTCGCCCTCTACCTCATCGGCATCGCCGCCGCCATCGGCACCGGCTTCCTGCTGAAGTCCACGCTGCTGCGCGGCGACACCTCGCCGTTCATCATGGAGCTGCCGCCCTACCACCTGCCGCAGACCTGGAGCCTGCTGCTGCGCGCCTGGGACCGGCTCAAGGTGTTCGTGCTGCGCGCGGGCAGGATGATCGTCGGCGTCGTGGTGGTGCTGTCGTTCCTGAACTCCTGGGGCACCGACGGCAGCTTCGGCAACGCCGACACCGACCGCTCGGTGCTGTCGGAAATCGGCCGCGGCGTCGCCCCGGTGCTCGCGCCGATGGGCGTCACCGAGGAGAACTGGCCCGCCGCGGTAGGCATGTTCACCGGCGTGTTCGCCAAGGAAGCGGTGATCGGCACCCTCAACGCCCTCTACGCCAACGTCGGCACGGACGACGCCGAAGAGGACGCGGGCGCGGCGGAAGCCGAGGAGGGCTTCGACCTCTGGGGCAACCTCGCGGCGGCGTTCGCCACCATCCCGGAAAATCTCGCGGGCGTGGCCGACAGCCTCGCCGATCCCCTCGGCCTTTCGGTCGGCGACCTCACCGACTCGGCGGCGGTGGCCGAGAGCAACGCGGTGGAGGTGAGCACCCTCACCGCGATGCAGACCCTGTTCGGCAGCCAGGCGGCGGCGTTCGCCTATCTCCTCGCGGTGCTGCTCTACATGCCGTGCGTCGCGGCGATGGGCGCGATCTACCGCGAGACCGGCGCGGGCTGGGCGACCTTCGCCGCGCTCTGGACCACCGGCCTCGGCTACGGCGCCGCCACCTTGTTCTATCAGGTCGCCACCTACGCCGAGCATCCGCAAAGCTCGGGCGTGGCGATCGGCTGCGTGCTCGCCGCCCTCGCGGCGGCGGTGGCGGCGATGCGCCACCTCGGCACGCCGCCGGAGGTCCGCCCGACGGAGGCGCTGCGCCATGCTGAGTGACATCCGCATCTATCTGTCGGAACGCGGTCGCGCGCCGCTCTCCGACATCGCCGTCCGCCTCGGCGTCACCCCCGACGCCGCGCGCGGCATGCTCCAGCACTGGATGCGCAAGGGCAAGGTCTGCCGCCTCGCCGACTGCAAGGCCTGCTCGCGCGGCTGCGGCGAATGCGGGGAAAGCGCCGCCAACGAAATCTACGAGTGGCGCGCCTGAGCGCGCCGCTTGCCGCCGCTCAGGCCTCGTCCTCCGCGACGTAGGCGAGAATGTCGCCGGGTTGGCACGCCAGCTCCCGGCAGATCGCCTCCAGGGTGGAGAACCGCACCCCCTTGACCCGCCCCTGGCGCAGCAGCGACAGGTTGGATTCGGTGATGCCGATCGCCTGCGCCAGGTCGTTGCCGCGGCGCTTGCGCTTCGCCAGCATCACGTCGAGGGTGACCACCACCGGCATGCTCAGACGATCTCCGCGTTTTCGTCGCGCAGGCGTGCCGCTTCGGCGAACGCCCACGCCAGCATGCCCGCCACCGCCGCCAGGAACAGCGCCGCGCAATCCCCCACCGAAAGCCCGAGGGACAGCATCCGCTGCCCAGGCGGGTTGCCCAAAGTCAGCACCAGAACGATGGCGGGCCGATACAGCAGGCCGACGCCGAACAGCACCGCGAGGCTCCGCGCCGCCCGGCGCAGGCGCGCGGAACTGGCGTCCGAGAACACCTCGCCGCGCGCGAACCCGGCGAACAGCCCGTGCAGCACCGCCAGCAGCCACGCCATCACCCCCGCAGGCACCAGGGTGACCGCCGCCGCCGCCGCGCGCTGAACCGCCGTCAGGGTTTCGGGATACGGAATGCCGGAAGGCATCTCCGCATACACCGCCGGAGCCTCCACCAGCCCCCACCACACCGGCGGAGCCAGAAGCAGAACCGGCACCGCCCCCACGCACACCCGGCTCAACCGCCGGGACAACCGGCGCACCCGCGCCATCGCGAACGACTCCTGCATCGTCTTGTCCTCCCTGGGTCCGATGCCCCAAGGATTCCGGATTTTATTCCGCACGACAACGATAACTTTCTGTTTTACGAAAATTTATATCTGTCGAACGGTGAATCTCCCTCTATTTTCCGCCCCTCCCCGCTCTCCGGCCCCGGCGCAATTTCTCTTCTTCCGCCCCGAGACGCGTTCGCGCCCCAAATTTTCATCCTGTTTTCCCAGACCTTGCACGCTTCTCAAGAAGCACTCGTAAATAAGTCGATTTTGCTTCTGCTTGCGAATGATTATCGCTATCATCCCCCTCGACCACACGGCTTGGATTGGTCCAAACCCCGCCCGCCCCGGTACGGCACATACCGGACGCGGGCGGGGTTGAACGTTTTCCCCCACCGTGCGCGCGGCGGCCGCCCGCCCAGGTTCGCCGCGTCGAATTTTTATCCGCTTCCCCGATCATCTTCCGGCCCCGGCAGCGCCATCTGTGGAACAGGCGTTCCAATGGAAGGTGAGACGATGTCCGCGACCGAGACCCTGTTCCCCGGCTTTTCCGAGCACCGCGTCGCCGTCGGCGGCGGCGTCGAGATCTTCTGCCGCGTCGGCGGCAGCGGCCCGGCGGTGCTGCTGCTGCACGGTTACCCGCAGACCTCGGCGATGTGGCACCGCATCGCGCCGCGGCTCGCCCGGGACCATCTGGTCGTTTGCGCCGATCTGCGGGGCTACGGCCGCTCCTCCAAGCCCGCCAGCGCGCCCGACCACGCCAGCTATTCCAAGCGCGCGATGGCGGCGGACATGGCGGCGGCGATGACGCATTTCGGCGCCGAGCGGTTCTTCGTCGGCGCCCACGACCGGGGGGCACGGGTCGCCCACCGCCTCGCCGCCGATTTCCCGACGCGGGTGCGCGCCCTCTGCACCCTCGACATCGCGCCGACGCGCGAGATGTATCGCCACACCGGCGAGGCGTTCGCCCGCGCCTACTGGCACTGGTTCTTCCTGATTCAGAAGGCGCCGTTCCCCGAGCGCATGATTGGCGCCGACCCGGAGGCCTACTGGCGGAAAAAGTGCGGCTCCGGCTCGGCGGGAATGACCCCCTTCGCGCCCGAGGCGCTCGCCGAATACCTCGCCTGCTTCGCCGACCCGGAGACCATCCGCGGCAGTTGCGAGGACTACCGCGCCGCCGCCGCCATCGATATCGCCCACGACGACGCCGACGGCGATGCCAAGCTGTCGATGCCGGTGCGCGCCCTGTGGGGCGAGCGCGGCATCATCGGCACCTGCTTCGACCCCCTGGCGCTGTGGCGGCAGCGCGCCGCCCGCGTCGAGGGCGGGCCGCTGCCGGGCGGCCACTACCTCGCCGAGGAATGCCCGGACCTGGTGCTCGCCGAATTCCGGGCGTTCTTCGGCCGCGTCGCGGCGGAGGAGGAAGAGGCCGCCACCTAACCGATCAAAACCGTCATGCAGCCGAGCGCGATCGTGCCGCCGTGGGCGGTGGCATCCCCCAACCGCGCCGCCGCCTTGCCGCCGATGCGCACGGTTGCGGATCCGGCGACGATGACGTCGGGCGGACCGACGCAGACGCAGGCGTCGCCGACCACGGCGGCGGGCAACCCGCCGACCAGCACCGTCGCCACCCCAGGGCCGGAGATCGGCCCGCCGACGTGGGGGATCGGTATCGGTCCCGGCGCGTGGAGCGGGCAGATGTGGAAATCGGTCAGCCGTGCCGCCGGGGGCATCGCGCGCTCCGCTCAGTTGATCGTGACGATGGCGCCGGTGATCGTGGTCTGAGCCGTCGCCGAAAGCTCGGCGACGTTCCCCGACGCCAGCGTCAGGCGCGCGTCGGCGGTCAGGGAGAGGCACCCGCCCGCGCGAATGCTGACGTCGCCTGCGCTCTCCAGGCTGATGCCGGTCGCGGAAAAGCGGGCGCTGTTGCCACGGCCGTCGGCGATCGCCAGGGCGCCGTCGCCGTCGCCAACGACGATCCGGCATCCCCCGGGGGTGACGATCGTCAGCGTGCGGGTTTCATGATCGTAGGCGATCGCGAGATCGGTTCGCTCGGTCTCGGACATGGGTCCCCCTTCCGGTTCGCCGGTGGAGACCAAGCCTAGCATCCTCCCGGAGCGAAGGACAGGAAGCCGGGTGCCGCCTCAGCCGAAGCGGCGGCGCAGGTAGCTGGTGAACATCGCGCCGGAGACGTTCTGCATCACGCTGAACACCGCGCTCGGCACCGCCGCCAGCGGCGAGAAGTGCGCCTGCGCCAACGCCGCGCCGAGGCCCGAGTTCTGCATCCCCACCTCGATGGCGAGGGTCTTGCGCTGCGCCAGCGACATCCCCGCCGCGTGGGAAGCGGCGTAGCCCACCAGCATGCCGACGACGTTGTGCGCCGCCACCACCGCGACGATCAGCAGCCCGCCTTGCGCCAGCTTCGGCTGGTTGGCGGCCACCACCGCGGCGATGATCGTCACCACCAGCGCCGCGCTCGCCACCGGCATGCCCGCCTGCAGCCACGCTCCGGCGCGGGGGAACACGCTCTTGATCGCGGCGCCCAGGGCGAGCGGCACCAGGATCACCTTGACGATGCTCATCAGCATGCTCGCCGCGTCCACCGGCAGGTACTGGCTGGCGAGCAGCCACACCAGCGCCGGAGTGGCGAACGGCGCCAGGAGGGTGGAGACGGTGGTGAGGGTGACCGACAGCGCCACGTCGCCCTTGGCGAGATAGGTCATCACGTTGCTGGCGGTGCCGCCGGGGCAGCAGCCCACCAGCACCACCCCCGCGGCGACCTCGGGCGGCATGGCGAACAGCCGCGTCAGAGCGAAGGCCACCAGCGGCATGATGGTGAACTGGGCGAGCACGCCCACCGCCACCTCCCGCGGGTGGCGCGCCACCTGGGCGAAATCGGCGGGCGACAGGGTCAGCCCCATGCCGAACATCACCACCCCCAGCAGCCAGACGATGTGCGGCACCAGCGGCAGGAAAATCTCCGGCGAGACGTAGGCCAGCGCCGAAACCCCCAGCACCCAGAAGGCGAAGGTTTTGCCGACGAAACGCGAGATCGCAGCGAGAACGTCCATTCCCCGTCTCCCCCAAGGCGCGAACAGCGGCGGACCATACGCGCTTCCGCGGAGTTTGGGGAGTCGAATCTGGCGCCCTCCGCGCCGGGCCGTCGTTGACTTCCCCTTCCGTCTCCCCGTAACAAGGAGCACTTCCTCACCCCGGGGGGACCCGATGAACCGCTCGTTGATTCTGCTTCAGTCGCTGGCCTTGCTGCCGGTGATCCTGGTTTCCAACCGTGCCGCCGCCCTGGTTCTCGCGATCATGGTCGTCGCCGCGGCGCTACGGCGCCAGCCCCTCGGGCGGGTGGGGGCGTTGCCGCCGCTCCTCGCCCTGCTGGGTTTCGGCGCGGTGACCGCGCTGTGGTCGGTGGACCCGGGCAACACCCTCGGCAAGGTCACCCAGCTCGCCGGCATCGCCATTGCCGCGTTCGCCCTCGCGGGCACCGCCGAGCGTTGGAGCGACGCGGATCGCGAGGTTCTGGCCCACGCCGCGCTGGTCGGCTGGGGTGTGGCGGTGGCGATCCCGCTGCTCGACCTAGCCGCCCACGACGCCGTCGCCGCCGCGTTGCGCGCCGTCTTCGGCGAGTTCAGCCGCCTCGACGCGCCGCATCTGGTGGAAAAGGCGGGCGTCACCGCCCTGGTGCTCGCCACCTTCCCGGCGCTCGCGGCGTTGCGGCGGGTGGATGCGCCGAAGCTCCTGTTTCCGCTGCTCCTCGCCCTCGCCGCCGCCGCCGCGGTGACGGTGGACGGTTCCGCAGCGCTGCTGTTGTCGGTAAGCGGCGGCGCGGCATGGCTGCTGCACGCCCGATGGCCGCGCCTGATGCGCGACCTGCTGCGTTTCGGCGTGCCCGCCGCGGTGCTGGCGATGCCGCTGCTGCCGATGCTGGTGGACCCGCTCGCGGCGATCCAGGCGGTGCCGCAGATCAACACCTCGAACTTCTACCGCCTGACGATCTGGGATTTCACCTACCGGCATATCGTCGAGCAGCCGTGGCTCGGCTGGGGCCTCGACGCCGCCCGAGTCTTCCCCGGCGCGGGCGACAAGTTCACCGTCCTCATCCCCGATTATCGGGGAGCGCCGCTGGAGTTCACCGCCGCGAACCTGCCGCTCCACCCCCACAACGGACCGTTGCAGCTGTGGCTGGAGCTGGGCGGCGTGGGCGCGGCGCTCGTCGCCGTCTGCCTGTGGCGGGCGATTTCGTCGGCGGTGGCGCCCGAACGGGAGGATGCGCCGATGGCCGCCCTGTTCGCCGCCGCCGCGGTGCCGTTCCTGGTGTCGTTCGGGGTGTTCCAGTCGTGGTGGCTGGCGCTGGTGATTCTGCTGTGGGCCGCCACCCGCGCGCTGGTGCCGCGCGCCGGATAAGCCAAGGGCGCGGCGTTCCCCCCGGTCCGCCGCGCCCCGCGTCCGCCGCCGCCGGTCAGTCGGCGCGGCGTCCGAAATAGTTGGCGATCAACGCGCCCGAGATGTTGTGCCAGACGCTGAAGATCGCGCTCGGCACCGCCGCCAGGGGCGAGAAGTGCGCCTGCGCCAGGGCCGCCCCGAGGCCCGAGTTCTGCATCCCCACCTCGATCGCCACCGCCTTGCGCTGCGGCAGGCGCATGCCGCCCAGCCGCCCGGCGAGGTAGCCGAGCGCGTAGCCGACGCCGTTATGCACCACCACCACCGCCGCGATCAAGAGGCCGCTCTGGGCGATCTTCGCCTGGCTCACCGCCACCACCGCCGCGACGATCAGGACGATGCCGGTGACGCTCACCAGCGGCAGCACCGGCACCAGGGTGCGGGCGAAACCGGGCAGCAGCGCCTTGATGGCGACGCCGACGGCGATCGGCAGCAGCACCACCTTGACGATCGACAGGAACATCGCCGCCGCGTCCACCGGCAGATACTGGCTGGCGAACACCCACACCAGGAACGGCGTGACGAACGGCGCCATCAACGTGGTGATGGTGGTGAGGGTGACCGACAGGGCGACGTCGCCCTTGGCGAGATAGGTCATGACGTTGGACGAGGTGCCGCCGGGGCAGCAGCCCACCAGCACCACCCCCGCCGCGACCTCGGGCGGCATCGGCACGATGCGCGTCAGCCCGAAGGCCACCAGCGGCATCACCGTGAACTGCGCCAGCATGCCGAGGCCCACCTCGCGCGGCCGCCGCGCCACCTCGACGAAATCGCCGGGCGCGAGGGTGAGGCCCATGCCGAACATCACCATCCCCAGCAGCCAGACGATGTAGGGGGCGATCGGCCGGAACAGGTCGGGCGCGAAATAGGCCGCCGCCGTCACCGCCAGAACCCACACCGCGAACGTTCGTCCGACGAACTGCGCCAGCGACGCCAAGCTTTTCATCACGCTTTCCTGAAATATTTGAAACCCTGGGGGCCGACGATAGTCGCTTTCGCAAAGATTTGGGAGGGGATTTGTTCGATCGCTGCGATATGACGGAATCCTCATCAATCGCGGTTGCATCGCCGCCGCCACGGCGTAAAATTCCCCGAGCGGGTTCCGACCCGTGCAGTCGAGGGGGAAATCATCTTGAAATTCCGTTTGTTGGCCGCGGTCGGCATGACCGCGCTGGTCGGCGGTTGCGCCGTTCCCGACACCACGCCGAAACCGGTGGAACCGCCGGTGACGCGCACCCAGGCCCAGGCGGCGCAGGCCGCCCAGCTCCAGCCCCAGGCGAAGGTTCTGAAGCGCAAGATCGCGATCGGCCGCTTCTCCAACGAGACCCGTTACGGCCGCACCTTCCTGCGCGACGGCGACGCGGATCCGCTCGGCAAGCAGGCCTCCGACATGCTCGCCGCCCGCCTGGTGGAATCCGGCAGCTTCCTGGTGTTCGAGCGCCCCGACATCGACAAGCTCAAGCGCGAGCAGGCGGTGAGCGGCCCGGGCGAGCTGATCGGCGTCGACACCCTGATCCTCGGCTCGGTCACCGAGTTCGGCCGCAGCACCGTGGGTCAGTCGGGCTTCTTCTCCGGCACCAAGAAGCAGATCGCCCACGCCAAGGTGGAGATCCGCCTGGCGGACCCGAAGACCGGCCACGTGTTCTTCTCCGCCACCGGGCAGGGCGAGGCCACCAGCGAGGCGGGCGACGTGATGGGCTTCGGCTCCCGCGCCGACTACGACGGCACCCTCAACGACAAGGCGATCGGCGCTGCGGTCTCCGACGTGATGAACGGCCTCGTCACCAAGCTCACCGAGCGCCCCTGGCGCACCGACATCCTCAAGGCCGAGGGCGCGCGCGTGTTCGTGAGCGGCGGCGAGCGCCAGGGCCTCAAGGTCGGCGACACCCTGGCGGTGATGCGCGAGGGCGAGAAGGTGAAAAGCGCCCAGACCGGCTTCACCATCAGCCTGCCCGCCGCCCCGGTGGCGACGCTGACGGTGCAGAGCCTGTTCGGCACCAACGAAACCGACGAGGGCGCGATCTGCGCCGTCACCTCCGGGCAGCTCCCGGCGGACACCCGTCCCCTGTTCGTGAGCGAGGTGGGCAAATGAAACGCCTTCTGATCCCCGCCCTGGCCCTGGCGCTGGCGGCGTGCAGCAACCCCCACGAGGTCACCCGCACCGTCGACAGCCGCCCGAGCCTGACGGTCGCCAACGCCCCGGCGTTCGCCACCCTGTCGGTGGACGGCGTCGCGGTGGGCAAGGCCAACGACTTCATCGGCCGCTCGATCCGCGTCGAGCCGGGCAAGCACGTGGTGCGCGTCTACGCCGAGGACGGCAAGCTGATCCACGAGGAGACGGTGTTCGTCTCCGGCGCGGTGGTGCGCCAGATCACCCTGCCGGAGGCGCCGCTGTGATCCGCGTCCGTTCCCTCGCCGCCGCGGCGCTGGCCGCCGCCCTGCTCGCCGGATGCGCCCAGAAGGGCCTCTACGCCTGGGGCAACTACGACACCGCGATGTATCAATACGCCCGCGACGACACCGCCCAGCCCGCCTTCCAGGAGGCGCTGCTGGCGGTGATCGAGAGCAACGAGACGTCGGGCAAGCGGATGCCGCCCGGCATCTACGCCGAATACGGTTATCAATTGCTCGGCCAGAGCAAGACCGACGACGCCATCGCCTTCTTCGAGAAGGAGAAGCGCACCTGGGCCGAATCCGAGGCGTTCATGGATCAGATGATCGCCTACGCCAAGGGCGGCCGCACCCTGCGCAAGCCCGAGGCCGCTCCGGCCGGGGAGGCGAAGTGATGCGCATCCTCCGCCTGCTTCCGGCGCTGCTGGCGCCGCTCGCGCTCGCCGCCTGCGTCACCGCGCCCGCCAACCGCGACTACGCGGCCTTCCGCGCCGCCGATCCGCACAGCATCGCGATCGTCCCGGCGGTCAACCGCAGCCTCGAGGTCACCGCCGCCGACTACTACCTCTCCACCATCACCGTGCCGCTCGCCGAGCGCGGGTATTACGTCTTCCCGGTGCATCTGGTGAAGCGGGTGATGGAGGACGACGGCCTCTCCGACGCCGACATGGTCCACGCCACGCCGCCCGAGAAGGTGGCCGAGCTGTTCCACGCCGACGCGGTGCTCTACGTCACCATCGAGGAATGGGAATCCAACTACGCGGTGCTCGCCACCACCACCCGCGTCACCCTCTCCTACGCGCTCAAAGACGGCCGCACCGGGGAAACCCTGTGGGACGACACCGAGCGCATGGTCTACCAGCCGCAGTCGAGCGGCGGCGGCATCGCCGGGCTGATCGCCCAGGCGGTGGTGGCGGCGATGGAACGGGCGGCGCCCAACTACATGCCGCTCGCCCGCCAGGCCAACTGGATGGCGGTCAACCGCGCCGGCCTCGGCCTGCCCGCCGGGCCGTATGCGGCCAACTACGCCAAGGACGCGGACGTGTTCCCCTCCGGCGGCGCCAAGCCCAAGCCGGAGCCGGGCAGCGAAACCGCCCAGGCGGCCAAGCCCTGAACCGAAAACGCCCCGGAAACCCCGGGGCGTTTTTTTGTCATTCGAAGCCTTCGAACACCGCGTCGTCCGGTCCCACCGGCCGGGGCGAGCGCCAGGTGGCGTCGCGCAGGTCGTGGGGGATCTGCTGCGCCACCCCCAGCAGCATCGCGAAAATCGCCATGCGCACCGGAATGCCGTTGTCGGTCTGGCGGAAGATCGCCAGGCGCGGGTCGCGGTCGAGATCGGTGGAGAGGTCGTTGGCGTCGGCGCGGCTGTCGCGCGGCAGCGGGTGCATGATCAGGGTGTCGGGCTTGCAGGCGGCGTCCGCCAGCGCGCGGTTGATCTGGAACTCGGGGGTGTAGCCCTCGATCGCCTCGCCCGCGAAGCGTTCCTTCTGGATGCGGGTGGCGTAGAGCACGTCGCAGTCCTTCACCCCCTCGGCGAGGCGGTCGGTCTCGCGCACCACGTGGCCGTTCACCGCCAGGCGGTCGAGCAGGTGGCGCGGCATTTCCAGCCCCTTGGGGGCGACGAAGCTGAACTGGATGCCGGTGTGCAGCGCCAACAGCTTCGACAGCGAATGCACGGTTCGGCCGTATTTGAGGTCGCCGACGAAGGCGATGTGCATGCCGTCGAGGCTCTTGCCGAGGCGCGAGAACTCGCGCTGGATGGTGTAGAGGTCAAGCAGCGCCTGACTCGGGTGCTCGCCCGGGCCGTCGCCCGCGTTGACCACCGGCAGGTTGGTGGCGCGGGCGAACTCGGCCACCGACCCCTGCTCCGGGTGACGCACCACCAGGGCGTCCACGTAACCCGAAACCACGCGGCTGGTGTCGTAGATCGATTCGCCCTTGCTCATCGACGAGAAGGTGAAGCCGGTGGTGTCCACCACCGAGCCGCCCAGGCGGCAGAACGCGGTGCCGAAGCTCATGCGGGTGCGGGTGCTGGCCTCGAAGAACAGGTTGCCGAGCACCGCGCCCTCCAGCACCCGCGTCACCTTGTGGCGCCGCGCCACCGGCTCCAGCAGGTCGGCGATGCGGAACAGCTCGTGGACGATGTCGAGGTCGAGCTGGTCGGTGGAGAGGAGCTGGGGCTTGCCCTCGAAGGCGATGGCGGGCGCGCCCGCCGCCGGGGCGGCGGCGCGGGCGGGCCGGGCGGCGAGGATTTCCGCCACGAACCGGCCGACCACCTCGGGCATGGTGCGGGATTCCGCCGATCCGCTCGGCAGCAGCCACGCGTCGAGCGCCCGGCGAGTGACGCCCAGGCGCTGGGCGAACGCGTCGCGGGTCATGTTGAGTGTACGCATTGCGTTGCGAAGCACCGCCTGCTGTTCGGTATGTGCGTCCATTTCCGCCTCCGGGTGTGTACGCTCTGCGTGTACTCCCGGGGCTTCGGCCTGTCAAGCGGCCCTCAATCCTCGGGTCGCACCGCGCCGCGCGTGCGCTTGGTGGCGGAGCGGGCGCGCTTGGTTTCCAGGCGCTGGCGCTTTTGCGAAAGGCTCGGCCGGGTGGCGATGCGCGGGCGCGGCGGGGTGAGCGCGCGGCGCACCAGGTCGGCGAGGCGCTCGCGCGCGGCGGCGCGGTTCATTTCCTGGCTGCGGTGTTCGCGGGCGGTCAGCACCACCACCCCCTCGGCGGTCATGCGCGACCCGGCGATGCCGCGCAGGCGGCGGAACGCGCCGGGCGGCAGCGCCGCCCGGGCGTCGAAGCGCAGTTGCACCGCGGTGGAGACCTTGTTGACGTTCTGCCCGCCCGGACCGGCGGCGCGGACGAACCGCTCCTCGATCTGCTCCTCGGCGATGGCGAAGCTGGCGGTGACGGGAATCATCGGCGGACCGGCGTTGTTGGGGCGGGTCCGCCGAATATAGTGCGATCAGGCGAGCGCCGCCTCGACCATCTTCGCCATCGGCGCGGTGGGGCGGCCGATCAGGCGGGAGAGGGCGCGGCCGTCGTCGAACAGCGCGCCCTTGGCCGCACCCGCGTCGGAGTCCGCCAGCAGCGCGGCGAGCGGCGCGGGCAGGCCCGCCGCCTCCAGCGCGGCGCGGAACTCGGCCTCGGGCAGGTCGCGGTAGACCACCGGCTTGCCCGACGCCTTCGCCACCTCGGCGGCGAGTTCGGCGAGGGTGTAGGCGGAATCCCCGGCGAGTTCGTAAACCTTGCCCGCGTGGCCCGCGCCGGTGAGCACGGCGGCGGCCGCCGCCGCGTAGTCGGCGCGGGCGGCGGAGGCGATCCGTCCCGCCCCCGCCGCGCCGAGGAACGCACCGTGGGCGAGGGCCGGGGGCACGCTGGCGAGATAGTTCTCGGTGTACCAGCCGTTGCGCAGCAGCACATGGGGAATGCCCGACTCCTTCAGCAGCGCCTCGGTGGCGCGGTGCTCGGCGCCGAGGCCGAGGGGGGTGGAGTCGGCGTGGAGAATGCTGGTGTAGGCGACCAGCTTCACTCCGGCGCGCTTGGCGGCGGCGATGGCGTTGCGGTGCTGCGCCTCGCGCCGCCCCACCTCGCTGGAGGAGATCAGCAGCAGCTTGTCCGCCCCGGCGAAGGCGGCGTCGAGCGAGGCGGGGTCGGCGTAGTCGCCCCGCCGCACCGCCACCCCGAGGGCGGCGAGGTCCGCCGCCTTGGCCGGATCGCGGGCGAGGGCGGCGATTTCGGCGGCGGGCACGGTCTTGAGAAGTTCGGCGACGACCAAACGGCCGAGCTGGCCGGTGGCTCCGGTGACGACGATCATGGGATTGTCCTTCGTGCGGTTGTGAATCGGGTTGACACGAAGATGGCGCGGACACAAACTTTTCGTAAGTACGCACAAAAAGGTTAGTGTGAAAAATGTCCGAACCGCTCAGCCTCACCGACCAGGTCCGCCGCGGCGACGTGTTCGCCGAGGCCTGCCCGTCGCGGCAGATTCTCAAGCACCTCACCAGCCGCTGGGGGGTGCTGGTGCTGATCGCGCTGCGCGACGGCACCCTGCGCTTCAGCGCGCTTCGCCGCATCGTCTGCGGGGTGAGCGAAAAGATGCTGGCACAAACCCTTCAGGAGCTGGAGGCGGACGGCTTCGTGCGCCGCACCGCGCACCCGGTGGTGCCGCCGCACGTGGAGTACGCCCTCACCCCGCTGGGGGAGGAGGCGGCGGCCCGGGTCGCCGGTCTGGCCGACTGGATCGAGCTGAACCTGCCGCGCATCCTCGGCGCCCGCCCGGCGGCGGTCAGCGCATGAGCAGGGCGGCGGCGGCGGCCATCGCGGCGACGCCCGCCGCCAGCGCGAACACCGCCAGCCACAGGGTGCGGGCGTCGCGCCGCGCCGCGGCGCGCAGAGCCTTGACGCTGTCGCGCATCTCGGTGCGCAGCACCCGCAGCTCGCCCTCGATCTCCGACAGGCGGCAGTTGGCCGACCGCGCCAGTTCCCGCAGTTCCATGGTGCTCGACGTCATCGCGTTGCCCTCCGTCCGGTGACGGAAAAACGCTACCGCGCACCTGTCGGCGGAGTGTGCCGCGCGGGCGGGAAAAGTGTCGCAAAGTGTGGCGGTCAACCGCGCCCGGGGAAGGCGAGGGCGAGGGCCTTGACGCACACCGCCGCCAGCAGCGACTTCAGCATCGCGCCCACCAGGAACGGCTCGACCCCCTTGGCCAGCGCCCTTTCCGCGCCCACCGACGCACCCAGCCACGCCGCGCCGACCCCAAGGCAGATCGCGCTGCCGAGCAGCATCGCCGCGCACAGGCGCACCAGCGACGCCCCGGCCCAGCCGCGCTCCACCAGCGCGCCCACCGCCGCGGCGGCGAGCGGAAACGCGAACAGGTAGCCCGCCGTCGGCCCCTGGAACTTCGCCAGCCCGGCGCTCGCCCCCGCGAACACCGGCAGCCCGGCGGCCCCGGCGGCGAGATAGGCGAGCAGGCACAGCCCACCCAGCCGCCATCCGAACAGCGCGCCGACGACGGTGACGGCGAAGGTCTGCAGCGTCACCGGCACCGGACTCATCGGCACCGGAAACGACACCTTGGCCGCCAGCGCCACGCCGACCACGCCGAGCGCCACCAGCGCCGCCCGCACCGGCCACGCCCGCCCGTTCACCCACCGCGGCGCCGCCGCCCCCGTCAGTCTCCACCCGGCCCGCTCCATGCCCCGACTCCCCATCGCCCCGCTCGGCCGGAAGCCTAGCAACCCGCCCCCGAAAAGGCCATAGGCCGGAGGGACTCGCGCCCCTCCGGCCTATGGCGTCCCCGACACAAGGAAACGTAGGTTTACTCGACTAGAACATACTAGTAATGAAGAAGAATAGCATTATTCCCGCTGCCGCTAGCCCGAGAAGCACAGATGCCCAGAAACACCCAATCCAAACCACAACCTGCCGTTTGAATTTACGAATATACCCATCCTGCTCCGCAAGATCACCCCCGCAAATCTCGCTCACGCGCCGTGACTGAAGCAAATTCTGCTGAACCACTACCAGAGTGGCCCGCTGAAGCGAAAAGGCCGAAAGTAGAAAATGACCCATAAATATCAAAAGAGATATGCAAAGAAGTACGGCAGCCACCCCAGACCACGGAGATGGAACAAGCTTGTTATTATAAGACATGAGTGCAAAAATTCCACCATACCCAGCTAGTATAATTACATTGTTGTATGATTTACCCGACTCAAATAACTCCTTCATCATCGACCGAGTTTGAGCCAGCAACTCCTGGCTTTCCCGCATCACATGATCGGCATCCACGATGATCTTCCCTCCGCACAGTTACGGACCCAGGGCCACATTTCCCGCCTCATGCCTTCGACGCCAGCTAGGATCTGGGGAATCACAAACTCACCCACCATCAATGCGATTGGGGGGTAAAGTTACTAGAATTACACAGCCACTTAAAAGTTTAATTATTCGAATAATACATTCGAATGAGTGAGTAGAAAAATATATTTCGATCTGCCATATGGATGGAGAATTCTCCCGTATGGCGAATAAATTACAGTAATACTATGAATTATTTATACCAGAAGAATTTTTAAGTGGTGTCCCCGACACGATTCGAACGTGCGACCCCCGGATTAGGAATCCGATGCTCTATCCTGCTGAGCTACGGGGACTTAGGGCGGGTTATACCGCGAAAGGGGCGCGGTTCAAAGCGCGAAAGGCCGGGCGGCGGCGAGGCCGCCGAGGTCGTGGGCGCGGGCGAAGGCATCGGCATAGCGCACCATCGCGGCGCGGGTGCCCGGCTCGAACGCCGAGTGCCCGGCGTCGGGGACGACGGTGATGGTGGCGCCGGGCCACGCCTGCACCAGGCGATGGGCGGTGCGGATCGGGCAGACCACGTCGTAGCGCCCCTGCACCACCGCGAGCGGCAGGTGCGCCACCTTGGGCACGTTGTCCAGCAGCTGGCCGGGGGCGAGGAAGCCCTGGTGGCGCATGTAGTGGACCTCGAGCCGCGCCAGGGCCACCACGTCCGGGTCCACCGCCTCGGGGGTGCGCCACCAGACGTCGCCGTCGCGGGGGCCGTGGAGGCTGGAGCAGGCGTGCTCGTAGGCGTTCCACACGTGGGCCGCCGGGCCGTGGACCTTCGGGTCCGGGTCGGCGAGGCGGCGGGCGTAGGCGGCGAGCGGGTCGCCCCGTTCCTCCGGCGGCAGGAAGCCGCGCCAGCGCGCCTCCGCCTCGGGGAAGAAGCGGCCCATGCCGTCGAGGAACCACGCCACCTCGTCGTCGCCGAACAGGAACACCCCGCGCAGGATGAAGCCGAGGCAGCTTTCCGGATGCGCCTGGCCGTAGGCCACCGCCAGGGTGGTGCCCCAGCTGCCGCCCACCACCAGCCACGCCGGGATGTCGAGGGTGCGGCGCAGCGTCTCGATGTCGGCGATCAGGTCCCAGGTGGTGTTGGCGTGGATTTCCCCGGTCGGCGTCGAGCGGCCGCAGCCGCGCTGGTCGAACAGCACGATGCGGTAGCGGTCGGGATCGTAGAAGCGGCGGTGGGCGGGCAGGCAGCCCGAGCCGGGGCCGCCGTGGAGGTAGACCACCGGAATGCCGCCCGGCGAGCCGCATTCCTCCCAGTAGATGCGGTGGCCCCCGTCCACGCCCAGCATGCCGGAGGCGAACGGCGCGATCGGCGGGTAGAGATCGGCGGCGTGGAAGGTGTCCAAACCTCGGCCTCCCGTTGTGGCCACGATCGCGCTAGGATGCGCGCATGGAGCGGCATGATATCGCAAAATCCCGGGGCGTGCCACGCGCGGTTGCGGCGCTTCTGGCGGTGTTGCTGTGGCTCCCCTGCGCCCGGGCCGAGGCGCCGCTCCCCGGGCTGACGCGGGGGCCGGAGGCGCGGGTGGCGCAGATCGCCTACGCCGCCTCGTTCGACCTGGACGACGGCAGCCGGGTGCGGCTGGTGGGCATCCGCGCGCCCAAGCCCGACGCGCCGCCCTTCGCCGGGCAGGGCGAACCCCTGGGCGCCGAGGCCAAGGCGTTCGTCGAGGCGTTCGCGGCGGGGCGCGCCCTCACCCTCTATTTCGACGCCAATCCGCAGGACCGCTACGGCCGCCGCCTCGCCCACGCGGTGCGCGACGACGGCGTGTGGCTGCAACGGGCGCTGATCGAGGCGGGGCTGGCGCGGGTCTACTCCCTCCCCGACAACCGGCGCGGCATCAAGGACCTGCTGGCGGCGGAGGACGCGGCGCGCCGCGCCGGGCGGGGCCTGTGGGCGCTCCCCGAGTTCCGCGTGCGCGGGGCGGAGGAGGCGGAGCCGGGCGGATTCGCGCTGGTGGAGGGCGTGGTGCGGGCGCAGTCCTCCGGCGACGGTCCGACCTACCTGAATTTCGGCCGCACCTGGAAAAGCGACTTCACCGTGCGCATCGCCCCCGGCGACCGCAAGCGCTTCGCCGCGGGCGGGCGGGTGCCCGACTACCGCGGCAAGCGGGTGCGGGTGCGCGGCTGGGTGTTCGAGAAGGACGGCCCGATGATCGACGCCACCCACCCGGAGCAGATCGAGGTGCTGGACTGACCTTCAGACCTGCCGCGGCGCGGCGATGCCGAAATCGCCGGCGATCTGGCCGAGCCAGGCGGCGAGGCGCGCGGCGGTGCGGTCGGGCTGGTTGTCCTCGTCGAGCGGCAGACCCGCGAAGTGGCCGTTGCGCACCGCCTGGGAGGTTTCGAAGTCGTAGCCCTCCACCGGCCACTGCCCCACCACCTTGGCGCCGCGCTCGGCGAAGAACTCGGCCACCTCGCCCACCGCGTCGACGAAGCTGTCCGAGTAGGCGAACTGATCGCCGAGGCCGAACACCGCGACGGTGCGGCCCGAGAGATCGGCGCCGTCGAGGCGGCTCATCAGGTCCTCCCAATCGGCGGGAATCTCGCCGACGCCGACGGTGGGGGTGCCGACGATCAGGAAGTCGTAGGCCATCACCTCCTCGGCGGTGGCGCGGCCCGCGTCGATGGGCTGGCTCATGGTGTCGTCGTCGAACTGCGCCTTGATGCGCTTGGCGACGCGCTTGGTGGTGCCGGTGTCCGAACCGTAGATCAAACCGATGCGCGCCATGGACGATCCTCCCGCAGAGTCGAAGAGAAAGCCGCGCCCGGGGGACGCCGGACGCGGAAGATGAAGGCACTTAGATGATAATGACTCGCAACGCTGCGCCCCGCAAGGGGCTGACATGCGGCTTTTTCAGCGCACCGGGGCGATCTTCACCAGGAAATCCCGCACCGCCTGGCAGAACTCCCGCGCCACGCCCGAGGGCGGCTTGCCGATCGGGAAGAACAGGTAGAACGACAGCGGAATCCGCGGCGCGAACGGCCGGGTGACGACGCCCCGGTCGCGGAAGGCGTGGGCGGTGAAGGGTTCGACCACCGTCACCCCCATGCCCTCGGCCACCAGGGCGTAGGCGGTGTAGGCGCGCTGGGTGCTGATGCGGCGGCGCGGCGTGATGCCCGCCTCGTGGAGGACGTTGGAGATCGCCCCCCAGGCGAGGCGGTCGTCGGTGAGGCCGATGAAGTCGACGTCGGAAAGGTCGGACGGCGCGATCACCGCCTTGGCCGCCAGCGGGTGGTCCTCGGGCATGGCGCACACCAGCTCGGTGGAAATCAGCAGCTCGCCCTCCACCCCCGGCGATTCGAGGGGCTTGAGCGCGATGCCGAGATCGACCACGCCGCGCGACACCCAGTCCACCACCGTCGCCGAGCCGTAGGAGGAAAGCGTCACCTGCACCTGCGGCCGGGCGCGGCAGAACGCCGCCACCACCTTGGGCAACACGCCGGAGGAAAGGCTCGGCATGCAGGCGAGGCGCAACTGCCCGAGTCCCGCCTGGCGGATCTCGTTGGCGCGGGCGGCGATGCCGTTCAACCCGGCGAACAGGCCCTCGGCCTCGGCGTACAGCACTTCGCATTCGGGGGTCGGACGTAACCTGCGGTTGCTGCGGTCGAACAGCGGAAAGCCCACCTCCCGCTCCAGTTCGGCCAGCAGACGGCTGACGGAAGGCTGGGAAACGTTGAGCAATCGGGCCGCGCTCGATGCCCCGCCGGTGAGCACAGCCGCCCGCAGCGCCTCGATCTGCCTCATCGTTATGCGTGATGCCATAGGTTTTCCGGATAATCTCATGATGCAATCGTATTTGACGCTATGGTTCGCCGATGTTTAGGGTGGTTTCAAGACAAAAAAGAAACGGCCTCGGGAGGGCTGCCACTGACAAGCGCCTACGTATGTTGGAGCGTGTCGTTGCAACCGGAGACCTGGAGACTACCCCCCATGCGCAACCTTTTGATTGGAACCACGGCCCTGATGATGGGGCTGGCGGCGGGCGCCGCCCATGCGGCCGACCTCAAGGTCGGGCTGTCGGCGGAGCCGAGCGCCCTCGATCCGCACTACCACAACCTCGTGCCCAACAACGCGATGGCGAAGCACGCCTTCAACACGCTGGTGGAGCAGGACGCGAACCAGCGCCTCGGCGCCGGTCTCGCCACCTCGTGGAAGGCGCTCGACGACACCACCTGGGAATTCAAGCTGCGCCCGGGGGTGAAATTCCACGACGGCACGCCGTTCACCGCCAAGGACGTGGTGTTCTCGATCTGCCGCGTGCCGAAGGTGCCGAACAGCCCCTCCGCCTTCACCATCTACATGAAGTCGATCGAGAGCATGGAAACGCCCGACGACATGACCGTGGTGATGAAGACGGCGACGCCCTACCCGCTGCTGCCCACCGACATCTCGACGATCCAGATCGTCGCCGCCAACACCGGCACCCTCAACGGCCCGCTGGTGTTCAAGAAGGACGGCTGCACCGGCGTCGAGAGCTATCCCTCCACCGAGGACTTCAACTCCGGCAAGGCGATGAACGGCACCGGTCCGTTCAAGTTCAAGGAGTTCGTCAAGGGCGACCGCACCGTGATGGTGAAGAACCCCGACTACTGGGGCGAAAAGGCGGCGTGGGACACCGTGACCTTCCGGCCGATCGCCGCCGACGGCCCGCGCGTCGCCGCGCTGCTGGCGGGCGACGTGGACTTCATCGAGAACCCGCCGTCGCAGGACCTGCCGCGCCTCAAGGGCGACAAGAAGGTCCACGTGGTGGACGGCCTCTCGAACCGCGTCATCTACGTCGCCATCAACAGCGGCTCGGCGGTGCACCCGGGCCTCAAGGGCGTGGACAAGAACCCGCTCGCCGACCCCAAGGTGCGCAAGGCGCTCTCCCTCGCCATCGACCGCAAGGCGATCGCCGCCAAGATCATGAACGGCCAGGCGGAGCCCGCCGGTCAGACCATCTCGCCCGGCCTGTTCGGCCACAACCCGGACCTCAAGCCCGACGCGTTCGACGCCAAGGAGGCGCAGAAGCTGCTGGCCGAGGCGGGCTACCCGAAGGGCTTCGAGGTCACCCTCGGCACCCCCAACGACCGCTACATGAACGACGAGAAGGTGGCCCAGGCGATCGCCCAGTTCTGGACCCGCGTCGGCGTCAAGACCAACGTCGACGCCACCACCGCCTCGGTGTTCTTCTCCCGTCGCGGCAAGCAGGAGTTCGCGGCGTTCCTGGCGGGTTGGGGCGCGGGCACCGGCGAGGCGTCCTCGCCGCTCAAGTCGCTGGTGGCCTGCCGCAACAAGGAAAAGGGCTACGGCACCACCAACTACACCGACTACTGCAACGCCGCGATGGACGCGACCCTCGACCAGGCCCTCGCCACCATCGACGACGCCAAGCGCGAGAAGCTGCTGCAGACCGCGATGGCCCAGGTGGCGGCGGACACCGGCATCATCCCCATCCACTTCGAAAAGACCCCGTGGGCGATGAAGGCCAACCTCACCTACGTGCCGCGCGTCGACCAGCAGACCATGGCGCAGTACATCCGGCCGGCGAAGTAAGCGCCCGCCTTTCCGCTTCCGGAGCCGCCCCGCGCGGGCGGCTCCGGGGCTTCGCCCGGATTTGGCGTCTCTCGAACCTGGAACAGACATGGGATATGTAATCAACCGGCTGATGCAGGGGCTGATGGTGATCGCGGTGATGGCGGTTCTCGTCTTCGTCGGCGTCTACGCCATCGGCAACCCGGTGGACATGCTGATCAGCCCCGAGGCCGACCAGGCCGAAATCGAGGCGACGATCATCCGCATGGGCCTCGACAAACCGCTGTGGGAGCAGTTCCTCGGCTTCGTCGGCGGCGCGCTCCGGGGCGACCTCGGCACCTCGTTCATGTACAACGAACCGGCGGTGCGGCTGATCCTCGCCCGCTTCCCCGCCACCCTCGAACTCGCCCTGGCGGCGATCCTGATGGCGGTGGCGGTGGGCATTCCGCTCGGCGTGATCGCGGGCCTGCGCCCCAACGGCGTGGTCGGCCGCTCGATCATGACGGTGTCGATCCTCGGCTTCTCGCTGCCGACCTTCTGGGTCGGGATGATGTTCATCATGGTGTTCGCGGTGTCGCTGGGCTGGCTGCCCTCCACCGGGCGCGGCGAAACCGTCGAGGTGCTGGGGGTGCGGTGGAGCTTCCTCACCGCCAACGGCCTGTCGCACCTGTTCCTGCCCGCGCTCAACCTCGCGCTGTTCAAAACCTCGCTGGTGATCCGCCTCGCCCGCGCCGGGACCCGCGAGGTGATCACCCAGGACTACATCAAGTTCGCCCGCGCCAAGGGCCTTTCGGAAACCCGGGTGATCCTGGTGCACATGCTCAAGAACATGATGATCCCGGTGGTCACCGTGCTCGGGCTGGAGTTCGGCTCGGTGGTCGCCTTCGCGGTGGTGACCGAGACGGTGTTCGCCTGGCCGGGCATCGGCAAGCTGCTGATCTCGTCGATCGTCCACCTCGACCGGCCGGTGATCGTGGCGTACCTGATGCTCACCGTGCTGCTGTTCGTCACCATCAATTTCGTCGTGGACCTGATCTACGCGATTCTCGACCCGCGCGTCCGGCGCAAGGAGGCGGCATGACCGAAGCCACCCTCGCCACCGCCCCGGCGCACAAGGAGGTCTCGGTCGAGACCCCGGCGCAGCGGCTGGTGCGCAAGTTCGTCGCCAACCGCATCGCCCTCGGCGGCCTGGCGGTGTTCCTGGCGATCGCCCTGGCGGCGGTCCTGGCGCCGCTGATCGCGCCGCAGAACCCCTACGACCTCGCCGGCCTCGACATCATGGACGGCGCGATTCCGCCGGGCGGCGAGGCGTTCTCGGGCGGCACCTACGTGCTCGGCACCGACGAGCAGGGCCGCGACATGCTCTCGGCGATCCTCTACGGCCTGCGCATCTCGATCGGCGTCGGCGTCGGCTCGACGGTGATCGCGCTGGCGATCGGCCTCGCCATGGGTCTGTTCGCCGCCTATTCGGGCGGCTGGCGCGACGCCCTGGTGATGCGCCTGGTGGACCTGCAGCTCGGCTTTCCGCCGATCCTGATCGCGCTGATCCTGCTCGCCATCCTCGGGCGCGGCGTCGACAAGGTGATGATCGCCCTGGTGGCGCTGCAGTGGGCGTATTATGCCCGCACCGTGCGCGGCAACGCGCTGGTGGAGCGCCGCAAGGAATACATCGAGGCGGCGCGCTGCCTCGGCCTGCCGTATGCGCGGATCGTGTTCGGCCACCTCATGCCCAACTGCCTGCCGCCGCTGATCGTGGTGGCGACGATGCAGGTGGCCCACGCCATCGCCCTCGAAGCCACGCTCTCCTTCCTCGGCGTCGGCGTGCCGGTGACAGAGCCGTCGCTCGGCATGCTGATCGCCAACGGCTTCGACTTCATGATGAGCGGGCGCTACTGGGTGAGCTTCTTCCCCGGCGTCACCCTGCTCGTCACCGTGGTCTCGATCAATCTCGTCGGCGACCATCTCCGCGACATCCTGAATCCGAGGCTGCAGAAATGACCGGCGAACCCACCCTCGTGGTCGAGGGCCTCAAGACCCACTTCTTCACCGAGGCGGGCGTGGTCAAGTCGGTGGACGGCGTCGACCTTGCCGTCAACCGCGGCGAGATCCTCGGCCTGGTCGGCGAATCCGGTTCCGGCAAGTCGGTCACCGGGTTCTCGATCCTCGGCCTGATCGACCCACCCGGGCGGATCGTCGGCGGCTCGGTGCGCCTCAACGGCGAGGAACTCACCACCGCCAGCCCCAAGCGCCTGCGCAGCCTTCGCGGCGACCGCATCGCGATGATCTTCCAGGACCCGATGATGACCCTCAATCCGGTCCTGAAGATCGAGACCCAGATGGTCGAAACCCTCCAGGCGCACGTCAAGATCGGCCGCGCCGAGGCCCGTGCCCGGGCGCGCGACGCCCTCGGCCGGGTGGGCATCCCCAGCCCCGAGGAACGGCTGGACAGCTACCCGCACCAGTTCTCGGGCGGCATGCGCCAGCGCGTCGCCATCGCCATCGCGCTGCTGCACGGGCCGGATCTGATCATCGCCGACGAACCCACCACCGCCCTCGACGTGACGATCCAGGCGCAGATCCTCTCCGAGGTGCAGACCCTCTGCCGCGAAACCGGCACCGCGCTGATCTGGATCACCCACGATCTCGCGATCATCTCCGGCCTCGCCGACCGCGTCGCGGTGATGTACGCGGGCAAGATCGTCGAGACCGGCCGCATCGCCGAGGTGGTGGCCACTCCCCGCCATCCCTACACCCACGGCCTGATCGGCTCGGTGCCGAGCCGCAACCGCCGCGGCGAACGCCTCACCCAGATCCCGGGGATGACGCCGTCGTTCCTCGCCCTGCCGCCCGGCTGCGCGTTCGCGCCGCGATGCCCCCGGGCCGACGAAAAGTGCCTCGCCATGCCCGAACTCGCGCCATGCCCCGGCGGCGGCCATCTCGCCCGCTGCTTCCACCCGGTGCCCGAAGGAGCCGCGTCATGACCGCCGCCCCGCTTCCCCGCGACGCCCACGGCGCGCCGCCGGTGATCTCGGTGCGCGGCATCGACATGGTGTTCCTGAAAAAGGCCCCCGGCCTCGCCGACAAGGCCGCCGAGATGCTCGGCATCCCGCGCCCGGCGCCGGTGGGGGTACACGCCCTCGACCACGTGGACCTCGACGTGTTCAAGGGCGAGGTGGTGGGCCTGGTGGGCGAAAGCGGCTGCGGCAAGTCCACCCTCGGCCGGGTGATCGCGGGCATTCTCGACCCCACCGCGGGCACCCTGCGCTTCCACGGCCGCGAGTTCTCGGAAATGACGCCGGAGGAGCGCTACCGCGCCAAGGTGGCGGTGCAGATGATCTTCCAGGACCCGTTCGCCTCCCTCAATCCGCGCAAGCGGGTGGCGGAGATCATCGGCGAGGCGCCGGTGGTGCACGGCATCGTGCCGAAGGGCGAGATCGACGACTACGTCGACGAGATCATGCTGAAGTGCGGCATCGACCCGGCCTACAAGCAGCGCTTCCCGCACCAGTTCTCGGGCGGCCAGCGCCAGCGCATCGGCATCGCCCGGGCGCTGGCGGTGAAACCGCAGTTCCTGGTGTGCGACGAATCCGTGGCGGCGCTCGACGTCTCGATCCAGGCGCAGGTGATCAACCTATTCATGGACCTGCGGCGGGATTTCGACCTCACCTACCTGTTCATCAGCCACGATCTCGGCGTCGTCGAGCACATCGCCGACCGGGTGGTGATCATGTATCTCGGCCGGGTGGTGGAAACCGCGCCCACCGAGCAACTCTTTGCCAACCCGCGCCACCCCTACACCCAGGCGCTGCTCGCCAACATGCCGCGCATCTCCACCGAGAAGCAGGCGTTCGGGCAGATCAAGGGCGAAATCCCGTCGCCCATGCATCCGCCCTCGGGCTGCCACTTCAACCCCCGCTGCCCCCACGCCTTCGCCCGCTGCCCGGCGGAACGGCCGCGCCTGATCGAATCCGCGCCCGGCGTCGCCGCCGCGTGCCACCTGCTGGAGGAGGCGGTGTGATGGAGGCCGAAGCCGCCCGACGAAGCCCCGCCCTGTCGGTCTTCGACGCACCCGCCGACGCCCGCGTCGCCGCGGTGTTCGACAGCCCGCACAGCGGCGCCGACTACCCGGCCGATTTCCGCCCCGCCCTGCCGATGGCGGAGCTGCGCAAGGCCGAGGACATGTACGTGGACGACTTCTACGCCCCCGCGCCGGACCACGGCGCGGCGCTGCTGCTCGCCCGCTTCCCGCGCGTCTACCTGGACGCCAACCGCGCGGTGGAAGACATGGACGAGGGACTGCTGGACGCCCCCTGGCCCGGCCCCCTCGCCCCCGGCATCAAGACCGAATGCGGCCTCGGGCTGATCTGGCGCCTCTCCTCCGACGCCCGGCCGATCTACGACCGCAAGCTTTCGGTGGCGGAGGCGCAGGCCCGCATCGACGCCTGCCACGCCCCCTACCACGCGGCGCTGAAGCGCCTGCTGGACGCGCGCCACGCCGCGTTCGGCCGGGTCTACCACGTCAACTGCCACTCCATGCCCGCCCTCTCCGGCCCCCGCGCGCCGGAGGGCGAGGGCGTGGCGCGCGCCGATTTCGTGCTCGGCGACCGCGACGGCACCACCTGCGCGCCGGACTTCACCCACGCCGTCGCCGAGTGCCTCACCGGCCTCGGCTATTCGGTGGCGCTCAACGACCCCTACAAGGGGGTCGAGCTGGTGCGCGCCTACGCCGACCCGGCCTCCGGCCGCCACAGCCTCCAGGTCGAGATCAACCGCCGCCTCTACATGGACGAAACCACCTTCGAAAAATCCGCCGACTACGCCGCCACCGGCGCGGCGGTGGCGCGGCTGATCGCCACCGTGGTCGCGTTCGCCCAAACCGCATGAGTATCTGGAAAAGAGTCGCACCATCATGTCGTCGGATTCGCTCGACACCCTCTCCATCCTCGAGACCCTCGTGGCCTTCCCCACCGTCAGCCGCGACTCCAACCTCGCGCTGATCGACTGGATCGAGGCCTACGCCCGGCGCTGCGGCGCCGCCACCCGCCGCACCTTCAACGCCGAGGGCACCAAGGGCAACATCCTGGTCTCCGTGGGTCCGCCCGAGGTGGCGGGCGTGATGCTCTCCGGCCACACCGACGTGGTGCCGGTGGACGGCCAGGACTGGAGCAGCGACCCCTTCGTCCTCACCGAGCGGGACGGCCGCCTCTACGGCCGCGGCGCGTGCGACATGAAGGGGTTCCTGGCGGTGGCGCTGGCGTGGCTGCCGCGCTTCGCCGCCGCGCCGCTCGCCAAGCCTTTGCACATCGCCTTCTCCCACGACGAGGAGGTGGGCTGCATCGGCGTGCAGAGCCTGATCGAGGACTTGAAGCACCTGCCCGCGATCCCCGAGGTGTGCATCGTCGGCGAGCCGACGATGATGCGGCCGATGCTCGCCCACAAGGGCAAGGTCAACGTGCGGGTGCGGGTGAAGGGCTTCGAGTGCCACTCCTCCCTCGCCCCCACCGGCGTCAACGCGGTGGAATACGCCGCCGAGCTGATCGCGTTCCTCAAGGGCATGGCGCGGAAGAAGAGCAATGAGGGGCCGTTCGACACGATGTTCGACATCGCCCACACCACCGTCCACGTGGGGCTGATCGAGGGCGGCACCGCCCTCAACATCGTGCCGCAGGACTGCTGCTTCGATTTCGAGATCCGCGCGATCCCCGGCGACGACCGCATGGCGATGCTGGACGAGATCAAGGCCCACGTCGCCGACGAGCTGGAACCGGCGATGAAGGCGATCCACCCCTCCTGCGGCTTCTCGTGGGAAATCCTCTCCTCGGTGCCCGGCTCCGACACCGACCCCAACGACCCGGCGGTGCACATGGTCAGCCAGCTGTCGGGCGCCAACAGCTACGGCAAGGTGGCCTTCGGCACCGAGGCCGGGCGGTTCCAGACCCGCTGGGGAATGTCCACGGTGATCTGCGGCCCCGGCGACATCGACCAGGCCCACAAGCCCGACGAGTTCATCGACCTCGACCAGATCCGCGCCTGCGAATCCTTCGTCGGCCGCCTGCTGGAGCGGATGCGCGCGGTCTAAACGGCCGCCATCACCCGTTCGGCGAGGGCGAGGGCGAGGGCGTCCGCGCCCGGCGGCGCCACCACCTGAATGCCGAGCGGCAGGCCGGTGTCGGCGCAGGCGAGGCCCGGCACCGCCACGCACGGGCCGCGCAGCAGCGTCCACAGGCGGTTGAAGTCGGGGCTGCCGGTGCCCGCGGCGAACGGCGGCGCCACCCCCGGCGCGGCGGGCGTGACCAGCGCCGCCACCCCGGCGGCGGCGAGGTGGCGCGGCAGTTCGGCGATGGCGGCGTCGCGGCAGGCATAGGCTTCGCGCACCGTGGCGGGGTCGAGGGCGCGTCCGGCGGCGAGGGCGTCGCGCAGCGCCGCCGACAGACGCTCGCCGTGAACCTCCGCCTCGAACGCCAGACAGCGCGCGCTTTCCCACGCCATCACGGTGCGCTGCGCCGCCATCGCCTCGGCGTAGAGGGGCGGCAGTTCGCAAGGCACGGCGGCGATTCCGGCGGCGGCGAGGCGGCGCGGCAGGTCCTCGGCGAAGGCGCGCCGCATCGCCGGGTCCGCCAGCTCCCACGCGGGCGAACCGCAAAGGCCGAGGCGGGGAAGCGCGCCGCGCGGCGGGTCGAGGGGCACGCCCGAAACCGCCGCCACGAACAGGCGGCAATCCGCCACGCCGCGCGCCAGCACGCCGACGGTGTCGAGGGAGGTGGCGTAGGGCTTGATGCCGGTGGGGTCGACGGTGCCGAAGCTGGGCTTGTAGCCCACCACGCCGCAATAGGCGGCCGGGCGCACGATCGACCCGGCGGTCTGGGTGCCGACGGCCAAGGGCAGCATGCCCGCCGCCACCGCCGCCGCCGAGCCGCTCGACGAGCCGCCGGGGGTGCGCGAAAGGTCGCGCGGGTTGCGGGTCGGCCCGGGGTGGAAGGCGGCGAACTCGGTGGTGACGGTCTTGCCCGCCACCGCCGCCCCGGCGGCGCGCGCCAGCGACACCACCGCCGCGTCGAACGGCATCCGCACCCCGGCGTAGATCGGCGAGCCGCAGCCGGTGGGCCAGTCGCGGGTGGCGGCGAGATCCTTGATCCCCACCGGCAGGCCGCCGAGGGGGCCGGGGCAGCCCGCCGCGTCCACCCGCGCCGCCTGGGTCCGCCAGAGGTCGGCGTCGAGGGCGGCGAAGGCGGAAACCTCCGGCTCCCGCGCCGCGATCCGCGCGAGGCAGGACTCCGCCAGCGCCACGGCGGTGAGCCGCCCCGCCGCGATCGCCGCCCGCGCCGCAACGGCGGAGAGGTCGCAGGGTTCGGGCGTCACCCGCCGAGGCTCCGCCAGTCATCGAGAATCGCGCCGTAGATCGTCACCGCCGCGTCGATCTTCGCCACCTCGGCGTATTCGTCGGTCTGGTGCGCCTGGGCGGTTTCGCCGGGGCCGAGGATCAGCGTCGGCGGATGGCCGAGGGCCGGGGTGAGCACCGAGGCGTCGGTGAAGAACGGCGCCGACTGGGGCGCGAACCGCTCGCCCAGCACCGCGCAGGCGCAGGCGATGGCGCGCGCCGCCCAGGGCGCGTCCGGCTCGGTCCACACCCCGCCCAGGTCGAACAGGGTGGTGATCGCGGCGGATTCGCCGATCACGCCGGTGAGGTCCTCGCGCACCGCCGCGTGATCCATCCCCGGGATGGTGCGCACGTCCACCAGGATTTCCGCCCGGTCGGGCACCGAGTTGATGTTGAGGCCGCCCGAAACCTTGCCGACGTTGAGGGTCGGCGGCCCGAGCACCGGATGGCGGGCGACGTTGAAGTCGAAATCCGCGAGCCGGGCGATCGCCCGCGCCGCCTTGTAGACGGCGTTGTCGCCCAGTTCGGGCATCGAGCCGTGGGCGGTCACGCCCGAGGTTTCGGCCTTCAGCCACAGCGCGCCCTTGTGGCCGATCATCGGCCGGTTGCCGGTCGGCTCGCCCACCAGCAGCGCCGCCGCCCGGGGCAGCAGGCCGCCCTCGGCCATCGCCAGGGCGCCGTCGCAGCCGGTTTCCTCGCCTGCGGTGATCGCCAGCACCACCTCCGGCCCGTCCTTCAGCGCCGCCGCCCGCGCCTCGGCGGCGACCACGAACGCGGCGATGCCCGACTTCATGTCGGAGCTGCCGCGGCCGTAGAGCCGCCCGTCCTTGATCTCGCCCGCGAACGCGTCGACGCTCCAGGGCTTGGCGCCCAGGGGCACGGTGTCGACGTGGCCGGTGAACACCAGGGCGGGCGCGTCGCGGCGGCCGATCCGCGCCAGCAGGTTGGCGCGCCCCTCGCCGATCGGCTGAAGGGTGCAGGCGAATCCGGCCGCCTCCAGCCGCCGCACCAGGTGCGCGACGCACGCGCCCTCCCGGCCCGGCGGGTTGATGGTGTCGAACGCGACCAGTTCGCGGGTCAGCGCGACGGCGGGGGAAAGCTCGGTCATGGCGGTGTCGTCCTACCCGAAATAGGCGGCGTGGAACTCGGCGTTGGACTTGAGTTCCGCCGCGGTGCCTCCGGCGACCACGCGGCCGCCGGACAAAACGTATCCGGCGTCGGCGATCGCGAGGGTCTGGTGGACGTTCTGCTCCACCAGGAACACGGTGATGCCGCGCGCGCGGATGCCCTCGATGATGCGGAAGTTTTCCTTCACGTACAACGGCGACAGGCCGAGCGAGGGTTCGTCGACGATCAGCAGCCGGGGCTTGCCCATCAGGCCGCGGCCGATCGACACCATCGCCTGCTCGCCGCCCGACATCGTGCCCGCCAGCTGGTTGCGGCGCTCGGCGAGGCGGGGGAAGGTGTCGTAGACCTCCGCCAGGCGGCGCTTGATCTCCGCCTCCGAAGGCTCCTGATAGGCGCCGAGGCGCAGGTTCTCGGCCACCGTGAGCTTGGGGAACATCCGCCGCCCCTCGGGGATGCAGGCGACGCCCCGGGCGATCACGCGGTGGGTGGCCTCGCCGGTCACCTCGGCGCCGAACACCTTGACGCTGCCCGCGCGCGGCGGGGTGAGGCCGAGGATGGCGCGGATCAGCGTGGTCTTGCCCGCGCCGTTGGAGCCGAGCAGGCAGGTGATGGTGCCGGGGGCGACCGTCAGCGACACGTCGATCAGCACGTCGGCCTTGTCGTAGGCGGCGTGGAGGCCGGAAATTTCGATGGCTGCGTCCATGTCCGCCCCCTCACGCCGAACCGAGATAGGCTTCCTGCACCAGGGGGTCGGAGGCGACCTCCTGGTAGGTGCCCTCGGCGATCTTCTCGCCGTAGTTCAGAACCACGCAGCGGTCCGAGACCCGCTCGATCACCCCCATCTCGTGCTCCACCAGGATGATCGTGAGGTTCCCCAGGCGCTCGCGCACCGCGAGGATGTCGCTCATCAGCTGGTGGGTTTCGTCGTGGGTCATGCCCGCCGAGGGTTCGTCGAGCAGCAGCAGCTTCGGCCGGGCGATCAGGGCGCGGCAGATCTCGATGCGCCGCCGCTCGATCATCGGCAGCGCGCCGACCGCCTGGAACATGCCGTCGGCGAGGCTCGGGGAGAACAGCGCCACCAGTTCCCGCGCCTCGGCGAAGGCGGCGTCGTGCTCGGCCTTCAGCGCCCTGCGGGCGAACAGGTTGTGCCACAGGCCGCGATTCAGGCGGCCGTGGTTGCCGACCATGATGTTGTCGAAGATCGAGAGTTCCAGGCACAGCCGCGAGCGCTGGAAGGTGCGCGCGATGCCGGCGCGGTAGACCGCCTGGGGCGAGGCGCCGGTGATGTCGGCGCCGTCGAAGGCGATGCGGCCGCCGTTGGGGGCGTAAAGCCCGGTGAGGACGTTGAACGAGGTGGTCTTGCCCGAGCCGTTCGGCCCGATCAGGCCGAGAATCTCGCCGCGGGCCACGCCGAAGGAGACGTCGTTCAGCGCACGCACGCCGCCGAAGCTCTTGGCCACGCCTTCGAGGCTGAGGAGCATCTCGCCGCTCATCGCCCGCCCTCCGGAAAATAGCGCCGCACCCGGCGCGGCAGCAGCCCCGAGGGGCGGAACAGCAGGATCGCGATCACCACCGCCGAGAACAGCAGGAAGCGGTATTCCTGGATCGCCTGGAGCTTCTCCGGCAGCACCACGACGATGGCGGCGGCGAGGATCATCCCCCACGGGCTGCCCATGCCGCCCAGCAGCACGATGGCGACGAGGATCAGGCCGTCGGAAAAGGTGAAGCTGGTGGGCGCAACATAACCCTGCATGCAGCCGTAGAGCGCCCCGGCGACGCCGATGATGGCGTTGCCGAGCACGAACGCGAAGATCTTGTTGCGGCGGATGCCGATGCCGTAGCAGGCCGCGCCGGTCTCGTCGAGCCGCACCGCGTCGAGGGCGAGGCCGAGCCACGAGCGCTCCAGCCGCCGCACCAGGGTGAAGGCGAGCGCCAGCAGCGCGAACGCCGCCAGCGCGTAGTTGAGGTAGAACGACGCGTCGGCGCCGAACAGCGTCGGGGCGTCGCCGAAGTCCCAACCCAACACGTTCATCGCCGCCACCGGCAGGCCCTGCGGCCCGCCGAAGGCGTCGTTGACCTCGAGGAAGGTTTTGAACAGCACCGCGAAGGCGATCGTCACCACCGCCGCGTAGTGGCCCCGGGTGCGCACCACCGGCACCACCAGGGCGAGGCCGACCAGCGCCGCGAACAGACCGCCCAGGGGCAGCGACAGGATCGCCGGAACGCCGGAGCCCACCAGCTTGGCCGAGGTGTAGGCGCCGATGCCGAAAAACGCCGCGCCCGCGAAGTTGACCACCCCGGCATAGCCGAACTGGACGTTGAGGCCGAGGGCGACGGTGGCGTAAAGCATCACCGTGGCGAGCATCAAGAGCGGAAAGTGGTCCTCGGCGAAGGCGGCGACCACGCCCAGACCGGCGGCCGCCACCAGCGCCGACAGCGCGCCCGGGGAGGCCAGCGCGGCGCGGGACACCGCCTCGGCCACGCCCGCCCGCCCGGCGAGCCAGGCGGCGAGGGCGGCGGCGGCGATCAGCGAGATCACCGCCACGTCGCTCTCCTGCTCCATGAACACGATGGCGAAGACCATGCCCGCGAGAACGGCGGCGGCGGCGACGGCAAGGGGGGGAAAGCGGTTCAGCATCGTCACACCCGGTCGCTGGCGCGTTCGGGGATCAGGCCGGTGGGCTTCCACGCCATCAGCGCGATCACCACCGCGAAGGCGAACACGTCCTTGTAGGCGGAGGCGAACGGCATCGCCACCGCGCCGATCATCTGCAACGCGGCGAACAAAAAGCCGCCGAGGATCGCGCCGTAGAGGTTGCCGAGGCCGCCGATGATCGCGGCGGAAAAGCCGATCAGGCCGAGCAGCAGGCCCATGCCGAAGTTGATCTCGTTGTAGTAGAGGCCGTTCATCACCCCGGCGACGGCGGCGATCGACGAGCCGAGGGCGAAGGTGACGAGCACGATTAGGGTGTAGTTGATGCCCATGGTGCGCGCGGTTTCCTCGTCCTGCGCCACGGCGCGGATCGCGAGGCCGAGGCGGGTGCGGTTGATGAGGAGATGCAGCCCGACGATCACCAGCACGCCGGTCACCACCAGGATCGAACTGTCGGCGCGCAGGGTGAACTGCCCCCACTGCCACGACGAGGTCGGCAGCAGCGCCGGGAACGCCTTGGGGTTGGAGCCGTCCGGGTAGAACAGGCGGACGCTCTCGCGCAGCGCGGTGCCGAGCATCAGGGTGGCGAGCAGGATGTTGAGCCGGGGCGCGCTCTTGAGCGGCAGGATCAGCCATCGCGCGATCGCCGCGCCGAGGGCGGCGGTGCCCGCCAGGGCGAACACCACGGTCGCCGCGAGCTGCGCCAGCGGGTGCGAGAAGCCGAGCGCGGCGGCGCCCGAGGCGGCGGTGAAGCCGGTGAACGCCCCCACCATCAGCACGTCGCCGTGGGAGAACTTGATCACGTCCAGCACCCCGAAGAACAGGGTGAAGCCGACCGCGACGAGGGCGTAGACGGTGCCCAGCATCAGGCCGTTGACGACGTATTGGCCGAAAAGATCCATGCGTCCGCTCGCTGGAGAATCCGATGGGCGGGGAGCGCCGCGCGACGCTCCCCGGTGCGGTGGCTACTTGGCGCCGGCGAGCTTGCGCTTGCCCGCGGCGTATTCGCTGTCTTCCCACAGCACCCACTTGCCGTCCTGGATCACGTATTTGGTGATCAGGGCGACGGTGTTCTGGCCGTGGTCGTCGAAGGTGATCGGGCCGACGATGCTGTCGCGGTTCTTGATGTCGTCGAGGTAGGCGGTGACCTTCTTGCGGTCCGGCCCGACCGCCTCGATGGCGTCGATCAGCAGGTTGGTGGCGGCGAAGGAGAAGGCGCCGTAAGCGTCCGGACCCTGGTCGAACTTGGCCTTCTCGTACTCGGAGAGGAAGTACTGGCCGCCCGGCAGCTTCTCCACCGGCGCGCCCTCGCGGAACGCCAGCACGCCCTCGGCGAGCTTGGGGTCGAGGCCCTCGATGAAGGCGTCGGAGACGATCCCCGACACGCCCTCGAACTGGGCGTTGATACCGAGCTTGTCCATCTGCTGGCGGATGCGGATGCCCAAGGGCGTGAGGCCGCCGAAGTAGATCACGTCGGGCTTCAGCTCCTTCGCCTTGGTCAGCTCGGCGGTGAAGTCCTGCTGGTCGGCGGTGACGCCGAAGGTGGCGAGCACCTTGCCGCCCTTCTCGGTCACGAACTTCGAGAAGTAGGCGTTGTGGCCCTTGCCGTAGTCGGTGGTGTCGTGGAGGATCACCCAGGTCTTGTAGCCCGCCCGGGTCATGAAGTCGGCGGCCACCTCGTTCTGGTTCACCATCGTGCCGTTGACGCGGTGGATCTCCTTGTAGTCGTTGGCGTAGGTGATGTCGGGCAGCACCGCGCCCCACACGATCACCGGCAGGTTGAACTTGTGGTAGACGTCCACCGTGCTCATCGCCACCGCCGAGCAGTAGTGGGTGATGCCGCCCACCACCTTGCGGTCGGCGGCGGCCTTGGTGGCCACCTGCACGCCGACGTTGGGCTTGCACTCGTCGTCCTGGGAGAACAGCTCGTAGGCGTACTTGGCCTTGGGGTCGGCGTTGCGCAGCCGCACCGCCAGTTCGGCCGAGTTGCGGCCGCCCACGCCGATCGAGGCGGTGCCGCCGGACAGCGGGCCGATGAACGCGATCTTGACCGTGTCCTTCGCCGAAGCCGCCGCCAACGGCGACGCGGCGAGCGCGGCCGCGACCAACGCGCCGACGCCGAAACGCAGGATGGATGTCATCTGATGGCTCCTCAGTTTCCCGGCGCCGACGCGACCGGCGGGGTTCGATGGCGCCCAAGCCTGACAGATGGAGTGCGGAATTCAAGTGACTTGAACGGCTTCTGCACGAAATTTCGGCTATGAGCAAAATCGCGCCAAATCCGCCTATTTTCGCGCCACGCCCTGCGGCCCGCCGCAACCCGCCTTTCCCCGCGCTTCCGGCGGCCGCGCGCACGCAGCCGTGCTCAGTAGGTAGGCGGGGTGTTGACCCACAGGATGCGGGCGGGAACGGCTCCGGGGTTGCGGTAGGCGTGGGGCCGCTCGGAGCGGAAGGCGAACGAGTCGCCCTTGGCGAGGCGGACGGTCTCGCCGTCGACGATGAGGTCCAGCTCGCCGTCGAGCACGTAGCCGAACTCCTCGCCCACGTGGCTGGTGGCCCCGGCGGAGGAGCCGCCCGGGCTGACGGTGTGGATGTTGGCCTCGAGCATCAGGCCGTCGCCGCGCGGCATCAGGAACTCCAGCACCACGCTCGGCCCGGCCCCGGCGCGCCCGACGCCGACGGTGGGCCGACCGCCCGCGCGGTGCACCAGCGGCACCTCGGCGGAGGGCATGGCGAACAGGTCGTGCAGCGACACCTCGAGTCCCGAGACGATCCGCCGCACCAGCGCCAGCGACGGCACCGCCCGGCCGGTCTCGATTTTCGAGAGCATGCTTTCCGAGCATTCGGCGAGGTCGGCCAGGTCCTTGAGCCGCATCCCCCTGAGCTTGCGCGCATGCCGCAGGCCCTCGCCCAGGCGTTCGAGCGCCTCGGGCGACGGCATCGCTGCGGTGAGATCGGCGGAATCGGACATGTCGCGCGGCCCGTCGAGTGGGGCGTTCCCGCGAGGGAACTGGTGCCGGTGCACAGATTTGAACTGTGGACCTACTGATTACGAATCAGTTGCTCTACCCCTGAGCTACACCGGCATACCAGTCAGAGGCGCGGAAGATACGGGGATTTTCCGCGCTTGGCAAGCGGCTCCGTCACGCCGCGAGGGCGGCGGCGGCGCGTTCGATCCATTCGCGCTGTTGCGCCGCGTCGGCCCCCTCGGCGGCGAGGATGCGCGCCATGGTGAGCGCCGCGCGGCCGTTGGCGGCGGCGGTGGCGCCCGGCCCGGCGAGCGGCGCCACGGCGGCGCGCGCCTCGGGGTAGGCCTCGGCCAGCAACAGCGCCTCGGCGAGGGCGAAACGGCTTTCCGGATGCTCGGGATTCTCGGCGATCAGCTGGCGCACCCGCTTGGCGCGGGCCTGCGTGTCCTCGCCGCTCCAGAGGTCGAGGTAGGCGCGCAGGATCGCGGGCGCGGGCGCGGCGCGCCACTGCTGCTCCAGCACCTCGGCGGCCTTTTTCTCGCGCCCCTCGGCCAGATGGATGCGCGCCAGGGCGAGCGCCGCGCCGGTGTCCTCCGGCGCCAGGTCGAGGGCCTGGCGGGCGAGCTTGGCGGCATCCGCCAGGCGGCCCTCGCCGCGCGCCGCCTCGGCCCGGGCCATGGCGACGCGGGCGGTCTGGGTTTCGGTGTCGGCGGTGGCGAGCACCCCCTTCTTGCGCGCGGCGTCGAGGATCGCCTGCGCCGCGTCGAGGTTTCCGGCGCGGAGTTCGGCGGCGTAGGCCGCCTCCGCCGCCCACGCCGCCTGCGGCGCGCGGGCATGGGCGCGGCGCGCCAGCTCGGGCAGGCGCGGGTCGTCGGCGGGCAGGGTCTCGATCAGGCCGCGCAGGCCCGCGAGTTCGGTTTCCGGGGTTTCCAGCAGCGCCTCGTAGTGCGCCCGCGCGGCTTCGATGTCGCCCCGGGCGCGGTCGGCCCCGGCGGCGAGCAGGTGGGTGAGCTGCGGATTCTTGAGCGCCTTGTCGGCGTCCTTGATGCAGCGGCGCGCGGTGTCGGCGTCGCCCGCCGCGAGGGCGGTGACCGCCCCGGCGAGGGCGGCGGTGCCCTTGACCTGGCGGCGCTCGCGGCGGCTGCGGGCGAAGCGCCCGGGCAGGCCGAGGAACCCGGCGACGAAGCGCAGCACGACGTAGAGCACGAAGGCGATGGCGAGGGCGCCGACGATCGTCACCGGCACCGAGGTGTCCACCTGCCAGGCGAGCCAGCGCACCGTCACCTCGCCGGGATGGTCGGCGAGCCACACCGCGCCGCCCACCAGCGCCGCGACCGCGATCAGGTATCCGAGAATCCTCAGCATGGCGTCAGCCTCCCGTCTTCTGCGTCGGCTGCTGCATCGCGCTGGCGGCGACGCGGGCGAGGGCGTCGGCGGTGAGCGTCGAGAGTGCGGCGTCGAGCTGCACGCGGCGTTCGGCGCGGGCGAGCCACGGCTTCAGCGCCGCCGCCACCGCCGGGTCCTGGATGCTGCCGAGTTCGCGGATCGCGCCGGAGAGGTCGCCGCCGTCCATCAGGCGCTCGGCGCGCACCAGCACCGCGCCGACGCTGTCGGTGTCGGAGCCGCCGTCGATGCGGCGCACCGTCACCAGGCCGGAGACGCGGGCGAGGGTCTTGTCGAGCAGGCCGTCGCCCGCCGGGGCGTTGGCGGCCTTGGCGGCGGCGGTGGCGGTGCGCTGGAAGCCCTGGCGCAGCGCCGCCACCGTCGGCACCCCTTCGGCGGCGACGGCGGCGAAGGCCTCGGCGCGGGCGTCGAAGGCGGATTTGTCGTCGGCGAGGGCGCGGGCGGTGCGCAATTCGGCGTCGAAGGGTTCGCCGTCCTGGGCCTTGGCGCGCAGCTGCACCACCGCCAGAAGGTTGGCGAGGGAGGCATCGTGGCGCGACACCATGGCGCGGGCCATCGCCTCCACCTCGGTGATGCGGTCGTTGAGCTTGAGCACGCTCGACGCCTCGGCGCGGCTGGCCTCGACGGCGGCGACGCGGCGGGAGATCGCCTCCAGCTCGTCGCGCTGGGCGATGCCGCGCTGCTCGATCTTGCCGGAAAGGGTCTTGGCGTTCTCGGCGAGCTGTTCCACCCGCCCGGCGATCAGGTCGAGGCGGTGCGGCACGTCGCCCGCCGCGCCGGAGGCCTGCGGCGCGCCCGAGCCGCCGCCCACCGACAGGGAGCCGAGGCGGGAATCGAGGGCGGCGAGGCGCTCCTTGAGGGCGCCGATCTCGGCGACGACGTTGCCCGAGGGCGGCACCGCGTCGGTGACGTCCTCGATCATGCCGCTCATGGTCTTGACCTCGGCGCGCAGGCGGGCCAGCTCGGTGCGGTTGGCGTCGACGTTCTTTTCGAGATCGGCGATCAAGGCGCGGGTCTCGCTCACCGGCAGGTCGGGGAGATAGCTGCGGTAGGGCATCGGCACCTTGTCGCGCCAATACGGAACCGACGCATAGGCGCCGAGGCCGACCACCGCCGCCAGCAGCAGCGCGATCATCGTGCCGCGGCCCGAGCCGCCCGACGGCGCCTCCTCCTCGGCTTCCTCGACGGTCGGCTCCTCGGCCGCGCGCTCGGCTTCCGCCTCCGCCGCGACCGGCACCGGGGCCTCGCCTTCGGCTTCCTTTTCCGGGGTCATCGTGCTGTCTCCACCGTTTGCCTCCGCCGCGGGCGCGGCGACGGGTTCGTCGTCCGCCGGTCGGTCCGCATCGAGAACCGCCAGCAGCGCCTCCTGTTCCGGGTGCGGCGCCACCCGCACGTCGCGCCACGGCGCGGCGCGCAGCCGCTCCGCCACCGCAGGCGACAGCGCGTAGGCCGTGAGAGCGGCCAAGTGGCCGTCCACACCCGCATTTTTAGCCAGAGTAACGAAAGTCTCGGCGGTGCGGGGCGAAAAAAACAGCGCCGCGTCGAGCGCCCCGGATTCCAAGGCTTCCACCAGCTCCCCCGACAGCGCCACGGCGGTGCGGGATTCGTAGAGCTGCACCTTGCGCACCTCGAATCCGCGTTGCGCGAGAGCGCCTTGCAGGTCGCCCGCGACGACGTTGGCGGCGACGTGGAGCAGCGGCCCGAGGGCGGGTTCGAGTTCGTGCGCCACCAGTTCGGCGAGCAGGTCCACGTCGCCCCCCGCCGCGTGGACGTGGGTGTAGCCGAGGCGCCGCGCCTCCGCCGCCGAGGCCTCGCCCACGGCGTAGACCGGGGTTTCGCGGTCGGCGGAGGCCGCCGCCATGGCGCGCACGCCGTTGGCGCTGGTGAACAGCACCGCCTGGATGCCGCGCATGTCGAGCTGCGGCGCGGCCACCGGCACCACCGCCAGCATCGGCTCGATCCGCACGCCGTAGCCGCGCGCCCGCAGCAGCGCGGCGGTCTCCTGGGCGTCGTCGTGGGGACGGGTGACGAGAACCTGCATGCCGGTCTCCTTTCGGGGTCAGAGGCCTCCGCTCGCGGCCTTCACCTCGCGGCCCGCGTCGGAGCCGATCGCCTCGGCCTCCGCCACGGCGCCCGCGCGGCGGGCCTCGAAGATCGCCGAGCCGTCGGGCCGCGCGAGGCGGCCGAGGAACGACAGGCGGCCATCCGCGCCCAGGCGCGCGAGGCCGCCGATGGGGGTGCGGCAGGAGCCGTCGAGCACCCGCAGGAAGGCGCGCTCGCACGCCACCTCGGCGAAGGTGGCGGCGTCGGCGATGCGCGCCAGCCACGCTTGCGCGCGGGCGTCGTCGGTGCGGCAGGTGACGCCGATGGCGCCCTGCGCCACCGCGGGCAGCATCTCCTCCACCGTGAGGATTCCGGCGGCGCGGTCGGCGAGGCCGAGGCGGCGCAGGCCCGCCAGCGCCAGCAGGGTCGCGTCCACCACGCCGTCGGCGAGCTTGGCGAGGCGGGATTGCACGTTGCCGCGGAAGGTCACCACCTTGAGATCGGGCCGCCGCGCCAGCACGAAGGCGCCGCGCCGCAGGCTGGCGGTGCCCACCGTCGCACCCCCGGGCAGGGCGTCGAGGGAGGCGGCGACCGGCGAGAGAAAGGCGTCGCGCGGGTCCTCGCGCGGCAGCATGCAGGGCAGGTCGATGCCCTCGGGCAGCCAGGTCGGCACGTCCTTCATCGAGTGCACCGCGATGTCGATGCGGCGTTCCAGCATCGCCTCGTCGATCTCCTTGGTGAACAGGCCCTTGCCCCCGGCCTCGGACAACGGCCGGTCGAGGATGCGGTCGCCGCTGGTCTTGATCACCAGCACCGCGATGGCGCCGTCGGCGGCGAGTTCGGGCACGGCGGCGCGCAGGGCGGCGGCGACCATGTCGGTCTGGGCCAATGCCAGGGGGCTGCCGCGGGTTCCGATGGTGAGAAGCGGGTGGGACATGAACGCACAACTCTGGTAAATCGACGGGCGGGCCGGGGTTTCCCCGGCGCTTTACCTGTTGTAGAGATTGGCCCCGCGCCTGCAAAGGGGTAATTGAAACGCGATGATCGTCCTCGGCATCGAAACCAGTTGCGACGAAACCGCCGCCGCCGTCGTCGGCGACGACCGCCGCATCCTGTCCAACGTCGTCGCCTCGCAGATCGCCACCCATCGCCCGTTCGGCGGCGTGGTGCCGGAAATCGCGGCGCGCGCCCACCTCGGGCAGATCGACGCGGTGATCCGCGCGGCGCTCGCCGAGGCGGGCGTGGGCGTGGGCGACCTCGACGCGGTGGCCGCCGCCGCCGGGCCGGGGCTGATCGGCGGCGTGCTGGTGGGCGTCACCGCCGCCAAGGCGATCGCGGCGGCGCGCGGCATTCCGTTCGTGGCGGTGAACCATCTGGCGGGCCACGCCCTCACCGCCCGCCTCACCGACGGCGTGCCCTTCCCCTTCCTGCTGCTGCTCACCTCCGGCGGCCATTGCCAGACCCTGATCGTCAAGGGGCCGGAGGACTACGTGCGCCTCGGCACCACCATCGACGACGCGGCGGGCGAGGCCTTCGACAAGACCGCCAAGATGATCGGCCTGCCCTACCCCGGCGGCCCGGAGATCGAACGCCACGCGGCGGGCGGCGACCCCAGGCGCTTCCCCCTGCCGCGGCCGATGAAGGGCGCGCCGGGGTGCGACTTCTCCTTCTCCGGCCTCAAGACCGCGGTGCGCCACACCCTCGACAAGCTCCCCGGCCCGCCGTCCCCCGCCGACGTCGCCGACCTCTGCGCCGCGATCCAGGCGGCGATCACCGATTCCCTGTGCGCGCGCCTCAAGCCCGCGCTCGCCGCCTTCCGCGCCGCCTGCCCCGAAGGGCGGCACCTGGTGGTGGCGGGCGGCGTCGCCGCCAACCGCCATCTGCGCGCCGCGCTGGCCGCCCAGGCGGAGAAATCCGGGCTTGCGTTCGTGGCGCCGCCGCTGCCACTCTGCACCGACAACGGCGCGATGATCGCCTGGGCGGGGCTGGAACGGCTGCGGCACCTCGGCCACGGCGATCCGCTCGACTTCAAACCCCGGCCGCGCTGGCCGCTCGACGGCGACGCCCCGAAGGCGCGCGGCGCGGGCGTCAAAGCCTAGGAGACCCCATGGAACGGATCGGCATCGTCGGCGCGGGCGCATGGGGCACCGCCTTGGCCATCGTCGCCGCCCGCGCCGGGCGCGAGGCGGTGCTGTGGGCCCACGAGCCGGAGACCGCGCGGGGCATCGCCGCCGCCCGCGAAAACCGCGTCTACCTGCCCGGCATCCCCCTCGACCCCCTGATCGCGCCGACCGCGAACCTCGCCGAGGCCGCCGCCTGCGACGTGGTGCTGTGGGTCACCCCGGCGCAGTTCGTGCGCCCGGTGCTGCGCCAGTTCGCCCGCCACCACCGCCCCGGCACGCCGGTGGTGATGTGCGCCAAGGGCATCGAGGAAGGCAGCTTCGCCCTGATGAGCGACGTGCTGGCGGATGAACTGCCGGAGGCGCCCTGGGGCGTGCTCTCCGGCCCCACCTTCGCCGCCGAGGTGGCGCGCGGCCAGCCCACCGCCATCACCCTCGCCTGCGAAGACGAATCCCTCGCCGCCCGCCTCGCCGACGCGCTGGCAGCGCCGGGCTTCCGCCCCTATTGGTCGAAGGACGTGATCGCGGCGGAGGTCGGCGGCGCGGTCAAGAACGTGCTGGCGATCGCCTGCGGCATCGTCTCCGGCCGCAACCTCGGCCACAACGCCCAGGCCGCCCTGATCACCCGCGGCATCGCCGAGATCACCCGTCTCGCGGTGGCGAAGGGGGCGGAGGAGGTGTCGCTGATGGGCCTCGCGGGCCTGGGCGATTTGATCCTCACCGCCACCTCGATGATGTCGCGCAACTTCTCGCTCGGCGCGGCGCTGGGCGAGGGGCAGAGCCTCGAGAGCATTCTCGGCGCGCGCCGCGCCGTCACCGAAGGGGTGTTCACCGCCCGCGCGGTGCGCGACCTCGCCGCCCGCACCGGCATCGACATGCCGATCGCCTCCGCCGTCGCCGCGATCCTGTTCGACGGCGCGGGCATCGACGCCACCATCACCGACCTGCTCGCGCGGCCGCTCCGCGCCGAGCGCGACTGAAGCCAAAGGGAGAAACGTCCATGCTGTTCGCCGTCACCTGCCTCGACAAGCCCGGCGCCCTCGAGACCCGCCTCGCCAACCGCGCCGCCCACCTGGAGTACGCCGCCAAGCTGCCGCTGGTGGTGGGCGGGCCGATGCTCGCCGACGACGGCGAGGGCATGGTCGGCTCGCTGCTGGTGATCGAGGCGCCCGACCGCGAAAGCCTGGAAAAGACCCTCGCCGAGGACCCCTACGCCAAGGCGGGCCTGTTCCAGAGCGTCACCATCCGCCCGTTCAAGAAGGTGTTCCCGAAGTAGGACACCCTTTTCCCCCGGCCGATCGGAGCTATCTAGGGAACATCGAGGAGATGCCGACATGGCCCATTGGCTGCTGAAATCCGAACCCGGCGAGTGGAGCTGGGACGACCAAGCCGGCGTGGAACGCGAGGCGTGGACCGGCGTGCGCAACCACCTGGCGGCGCGCCACCTGCGGGAGATGCGCGCCGGCGACACCGCGTTCTTCTACCACTCGGTGACCGAGAAGCGCGTCGTCGGCATCGTCGAGATCGTCGGCGAGGCGGAGCCGGACCCTACCGACCCGTCGGCCAAGTTCGTGATCGTCTGGGTCAAGGCCAAGGCGCCGCTGCCCCAGCCGGTAGACCTCGCCACCATCAAGGCCGACCCGGAGCTGGCCGAGTTGCCGCTGGTGCGCCAGGCGCGCCTGTCGGTGATGCCGATCCCCGACGCGGCGTGGGCCAAGATCTGCCGGATGGGCGGGGTGGAGGCATGATCCGCTGCGTCGTGTTCGACTTCGACGGCACCCTGGTGATGTCCAACGCCATCAAGCGGGAGGGCTTTTTCGCCGTCACCGCCGCGGTGGCGGGCGGGCGCGCGGCGATGGACGCCCTGCTCGCCGACCCGCCGGGGGACCGCTACGCGATTTTCGCCGCCTTCGCCGCCCGCTTCGGCCTCGACGCCGGGGAGTTGGCGGAGGCCTACGGCGCATGGTGCGAGGCGGCGATCCTCGCGGCGCCCGAGCGCGACGGCGCCGCCCACCTGCTGGCGCGGCTGAAGCGCGACGGCATCCGCATCTGGATCAATTCGGCGACGCCCGAGGCGCCGCTCCGCAGCGTCGTGGCGCGGCGCTACCCGGCCGGAACCTTCGACGGCGTGCTCGGTGGCCACGGCCGTAAGGTGCCCAACCTGCTGGCGGTGATGCGGAGCGAGGGCCTCGGCCCCGAGGACCTGCTGATGGTGGGCGACGGCTTCGACGACCGCGACGCCGCCGCCGAAATCGGCTGCGCCTTCGCCGGGCTGGACCGCGGCACCCTCGCCGCCCGCCCCGACTGCGGCGACCTGGTCGCCGACCTGCGTGAACTCGAAACCCTGTTCGACGAGGTGCCCGCATGAACCTGTCGTGTTTCAAGGCCTACGACATCCGCGGCCGCGTGCCCACCGAGCTGGATCCGGAACTGGCGCGTCGCATCGGCCGCGCCTTCGCCGAGGTGGTGGAGCCGGGGACCGTGGTGGTCGGCCACGACGCCCGGCTGGAAAGCCCCGAGCTGGCGCGCGCGCTGATCGACGGCCTCACCCAGGGCGGCGCCGACGTCGTCGACATCGGCCTGTGCGCCACCGAGGAAGTCTACTTCCAGACCGCGCACCGGGAGGCCGAGGGCGTCGGCGGCGGCATCATGGTCACCGCCAGCCACAACCCCAAGGGCACCAACGGCATGAAGCTGGTGCGCCAGGGGGCGCGGCCGATCTCGGGCGACAGCGGCCTCGACGCGATCCGCGCGCGCGTCGCCGCGCCCGAGCCGCCGGTGCGGCGGGTCGGCAAGGCGGTACGCGACGCCGACAAATCCGCCTACGTCGAGCACCTGTTGAGCTTCGTCGACGCCGCCCAGCTGAAGCCGCTGAAAATCCTCGCCGACGCGGGCAACGGCGTGGCCGGGCCGATCGTCGAGCGGCTGGCGCAGCGCCTGCCCTTCGCCATCGAGCTGGTGCGCGGCACGCCGGACGGCGAGTTCCCCGACGGCGTGCCCAACCCGCTGCTGCCGGAAATGCGCGCCGCCACCGCCCAGGCGGTGGTGCAGCACCAAGCCGATTTCGGCGTGGCGTGGGACGGCGACGCCGACCGCTGCTTCCTCTACGACGGCGAGGGCAACTTCATCGAGGGCTACTACCTCGTCGGCCTGCTGGCGGAGGCGATGCTCGCCCGCCACCCGGGCGCCAAGATCATCCACGACCCGCGCCTGGAATGGAGCACGGTGGCCGACGTCGACCGCTGCGGCGGCACCGCGGTGCGCTGCAAGACCGGCCACGCCTTCATCAAGGAGCGGATGCGCAAGGAGGACGCGGTCTACGGCGGCGAGATGAGCGGCCACCACTACTTCCGCGATTTCGCCTACTGCGACACCGGCATGGTGCCGTGGCTCCTGATCGCGTCGCTGGTCTCGGCCTCGGGCAAATCGCTCGCCGAACTGGTGCGGGAGCGCATGGCCGCCTTCCCCTGCTCGGGCGAAATCAACTTCGAGACCGACGCGGCCGCCGCCACCGACCGCATCCTTGCCCACTACCTACCGATGAACCCCGAGCGCGACGACACCGACGGCGTCTCGCTCGACTTCGGCGACTGGCGCTTCAACCTCCGCCGCTCCAACACCGAACCCCTGCTCCGCCTCAACATCGAAACCCGCGGCGACGCCGTGGCGGTGCGCTACCACCTCGAAGCCCTCACCGCCCTGATCGGCACCGAGCCGAAAGGGGCGCATTGATTCCATTGCCTCCGGCGCGCCTCTGGCTTATCACGACGCGATAGGATTCTCGTGAGGGACAGAATGAGCGAACGGATCTACGTTGCCGGTCATCGTGGTATGGTTGGCTCCGCAATTGTGCGGAAGCTGCTCGCCCTCGGTCATCCCACCGATGCGATCATCACGCGCACCCACGCAGAACTCGACCTGACCCGCCAGGATTCCGTACGTGCTTTTTTCGATGCCGAACGTCCGGATCAGGTTTACCTCGCCGCGGCCAAAGTTGGCGGCATCCACGCCAATTCCACCTACCCGGCCGATTTTATTTACGAAAACCTGATGATCGAGGCGAACGTCATCGACGCTGCCTACCGCTCGGGGGTGAAGAAGCTGCTGTTCCTCGGGTCGAGCTGCATCTACCCGCGCCTCGCGCCGCAGCCGATGGCCGAGGACGCCCTGCTCACCGGCCCCCTGGAACCCACCAACGAACCCTACGCGCTCGCCAAAATCGCCGGGATCAAGCTGTGCGAGAGTTACAACCGTCAGCACGGCGTCGACTACCGCAGCGTCATGCCCACCAACCTCTATGGCCCAGGCGACAACTACCACCCGGAGAACTCCCACGTCATCCCGGCGTTGATCCGCCGCTTCCATGAAGCGAAACAGGCAAACGTCCGCGAAGTGGCGATTTGGGGCAGCGGCACTCCGCTGCGGGAGTTCCTGCACGTTGACGACATGGCGGCAGCCAGTGTGTTCGTGATGAACCTGCCTCACGAGGTCTACCGCACCCACACCCAACCGGCGCTCTCCCATATCAATGTGGGCAGCGGCGCGGAAATCAGCATCGCCGACCTTGCGCGCCTCATCGCCCTCACCCTCGGCTACGCAGGCAGGATCGTCCTCGACGTGGACAAGCCCGACGGCGCGCCGCGCAAACTGATGAACAGCAGCCGCCTTTCGTCCCTCGGCTGGATCCCCGAGATCGGCCTGGACGAGGGCCTCTCCCACGCCTATCAAGATTTCGTCGCGAACCACACCAAAGGACACGAGCGTGCCCGATAATCGGAAAGTTGCCTTGATCACCGGCGTCACCGGCCAGGACGGCGCCTACCTCGCCGAATTCCTCCTTGGCAAGGGGTATGTTGTGCATGGCATCAAGCGCCGCACCAGCCTGTTCAACACCGACCGCATCGATCACCTCTACGCGGACCCGCACGAGAGCGACCGGCGGTTCATCCTCCACCACGGCGACCTCACCGACAGCTCGTCGCTGACGCGGATCATCCAGCAGGTGCGGCCGAGCGAGATCTACAACCTCGCGGCCCAGAGCCACGTGGCGGTGAGCTTCGAGGAGCCGGAATACACCGCCAACTCCGACGCCCTCGGCGCGCTCCGGATCCTCGAGGCGATGCGCATCCTCGGGATGGAGAAGACCTGCCGCTTCTATCAGGCGAGCACCTCGGAACTCTACGGCCTGGTGCAGGAGATCCCGCAGAAGGAAACCACGCCCTTCTATCCCAGGAGCCCCTACGCGGTCGCCAAGCTCTACGCCTACTGGATCACCGTGAACTACCGCGAGGCGTACGGCATGTACGCCTGCAACGGCATCCTCTTCAACCACGAGAGTCCGATCCGCGGCGAGACCTTCGTCACCCGCAAGATCACCCGGGCGCTGGCGCGCATCAAGCTCGGGCTGCAGGACTGCCTCTACCTCGGCAACCTCGACGCCAAGCGCGACTGGGGCCACGCGCGGGACTACGTCGAGGCGCAGTGGCTGATGCTGCAGCAGGAGACGCCCGAGGACTTCGTTATCGCCACCGGCGAGCAGCAGAGCGTACGCGCCTTCGTGGACGCCGCCGCCACCGAACTCGGCATGCCGATCCGGTGGCAGGGCCAAGGTATCGACGAAAAAGGGCTGCTCGGCGAACGCTGCGTCGTCGCCGTCGACCCACGCTACTTCCGCCCCACCGAGGTCGAGACCCTGCTGGGCGACGCCACCAAGGCCAAGGACAAGCTCGGCTGGGTACCCAAGGTGCGGTTCGCCGAACTGGTCGCCGAGATGGTGCACGAGGACCTGCGCGCCGCCGAACGCGACGAACTCGTCAAGGCGCACGGCTACAAAGCCCTCGAACACCGCGAGTAGGCGGTGGCCGCCCGCTTCACCCCCGGCCTGATCGGCAGCGCCCGCTGGAATCTGGTGGCGTTCGCCTGCGGGCTCGCCGCCAACCTCCTCACCGTGCCGTTCGTGGTCCGCTCCATCGGCCTCGAGGCGTTCGGTCTCGCCGGGCTGGTGATCGCGGTGTGCGCGCCGTTCCTGGTGGTCGGCACGGTGCTGGGCCAGGCGCTGGTGCGCGAGATGTCGGTCCGCCTCGGCGCCGGAGACGAGGCGGGCGCCGATCGCTTCCTACCCGCCGCCTTGAAGCTCTGCGCACTCGCCGGTGCGGCAGGCTGGCTGATCCTGGTGCTGGGCGGCCCGGCGGTGGTGGGTTGGATCTCCGAGCCGGGCGTCGGCACGGACGAGCTCCGGCTGATCTTCATCATCGCCGCCACCGGCTGGCTGGCGCAGCAGTTCGCCCTGGTGTTCCAGGGCGCCAGCACCGCACGGATGAACTACCGCGCCGTCGCCAAGGTCTCGGCGGTCTACGCCGCCATGAGCGCGGCGACGATCCTCGTTTTTACCCACGCTTTTCCCTCGGCTCTCGCCTTCGTCGCCGCGGTCTCGGCGAGCTACGCCGTGCTGCTCGTCGGCTGGTGCGTGGCGCTGCGGCACCTGCCCTGGCGCGGCAGCGCCGACGGCGAGATCCAGGCGCTGCTAGGCTTCAGTTCGTGGCAAGGCATCGCGCACATCGTCGGCAATTTCAGCCTCCAAATCGATCGCTATCTCCTCGGCGCGCTTTTTCCGGTCGCAACCGTCGGCGAATTCAACGTTGCGCGGCGCGTGCAGGAGGCGGGTAGCATCGGCCTTATGAAGATGGGCGAAGTCCTGTTCCCTCGGTTCGGCAGCCTGAGCACCAAATCGCCGACGGAACTGGCGCGGTTCTTCCGCACCGCGTGCTGGTGCTACTGCTCCCTCGGTGCGGCCGTTTTGATCCCGGCGGCCGTGCTGTCCCGGCCGCTGATCGACCTGTGGATCCCGGAGGAGTCCATCGATCTCGGCGCGACGATGCTGTTCACGTTACTCGTGGCCGCGCACCTGGGAACCGCCGCCGGAATCTTCAATCACTACCTGATGGGCACGGGGAACACCCGCGTTCTCACGTCGATAACCGTGGTCTTCGCCGGATGCATCGCGGCACTTTCGATCCCCACGATCAACGTTTACGGCCCCACCGCCGCGGGTGTGGGCACCTTGGTCGCCTCGGCTCTCCGCAACGTTCTCGTGGTTTGGTGGTTGCGTCGCCTGATGCTTGACCTGTCGCGGGACGACATTGTCGTCTGCCTCGGACTTCCCCTCGTCATCGGAAGCAGCTTCGCATTCCTGTCGCTCGCATACGACTGGAGCTTCATCGACAACTGGATCGCACTCGGAAGCTGTTACACCGCAGTGGCCGCACTGATACTCGGCACGATTGTGGCCGGAACCGCGCTATCCGATTGTGGCCGGGAGCTTCTTGTGGCAGTTTGGCGACGTGTAATCCATCGTCGGTGAACCCAGATCTCCCGGACAAGCGATGACGCGAACAGATTATCTTATCGGAATCGATTTTTGAGCAATCTCGCCCCAATCGCTATTTTCGGCTTTCGTAGACCGGAGCACCTTCGAGCGACACTTGAAAGCCTGATGGCCTGCGAAGGCTTCGATCGGTCTTCGATCCACATGTTCTTTGATGGCCCGCGTGGACCAGCCGATGAAGCCGATGTGGCGGAAACCCGGCGGATTGCTCGTCAGATTCTTGGAGACAAAGCTCACTATTACATGTCGGCCACGAACCGAGGCCTCGCCGCGTCGATCATCGAAGGTGTCGAAAGCCTCGTAAATGCCCATGGACGGATCATCGTCATCGAGGATGATCTCGTATTCCACCCCGAATTCCTTTCCTTCATGAACACCGCGCTCGACCGTTACGCCAACGATGAGCGCGTGTACGCCGTCTCGGGCTACATCTTTGGCCGACCCGATCTAAATCCAAACCAAGCGGTATTTCTTCCCATGACTGCGTCGTGGGGCTGGGCAACCTGGAAGCGCGCCTGGCAAGCGTTCGACCCCGACGCCGTCGGCTGGGAACGGCTCCAGAGCGATACGGATCTCCGGCGTCGGTTCAATTTCGACAATGTCTACGATTACGCGACGATGCTCGTCGCACAGATGCAGCGAGACATCGGTTCCTGGGCGATCCGCTGGTATTGGAGCGTTTTCCGCAATAACGGTCTCGTTGTGTATCCGGCCCACTCGTTGGTCAAAAACATCGGGCAAGACGGCTCGGGTAGCCATGGCGGCGGCTGGTTCCGCGATTTTCGCGGCTTTGTTGATACCAACCAACCAGCTCCCTCCGAGTTTCCCTCCGACCTCCGTCTTTCGCCCACAACTTGTGCGGCCGTCCAAAGAGCAATCTTCCGCCAGAACGGCGGAATGATCGGGCGCATACGGGACGCCCTGCGCCGCGTCGTCCGCAGATAGATCGCGAACCCGCGTAAATGCGGTCGGGCATCAGTAGCCCAGTGTCCGCCGATAAACCTCGAGTGTTTGCTCTGCACAGCGCGCCCACGAAAATCGTTCGAGGCGTTTGCGCCCCCGCGCGATCAGTTCGGCGCGCCGCGCACGATCATGGATTAACGATTCAATCACGGCAGCGATCGCATCAGGATCTCCTGGGTCAAAATACCCCCCCGCATCTCCGACCACCTCGGGGATCGAACTGACGTTGGAGCAGGCAACAGGGCAATCAAAATTCATCGCTTCCAGCGGCGGAATCCCGAATCCCTCATAGAACGACGGAAACACGAACAGCCGCGCCGCCCGGTACAGGCCGACGAGAACGACGTCGGAGCCGGACACCTGGCGGACGCGCGCCGCGTCGAGGCCCAGCTCGGCGATTCGCCGGGTTTCCTGGCCACTGAAGCCGCCGCCGCCGAAGCAGACGATGTCGACCGCGTCGCGAAGGCGCGGCAGCGTCGCCACCGCCTGCAGCAAACCGTCGAAATTCTTATAGCCCGCACGGTTGCCGACATAGAGCACGAACGGGCGGTCGCCGGGGCTTGCGGCAGGGGCAGCGTCTCCGGCGGTCAGGGTGAAACCGAGATGCACCACCGAGACCTTGTCCGGGTTCACGTCGAAGATCTCGATCAGATCCTGCCGGGTCTGGTGAGAGATGCAGATCACGTGGTCGGCGCGCGCCACCGCCGCGCGCTTTTCCCGCGACGTCGGGTCACTGCTCCGAAAGGATTCTGGGAACCGCTCGTGGATCATGTCGTAGACGGTCAGCACCCGGCGCGCCCGCTTCGGCGCGACGCTGCGGGCGGCGTAGTAGGTCTCGTGGACGATGTCGGGCCGAAAGCCCCACAACAGAGCCCGTGTCACCGGCGCGTTGATTGCACGCACGATCCGGCCGGTGCGCGCGACCCGGGGAACCGCCATCCCCCACACCTTGAGCGTGTCGGGGGCGTGGGCGAGATAGCTGTTGACGTAGAGCGGCGACACCACCCGCACCTCGTCGGTCGCCGCAAGCGTACGGGCGAGTTCGAAGGCATAGCGGGAAATCCCGCCGTAAGTTTGCCAGCCGAAGATCTGGTGATCGAAAGCAATGCGCATGATCGTCCTAGGAGCGTCCGGCAAGGTCCGTCAACCGCATACCGCCCGCGACCAACAGCGACTCGAATTTGTGGCAAATCAACAGTGCGAATGCGGGTGTGTCCTAAACACTTGAAAACAGATAATCGTGATGGGACAGTTTCTCGACACACGAAAATCCGTTTCGATTCAAGAATTCCTCGACTCCCTCGAAACTCCTGCATTCGACAAGAATAAATTTAAACTTATGCTTTCCAAAGTCCAGCCCCCTAAGGACTTCCAGCTCCGCCCCTTCCACGTCAAGCGAAAGAAAATCGATGACAGGAGGGGCTTTGCTTTCGTCGAGGATTGCATTTAGAGTCTTGGCCTCGGCACCGAATGAGAAGCCGGTCTCTCCGCTCTTCATGAACTTCTGAGCCGCCTCAACATGCCCGGAAACATCCTGAAGATCGAGGTTCAACCCGCTGGAGACCGACATCAGATCGGCGTATTTGATTTCGACGAACTTGTCCGGGTACTCGAACCCCACGCAAGCGTTGCAGAATACCGCGTTGTTTTTTCCGCGCAGCTTCACGCATGCCAAGAACTTATGGGGAGAGGGCTCGACGAGCACGCCCTTCCACCCCCGCTTCAGCTCGAAGTAGTAGGAGTTCGATTGAGTCTCGCCGTCGTTGGCTCCGAGTTCGACATAAAACCCGTTGTCGAAATCGACGTACTTTTCGAGCTTTCGGTCCAAGCCGTTCAATCCGAAATACCCATTTCGGAAAACCCGAATGAAATTGCGCCGAAGTATCGTCCACAAACACGCCGGAATGACGTTTTTCAAATTAATTATCATATGGTTATGCGCTCGTCTTCGTGTTTCCCCGCGAGACCGATCAAGCCGCGAGGCGACGCCCTCCCGTGGCAGGACCCGCTCGCCGCTAACCCTACCACCTCGGCATGTTTTCTCAAGATTCTTCTCCGTCATGACAAACCTGCTTGCGCACCGTGTGGGTTCGCCCGCAATTTGCTGCGCAGCTCCCCCTGCGGGTAACGCCATCACCCCCTTATCCGAGACCTGCCGATGACCCCGCCCAAGCTTTCGATCGTCACCGTCGTCTACAACGGCGGCGCGACCATCGCCGACACCCTCGCCTCGGTAGCGGCGCAAGGCTACTCGAACCTTGAGTACGTCGTCGTCGACGGAGCCTCCACCGACGACACCCTCGACCGCGTGCGCTCGGCGGGCGACGTTGTCACCCGGCTCGTCTCCGAGCCCGACAACGGCCTCTACGACGCGATGAACAAGGGCATCCGCATGACCACCGGCGAGGTCGTCGGCCTGATCAATTCGGACGACATCTACGCTCCCGGAGTGTTCGACAAGGTGATGGCGGCGTTCACCGACGCCAAGGTCGACGCGGTCTACGGCGATCTCTGCTATGTCCGCCAGGATGATCTCGGCGCCGTGGTGCGCTACTGGAAGTCCTCGGAGTTCAAACCCCGCAGCTTCTCCTCCGGGTGGTCGCCGCCGCACCCGACGCTGTTCCTGCGGCGCGCGGTCTACGAACGGTGCGGCCTGTTTGACCTCGACTACCGGATCGCCGCGGACATCGAGTTCATGATGCGGCTGTTCGAGGTTCACGGCGTGCGGGCCCGCTACCTCCCAGAAATCCTGGTGCGGATGCGCATGGGCGGCACCACCAACCGCAGCCTTCGCAACATCGTGCGCCAGAACCGCGAGGTGCTGCGCGCCCTCGACTCCCACCGCCTGCCCGCGTCGGTCTACCGCCTGATCGGCAGCAAGCTCGTTTCGCGCGGGCTGCAGTTCCTGCGCCGCCCGGCGAAGGCATAAGCCTCAGCCAGGATCACCGCCCTGGGCGGCGGCGACCATCCGCCGCACCACGTCGGCCATCCGCAGCTCCGCCCGCCAGCCGAGCATTTGCTCCGCATGGCTGGGATCGGCCCGGCTGACCTGGAGATCGCTCGGGCGCATCAGCGCCGTGTCGGTCTCGACGTGATCGCGCCAGTCGAGTCCGACGGCGGCGAACGCCTCGGCAACGAAGCTCTCGAGCGGCACCGTGTGACCGGTGGCGATCACGAAATCCTCCGGCCGCTCGATCTGCAACATCGCCCACATCGCCTCGACGTATTCTGGTGCCCAGCCCCAATCGCGCTCGATCGACAGGTTGCCGAGCTTGAGGCGCCCGCCCCCCTCCGCGGCAATCCGCACCGCCGCACGGACGATCTTCTGGGTCACGAACCGTTCCGGCCGTAACGGCGATTCGTGATTGAACAGGATCCCCGAGCACGCCTTGAGACCGTAGGCTTCGCGATAGTTGGCGACCTGCCAGAACGCCGCCGCCTTGGCGACTGCATACGGGCTGCGGGGGCGGAACGCAGTGGTCTCGCATGCCGGGGTCGCGGCGCTTTCGCCGAAGCATTCGCTCGACCCGGCGTTGTAGACGCGAATGTCGCCGTCGAGGAACCGCACCGCCTCGAGGAGGTTGAGGCAGCCGACGCTGATGCTTTCAAGGGTTTCGACCGGCTGGTCGAACGACAGCCCCACCGAGCTTTGCCCCGCGAGGTTGTAGATCTCATCGGGCTCGTGGCGGACCAGCACCTGCAGCACGCTGCGGAAGTCGGTGAGCGACATTGACGCCACCGACACCCGGTCGACGATGCCGAGGCGATCGAGGTTGGCGAACGCGCTCATCTGCGCGTCGCGGGAGGTGCCGACTACCGCGTATCCCTTGTCGAGCAGGAAGCGCGCGAGATACGCGCCGTCCTGTCCAGAAATGCCACAGACCAAAGCCTTTTTCATCGGATCCTCGTCAGTTGGTCGTCTCGGGAATCCGCTAGAGAAGTCCGCGGAAGTAGGCGATGGTCTTCTCGAGGCCGGCGTCGAGCGCCACCGTCGGCTCCCAGTCGAGTTCGGCCTTGGCGCGGGAGATATCCGGGCGGCGCTGGGTCGGGTCGTCGGAGGGCAGCGGCTTGAACACCAGGCGGCTTTTGCTCTCGGGGATCATCGCCAGGATCTTCTCGGCCAGTTCGCGGATGGTGAACTCGCCGGGGTTGCCCATGTTCACCGGGCCGACGAAGCCGTCCGCGTTTTCCATCATCCGCACGAACCCCTCGATCAGGTCGTCGACATATTGGAAGCTGCGGGTCTGGCTGCCGTCGCCGTAGATGGTGATGTCCTGGCCGGTGAGCGCCTGGACGATGAAGTTGGACACCACCCGGCCGTCGTTGGGGTGCATGCGCGGACCGTAGGTGTTGAAGATCCGCACCACCCGGATCTCCAGGGCATGCTGGCGATGGTAGTCGAAGAACAGGGTCTCGGCGCAGCGCTTGCCCTCGTCGTAGCACGAGCGCAGGCCGATCGGGTTGACGTGGCCCCAGTACTCCTCCGGCTGCGGGTGAACCTCGGGGTCGCCGTAGACCTCGCTGGTGGAGGCCTGAAGAATGCGCGCCTTGGTGCGCTTGGCGAGGCCGAGCATGTTGATGGCGCCGTGCACGCTGGTCTTGGTGGTCTGCACCGGGTCCCACTGGTAGTGGATCGGCGAGGCCGGGCAGGCGAGGTTGTAGATGCGGTCCACCTCCACGTAGAGCGGGAAGGTGACGTCGTGCCGGATCATCTCGAAATGCGGGTTGTCGAGCAGGTGAAGGATGTTCTCCCGCGCGCCGCTGTAGAAGTTGTCGACGCAGATCACGTCGCAGCCGTCCTTCAGCAGGCGTTCGCACAGGTGCGAGCCGAGGAACCCCGCGCCGCCGGTGACCAGCACCCGCTTGCGGTCGGAAATCGAGACTTTCATGAAGGGCATCCGTTGCGGTGGCATTTTCTGTCTCCTTATCACGGATCGGCCGGATCCGACAGGCCCGGCATCCCCTTGCGCGGAGGGGCGCCTCGCGCCGATATTGCATCCCGACGGATCAACTCTTGGGAAGGACGGCCATGGGCTTCGCTCGTGTCGCGATCTTGCTGGCGGCGCTGACCGCCCTGTTTCTGGTGCTCGGCCTGGCCCTCGGCGGGCGCGGCGGCATGATGATGGCGCTGGTGTTCGCGCTCGGGATGAACCTGTTCGCGTACTGGAACTCGGACAAGATGGTGCTCTCCGCCTACCGCGCGCAGCCGGTAACGCGCGAGCAGGCGCCGGAGTTCTACGGCATCGTCGAGCAGCTCGCGATCAACGCCGGGCTGCCGATGCCGAAGGTCTACGTGATCGACAACGACCAGCCCAACGCCTTCGCCACCGGCCGCAACCCGGAGAACGCGGCGGTGGCCGCCACCACCGGCCTGCTGCGGATGATGACGCCGCAGGAGATCGCCGGGGTGATGGCGCACGAGCTGGCGCATGTGAAGAACCGCGACACCCTGACCATGACGATCGCCGCCTCGATCGCCGGCGCGGTGTCGATGCTCGCCAACTTCGCGTTCTTTTTCGGCGGCCGCGGGAGGGACAATCCGCTCGGCGTGGTGGGGACAATCGCCATGGCCCTGCTGGCGCCCCTGGCGGCGGGATTGATACAAATGGCGATTTCCCGCACCCGCGAATATTCGGCGGACGCGGACGGCGCGGCGATCTGCGGCCACCCGCTGTGGCTCGCCTCGGCGCTGGCCAAGCTCGACAAGGGCGCCCGCCAGATTCCCAACCCGGATGCGGAGGGCCAGCCCGCCACCGCCCACATGTTCATCGTCAACCCGCTGCGCGGCGGCGGCGTGGGCGCCCTGTTCGCCACCCATCCGCCGATGGCCGAGCGCATCGCCCGCCTGCGCGCGATGGCCTGACGCGGCCGGATTTTCTCACGACAAAGGGCGGAGCCTTGCGGCTCCGCCCTTTTTGTGTGCCGATTCGCCGTGGCGCCGGTTACGGCTGCCAGAACGGCTTGGCCGCCTCCTCCGCCGCCTGATCGCGGCTCAAACCCATTGCCTCCAGCATCCGGTCCGGCAGCACGCGCAGCGAGCGCCGATAGCCGATGCGGCGGCACCACTCGAGGACCTGCTCGGCCATCGCGCGGTGATCGCGTTGCAGTCCCCCGGTGGTCTCCCCGCGCTTCGGCGCGGCAGCCTGGGGGGCGCGGTTAGGTCGGATTGTACCCATATATTGCGTCGCTGCCATGGTCCCTTCTCCCACAGTCGTGTGCATTGTCTGTAGACAATACGTAGTTTGACTCGAAATCGCCGTCAATGTATTTATTGTCACCATGACAACGTGGACTCCCGACATCGCGCTAAAGCGCGGCCCCCGCTACATTGCCATCGCCGAAGCCATCTCCGACGCGGTGGCGACGGGCGATTTGGCGCCCGGCGAACGCATGCCGACCCACCGCGATCTCGCGACTCGGCTGGGCGTCACCGTCGGCACCGTCACCCGCGCCTATGCCGAGGCGATCCGCCGCGACCTCATCACCGGCGAGGTGGGCCGGGGCACCTTCGTGCGCGCCACGCCGATGAACTTCACGCCGCTCTCCACCCGGCAGGACGATGCCCAGCCCGACGTCTTCGACTTCGCCGTCAACTTGCCCGCGCAGGGCATCGCCGCCGACCGCCTGCGCGACACCCTGCCGCGCATGGCCGCCGAGGCCAACCCCGACACCCTGGTGGGCTACCCCGCCGATTCGGACCTCGAGATCGCCCGCCGCAGCCTCGCGAGCTTCGCCGAATATCTCGGCGCGCCGTTCGCGCCCGAGCGCCTGATCGTCAACAATGGCGCCCAGAACGGCATGCTGGCGGCGCTCCTCACCCTCTGCCGCGCGGGCGACACGGTGCTGTGCGACGAGCTCACCTATCCGGGGATGAAGAACCTCGCGCGCCTGCTCGGCGTGCGCCTCCACGGCCTCGCCATGGACGGCCACGGCATGACCGTCGAGGCGCTGGAGCACGCGATCCTCCACCACGCGCCGCGCGCGGTGTACATCGTCCCCAACTTCCAAAACCCCACCGGCACGATCTGGCCGCGCGACCGGCGCGAGGCGCTGGCCCGGCTCGCCACCCGCCACGGCATCTGGATCATCGAGGACGACGTGTTCGGCTTCCTCGCCGAGGACAGCGAGCGCCTCACCCCTCTCGCCGCCCTCGCGCCCGAGCGCACCATCTATCTCAACAGCGCCGCCAAGTGCATGGGGCCGGGCCTGCGGGTCGGCTACATGATCGGCCCCACCGAGCTGCTCCCCGCGCTTTCCGCCGGCATCCGCCTCTCCACCATGACCCCGGCGCCCCTCACCCTCCAGGTGGCGGTGCGCTGGATCGAGGACGGCACCGCCCGCGACTCCTGCCGCTGGCACCGCGCCGAGGCGCGCGCCCGGCGCAACCTCGCGCTCCAGGCCCTCGACGGCTACAACGTCTACGGCGACGCCGGATCCTATCACCTCTGGCTCACCCTGCCCGAACCCTGGCGCTCCGACGAGTTCACCCGCTCGGCGCGCCACCGCGGCATCATCGTCTCGGCGTCCGACCACTTCGTCCTCGGCCGCCGCGCCGCGCCCCCCGCCGTCCGCCTCGGCCTCGGCGGCTCCAAGTCCCGCGCCCGCATCGAGGAAGGCCTGACCCGCCTCGCCGACATGCTCCGCGCCGGGCCGGTGACGACCTTCTCCAGCATTTTCTGAGGATAAGCGCCGCCCGGACCCGCACAGGGCCGGGAGGCCCTGTGAACCCGTTCCCTTGGTTTTTCCGCGCAGCGGGATTCATCCGTCACGCGGCGCGAAACCCAAAACGTCCGGGGGGCGCGGGGGGACCGAGTCCCCCCGCATCCTTTTCCTTGGTGTTTCCGTCTTTTTCGTCTATCCCCTCCCGATCATGCCGCAAAGAGCCGCCGCCTTCGAAATTCTGAGATCCGTGCTCGACCAGCGCCAGGCGCTGGACGAGGCGTTCGCGCGCCATGCCGCGCCTCTGGCGCCGCGCGACCGGGCCTACGCGCGAGCGCTGACGGCCTTGGCGCTGCGCCGCAAGCCGGAGATCGACGCGGTGATCGACGCCTGCCTGGAGCGGCCCCTGCCGCCCGGCGCACGGGGGGTGCGGCACGTGCTGGCGATCGGCATCGCCCAGGCGCTGTTCATGGACACGGCGCCCCACGCGGTGGCGGCGACGGCGGTGGAGCTGGCGCGGGCGATGGGGTTCGAGCGTCAGGCGGGGTTGGTGAACGCGGTGCTGCGGCGGGTGCTGCGGGAGCCGAAGGCGTTCGACGCGGCGCGGGCGCAGGCGTCGCTGCCGGGCTGGCTGGTGGACCCCTGGCCCGCCGCCTACGGGGCGGACACCGCGGCGGTGATGCTGAAGGCGCTGCTGGAGGAGCCACCCCTCGACATCACCCTCAAGGACCCGGCGGGCGCGGCGGACTGGGCCGAGCGCCTGGGCGCGGACGTGCTCGACACCGGCACCCTGCGGCTGCGCCAGGCGGGCGCGGTGGAAGATCTGCCCGGCCTCGCCGAGGGCGCGTGGTGGGTGCAGGACGCCGCGGCGGCGCTGCCCGCGCGGCTGCTGGGCGAGGTGCGCGGCCTGCGCGTCGCCGACCTGTGCGCGGCGCCCGGCGGCAAGACCCTGCAACTGGCGGCGGCGGGCGCGCGGGTGACGGCGGTGGATCGCTCCTCAGCGCGCATCGGGCGCCTGCGCGACAACCTCGCGCGCACCGGCCTCGACGCCGAGGTGGTGGTGGCCGACGCGGCGGCGTGGACGCCCGCCGAGCCGTTCGACGCGGTGCTGCTGGATGCGCCCTGCTCCGCCACCGGCACCCTGCGCCGCCATCCGGACGTCGCCTGGAGCAAATCCGCCGCCGACATTTATAAACTGCGCAAAACCCAGCAAGCGCTGCTGACCGACGTGGCGCGGCTGGTGAAGCCCGGCGGGCGGTTGGTCTACTGCGTCTGCTCGCTGCAGCCGGACGAGGAAACCGCCTCGCCCGCGGCGCCGCCGCCCGGCTTCGCCCCCGAGCCGATCGGCGCCGGAGAGATCGGCGGCTGGGATTTCGCGATCCGCGCCGACGGCACCCTCCGCACCCTCCCCTGCCACCTCCCCGCCCGCGGCGGCCTCGACGGCTTCTACGCCGCGCGGTTCCGGCGACTCCCTTAAGGTTTGCGGGTCTGGAAGCGCCAGGCGCTTTCGCACATCTCCGCCAACCCCCGCTTCGCCCGCCAGCCCAGAACCGCAGCGGCCCGGCTGGGATCCGCATAGCAACTGGCGACGTCGCGCCCCCGGCGCGGCGCGACCCGCGACGGAATGTCCTGTCCCGATGCGGCTGCGAACGCCGCGATCATTTCCCGCACGCTGTACCCGCGGCCGGTGCCGAGATTGAAGGTTTCCAGTGCTGGAGCCGCTGCGAAAAGCCGCTGAAGAGCCGCGAGATGCCCTTCCGCCAGGTCCATTACGTGGATGTAGTCTCGAATGCCGGTGCCGTCGGGGGTGTCGTAATCGTCACCGAATATCTCTACGCAGGGATGCTCGCCCGCCGCTACCTGAGCCACGAACGGCATCAAGTTGTTGGGCGTTCCCTGGGGGCGCTCGCCCAAGAGGCCGGACGGATGCGCTCCGACGGGGTTGAAGTACCGCAGCACCACCATCCGCCATTCGCCTGCCGCAGCGAGGTCGGCGAGGATTTCCTCGATGTGAAGTTTGGTCCGGCTATAGGGTGTGATCGCCTCGGTGGGGTGAGCCTCGTCCACCGGCAAATAGCGAGGGGTGCCGTAGACCGCGGCACTGCTACTGAAAACCAGTTGCCGCACGCCCGCGCTGTCCATGGCCCGCAACAGACTGAGGGTGCCGCCGACGTTGGCGTCGAAATAGGCGAGCGGCATGTGAACCGACTCCGCCACCGCTTTCAGGCCGGCAAAATGAACTACAGCCTCGACACGATGCTCGATGAGGGTGCGGGCGACGGTATCGGTGTCGCGCACGTCGGCACATACGAACGGCAGCTCCACCCCGCCGACCACGGCGAGACGGTCGTGGACGCCCAGGTCGGCATTCGCCAGGTTGTCGAGCAATATCGGCGTGTGACCTGCGGCGACCAGAGCCGCGGCGGTGTGGCTGCCGATGTATCCCAGGCCGCCGGTCAGCAGCACGTTCATGATCGCCCCATTCGTGATCCCTAATGCGGGTCATGCGTTATCACACTTGCCGCGGAGCGCCAACCGCCGGGGGCGCTTGACGGAGGAATCGGGCCACTTTAGCCTCGGTGCCGATGTTTCCCGCCGGTTTTTCGGAGCCAACCCGTTCATGAGCGCGATTTCCGTCGCACCTGCCTCGCCGCGTCATCTCCTGACCGCCGTCCTGATCGGACTGGTTCTCCCCGCCGGGGCGTTCGGGTACACCGCGCTCTCCGCCGCCGCCGCCGCCGCTCTGCTCGCCGGGCTGACGGTGCCGGACCGCAGCATTCACCTGCGCCGGGTGCTGCTGATGCTGTTCCATCACCCGGCCGGGCTTCTGGTGGGGGTGATGCTGGCGGTGTGGCTGCCGGATCTGCTGTTCTCCCCCGATCCGCGGCAAAGCGCCGAAACCTGGGCGCGGGTGGCGCTGGCGATCGGCGGCGCCGCGTTCCTGTGGTCGATCCTCGACCGCAACGACCGGCTCATCCGCGTCGCGCGGGGCAGCCTCGCGATCTCGGCGCTGGCGATCCTCGCCGCCACCGCCGGGGCGCTGCTGTTCGCCCCCGAGTGGGTGGCGGCGATGCGCCACTCCCCCGAAAGCGCCTGGGTGCGCTATCGCCAGTATGCCGGGGTGCTCGCCTGCGTCGCGCCGGTGCTGGCGTGGCTCGGCATCGCCGAGAGCGGCTGGCGCCGCGCGGCGGCGCTGGCGGCGCTGGTGCCCGCGCTCGCGATCTCGGTGGGCGGCGGCGGCATCACCTTCGTCGCCTGCCTCGGCGTCGGCCTGGCGTTCGCCGCGTTCGTCGCGGGCCTGCGCCGGGCCGCGCTGCGACCGCTGCTCCTTCTCGGCGCGTTCGCCCTGGTCGCGGCGTTCGTCGCCGCGCTGCTCGCCACCTCGGGTACCACCCGCGAGGACACCGGCGCCCTCGGCCTGCCGCTGTGGTTCGTCGACTACCAGCGCCAGAACATCTGGGCGTTCATGATCGAGCGCATCCCCGACGCGCCGTGGTTCGGCCTCGGCCTCAACGCCGTGGCACGCATCCCCGGCGCCGACCATCTCCTCCCCGCCGCCGCGCCGATGGCGCCCTCGCATCCGCGCAACTGGGCGATCGAGATCGTCGCCGAGACCGGGCTGGTCGGTTTCGCGCCGGTGCTGCTGCTGGTGCTCTGGCTGTTCGCCCGCGATCTGCGCGCCCCGGCGCCGGGCCACGCCGCGCGCGCGGCGGCGCGTCTCGCGGCGCTGACGACGTTCTTCGCGATCGCCTCGTTCAACTTCTCGATCTGGGCGCCGTGGTGGGGCCTGAGCCTGATGTTCCTGCTTCTGATCGCCTCCGCCCGACCCGAGGGCCGCGCCGCGCCGCCCCGCATGCTGGTGGTGGTCGGCGAGGTGTCCGACTTCCTCGCCCGCCGCCTGACCCTGGCGCGCGCCGCCGAGACCGCCGGTTACGCCGTCGCGGTGGTGTGCGAGGGGGCGACCGCGCAACGCCGCGTGCTCGACGGCCTCGGTCTGCCGACCCACGTGTGGCCGCTCAAGCGCTTCTCCGGCAATCCGTGGCGGCGCTTCCAGGCGATCGGCGCGCTGCGCCGCCTTTACGAACGCGAGGAACCGCGCCTCGTGCATCACGTCGGCCCGCGCCCGGTGGCCTACGGCGCGATCGCCGCGCGGCTCGCGGGCGTGCCGCTGGTTCTCGGCACCGTCGACGGCGCCGATTTCCCCTTCGACGCGCTGCCGCGCCGGGGCGGCCTGAAGCGCCGCTGGGTGCGGCCGCTCGGCTGGGCGATGGACCGCCCGGGCGCCCTGCTGTTGGCGCAGAATCCGGAGGACGCCCAGGCGATCCGCGACGCGGGCATCGTCGCGCCGGAGCGGGTGGAAATCCTCCCCGGCGCGGGCGTCGATACCGAGGCCTTCCGTCCGCAGCCGGAGCCGGAGGGCGAGGCGCTGGTGGCGACCCAGGCGTCGCGCATGCTCTGGACCAAGGGCGTGCGCGAGGTGGTGGCGGCGGCGCGGCTGCTGAAGGAGCGCGACCTGCCGGTGACGGTGCGCCTGGTGGGCGACATCGACGCGGGCAACCCCAACAACGTCCACCCCGCCACCCTGTCGCTGTGGAACGCCGACGGCTGGGTCGCCTGGACCGGCGCCCGGCCCGACATGCCGCGGGTGTGGGCGGAAAGTCACATCGCCGTGCTCGCCTCCCACCACGAGGGGGTGCCGCAGTCGTTGATGGAGGCCGCCGCCTGCGGCCGCCCGCTGATCGCCGCCGACGTGCCAGGCTGCCGCGAACTGGTGGTGGACGGCGAAACCGGCCTGCTGGTGCCGCCGCGCAACCCGGAGGCCTTGGCCGACGCCATCGCCAGCCTCGCCGCCAACCCGGAGGCCCGCCGCCGCATGGGCGCCGCCGCCCGCGCGAAGGTGGAGGCGGAGTTCGCCGAGCCGGTGATCGAGGCCCGCACCCTCGCCCTCTATCGCGGCCTCGACGCATGACCCTGGGGCTGCTGTTCGCCGCGACCTTCGCCGCCGCCGCCCTCGCCACCGGCGCGGTGCTGCGGTGGCTGCGGGCGCGGGACATCCTCGACCGCCCCAACCACCGGTCCAGCCACACCGTGCCGACGCCGCGCGGCGGCGGCCTCGCCCTCACGCCGCTGATGCTCGCCGGATGCGCCGGGTGGTTCGCCGTCGAGGGCGGCGGCGCCGCCGACTGGGCGATGCTGGGGGGCGCCGCGCTGCTCGGGCTGATCTCGTGGCGCGACGACAAGGCGCCGCTGCCGCCGCTGCCGCGCTTCGCCGCGCAGATCGCCGCGGTGGCGGCGGTGCTGGCGCTGCTGCCGCACGCCGGGATTTCCGGCGGGCTGCTGCCGTCGCCGCTCGAAACCGCCGTCGCGGCGCTGGCGTGGCTGTGGTTCGTCAACCTCTTCAATTTCATGGACGGCATCGACGGCATCTCGGGGGTCGAGGCGTCGGCGATCGCCGTGGGTCTGTTCGTCGCCCTGCCGGGCGCGGTGGCGGCCGGGCCGCTGGCGGTGGTGGCGGGTTGCGCCCTGGGCTTCCTGGTGTGGAACTGGCACCCGGCGAAAATCTTCCTCGGCGACGTCGGCAGCGTGCCGCTGGGCTACGTGCTGGGCTATCTGCTGCTGTCGGGCGCGGCGCACCACCCGGCGGGCTGGGCGGCGGCGCTGATCCTGCCGGCGATCTACTGGGCCGACGCCACCTTCACCATCGTCCGCCGCGCCCTGGCGGGCAAGGCGATCTGGCGGGCGCACCGGGAGCACTTCTACCAGCGCGCCGTGCAGGGCGGTTGGAGCCACGCGCGGGTGAGCGGCATCGTCCTCCTCGGCAACCTCGGGCTGATCGGCATGGCGCGGCTCGCCGGGTTCGGCCACCCGTGGTACGGCCTGCTCGGCGGCGCGGCGGCCACCGCCCTGGTGCTGGCGCTGTTCGCGCGCCGCCACCGGCACCCGGTGGAGTGAACGGGCTTCCGGTCGGCGGCGGATGGGTGTAGGTTGCTGCCACGCAATTTCCTCATACAACGCCGGGTAGCCATGCGGGTGTCGCGCAAGCATATCGTCGTCGTTCACGATCTGGTCATCGCGGCGATCGCGCTGCCGCTCGCCCTCTATCTGCGCCTCGACCACCTCGGAATCGCCCACTTCGGGCTCCACCTCTATGCCGGGATGATCGCCGCGTTCGTCGGCCTCGCCGCCGTGGCCTTCCGCAGCCAGCGGATGTACGACGGCATCTGGCGCTACGCCTCCGTCGACGACCTGATCGCCATCGCCCGGGGCGTCACCCTGCTGGTGATCGCCTTCACCCTCGGCCTGTTCCTGTTCAACCGTCTCGAAGGGTTTCCTCGCTCGACGCCGCTGATTCTCTGGGGCGTGCTACTGCTGCTGTTGGGCGGGCCGCGGTTCGTCTATCGCTTTCTCAAGGATCGGCGATTCTCGTTGCGCGACGCGGACGCGGGCGGCGTGCCGGTGCTGCTGATCGGCGCGGGCGACGGCGCCGACCTCTTCCTGCGCGCCATGGAAAGCCGCCCGGGCGCCAACTATCGGGTGGTGGGCATTCTCGCCGAGACCTCCGGCCGCGTCGGCCGCAGCATCCGCGGCGTGCCGGTGATGGGCACGGTGGACGACCTGGATGCCGCCGTGGCCCAGCTCACCGAGGCGGAGCGGCGGCCGCAGCGCGTCATCCTCACCCGCGACAGCCTGGACGGCGACGTCGTCGCGGGCATCCTCGACGCCTGCGACACGCTCGGCCTGGCGCTGTCGCGCCTGCCGCGCCTCGACGACCTGCGCGCCGCCCGCCCCGACGACGCCATCGACCTCAAGCCGGTGGCGATCGAGGACCTGCTGCAACGGCCGCAACAGGTGCTCGACCGCTCCGCTATGGCGGCGCTGATCCACGGGCGCCGGGTTCTGGTGACCGGCGCGGGCGGCAGCATCGGCTCGGAACTGGTGCGCCAGGTGGCCGCCTTCGGCCCCACCGCGCTCACCCTGGTCGAGGCCTCCGAATACGCGCTCTACACCATCGACATGGAGATCTGCCGCCGCTTCCCCGCGTTGCCGCGGGCGGCGCTGGTGGGCGACGTGCGCGACCGCCGCCGTCTCGACGCGATCTTCGCCGAGCGCCGCCCCGAGCTGGTGTTCCACGCCGCCGCCCTCAAGCACGTGCCGCTGGTGGAGGCCAACCCGCTCGAAGGCCTGTTCACCAACGCCATCGGCTCGCGCAACATGGCCGAGGCCTGCGCCGCCCACGGCGTGGCGGCGATGGTGATGGTGTCCACCGACAAGGCGGTCAACCCCACCAACGTGATGGGCGCGAGCAAGCGCATCGCCGAATGCTTCTGCCAGGCGATGGACGTCTCCGGCGGCGCCACCCGCTTCGTCACCGTACGCTTCGGCAACGTGCTCGGCTCCACCGGCTCGGTGGTGCCGCTGTTCGAAAAGCAGCTGCGCGAGGGCGGGCCGCTCACCGTCACCCACCCGGACATGCGGCGTTATTTCATGACCATCCGCGAGGCGGTGGAACTGGTGATCGCGGCGGCGGCGATGCGCGTCGCCGACAGCCGCGCCGCCGACCACAAAGGCAAGATCTACGTGCTCGAAATGGGCAAGGCGGTGAAGATCGTCGACCTCGCGCGGCGGATGATCCGCCTCGCCGGGCTGCGGCCGGAGGTGGACGTGCCGATCGTCTTCACCGGCCTGCGCCCGGGCGAGAAGCTCTACGAGGAGATTTTCCACGGCGACGAGCAGCCGCTGCCCACCGCCGCCTCGGGCGTGCTGCTGGCGGCGCCGCGCCGCCTCGACCTCGCCGAGGTGCGCGCCCTGCTGGAACGGCTGGAGGCCGCCTGCCGCAACGGCGACGCCGCCGCCGCCGAAGCCGTCCTGCACACCCTGGTGCCCGAATACCGGGCGGCGGAAGCCGCCGCCGCATCCTGACCCTATCCAGACAGAGAACCCCCATGCCCCAGTCTTCCCCGATCGCCCGCGCCCTGATCTCGGTCTCCGACAAGACCGGCCTCGTCGACTTCGCCAAGGCCCTCTCCGCGGCGGGCGTCGCGATCCTCTCCACCGGCGGCTCGGCGGCGGCGCTGCGCGACGCGGGCGTGCCGGTCACCGAGGTGGCCGACCACACCGGCTTCCCGGAAATGCTCGACGGCCGGGTCAAGACCCTGCACCCCAAGATCCACGGCGGCATCCTCGGCATTCGCGGCAACGCCGAGCACGCGGCGGCAATGCAGGCGGCGGGCATCGCGCCGATCGACCTGGTGGTGGTCAACCTCTACCCCTTCGAGGCGACGGTGGCGAAGGGCGCGGATTTCGATACCTGCATCGAGAACATCGACATCGGCGGCCCCTCGATGATCCGCGCCGCCGCCAAGAACCACGCGGCGGTGACGGTGGTGGTGGACCCGGCCGACTACGGTCGCGTGATCGACGAAATCACCGCCCACGGCGGCACCACCACGGCGGAATTCCGTCGCGCCCTGGCGAAAAAGGCCTACGCCCGCACCGGCGCCTACGACGCGGCGATCGCCTCGTGGTTCGCGCGGGTGGAGGGCGAAACCTTCCCCGAGACCGCGTTCCTCGTCGGCCGCCGCGTGCAGGAGCTGCGCTACGGCGAGAACCCGCACCAGAAGGCGGCGTTCTACGCCGACGGCAGCAACCGCCCCGGCGTCGCCACCGCGCGGCAGATGCAGGGCAAGGAGCTATCCTACAACAACTTCAACGACACCGACGCGGCCTTCGAGCTGGTGGCCGAATTCGCCGAACCGGCGGTGGCGATCATCAAGCACGCCAACCCCTGCGGCGTCGCCACCGGGGCCGACGTCCTCGCCGCCTATCGCGAGGCGCTGCGCTGCGACACGGTCAGCGCCTTCGGCGGCATCGTCGCCCTCAACCGCCGCCTCACCGGCGCGGTGGCCGAGGAGGTGGCGAAAATCTTCACCGAGGTGGTGATCGCCCCCGAGGCCGACGACGAGGCGCTGGCGATCTTCGCGGCGAAGAAGAACCTCCGCCTGCTGCTCACCGGCGGCATGCCCGACCCGGGGGCCGAGGGCTGCTTCGCCAAGACCCTCTCGGGCGGCATCCTGATGCAGAACCGCGACAACGGCCGGGTGCTGCCCGCCGAGGTGAAGGTGGTCACCCGCCGCGCCCCCTCGGCACGGGAAATGCGCGACCTGCTGTTCGCCTTCACCGTCGCCAAGCATGTCAAGTCCAACGCCATCGTCTACGCCCGGAACGGCGCCACCGTGGGCATCGGCGCGGGGCAGATGAGCCGGGTGGATTCCTCGCGCATCGCCGCGCGCAAGGCGGTGGACGCCGCCGAGGCGGCGGGCCTGACCGAAACCCTGGCGAAAGGCTCGGTGGTCGCCTCCGACGCGTTCGTCCCGTTCGCCGACGGCCTGCTGGCGGCGGCCGAGGCGGGCGCCACCGCGGTGATCCAGCCGGGCGGCTCGATCCGCGACGCCGAGGTGATCGCCGCCGCCGACGCCGCCGGTCTTGCCATGGTGTTCACCGGAATGCGACACTTCCGCCATTGAGTTTCCCGCGCTCTCTTTTCGGAGATTTCCCGCCATGGCACGCTCCCCCGCCGACGACGTGATGGTCACCACCACCGACGGCATCCAGGATCACAAGGTCACCGCCTACCTCGGCATCGTTTCCGGCGAGGCGATCATGGGCACCAACCTGTTCAAGGACTTCTTCGCTGGCATCCGCGACGTCGTCGGCGGCCGCGCCGGGGGCTACGAAAAGGCCCTGCGCGACGCCAAGGCCCTGGCGCTGGCGGAAATGCGCGAGGAAGCCTACAACCTCGGCGCCCACGCGGTGATCGCCGTCGACCTCGACTACGAAGTCATCGGCGGCGACGACAAAACCATGCTGATGGTCTCCGCCAACGGCACCGCCGTGC
>JAUVUZ010000014.1 GCA_030604885.1 Alphaproteobacteria bacterium | reverse complement strand
GGCGAGGGTGTCGAGGGTCTGGGCGGCGGCGTCGAGGCGCAGCCCGGCGCGGTCGGCCACCTCGCGCGGGGTGCGCAGGCGCAGGGCGAGGGCGTCGAGGCGCTCGCCGGTGCGGTCGAGGCGGGCGGCGACGCAGCCCGCGAGGCGTTCGGCGCGGTCGTCGAGGCGCTGGGTCGCCTCGCCCAGCAGGCGTTCGGGCTGCGGCAGGCCGCGCGCCAGGGCTTCCAGGTGGCGGGCGCGGCTTTCGATGTCGGTGGCGAGGGCGCGGGGCAGGCGGGCGCCGAGTTCGGACACCCGCGCCAGCAGGTCGAGGCGCACCGGCACCGCCTTTTCCGCCGCGCCGGTGGGGGTGGGGGCGCGCAGATCGGCGGCGAAGTCGATCAGGGTGGTGTCGGTTTCGTGGCCCACCGCCGAGATCAGCGGAATGGTGCAGGCGGCGGCGGCGCGGACGACGATCTCCTCGTTGAACGGCCAGAGGTCTTCGAGGCTGCCGCCGCCGCGCGCGACGATCAGCACGTCGGGGCGGGGCACCGGCCCGGTTTCCGGCAGACGGCAGAAGCCCTCGATGGCGGCGGCGATCTCGGCGGCCGCGCCCTCGCCCTGCACCCGCACCGGCCACACCAGCACGCGGCGGGGAAAGCGTTCGCGCAGGCGGTGGAGGATGTCGCGGATCACCGCGCCGGTGGGCGAGGTGACGACGCCGATCACCTCGGGCAGCGTCGGGATCGGCCGCTTGCGCTCGGGCGCGAACAGCCCCTCGGCGGCGAGCTTGCGGCGGCGGTCCTCGAGCAGCTTGAGCAGCGCGCCCTCGCCCGCGATTTCGAGGTTTTCGACGATCAGCTGGTATTGCGAGCGGGCGCCGTAGGTGGTGAGGCGGCCGGTGGCGATCACCTCCAGGCCGTCCTCCGGCCGCACCGACATCCGCGCCAGCGCGCCGCGCCAGATCACCGCCTCCAGCACCGCCTTGTCGTCCTTGAGGCGGAGATAGCAGTGGCCCGAGCCGACGGTCTTGGGCTGCGAGATCTCGCCCCGCACCCGCACCAGGCCGAAGGCGGTCTCGATGGTGGTCTTGAGCGCCGCGGCGAGGCCGGAGACCGAGAGATCGGGCTGGTTGTGGGTCGGATCGGCCATGGGGTCCTGCGAGCGGAAAAGCGGCTGTTGCCGCGGGGTCGCAATCGACTACACTCTGGCAGGCATTCGGGGAAAGGGAAAGTTCCGATGAAGATTCTGGTGGTCGGCTCCGGCGGACGTGAGCACGCGCTGTGCTGGGCGATCCAGCGTTCGCCGCTGTGCGAGGCGCTGTTTTGCGCGCCCGGCAACCCGGGCATCGCGCAGGTGGCCGAGTGCCTGCCGGTGGCGGTGGACGACATCGACGGCATCGTCGCGGCGGCCAAGGCCAAGGGCGTCGGCCTGGTGGTGGTGGGGCCGGAGGGGCCGCTGGTGGCGGGGCTGACGGACGCGCTGGCGGCGGCGGGGATTCCCGCGTTCGGCCCGAGCGCGGCGGCGGCGCGGCTCGAAGGCTCGAAGGGCTTCATGAAGGACTTCTGCGCCCGCCACGGCATTCCCACCGCCGCCTACGCCCGCTTCACCGACGCCGAGGCGGCCAAGGCCTACATCCGCGCCCAGGGCGCGCCGATCGTGGTGAAGGCCGATGGCCTCGCGGCGGGCAAGGGCGTGGTGGTGTGCCCCAACGAGGCGGACGCGCTCGCCGCCGTCGACACCATCATGACCGAGCGCGCGTTCGGCGCGGCGGGCGGCGAGGTGGTGATCGAGGAGTTTCTGCAAGGCGAGGAGGCGAGCTTCTTCGCCCTCTGCGACGGCACCACGGCGGTGGCCTTCGGCGCGGCGCAGGACCACAAGCGCGTCGGCGACGGCGACACCGGCCCCAACACCGGTGGCATGGGCGCCTACGCCCCGGCGCCGGTGGTGACGCCCGAGATCGTCGACGAGGTGATGGCGAAGATCGTGGCGCCGACGGTGGCGGGCATGGCGGCGGAGGGGCATCCCTTCACCGGCGTGCTGTTCGCCGGGCTGATGATCGGCCCCCAGGGGCCGCGCCTGATCGAGTTCAACGTCCGCTTCGGCGACCCGGAGTGCCAGGTGCTGATGAGCCGCCTGAAGTCGGACCTGGTGCCGCTGCTGCTGGCCGCCGCCGAGGGGCGCCTCGGCACGGCGGAGCCGGAATGGTTCGACGCCGCCGCCCTGGTGGTGGTGATGGCGGCCAAGGGCTACCCCGGCACGCCGCTCAAGGGCACCGAGATCCGCAACCTCGCCGCCGCCGACGCGGTGCCCGAGGCGGTGGTGTTCCACGCCGGGACCCGCGCCGACGCGGACGGACGCATCCTCGCCGACGGCGGCCGGGTGCTGGGCGTCGCCGCGCGCGGCCGCACGGTGGCGGAGGCGCGGGAGCGCGCCTACACCGCGGTGGACCGGATCGACTGGCCGGAAGGGTTCTGTCGCCGCGATATCGCGTGGCGCGCGCTGGAGCGTTGATCCGAAGCAACCCGGGATAGCGTTTCCCAGGGCGCCCGCCCCTGCCGATGGCGGCGGCGGGTGAATGCCATTGCATGCTCACATCGAACCCTCTAAGAATTCCGCGATCCGGCGAATCTCAGTGGTTTTGCCGAGTCGCGGCGTGTGCTAGGGTCGGGGAATCAAGAACCGACTCGGGCATGCGAATCCGGGCGGTTGTTTGAGGGGGAGCCGGAGTCCGATCTTTTCGGGGCTTCAGGAGACGGGTCGGGTGCAAAGGGCGAAAATACTCGTTGCCTGCCAGGATCGGGCGGCGCGGCAACGTCTGGCGGAAACTTTCCGGTTCCGCTACCAGACGGTCGCGGTCGACGACGGCTGGCTGGCACTGCACCTCGTCAACACCACGGCGTTCGAGGCGATGGTGATCGCCGAGCGCCTCGACTCCCTCTCCGGCCTCGACGTCGCGGTCTCGGTGCGGGAAAGCCACCGCAACGCCGAAGTGCCGATCATGCTGGTGGCGCGCGCCATCACCCCGGCGATTCGCGAGATGGTCGAGACCGGGGTGGTCGACCGCTGCGTCGCCGAGGGCGTGGAGACCGGCGCCTTCCTGTTCGAATTCAACTCGATGTGCGGCGAACGGGCGGAGCGGGCGTGGGGCGCGCTCGACGACGACGTGGCGCGCGTGCTCGGCACCGCGCGGCGCTCCTACAACCGCGTGTTCGCCGCCACCACCGCCGACGTGCCGTTCGACGCGGCGCTGTTGGACGAGGTGGCGACGCATCTCGTCGGCGCGATCCAGGGCGGCCGGATTTCGGCGGTGATGGGGGCGCTGCAAAGCCACGACGACTACACCTTCGTGCATTCGCTGTCGGTGGCGGCGGTGCTGGCGTTTTTCGGCAAGCAGATCGGCATCCGCGAGGGCGACTTGCGGATCATGGCGCAGGCGGGCTTCGCCCACGATTTCGGCAAACGGGTGATGCCGCACGCGGTGCTCTACAAACCCGGGCCGCTCGACACCGCGCAGATGGTGGTGATCCGCCGCCACGCCGCCGCCGCCGGGCAGATCCTGCGGTGCTCGCCCGGGATTCCGTCCGAGGTCATCAACGTCGCCGAGCGCCACCACGAGCGCCTCGACGGCACCGGCTATCCCCACGGCCTGGCGGGCGCGCAGATCGACGACCTTTCGGCGGTGGCGGCGATCGGCGACGTGTTCTCGGCGCTGGTGGACAACCGCTGCTACAAGCCCGGCTACGCCCCCGAGGAGGCGCTGCGGATGCTCGGCGACATGGCCGGGCCGCACCTCGAACCCGCCTACGTCAAAACCTTCACCGAGGTGATGCACGACACCGGCTTCGCCAGCTGGGTGGCGCCGCCGCGGGAATCGTCGCTCTGATTTGCTTTTCCCGCCGGATGTGTTAGGTCGGACTCCCGGCGCAACGCGAGGAGGACGGCGGTGGACAGAACCCGGATCGGCATGGTGGTGCTCGGCGTGGCGGCGGCGTTCGCCCTCGCCCTCGCGGCGCGGTTCCTGATCGTCGAGCCGCGCGGCGCGGAGCTGATGTGCGGCGCCCTCGACGCCCCCGGCTGGTGCCCGCTGCGCAAGGCGCTGGTGCCGGTGTTCACCTTCCAGGGCTTCGGCGCGCTGAGCCTGCTCGCCGGAGCCTTCGCGGTGTGGCGGTGGAACGGGGCGGCGGGCGTCGCCGCGCTGGTGTTCGGCGCCGCCGGAATGGTGCTCTACAACGTCGAGATGGGGTCGGTCGGCACCCTGCTCGGGCTGATCGCCCTCACCCGCGCGCCGCGCCTTTCGGCGTGACCAGGGCGGCGGCGGCCAGCGCCCAGGCGGTGGCCGTCCACATCCAGGCGTGGGTGTTGAGCCAGCCCTCGTTGATCAGCACGCCGAACGCGGCGGCGGCCAGCAGCAGCGCCACCGCCTTCTGCTCCCGCGGCGGCGGCGGCAGGCGCAGCAGAACGAAGCCCACCGCGAACGGCAGGAACATGCTCACCGGGAAATCCCGGTAGCGGGCGTTGAACAGCAGCCCGAGGGAGGCGATCGCCATGCCCGCCAGGGCGGCGAAGCGCAACATCGGCAGCGACAGCATCCGCCCCCGCGCCAGCGGCACCACCGGCACCGGCAGCCCGGCCAGCGCCCGCACCAGCATCCACGACCCCACCAGCGACAGCGCCAGCCAGCCGCCGTTGACCGCCCATTCGTCCACCCAGCGGCTCGCCACCGCCATGTGGCGGGCCTGGAGGCTTAAGGCCACGCCCGCGCCCCAGCCGCCGAGGGCGAGGATCGCCACCGTCGCAGCGTCCTTCGCCTCGCGGCGCAGCAGCGCGAAGCCGAGCGGCAGCAGGGCGAAGGCGGCGGCGAGGCCGGTCCACAGCCCGGCGTCGGGCCACTCCACCACCGGACCCTTGGTGAACACCTTCTCTTCCCGGTCGGCGTCGAAGAAGCCCCAGGCGCCGCCCACGGTGCCCTCCATGGCGCGCTTCCACGGCTGGTCGAACGCCTCGATCAGGTTGTAGCTCGCCCCGGCGCCCTCGGCGGCGGCCATGAACTCGCGCACGAAGCGGGTCTGGTTGCGCAGGCTCGGCTCGGCGCCCTCGCGGCGGCGGCCCTCGGAGGGCCAGCCCACCTCGCCGATCAGGATCGGCTTGGAGGAGAACGCGGTGGAGACCTCCTGCCACACCGCCATCACGTGGCGGATCGCGGTGTCGATCGGGGTCGGGTCGTCCTCCCAGTAGGGCAGCAGGTGGATGGTGACGAAGTCCACGGCGTTGGCGAGCTCGGGGGATTCGATCCAGAACTCCCAGACGTCGGCGTAGGTGATCGGCAGCGGCCGGGTCAGCCCGGCGCGCAGCAGGCCGATGTAGTCCGCCAGGGCGGCGGCGGTCTGCTCGCCGCGCAGCAGCACCTCGTTGCCGACGATCAGGCCGCGGATCGCCGCCGGGTGGGCGTTGGCGGCCTCGGCGGCGCGGGCGATCTCGGCGCGGTTCTTCTCGTCCTTGCGGCCGATCCAGGCGCCGAGATAGACCTGCATGCCGAGCTTCTCGGCCACCTCGGGCACCACGTGCAGGCCCTGGTCCACCGAATAGGTGCGCACGCAACGGGTGAAGGCGGAAAGCGCCGCCAGGTCCCGCTCGATCTGCGCGCGGGGGATCACCAGCGCCTCGTTGAAGGGCGTCTGGTCGCGGTTGAACGGCGCGTAGGAGACGCACGCCACCTTGTCGGACACGCCGTCCGCCAGCGGCGTCGCCCGCCCCTTGTCGTAAAGGAAAAGCGCCGCGGCGACGGCGCACAGGGCGGTGACGATCAGGGCGGCGGTGCGGCGCATCGGCGGGCGTTCCCCGGCAGGTGTGAAACTTGGGCCAGACAGGAATGCAGGGCCGGGCGGAGGCTGTCAATGCGGCTGTTGACGGCGCGCGCGAGGCGGGGAATGAAATTCACCCGATCCGTGAAAAACTATCGTTTGTGGGATCGCCATCCGGTTCCTAGATTTTGACGTGGATGGGAGGCCGCGCGGGGCGGCGCCCCCATCGACGGGTGGGGCCGAAGCCGATGACCGATGGCCTGCTGAGCGAGAGCGACGCCGCGCATCTGAGGCGCTGGATCGGGCGTAGCGAGACCACGCGCGACGAGATCGTCGCCGCGCAGATCGCCGCGATGTCCGCCACCATCGACCGCGACGACCCGCCGCCCCGGCCCGGCGACCCGGTTCCCCCCCTCTGGCACTGGCTGTTCTTCATGCCCCGGGCGCGGCGCTCGGCCCTCGGGCGCGACGGCCACCCGGCCCTCGGCGGGTTCCTGCCGCCGGTGCCCCTGCCGCGGCGGATGTGGGCGGGCGGCCGCATCGACTGGCACGCGCCGCTGCGCGTCGGCGCCGCCGCCGAAAAGGTCTCCACCGTCGCCGACGTGCAGGTGAAGCACGGCAAGACCGGGCCGCTGGTGTTCGTCACCGTGCGCCACGAAATCCGCCAGGAGGGCGAAACCTGCCTGGTGGAGGCGCACGACATCGTCTACCGCGGCTACGATCGCGGCGGCGCCGCGCCGCCCAAGCCCCAGACCGCGCCCGCCGCGCCCGCGTTCTCGCGCACCGTGACGCCGGACCCGGTGCTGCTGTTCCGCTATTCGGCCCTCACCTTCAACGGCCATCGCATCCATTACGACCGCAGCTTCTGCACCGGGGAGGAAGGCTACCCCGGCCTGGTGTTCCACGGCCCGCTCACCGCCACCCTGCTGGTGGACCTGGTGCGCGCCGAGGTGCCGGGCGCGGCGTTCCGGTCGTTCGCGTTTCGGGCGATCAGCCCGCTCTACGATACCGCTCCGTTCACCCTTCACGGCTGCGAGACCCCACAGTCCGAAGACGGAGCGTATACCCTCTGGGCCCTGAACCCGGAGGGCGCACTTGCCATGCAGGCGGAGGCACGGATCGCGGTCTGACCCCCCGCGCCGGGCCTGAAGGCACCGCTCGTATCGGCAAGGCACGGCAAGGCCCCGGCTTCCGGGCCGGTTCCCTCGTTCCATTGGCGCGGGGGCCGGGGCCTTATCCCGCGGTGCCCGCGCGCGCCGCCGCAACCCTGCCGCCACAATGCGGCCGGAATGTCTTTACCTGTGCCCGGAAAATCGGTTTTAATGTCCGCGAGGGTCGCCCGCCCCCGGTGCGGGCCGTGATTTGGGGGTCTCCGTGAGCCGGACGTTGCCGCCGCTGGTTGCGTTGCGCAGTTTCGAATCCGCCGCGCGCCACCTGAGTTTCAAGGACGCCGCCGAAGAGCTGAGCGTCACCCCCTCGGCCGTCAGCCACCAGATTCACAACCTCGAAACCTTCCTCGGGGTGCGCCTGTTCCACCGCATGAACCGCGCGTTGCGGTTGTCGAGCGCGGGCGAGGCCTATGTGCTCAAGGTGCGGATGGCGTTCGACCAGATCGAGCAGGCGACCCGCGACCTCACCTCCGCCGCCGAGGCCGACGTTCTCACCCTCTCCGCCCCGCCGTCGCTCATCGCCACCTGGCTGGTGCCGCGCCTCAAGGGCTTCCGCGAGCGGTTCCCGAGCTTCGACGTGCGCGTCAAGGGCACGATGGACGACATCGACTACGCCCGCGACAACGTCGACGCCTCGATCCGCTACGGCTTCGGCGATTGGCAGGGGGTGGAGGTGGAGCACCTCTCCACCGAGCGCATGCTGGTGCTGTGCAGCCCGGCGCTGCTGCGCGGCGGCACGCCGCTCGCGGGGCCGGAGGACGTGCTCAGGCACCCGCTGATCCACTCCGAGTGCCGCCTGACCAGCTGGAACGACTGGCTGCGCGCCGCCGGAGTGCCCGGCGCGGACACCCCCGGCGGCTTCCGCTTCACCCATTCGGCCCATTCGCTGCGCGCCGCCGCCGACGGCCTCGGCATCGCGCTGGAAAACGATCTGATGGCCGCCGACTACCTCGCCGACGGCAACCTGGTGGTGCCGTTCGAGGCCGGGTTCACGGTGCCGCGCCCGGCGGGCTATTACTTCGTCTGCCCGGCGGAAAAGCTGCTGCAGCCGAAGATCCAGGCGGTGCGGGCGTGGGTGCGGGCCGAATTCCGCGCCTCCGACGAACTCGCCATGGCGCGCCCGCCGAAGGCCGCCGCGGTCGGCTGATCTCAGGCCTTCGCCGCCTGCAACGCTTCCATCACCAGCCGCGCCGCCGGTTCGGACGACGCCGGGTTCTGCCCGGTCACCAGCCGCCCGTCGGCGATCGCGTGGGGCTGGAACGCCTGCCCCGCTTCGAACCGCGCCCCCAGCTCGGCCAGCCGGGTTTCCAGCAGGAACGGCACCGCCCCCTCGAGGCCCACCGCCGCCTCCTCGGCGTTGCTGAAGGCGGTGACCCGCCGCCCCGCCACCAGCGGCCGCCCGGCCTCGTCCACCGCCCCCACCAGCCCCGCCGGACCGTGGCACACCGCGCCGATCACCTTGCCCTGCCGCCACGCGTCGGACAGCAGCTTGCCGAGTTCCGGGTTGTCGGGCAGGTCCCACATCGTGCCGTGGCCGCCGGGCAGGAAGATCGCCTCGAAATTCCGCGCCTCGAACCGGCCGACCGCCGGGGTGTCGTCGAGGCTGCCCCCGGCGTGGCCGTCCGCGTGGAAGCGGGCCACCGAGGCGGGCGGCGTCTCGCTGGCCTCCAGCGAGCGCGGGTCCACCGGCACCGGGCCGCCCCGCACCGAGGCGAGCGTCACCTCGGCTCCGGCACCGGCGAACACGTAGTAGGGGGCGGTCAGCTCCTCCAGCCACACTCCGGTGGGCTCGCCGCCGTCGCCCATGGTGCCGTTGGAGGTCAGCACCATGAGGATGCGAGGTTTGGCCATGGAAAATCTCCTTTTGCGTGCGCATGAACCGGAAAGATGAGGGGTGCGTGCAGAAATGTCACCTTCGCGCGCATCTCTGCCTATCGACAATCGCCAAACGGCACCTCATGTGGGGAAATTATTCGATCCCGTCTATCCCTACGAATGAGGAACCTTCGATGCGCATTCCATCGATCTCCGCGTTCGCGCGGACCGTGCGCGTGATCCTGGGCGGCCTCGCCCTGCTGGCTCTGGCGGCGCCGCCGCCCGCCGTGGCGCAGGGCGAAACCCCGGCCCAGAAGTGGAACCTTCCCTACGTTCCCTACGAGGGGCAGGACGGCAAGGACGTCGTCTGGGTGCCCACCCCCGAACCGCTGGTCGAGAAGATGCTCGACATCGCCAAGGTACGCCCCGGCGAAACCCTGGTGGACCTGGGGTCCGGCGACGGCCGCACGGTGATCGCCGCCGCCAGGCGCGGCCTCGCCGCCCGCGGCATCGAATACAATCCGGACATGGTGGGCTATGCCCGCCAGCGCGCCGCCGAGGCCGGGGTGGGCGACCGCGCCAAGTTCGAGGCGGCGGACATCTTCGAAAGCGACTTCACCGACGCCCAAATCATCACCCTGTTCCTGCTGCCCAGCCTCAACGAGCGGCTGCGCGGCGACATCCTCAAGCTCAAGCCCGGCACCCGCATCGTCTCCAACACCTTCGGCATGGGCGATTGGCCGGTGGATGACATGGCGACGGTGGGCGACGGTTGCTCGGCGTGGTGCACCGCGCTGCTGTGGGTGGTGCCCGCGTCCGTCGAAGGGGCGTGGCGGGTCGGCGACCGCACCCTCACCTTCGAGCAGAAGTTCCAGCTCGTCGAAGGCCGCCTCGGCGACCGGCCGATCAGCCTCGGCCGGGTGTGGGGCGAGCAGGTGACGTTCGTGGTGGACGGGGTCAAGTACACCGGCACCATCAACGGCCGCACCATCGAAGGACAAACCTCCGACGGCGGCGCCTGGACCGCCACCCGCTCGTGAGCGGCTCCGGGGACGAGGCGCCCCGTGCCAGCCTCTCGGTGACCGACGGCGTGGCGATGCTGGTGGGCGTCGTCGTCGGCACCGGCATCTTCAAGACGCCGCAGATGGTGGCGGCGAACGTCGACACCGAGATCGCCTTCGTCGCGGTGTGGCTGCTGGGCGGCCTCGCCACCCTGGTGGGCGCGCTGGTCTACGCCGAGCTGGGGTCCGCCTATCCCAGCACCGGCGGCGAATACGCGTTTCTCAGCCGCGCCCTCGGCCGCAACGTCGGGCTGCTGTTCGCCTGGGCGCGGCTCACGGTGATCCAGACCGGCGCCATCGCCCTGGTCGCGTTCGTGTTCGGCGACTACGCCCAGCAGGTTCTGCCGCTCGGGCGGTGGGGGCCGACGCTCTACGCGGCGGCGGCGATCGCGGCGTTCACCTTCGTCAACCTCACCGGCACGCCGCAGGGGCGCGGCGTGCAGCGGCTGTTCAGCGGCCTCACGGTGCTGGCGGTGCTGGCGGTGGCGATCCTCGGCTTCGTCGGCGGCCCGGCGGAGGCGCCGCCGCCCTCCGGCCCCGGCGGCGGCGCGGCGGGCCTGGCGATGGTGTTCATCCTCCTCACCTACGGCGGCTGGAACGAGGCCGCCTACATCTCCGCCGAGCTGCGCGACGTGCGCCGCGCCATGGTGCGGGTGCTGGTGCTGGGCTGCGGCGCCGTGACCCTGCTCTACGTGGTGGTCAACCTGGCGTTCCTGCGCGCCCTCGGCCTCGAAGGCCTGCGCGCCTCCGACGCGGTGGCGGCGGATGCGATGCGCGCGCTGCTGGGCGACGGCGGCGCCACGGTGCTGGCGGCGACGATCTGCTGCGCCGCCCTCAGCACCCTCAACGCGACGATCTTCACCGGCGCGCGGCTCTATTACGCCATCGGCCGCGACCTGCCGGGCCTCGCCCGCTTCGACCGCTGGGACGCGCGGGGCAACACCCCCACCAACGCGCTGCTGCTGCAAAGCGGCATCGCGCTGCTGCTGGTGGGCTTCGGCGCGGCGACGCGCGGCGGCTTCCAGGCGATGGTGGAGTACACCGCGCCGGTGTTCTGGTTCTTCCTGCTGCTGGTGGGGGTGTCGCTGTTCGTGCTGCGGCGACGGGGCGAGGCGGCGGAGGGGCGCTTCCGCGTGCCCCTCTATCCGCTCACGCCGCTGCTGTTCTGCCTCACCTGCGCCTATCTGCTCTACGCCAGCGTCACCTATGCCGGAACCGGCTCGCTGGTGGGGGTGGGGGTGCTGGCGCTGGGCCTGCCGCTGGTGCTGCTGCGCCCCCGTTCGCCGGAGGCGCAGCCGGGCGAGTAGCCGTCACTCGGCGTCGTCGGGCGGCGGCTGGTTGGTTTCGTCGAGGGAACCGGGCTGGGTCAGGCGCTGGTTGCGGGTGCGCGCCTGGTCCTTGCCCTGCAGCCGGTTGGTGCCCTTGATGTCCTGGGCGAGGTCGTGCTCGTCGGGCAGGTTGGGGTCGGTGGTGCCGACGTGCTGGTGGCCGACGGTGCCGCCGTCGCCCATGCCCTTGCCCTTCTTGCTGGCGTTCGCCATCGCTGCCTCCTTTCAAACAAGGAGCAACGTGCCCGGCGCCGACCGGGTTCCGCGTCAGCCGCGCGGGCAGGCGGCGGCGTAGAGGGCGGCCGGTTCGCCGCCCGCGATCCAGCGTTCGGGGGCGGGGGGCGGCTCGTCCGGCCGCAGCAGCGGCGCGCGGCGGCCGGTGGAACAGTCCAGGTATTGCTGAAGCTCCAGGGTGTCGGCGTGGCGCGCCAGCAGCAGGGTGCGCACCAGCGGCATGTGCGGCATCGCCGGGTTGACGCGGGTGGCGGCGCGGTCCACCACCACCAGGGCGTCGGCGCGCGGCCACAGCAGCGCCCAGAACTCCAGGTATCCGTCGTAGGGGACGGTCTGCACCACCGCCATCTCCTGCGGCAGCGCGGCGGCGGTGCGTTCGGCCCAGGTGTAGCGCTCCCACTGGGTGTAGGCGAGCATGCCGAGACCGGCGGCGGCGATCACCGCCGCCTTGGGCGCGCGGCGGCCGAGCAGGCGGAAGCCGAGCAGCACCGCCCCGGCGGCGGCGAACCCCATGCACACGACGATGACGAGCTGCAACAGCATCCGGTCTCTCCTTCAGGTCATCAGTTCGCGCACGCGCGCGGGTTTGCGGCCGCTCGCGCGCGACGCCTGGGCGAGGAACAGTTCCGCCGCGGCGAGGGCGTCCGAAAGGGCGTCGTGGGCGCGGCGGTGCGGCAGCCCGGCGCGGGTGCGGCAGGCGGCGAGGCGCAGCTCGCCCTCGGCGATCGGGGTGTCGGCGCGGGCGAGCCGCCGCCGCGCCAGCGCCAGGGTACAGAGCCACGGCGCCGCCAGCGGCGCGCCGTAGACCGCGCGGCAGGCGCGCGAGAGGAACGCCCGCTCGATCGGCGCGTGGTGCGCCAGCGGCACCCGCCCGGCCATCGCCGCCAGCAGCGGCGGCAGGGCGTCGGCGAGGGGCGCGGCGGCGGCCAGCACCTCGTCGGTGAGGCCGTGGACCTTGGCGGCCTCGTCGCTCACCGGCCGGTCGGGCCGCACCAGGTGGCAGCCCGCCTGGGCGAGGAGGATCCGCCCGCCGACGATCGGCACGTAGCCGATGCTGACGATGGCGTCGGCGCGGGGGTCGAGGCCGGTGGTCTCCACGTCCACCGCCAGGAACGCGGCGGCGGTGTAGGGCAGGTCGAGGCGCGGCGCCGGGGCGCGGTAATACTCCTTGAGCGGCCCGGGCGGGCAGCGCAGCGCGAGGCTGCGGCGGACGAGGTCGCTGTTGAGCAGGCGCGGCCACATCGGCGGCCTCAGAAGCGGCTGAGCTGGTAGGCGGACGCCATCGACGCCTGCATGTCCTTGACCACCTGGAAGGCGCTCTTGAGGTTGCCGCGCTCGAAGCTCGACAGCTCGCGCGGGCTGAGCAGGTTGTCGGGGCGGCGGCGCTCGCGCATCTGGCGCGCCTGGTGGCGCAGCCGGGTGATGCCGATGAACTCGAGGGCGTCCTTCAGGTCCATCGCCCCCTGCTGGCTCAGGGCGCGGGCGTCCACCGCGCCGTCCAGCCGGTCGCGGGTGTTGACCGCGCCGATCCCGGCGGAGAGGGCGTAGATGCGCGCGAGGTCGACGATCGGCACCACGCCGTTGTGCTTCAGGTCGAAGGTCATGTCCATGCCGCCGCCGTAGACCAGCACGAAGTTGCGGAAAAAGCCGATCGGCGGCTCGTGCTGCATCGCGTTGGACGCCATGTGGGCGAGGAAGATGTGGTTCTTGCGGCTCCTCTCGAGGATGTCGCGGTGCAGGCCCTCCCACAGCGCCGGGGTGCCCGCCACCAGGCGGAGGTCGAAGAAGATGCACGACAGCATCAGCGCCTTGGGTTCCGGTTCCTCGATCCAGCGGGCGAAATAGCGCCGCCAGACGGCGAGGGGCTGCCGCCAGCGCGGCGTGCGCGCCATCATCTCGCCGGGGCAGTAGACGTAGCCGCAGGCGTTCAGCCCGTCGGTGACGAAGCGGGCGAAGGCGTCGAAATAGGCGCCGTGTTCGGCCTCGGAAAACCCGTCGTCGAGGATCAGGCAGTTGTCCTGGTCCGAGAGCGCGGTCTGCTCCTGCCGCCCCTGGGACCCGGCTGCCATCCAGGCATACGGCACCGGCGGCGGCCCCAGCTCGGCCTCGGCGAGCTTGACCAGGGCGTGGGTGACCGCGTCGGTGAGGGCGGTGACGATCTCGCCGATACCGTGGGCGCTGGCGCCCGACTGGGTGAGGGTGTCCACCACCTGGGGCACCCGCGTCGCCAGCGCCGCCAGCGCCGCCACGTCGTCCGCCTCGTGGATGCCGTGGGCGAGGTAGAGGGCGGAATTGGCCTGGGCGTCGATCAGGCTCGACGCGGTGAGGCAGCCCACCAGCCGCCCCTTGTCGTTGACCGGCAGGTGGTGGATGTCGTGGCGGCTCATCGTCAGCAGCGCGTGGAAGGCGAGATCCTGCGCCTGCACCTGCAGCGGCGCGGGGGTCATCACCTGCGCCACCGGGGTTTCGGGCGGCAGGCCCCCGGCCACCACCTTGTTGCGCAGGTCCCGGTCGGTGACGATGCCGACCAACTCCTCGCCCGCGACGATCAGCGCCGCGCTCACCCGCTCGTCGCGCATCACCTCGGCGGTTTCGCGGATCGTCGCCTCCACCGGCGCGGTGACCGGCGGGCGCGCCAGCAGGTCGCCCACCGGGCGGGCCAGCAGGTCGAAGCCCTTGCCCGCGCCCCCCGCCACCAGCGACGCGCCGAGCGAGCCGCCGTCGAACGCCGCGAAGAAATAGGCGAACGCCGGGTGGGCGCGCCGCAGCGCCTCGAAGCGGGCGGCGGGCAGCATGTAGAGCAGGGTGTCCTCGATCGCGAGGGTGCGGGTGACCGAGGCGCCGCCGCGCAGCAGCGCGCGCACGCCGAAGCACTCGCCCTCGCCCAGGCGGGCCAGCAGTTCGCCGATGCGCGAGTGGCTTTCCACCGCGCCCGAGCGCACCACGTAGAGATGCTCGACCGTGGATCCCGGCGAGACGATCGCCTCGCCCTTGCGCACGTAGGCGATTTCCACCGCGCGGGCGGTCTCGGCCAGCGCCGCGGGCGGCAGCAGGTCGAAGGGGTGGTGCCCCTTGAGGAAGTCGCGGACCTCGATGATTTCCGGAGTCACGGGGAACCCCCGAGAAGGAGGGAAGGGCGAACCCCGAATATGGGGTTCGCCCGCGCGTGGGGAAGGGATCAGTGGGCGTGGGCGCGGCCCGCGCCGGAGGGCACGCGGATGTGCTCCACCAGATCCTGCACGTGCTGCGGCGGCGCGGCGGTGACCTTGCTCACCGCGTAGCTCACCACGAAGTTGAGGATCGCGCCGACCGTGCCGATGCCTTCCGGCGAGATGCCGAACAGCCAGTTGGCGGGAACGTTGTCGGCCAGCGGCGTGATGAAGATCCCCTTGAAGTAGAGGATGTAGCCGAAGGTGAAGACGAGGCCGGTGAGCATGCCGACGATCGCGCCCTCGCGGGTGATGGTCTTCGAGAAGATGCCCATCAGGATCGCGGGGAACAGCGACGCCGCGGCGAGGCCGAAGGCGAACGCCACCACCTGGGCCACGAACCCGGGCGGGTTGTAGCCGAGGTAACCGGCGATGCCGATCGCCACCGCCGCCGAGATGCGGCCGACCATCAGCTCGCTCTTTTCCGACATCTCGGGTGTCAGCGCGCCCTTGAACACGTCGTGGGAGATCGCCGACGAGATCACCAGCAGCAGGCCCGCCGCGGTGGAGAGCGCCGCCGCGATCGCGCCCGCCGCCACCAGCGCGATCACCCAGTCGGGCAGCCCGGCGATTTCCGGATTGGCGAGCACCATGATGTCGTTGTCCACGGTCAGCTCGCTGCCCTTCCAGCCGAGTTCGCCCGCCTTGGCGGCCATCGCCGGGTTCTTGTCGTTGTAGTACTGGATGCGGCCGTCGCCGTTCTTGTCGGTGAACTTGATCAGGCCGGTCTGCTCCCAGCGCTGGAACCAGTCGGGGCGCTGTTCGTAGACGATGTTGGCTTCCGCCTGGCCCACCGGGCCGTGCTGGATGGTGGTGGTGAGGTTGTAGCGCGCCATCGCGCCCACTGCCGGGGCGACGGTGTAGAGCAGCGCGATGAACACCAGCGCCCACCCGGCGGAGGAACGCGCGTCGCGCACCTTCGGCACGGTGAAGAAGCGCACGATCACGTGGGGCAGACCGGCGGTGCCGATCATCAGCGCCATGGTGATCATGAAGATGTCGATGGTGCTCTTGTTGCCCGCGGTGTAGGCCGAGAAGCCGAGGTCGGTGACGACGGTGTTGAGGCGCTCGAGCAGCGGGCCGCTGCCGTCGGAGAGGTTGGCGCCGAGGCCGACCTGCGGCAGGAGCTGGCCGGTGAGCTGCATCGAGATGAAGATCGCCGGAATCGTGTAGGCGATGATCAGCACCACGTATTGCGCCACCTGGGTGTAGGTGATGCCCTTCATGCCGCCGAGCACCGCGTAGACGAACACCACGCCCATGCCGACCAGCAGGCCGGTGGTGATGTCGACCTCGAGGAAACGGGAAAACACGATCCCCACGCCGCGCATCTGACCGGCGACGTAGGTGAACGAAATGAAGATCAGGCAGACCACCGCCACCATGCGCGCCGCCTTGGAATAGTAGCGGTCGCCGATGAACTCGGGCACGGTGAACTTGCCGTATTTGCGCAGATAGGGCGCCAGCAGCATCGCCAGCAGCACGTAGCCGCCGGTCCAGCCCATCAGGTAGACCGAGCCGCCGTAGCCGAGGAAGGCGATCAGGCCCGCCATCGAGATGAACGACGCCGCCGACATCCAGTCGGCGCCGGTGGCCATGCCGTTGGCGATCGGGTGGACGCCGCCGCCCGCGATGTAGAACTCGCCGGTGCTCCCGGCGCGGCTCCAGAAGGCGATGCCGATATAGATCGCGAAGGTGGCGCCGACGACGAGGTAGGTCAGGAGTTTGAGATCCATGGGTGTCTCCTTCAGTCCTCGCGGACGCCGTGGTCGCGGTCGATCCGGTTCATGCGCCAGACATAGAAGAAGATCAGCGCGACGAACGTGTAGATTGAACCCTGCTGGGCGAACCAGAAGCCGAGCCTGTAGCCGCCGAGGCTGAACTGGTTCATCTGATCGACGAGAATCACGCCGAAGCCGTAACTCACGACGAACCAGACGAAAAGGCAACCGGCGATCAGCTTGAGCGAAGCCGCCCAGTGGGACTCCGCCACTGCGGCGTCATCCGTCGAATCGATGTAATTCTTCATGCAAGCACTCCTCCCGGCTTTGCGATTGATTGAGGGTGGTCATTCCGACACCTCGTATCAAGGAAGCCGAAACCGCGAGACCAGGCAGTTTCATGGGCTATACATGCAAAACCCGGAGTGTAGGTCGCGCCGCCCCACGGCCGGGCGACACAACCGCAGGTCGCCGAATCAAGGACTTGCCCGTCGGCGTTCATCTTTTATGGTAAAAGTCATATAACTTAGGTGTGGGTCGGCAACCCCACCCGCCCGCGGGCAAAAAATTTCTGCACGCGGAGGCGGGTTTTCCGGCGGCGCCCGCCCGACTCGGTCCGCCGCCCGGCGGACAAACGAAAGGGCGGCAAGAGCCGCCCTCGTGTCGATCCTAGAGAATGGTGCCCCCGGGGAGACTCGAACTCCCACGTCCGTAAGGACAACAGATTTTGAGTCTGCCGCGTCTACCGGTTCCGCCACAGGGGCAATCCTCGAAAGTTCGCCGACTATAAGGGGCTGGCGAACCCCGTCAAGCAAAACGAAACGGGCGGCCCGAGGGCCGCCCGTTCGTCGGTCGGAAGGCGCGGATTACGCGGCCTTCTGCATGCCCGCCTTCGGCGCCGGAGCCGGAGCCTTGTTGAGCGGCCACACGGTCTTGCCGTGCATCTCGTTGACCACCTGGGCGAGGCCGGTGTAGCCCGCCGCGAGCGCGGTCACCATGCCTTCCCAACCCGCGAGGGTGTGGAGGGTGTGGGAGATCGGCGAGCCGTGGGTCACGTTCGCCAGGATCAGCAGGGCGAACAGCACCACCAGGAGGCCGAAGGTCACCTGCAGCGCGGTGTTGGCGCGGAAGGTGCAGTAGAACAGGACGGTCGACATCGCGCCCCAGATGCCGAGGAAGAAGGCCATCGAGGTCGGGTCCGCCGGGGTCACGCCGGTGACGATCTTCGGCAGCATGATCAGGGTGCAGAGCGCGATCCAGAAGCAGCCGTAGGAGGTGAACGCCAGGGTGCCGAAGGTCGCGCCCTTCTTCCATTCCATCCAGCCCACGAACAGCTGCGCCATGCCGCCGTAGAACAGGCCCATCGCGAGGATCATCGAATCCAGCGGGAAGAAGCCGGCGTTATGGGCGTTGAGCAGGAAGGTGGTCAGCGCGAAGGCGCACAGGCCGAGCGGCGCCGGGTTCGCGGTGGTGTCGGCGATGATGGTCTTCGGCGCCGAGGGGTCGATCGAAGGTGCACTCATTGGGTTCTCTCCAGCTTGCGGTCCCGGATGTCGGTCCGGACGATCGTATCGTTGGTTCCACAGAGCCCGGCGCACGGTTTCTCCCGTAAAGGGCGGGTCGTTCGGCCCGGCGGTGCCGCGTCGCGTCAAACTTGAGATATTCCAAGTTTTCGGCGAGCGGACCAGCCGCCAAGCAAACGGCCCGTATTGTTCTCTCTCTCAGAACCATTCCAATAAGGCGGAGTGGTTGTCCCCCCAAGAGAGAGCGCCCTTTTATCGGGTACGGCTCCAGCTCGTCGCATGGCCGCATCATAGTGTTTGGACGGGTGAAATCAATCCCCCAAATGATCGCTTTTTGCGATATTTTTGATCGACCCCGTAAAACATTGCGCCGCCTGGGGATTTTCCCGGCGGCGCAACGCGGATTTGCAAAAAATCGTGGTGCCGGCGGGGAGTTACGCGGCCATTTTGAGCGGTTCGATCACCGATTCGACCTTCGGGGGCTTCACCACCAGCCCGAGTCCCGCCGCGAAGAAGCACAGCACCGCGGTGATCAGGAACGCCGCGCCGTAGCCGCCGGTGGCGTCGAGGATCCAGCCCGCCGCCAGCGGACCCGAAACCCCGGCCACGCCCCACGCGGTGAACAGGATCGCGTAGTTGAAGCCGATGTTGCGGGTGCCGTAGAAGTCGCCCACCGCCGAGGGGTAGACCGCCAGCATCGCGCCGTAGGAGAAGGTGATGATCATCGACCCGGCGAGGATGGTGGCGAAGCTGTCGAAGCTCGAGAACATCAGCAGCGTCGCGCCCTGGAGCAGGTAGAGCATCGCCATGGTGCGGCCGCGGCCGATGCGGTCGGAGACGAAGCCCGCCACCGGGCGGCCGAGGGCGTTGGCGATCGCGATCATCGCCACCAGGGCGACACCCATGTTGGCGCCGGTCTGGAGGGTGGCGATCTTGGCGAGGTGGCCGATCAGCATCAGGCCGGTCATCGAACCCGCGAGGAACATCAGCCACAGCAGGTAGAACTGCGGCGTCTTCATCATTTCGCGCCAGGTGTAGTCGCGCGCCGAGGCGGCGGCCGCGGCGGGCACCTGCGCCGCCTTCGGCACGCTCAGGAACTGCGCGAACAGGACGATCAGCAGGCCGAACGAGAAGCCGAGGATCTTGAAGGTGCTGAACACGCCGTAGGCGGCGATCAGCGCCTTGGTCAGCGGCGCGATGTAGAGCGAGGCGAGGCCGAAGCCGGTCACCACGATGCCGGTGATCAGGCCCTTCTGCGCCGGGCGGAACCACTTGATCGCCGCCGGGGTGGTGGCCGAGTAGCCCATGCCGATGCCCGCGCCGGTGAGCACGCCGAAGCACAGGATCACGCCGGAAAGCGTCGGGAACACCGACGACAGCACCAGCCCCGCGCCGGTGAGCACGCCGCCCATGGTGGCGACGAGGCGCGGCCCGAACATGTCCTGCAGCTTGCCGCCCACCAGCATCACCAGCGCGAACATCGCGATCGCCACGGTGTAGGGCAGCGACGCCTGGAAGCCGGTCCACTGATAGGTGGCGCTCAAGGTCGCCGAAAAGATGCTCCAGGTGTAGAGCACGCCGAACATCAGATTGATGCACAAGCCCGCGGCGACGACGATCCAGCCGCGATTGAATCCGTTGGCCATAGGTTCCCCTCCTGGTCTCGGTGATGCACGGGCGAACCCATGCGACGGCGGTTGCGGGCGAAGACTTGCGACGCCGCGAAACGAACCGTGTTGTTACGCATCGGATTCCAGGGAAACGCCGTACAGGCTGTCCCTCTCCCCCATGGCGGGGATGTTTGCCTGCGCGGCGGGCAAATATCAAAGCAAACCCGACTCGCGAGGCCATAACAAATTGTTTCAAATATTTTGGGGTCTCTCGCGTTTCCCTGTGCGCCGGGCGGCGCGGGCGGCGATTCACCCTGCGGCGCGGGGGGAGACTCGCCTTCGGGTTTGCAATCGCCTATATTTTTCCGGTCATCCGGCATCGGCCGGAGCCATCGAGGGGAGGCGACGATGATTTCCGAGCACGCGGCGCTGATCTACACCATGGTCCTGGTTTCGGCGTCGGACCGGGAGATGACCGATTCCGAACTCAAGGTGATCGGCACCAACGTCACCTCGCTGCCCGCCTTTCGCGGATTCGACGCGGCCCAGCTGCCGGGCATCACCGAGGATTGCGCCCATCTTCTCGACCAGGAGGACGGCCTGGAGCGCGCCCTCGACCTGATTCGCGCGGCGCTGCCGGTGAAGCTGCGGGAAACCGCCTACGCGCTGGCGTGCGACGTGGCGGTGGCCGACGGCCGGGTCGGCCAGGAGGAGCTGCGGATGCTCGAAATGGTCCGCCACCGCCTGGACGTCGACCGGCTCACCGCCGCCGCCATCGAGCGCGGCGCCAAGGCCCGCGCCTGCTCCTGACCCCCCTCACACCCGCGCCAGACCGGCGAGGAAGGTTTCCACGTCGGCCCGCAGCGCGGCGGCGTCGGTTTCCAGCTCGCCCGAGAGGGTCATCATCCGGTCGGCGACCGCGCCGGTGTCGCGGGCGAGGCCGGAGACCTGCGCGACGTTGCCGGTGAGGTCGGCGTTGCCGCTTGCCGCCGCGGCGATGTTGCGGGCGATCTCGGCGGTGGCGGCGCTCTGCTCCTCCACCGCGGCGGCGATCGAGCCGACCACGCCGTCCATTTCCGCGATCACCGTGCGCACCGCCGCGATCGCCGCCACCACCTCGCCCGAGGTGCGGCGCACGCCCTCCATCTGGCCGCGAATCTCGTCGGTGGCGCGGGCGGTCTGGGTGGCGAGGGTCTTCACCTCGCCCGCCACCACCGCGAACCCCTTGCCCATGTCGCCCGCGCGCGCCGCCTCGATGGTGGCGTTCAAGGCGAGCAGGTTGGTCTGCGCGGCGATGTCGGAAATCAGGCCGACGACGTCGCCGATGCGGGCGGTGGCGGTTTCGAGGGACCCGGCGTCGGCCGAGGCGCTCTCGATGCGCTCGACGGCGCGGCGGGAGATCGCCCGGCTGTCCTGAACCCGGCCGCTGATCTCCCGGGTCGAGGCCTCCAGTTCCTCGGTGGCCCCGGCCACGGCGTTGACGTTGGCGGTGGATTCCTCCGCCGCGTGGGAGGCGGCGGCGCTCTGGCTGGCGGTTTCGCGGGCGGCCCCGGCCAGGTCTCCGGCGGTGCCGCGCACCCCGTCGACGGCGGCGGCGAGGCGGGCGAGGGCGTGGCCCACCGCGTCGTCGAAGCTGCGCGTCAGGCGCTCGCGCTCGCGGGCGCGGGCGAGTTCGGCCTCCTGGCGGGTTTTCGCCTCCGCCTCCAGCCGCTCCGCCTCCACCAGGCCGACGCGGAAGCCTTCGAGGGCGCGCGCCATCACGCCGATTTCGTCGCCGCGCTCGGTGTCGGGCACCGCCAGGGCGCGGTCCCCCGCCGCCATTCCGTCCATCCGCGCGGTGAGGCGGTCGAGGGGCCGCACCACCGAACGGGCGATGCGGAAGGCAACGACGCCGAAGCCGATTGCAATCGCCGACACCAGCGACAGGGTGGCCACGGTGACCCGCGACTGGATCGTGACGAACGCGTCGGCGGCCTGCTGCGCCTCCCGGTCGGCGATCGCGTCCACCTCGGCGATCGCCGTGGCGGCCTCGGCCAGGGCCGCGTCGGCGGCCTGCTGCGCGGCGAGGGACTCGCCGTTGGCGCGCACGTAGTCGCCGAAGGCGGCGAGATAGGCGTCCGCGTCGGCGGCGGCGCGGGCGGCGGTTTCCGCCGCCACCGGCAGGGCCGCGAGGTTGGCCACCATGCGCGCGTGGGCGGCGCGCGCCCGGTCGAGGTAGGCGGGGTCGCTGCGCAGCATGTAGTCCTTCTCGTGGCGGCGCAGCGTCAGGATGTCCACCAGCACGCGGTCGTCGCCCAGGCTTTCGCCGAGTTTTTCCACGGCGTGGACGCGGGCGCGCAAGGCGCCCTGGGCGCCTTCGTCCTGAGTCAGCCCCTTGGCGGTTTCGGCGCTCACCACCGCGTCGAACGCCTGGGCGAAACGGGCGGTGGCGGCCTCCAGCCGCGCCTGCGGCGCCCCGATGTGGCCCTCGGTATCGAGCCGGGCGATCTCCGCCAGATGGTCGCGGGCGCGCGCCAGGGCGGCGCGGGCGCCGTCGGCCTCGGCGATCCGGCGTCGCAGCAGGAAGGCCTTGCCGTTCTGCTCCACCTGGAGCGCCGCCACGTGCATCGCCGTGGCCGCTTGCGCCATCGCGCCATAGTGCGCCCGGCGTTCCGCCGCCTCGCGGGTCATCGCGTTGCCCACCGCGAACGCGCCGGTGACCAGCAGCATCCCTGCCACGCCCAGCGCCGCCATGGCGCCGATGCGTGCCTTGACCGTCCGCAAACCCGCCATGGCGTCCTCCCTCGGATACACGTGTCGTCTGCAACTGGGGGGTACGGGGTACCCGTACAAGGTGCGCGCGCGGGCATGAAAAAGCCCGGCCTCCTCGCGGAGGCCGGGCCGTCTGCCGGGTTGGGGCAGGGAGGGCCGGACTTAGAAGTCCATGCCGCCCATGCCGCCCATGCCACCCATGCCGCCCATGCCGGGCATCGACGGAGCGGCGTTCTTCTCCGGCGCGTCGCCGATCATCGCCTCGGTGGTGATGAGCAGGCCCGCGATCGAAGCGGCGTCCTGGAGGGCGTGGCGCACGACCTTGGTCGGGTCGATGATGCCGGACTTCACCATGTCCTCGTACTTGCCGTCCTGGGCGTTGAAGCCGAAGGTGGCGCCGTCGTTCTCGAGGATCTTGCCCGCGACCACCGCGCCGTCGAAGCCGGCGTTCTCGGCGATCTGACGCACCGGCGCCTGAAGCGCGCGGCGGATGATCTCGATGCCGACCTTCTGGTCGCCGTTGGACGGGGAGAGGCCTTCGAGGGCCTTGGTGGCCTTGAGCAGGGCAACGCCGCCGCCCGGAACCACGCCTTCCTCGACCGCCGCGCGGGTGGCGTGCAGCGCGTCGTCGACGCGGTCCTTCTTCTCCTTCACCTCGACCTCGGTGGCGCCGCCGACCTTGATCACCGCCACGCCGCCCGCGAGCTTCGCCAGGCGCTCCTGGAGCTTCTCACGGTCGTAGTCGGAGGTGGAGGTCTCGATCTGCGCGCGGATCTGGTTGCAGCGCGCCTCGATCTCGTCCTTGGCGCCGGCGCCGTCGACGATGGTGGTGTCTTCCTTGGTGATCACCACCTTCTTCGCGGTGCCGAGCATGTCGAGGGTCACGGTGTCGAGCTTGATGCCCAGCTCTTCCGAGATCACCTGGCCGCCGGTCACGGTCGCCATGTCGCCCAGGATCGCCTTGCGGCGGTCGCCGAAGCCCGGCGCCTTGATCGCCGCGACCTTGAGGCCGCCGCGCAGCTTGTTCACCACCAGGGTGGCGAGCGCCTCGCCCTCGATGTCCTCGGCGATGATCAGCAGCGGCTTGCCCGACTGCACCACGGCCTCGAGGATCGGCAGCATCGGCTGCAGGCTGGTGAGCTTGGTCTCGTTGATGAGGATGAACGGGCTCTCGAGCTCGGCCACCATCTTGTCGGCGTTGGTGATGAAGTACGGCGAAAGGTAGCCGCGGTCCACCTGCATGCCCTCGACGACGTCGAGTTCGGTGTCGAAGCCCTTGGCCTCTTCCACGGTGATCACGCCTTCGTTGCCGACGCGCTCCATCGCCTGGGCGATGATCTTGCCGATTTCGGCCTCGCCGTTGGCGGAGATGGTGCCGACCTGGGCGATCTCGGCGTTGGTCGAGACTTCCTTCGAGGTCGCCTTGATCGCGGTGACGACCGCGTCGACGGCGATGTCGATGCCGCGCTTCAGGTCCATCGGGTTCATGCCCGCGGCCACGGCCTTGCAGCCCTCGCGGACGATCGCCTGGGCGAGAACGGTCGCGGTGGTGGTGCCGTCACCGGCCATGTCGTTGGTCTTGGAGGCGACTTCCTTGACCATCTGCGCGCCCATGTTCTCGAACTTGTCGGCAAGCTCGATTTCCTTGGCGACCGAGACGCCGTCCTTGGTGATGCGCGGCGCGCCGAACGACTTGTCGAGCACCACGTTGCGGCCCTTCGGACCGAGGGTGACCTTCACCGCGTCGGCGAGGATGTCCACGCCGCGCAGCATGCGCGCGCGGGCGTCGGTCGAGAATTTGACTTCTTTGGCAGCCATGATGTTCCTCTTGGCTCTAGCGAATGAACGGATGTCGGATCAGGAGCGTCCCGTCAGGATCAGCCCAGGATGCCCAGGATGTCCGATTCCTTCATGATCAGGACGTCGACGCCGTCGATCTTGACCTCGGTGCCCGACCACTTGCCGAACAGCACCTTGTCGCCCGCCTTGACGTCGAGCGGGGTGACCTTGCCGTCTTCCCCCCGATGCCCGGTGCCGACCGCGAGAATCTCGCCCTGCATCGGCTTTTCCTTGGCGCTGTCGGGGATGATGATGCCGCCGGCGGTCTTGGTTTCGATCTCAACGCGCTTGACCAGAACACGGTCATGCAACGGCCTGAAATTCATAGCGTCCTCCAGGTGTTTGACTTACGAGAGACCCCGCCCCGAAGGCACAGGGTGGGTGCGCAGACGGTGATTTGGCACTCTCCCGTCTTGAGTGCTAACGAGGTAAGCGAGGGCGGGAGTCGAGTCAAGCCCGAATCAGGCGGGATTTTCCGCGTCGTCGTCGAGACGGCGGCGAATGTCGCGCAGCAGGTAGACGCCCATGGCGGCGGAGGCGACGAACAGCGCGACGCCGAGGCCGATGCGGAAGGTGGGGTCGATGTGGACGCCCGAGCCGATCAGCACGAACACCACGGTCTGCGGCAGGTAGCCCACCGCCGAGCCGCCGACGAAGGGCAGCGCGGGCACCCGCGTCACCCCGGCGAGCAGGTTGGTGACGACGTTGGAGCCGACCGGCAGGAAGCGGATCAGCAGGGTGGTGAGGAAGGTGCGCTCCGCCAGAACCGCCTCGAAACGGGCGATCTTGCGGCCGAAGTGGCGCTGCACCAGGCTGCGGCCGAGCAGCCGGGCGTAGCCGAACGCCAGCGCGCAGCCGAGGGTGGCGCCGAGCAGGCCGAGCAGCGTGCCCTCGATAAAGCCGAAGGCGTAGCCGCCGAGGAAGGCGACCACCTGCCGCGGGAAGCCGACGCCGGTGACCAGCGCGCCCATGGCGACGAAGATCATCTCGCCGGAGAGACCCTTGCCCTTCACCTCCTGGTCGATCCAGGCGGTGTCGAACATCTCGGCGACGCCGAGGGCCTTGAGGCCGTAGCCGATCGCCACCAGCGAGGCGATCATCGCGAGGCCCTTGAAATAGGGCTTGAAACCGCCGTCCTTGCGGTCACTCATCGGCGGCGACGATCTCGGGCACGGAGGATCGGCGGATCAGCCACATCACCCCCAGGAGGTCGGTGATGCCCACCAGGGCGCGGTCGAGGGTGCCGTATTTCGAGGCGCCGCGCTCGCGCGGGCGGTGGTTCACCGGCACCGACACCACCTGGCCGCCGTTGCGCAGATAGAGCGCGGGCAGGTAGCGGTGCATGTGGTCGAAGCGCGGCAGGTCGAGGAACCCGGCGCGCGAGAACACCTTGAGGCCGCAGCCGGTGTCGGGGGTCTCGTCGTTCAACAGCGCGCGGCGCAGGCCGTTGGCGAAGCGCGAGGTGTAGCGCTTCACCGCGCTGTCCTTGCGCTTGTGGCGGTGCCCGGCGACCAGGAACAGGTCGGGGTTGGCGGCGGCGCGCAGGCGCTCCAGCAGGGCGGGAATGTCGGCCGGGTCGTTCTGGCCGTCGCCGTCGAGGGTGGCGACGAAGCGGGCGCGCGCGGCCTTCACCCCGGTCGCCACCGCCTGACTCTGGCCGCAGCTCTCGGCGTGGCGGACGCTGCGCAGGCGCGGGTACTCGGCCTTGGCCTCGGCGAGCTTTTGCGGCGTGCGGTCGTCGGAGCCGTCGTCCACGTAGACCACCTCGAACGCCACGCCTTCGAGCGCCGCGTGGATCTCCGCGACCAGGCTGAGGATGTTGTCCTGCTCGTTCTTGACCGGAACCACCACCGCCAGTTCCGGCGTCGCCGCATCGGTTCGCATCGGGAAACCTGCCTTGAAATGTTCGCGGGCTTTGTTAACACGCGCCGCCGGGCTTCACAACGCCTTCGTCGGCGGCCCGTCGCCCAGGTAGGCGCGCCGTACCTCGGGGTTTTCGCGCACCGCGTCGGGGGCGCCGTCGGCGATCAGGCGGCCCCGGTCCAGCACCAGCACCCGCTCGGCGAAGCCGAACACCGTCGCCATGTCGTGCTCGGTGAACAGCACCGTCATCCGCGTCGCCGCCGCCCGTTCGCGCACCAGGTCCATGAACCGGGCGCGCTCGCCCGGCGCCATTCCGGCGGTGGGTTCGTCCATCAGCAGCAGGCGCGGCGCGCGCATCAGCGCCATCGCCAGCTCCAGGCGCTTGGCGTCGCCGTAGCTGAGGGCGGCGGCGGGGGCCTCGGCCAGCGCCAGCAGGCCCACCGCGTCGAGGGCGGCGTCGGCGGCGTCGGCGGGGCGCCGCCCCAGGGGCACCAGCATCCGCCGCCACGCCGGTTCGTCGGCGGCGGCGATCAGCATCAGCGATTCGCGCACGCCGAGGGCGCGGTAGGGGGCGGAGGTCTGGAAGGTGCGGCCGACGCCGAGCCGCGCCACCCGCTCCGGCGACAGCCCGAGGATCGCCCGGCCCGCCAGCAGCACCGAGCCGCCGTCCGCCGCGAGCGCGCCGCCGAGGATCTGGAACAGGGTCGACTTGCCCGCGCCGTTGGCGCCGATCAGCGCGGCGATCTCGCCCTCGGCGACGTCGAAGCCGACCTCGGCGAGGACGGCGCGCGCGCCGTAGCTCTTGCGCAGGTCGCGCACCGACAGCATCGCGGTCATGGCGCGTCCTTCCGCCGCAGCAGGCCGCCGGGCAGGGCCTGGGTGAGCACCAGGATCAGCGCGCCGACGATCATGTGCCAGGCGGGCGTGAGGGTGGCGATCACGGTGACGCCGAGGCTGTAGGCCGCCGCCCCCGCCACCGGCCCGAGCGGGTGCGCGATGCCGCCCAGCAGCACCATCACCAGCCCGTCCACCGATTGCGGCACCGCGAACAGCGAGGGGAACGCCGAGCCCTTGAGGAACACCAGCAGCGCCCCCGCCAGCCCCGCCACCGCGCCGGACACCGCGAACGCCTGCACCCGGGTGGAATCCACCGGCAGGGCGTCGGCGCGGGCGCGCGCCTCGGAGCCTTGGGCGGCGCGCAGGATGTGGGCGAACGGCGTGCGGTAGAGGTGGGCGAGGCCGAAGAGCGCCAGCGCCGTCAGCGCCAGGGTGAGGGCGTACCAGCCGCCCGCGGTGTCCCACGGCGGGTCGGGCCACAGGCCGAGGATGCCGTTGTCGCCGCCGGTGAGCGACACCCACTGGAACGCCGCCGCGAACAGCAGCTGCGAGAACGCCAGGGTGAGCATCGCCAGATACACCCCCTTCATCCGCCGCACCAGCAGGCCGAACCCGGCCGCGCCGAGCGCCGCCAGCGCCGCGCCGCCCGCGATCGCGACGCCCAGCGGCGCCTCCCGCCCGAGCAGCGCCGCGCCGTAGGCGCCGAGGCCGAACAGCGCGGCGTGGCCGAACGAGATCAGCCCCGCCCAGCCGATCAGCAGGTGCAGGCTGGCGGCGAACAGCACCGCGATCAGCACCTGGGTGGCGACGTCGAGGGCGAACGGCGAGGCGAGGACGCCGAACCCGGCGAGCGCGGCGACGCCCGCCGCCGCCGCGAGCTTGGCGCGGCGCGAGTAGCCCCGCGGCGGCGGCGAGGGCAGCAGCAGCGGCCGGTGCGTCTCCTGCTGGGCGGGCAGGCCGAACAGGCCGCGCGGCCGCACCACCAGCACCAAGGCCATGATCAGGAACAGCATCGCCAGCGTCCCCTGCGGCCACGCGACGATGCCGAAGGCGGAGACCACGCCGACGATCGCCGAGGCGACGAACGCGCCGCCGACGCTGCCCATGCCGCCGATCACCACCACCACGAAGGCGGAGACGATCACCTGGGTGTCGAGGCTGTGGTGCAGGGTCTCGCGCGGCAGGCGCAGCGCCCCGCCCAGCCCGGCGAGGCCGCAGCCGAGCATGAACACCAGGGTGAACAGCCGGTCCTGGCGGATGCCGAGGGCGGCGGCCATTTCCGGGTCGTCGGTGGCGGCGCGGACGACGCGGCCGAAGCGGGTGCGGTGCAGCATCAGCCACAGCGCGCCCATGATCGCGGGCGCGACGCCGATCAGGAACAGGTCGTAGGCGGGCAGGGAGCGCCCCAGCACCGGCACCGCGCCGGTCAGCCCCGGCGCGCGCGGGCCGATCACGTCCTGCGCGCCCCAGATCAGCGGCACCGCGTCGTGGGCCACCAGCACCAGGGCGAAGGTGGCGAGCAGCGGCAGCAGCTCGTGGCGGCCGTAGAGGCGGCGCAGGATCAGCACCTCGATGGCGCCGCCCAGCAGCGCGGTGGCGAGGGCGGCGAGCGGCGCCGCCAGCCAGAAGTTCACCCCCAGGCGGTCGATCAGCGTCCACGCCGCGTAGGCGCCCACCATGAACACCGTGCCGTGGGCGAAGTTCACCACCCGGCTGACGCCGAAGATCAGCGACAGCCCCGCCGCGACGAGAAACAGCGAACTCGCCCCGGCCAAGCCGTTCAACGCCTGAATGATGATGAAATCCATGCCGCTCCTGCCGGCGGGCGCCTCGGGTCCCGTCCCTTTTCCGGCTTTCGCGGCGGAAACGCAAGGGGCGCGGTCCGGGGTTGTTTCGCCGCGCCGCTTCCCCACGTCTGGCCGGTATCGCGAAGGGAGAGCGGATTGGCCGAGACTCAGTTGATGGTATGCACCACCTGCCGCCGCGCCGCCGGCGGCGCCCCCGCCGCCCGGGCGCCCTGGCCCGGCAGCCAGTTGATGGAAGCCCTGGAAAGCCGCCCGTTGCCGCCGGGGGTGACGCTGCGCCCGGTGCAGTGCCTCGCCGCCTGCGCCAAGGGCTGCGCGGTGGCGCTTTCGGGCGGGCCGGAGAAATGGACCTACGTCTACGGCGGCCTCGACCCCGCCCAGCACGCCGACGCGCTGCTGGAGGCGGCGGCCCTCCACGCCCGCACCGGCGACGGCATTCCGCCGTGGTTCGACACCCCCGCCGAGATCCGCAGCCGCGCCGTCGCCCGCGTTCCGCCGCGGGAGTGAGGGCGGTTCAGCCGTCGCTTTCGGCGAACTGGAGGGCGTGGAGGCGGGCGTAGAGGCCGTCCTGCGCCAGCAGTTCGGCGTGGGAGCCGGATTCTACCACCCGTCCCTTGTCGAAGGCGTGGATCACCTGGGCGTCGCGGATGGTCGAGAGCCGGTGCGCGATCACCAGGGTGGTGCGGCCCTTCATCAGCGTGGCGAGGGCCTGCTGGATCAGCCGCTCGCTTTCGGTGTCGAGGGCGCTGGTGGCTTCGTCCAGCAGCAGGATCGGCGCATCCTTCAGAATCGCGCGGGCGATGGCGATGCGCTGGCGCTGCCCGCCCGAAAGCCGCAGCCCGTGCTCGCCGACGCGGGTGGAAAAGCCCTCCGGCAGCGCCTCGATGAAGTCGAGGGCGGCGGCGGCGCGGGCGGCCTCGCGCAGGTCGTCGTCGGAGGCGTCGCGGCGGCCGCAGCGGAGATTGGCGGCGATGGTGTCGTCGAACAGCACCACCTCCTGGCTGACGATCGCGATGGCGTCGCGCAGGGAGGCGAACGACGCGCCGCGCACGTCGACGCCGTTGACCAGCACCCGCCCCGCCTGGGGGTCGTAGAAGCGCGGGATCAGCGAGAACACCGTGCTCTTGCCCGCGCCCGAGGGGCCGACCAGCGCGGTGATCGCGCCCGCCGGGGCCTCGAAGGTCACGCCGTCGAGGGCCGCGCCCTCGCCGGTGTAGGAGAACCGCACGCCCTCGAAGCGCACCGCGCCCGACACCCGGGGCACCGCCGCCGGGGCCTCCGCCTCGGTCAGCGCCGGGGTGCGGTCGATCAGCGCGAAGACGCGGGCGGCGGCGGCGAGGCCGGTTTGCAGCGACACGTTCATCTTCGACAGCGAGCGCATCGGCTGGTAGGCCATCAGCACCGCGGCGATGAACGAGAAGAACGCGCCCGGCGTGGTGGCGCCGTCGATCACCCGGGTGCCGCCGTAGACGATCACCGCCGTCACCGCGATGCCGCCGAACACGTCGATGATCGGCTGGGCGGCGGCCTCGATGCGGGTGGCGCCGATGGCGAGGTCGCGCAGCGAGGCGACGAGGCCGCGAATGCGGTCGCGCTCGTAGCCTTCGAGGCAATAGGCCTTGATCACCCGGATGCCCTGGAAGGTCTGGCCGAGGGTGGTGGTGAGGCCGCCCATTTCCTCCTGGGTGCGGCGGGCGACGCGGCGCATCCGCTTCGACAGGCGTTGCAGCGGAATCACCGACAGCGGCGCGACGATCAGGCTGATGCAGGCGAGCATCCAGTCCTGATAGAAGGTGACGCCCACCAGGAACACCACCGACAGGGTGTCGCGGCCGATGGCGATGAAGGCGCTCGACACCGCCGCGCGCATGGCGTTGATGTCGTAGGTGAAGTGGGAGACCAGGGTGCCCGAGGCGCGGTCCTGGAACAGCGCCACCTCCTGGTCGAGGATGCGGCCGAACAGGCGCACCTGGGTGTCGGCGATGATGCTCTGGCCGACGTGGGAGAGCAGCACGTCCTGGAGGTAGGCGGCGAGGCTCTTGAGCGCGAACACCGCGAACACCGCCGCGCCGATCGCCCACAGCATCGGCCGGTCGCGCTCCACGAACACCTTGTTGACCACCGGGTCGAGCAGCCAGGCGGTGAGCGCGGTGGTGCCCGCCACCAGGGTCATGCACACCAGCGCCGCCAGCATCCGCCAGCGGTAGGGCCAGGCGGCCTCGCGGAACAGGCGGCGCATCAGCGCGGAGGAGCGCGCGTCGGAGAGCGGGATCTTGGCTTCGGCGGGGAGCGTCATCTTGGCCTTTCCGTTTGGGCGTGATGTTTGATACACCAACACCGCAAGGTGTGGCTAGAGCGCGCGCCCCGCACTATCTTGGCTGCGGACCCCCCGGGAGGATGACGAACTTGGACTTGCCGACGATTGCCCCGCCCGCGCCGGAGCTGACGCCGCCCGAGCGTCGCCGCGCGTTTCTCGACATGTGGCTGGTGGATCACGGCTTCATCCGCGACGTCTACTGGAACCTCCACCGCGTCGCCGACGGCGCCTGGCGCGCCGCCCAGCCCGCGCCGCACCACCTGCGCCGCGCCCGCGACCTCGGCGTGCGCACCGTGCTCAACCTGCGCGGCCGCCGCGACACCTGCGGCGCCTACCAGTTGGAGCGCGAGGCGTGCCAGCGCCTCGGCCTCACCCTCGTCGACTTTCCGATCCGCTCGCGCAGCCCCCTCGACCGCGAAACCCTGGTGGCGGCGGCCAAGCTCTGCCGGGAGATCGAGACGCCGTTCCTGCTGCACTGCAAGTCGGGGGCGGATCGCGCCGGGTTCATGTCCACCCTCTACCTGTTCCTGCGCGAGGGCGTGGCGCTGCGGGAGGCGATGCGGGTCCACCTGTCGCTGCGCTACGGCCACGTCAAGCAGGCCAAGACCGGCGTCATCGACTTCTTCTTCGAGGAGTTCCTGCGCGACACCGACGGCTCCCGCGAGGCGTTCGTGCCGTGGGTCGAGACCGTCTACGACCGCGAGGCCCTCGACGCCCGGTTCAAGGAGAACTGGCTCGCCGGGATCGTCGTCAACAAGATCCTGCGCCGCGAGTAGGCGCCGTCAGTCGTTGGCGAAGATCGCGATCTGGATCGCCATCTCGCCGTCGGTGAGGGGGTAGCGGCGGCCGACGCCGTGCAGCGCCATGTCCGGGTTGATGCGCGCCAGGCGCACCTGCGCCAGGGCGGTGGTTTCCATCGACAGCCCGGCGCGCCAGCCGAGCGCGGTGACCGCCTTGGGGCTGGCCGAGGCGAGGATGCGCGCCACCACCTCCGGCCCCAGGTCGGCGCGCACGCCGATGGCGGCGCGGGCGAAGGCCAGGTGGTTGCGGGCGATGGCGTCGCGGATCAGGTCCTCGTCGAGCTGGCCGCTGTCCTTCAGCAGCCGCGCCTTTTCGTATTCCGCCTCGATTTCCAAGGCCTCGCGGTTCTCGCTCGGGATCGCGGGCTTGGTCGCCTTCAGCCGGTCGTGGACGACGCGGCGCACCGCGCTCACCGCCTCGGGCGAGAGGTCGCGGCGCTGCGCCAGCACCTGCAACAGGTTGTCGGCGATGAAGGTGGCGAGCCTGCGCGCCGCGCCGTGGGGCAGGTTGGCGCGCCGCACCAGCGGCTCGCGCAGGCGCGGCAGGGCGCGGGCGCGGGCGACCATCGCGTCCAGGGTGTCCTCGCGCAGCTGCGCGCTGTCGTTGCCGAGCAGGTCGGCGATCGCCTCCACGTCGGCCGACCCGGCGATCACGTCGGAGACGCCCGCCGAGAGACCGTCGCGCTTGGCGATCGCCGAGAGGGCGCCCGCCACCGGCGAGGAACGGATGATGTCGAGCAGGTCCTCGTCGGTGAGGATCGGCGAGAATTCGAGGATCGGCGCGGCGACGATGATCTCGATGTCGCGGGCGAGGCGGGCGATCACCTCGGGCGCCACATGGGGGTCCGACTTCAGCGCCTCGGCGAGGATGCGGCGGATCGTCGGCGCCTGGTCGCGGGCGAGCAGCGACAGGGTCTCGTAGGTCATCGCCCGCACCCGGTCGCGCTCGTCGCGCGACAGGCCCGGCGCGAGGCGGGCGATCTTGCGCGCCAGCCCGGCGCGCACCTCGGCGTCCTTGTCGTGGGCGAGGTTGTAATCGGCCTGGCGCGGGGTTCCGGCGTTGGCGGCGATGCGGCGGCGCACCTCCGGGTCCGGGTCGGCGGAGAGGAAGTAGAGGATTTCCGGCACCACGTCGGCGCGGGTGGCGAGGGCGCGCCGCACCTCCGGGTCCGGGTGCCCGGCGAGGCGCTTCGCCTCCTCGTAGGTGAACGCCGCCGACGCGAGGCCCGCCGGGTTGGCCGAACCCTCCTCCAGGCGTGCGGTCAGGCGTGACAAATCCAAGGTGTTCGATCTCCGAGGCGGCGGGCGCCTACATCGAGGGCGGGGCCACGCGGTAGGACCCCTTTCCGGAATGCTTGGTCTGATACATGGCGCCGTCGGCGCGCGAGAGGAGGGCGTCGATGCTTTCGCCGCTCGCCGGGTCGTAGACCGCGATGCCGATCGACATCGACAGGGTGCGGCCGATCCCCCCGGTGAAGCTTTCGAGGGCGGCGGCGGCCTCCAGCAGGCCCTGCGCCTTGGTCACCGCCACGGCTTCGTCCACGCCGTCCATCCACACCGCGAACTCGTCGCCGCCCAGGCGCGCCACCAGGTCGGCCGGGCGGGTCGCCGACTGCAACAGGCGCTTGACCTCGAACAGCGCGTCGTCGCCGCGCTTGTGGCCGAACAGGTCGTTGATGGTCTTGAAGTTGTCGAGGTCGACGTAGAGCAGGGCGGCGGTGCGGCGGTCGTGGCGCAGGCGCTGGGTGCGGCGCTCCAGCTCCTCGATGAAGGCGCGGCGGTTGTAGAGGCCGGTGAGCGCGTCGGTGCGGCTGAGGGCGAGGATGTGCTCGTGGTTGCTGATCTGCTCGATGGCGATGCCGACCTGGGCCGAGAGGTCGGACAGCAGGATGCGGTCGTCCTCGTCGTAGGGCACGCGCGACAGCTCCCGCCACAGGACGATGCCGCCGTTGACCTCCTGGCGGTAGCGGGTGACGGCGGCGAGCACGTTCCACTTGCCGATCACCGTCTCGACGATGTCGCGCCCGGCGGCGAAGGCGGCGATCACCTCCTTGAGGTCGCCCGCCGCGCCGACGCGGCCGAAGCTCGCCGCCGCGCCGAGGCCCGCCGCGCCCGGCGGCTCGCCCTCCCGCCCGCGCGCCCGCAGCAGGTGGCAGCCGGAGACGCCCACCCCCTGCGCCACCGTGGCGGCGGCGATGGTGAGCATGTTTTCCGGGTCCACCTCGTCGCGGAAGCTGCGGACGATGAAGCTCAGCAGGCGCTCGCGGTTGCGCGAGCGGGCGATGGCGATGTCGCGCTCGCGCACGTCGGTGATGTCGCGGCAGACGCCGCGCGCGCCGGTCCACTGGCCCGCGTCGTCGTAAAGCGGCACCGCCGAGACCAGCAGGCACACCGCGCTGCCGTCGGCGCGGCGCATCCACACCTCGACGTCGGCGGTGGGTTCGCGGGTGGCGAACGGCTGGAGGCTGGTGCCGTCGAGCGGTTCGGCGAGGAAGGCCTCGGGGCGGCGGCCGACGAGCTCGTCGACGCCGTAGCCCAGCACCCCCTGGGGGCTGACGAACACCAGCGTGCCCTCGGCGTTGGTCTCCCACGCGAAGGCGGCGGAGACCTCCACCAGATCCTTGTAGCGCTGGCGGGATTCCACCAGGGTGCGGCGCATGCTGGTGGCGAGGGTGACGTCGCGGCCGACGATCACCGCCACGTCCGCGCCGCCCTCGGTGTCGGAGGCGGGCATGACGGTGATGTCGAAGACGCGGGTGAGGCGATCGTCGGCGGCGCCCACCGTGCCCGCGGCGGCGCGGCCGGTGCGGCGCATCTGCGCCAGCAGCGTGCCGAGGGAGGCGAACTCGGGTGCCGCCGGGGGCGCGTCGAGGCGGGCGAGGGCGGCCACCAGCGGCGCGGCGAGGGGGGTGGCGAACAGGCAGCGGTCGTCGGTTCCCACCAGGAGCACGCAGACGTCCTCCCCCGCGAGGCAGGTACGCGCGATACGGACGGCTTCGACGCTGGCTGTGGCGATGCCGCGGTCGGAGTCGGGTGCCTGAGGCAAGGGCCTCTCCATCAAACGGCCGGACGCGCCCGGCGCAGGATTTGTGATTGTCGTCCCCGTGATTCTCCGTATTGTGGGACCGCGCGTATGTTCGTCAAGCCATAACACAGGTGCCGCCGTGAACCACGGTCCCGATGCCTCCGCGACGATCGCGCCCGTGCCCGGGTCGCCGGCGGATTTCGCCCGGAACGTGCGCGAGTGGATTTTCGATCTCGACAATACCCTCTATCCGCCCTCCTCGCACCTGTTCGACCAGATCGACCGGCGCATGACCGCGTTCATCGGCGAACTCCTCGGCCTGCCGCCCGAGAAGGCGCGCGCGGTGCAGAAGGACTATTTCCACCGCTACGGCACCTCGCTGCGCGGCCTGATGGCCGAGCACGGCGCCGACCCGGAGGCCTATCTCGCCGCCGTCCACGACGTGGACTACGACGTGCTGGCGCCGGATCCGGCGCTCAAGGCGGCGCTGCTGCGCCTGCCCGGGCGGCGCATCGTCTACACCAACGGCACCGCCCGCCACGCCGAGAAGGTGATGGCGCGGCTCGGCATCGCCGAGGCGTTCTCGGCGATCTTCGACATCCGCGACGCGGATTTCTGGCCCAAGCCCCACCCCGCCGCCTACGACGCGCTGATCGCCCGCGAGGGCATCGACCCCTCGCGCGCGGTGCTGGTGGAGGACAGCCTCAAGAACCTGCCGCCCGCCACGGCGCTGGGGATGCGCACGGTGTGGCTGCGCAACCGGCGGGATACCGCGGGCGCCGAGCTGTTCGACCCCACGGGGCGCACCGTCGCCATCGACGATCTCCAGGCGTGGCTCGACGCGGTGGGGGCGTGCGCCGACGGTTGACAGGACGCCCCCCTCGTCTAAGGTTCGATGTCCGTTTCGCGCCGCACATCCGAAGGATCCCGCCCATGACCACCGCCCAACTCTCCGCCGTCGTCGAGGCCGCCTGGGAGGCCCGCGCCGACATCACCTTCGCCACCACCGGCGAGGTGCGCGACGCGGTGGACACCGCGCTCGACCTGCTCGACCGGGGCGAGGTGCGCGTCGCCGAAAAGGTGAACGGCGCCTGGGTGGTCCACCAGTGGCTCAAGAAGGCGGTGCTGCTGTCGTTCCGCCTCGTCGATTCCGCGCCGATCCCCGGCGCGCCGGGGGGCGCCCACTGGTTCGACAAGGTGCCCTCGAAGTTCGCGGGGTGGGACGACGCCCGCTTCCGCGCCGCCGGGTTCCGCGCGGTGCCGGGCTGCGTGGTGCGCCGCTCGGCGTTCGTGGCGCCGGGCGCGGTGCTGATGCCCTGCTTCCTCAACGTCGGCGCCCGCGTCGGCGAGGGCACCATGGTCGACACCTGGTCCACCGTCGGCAGTTGCGCGCAGATCGGCCGCAACGTCCACCTCTCGGGCGGCGTCGGCATCGGCGGCGTGCTGGAGCCGTTGCAGGCGGGGCCGGTGGTGATCGAGGACAACTGCTTCATCGGCGCCCGCTCCGAGGTGGCCGAGGGGTTCATCGTCGAGGAGGGCGCGGTGGTGTCGATGGGGGTGTTCCTCGGCGCCTCCACCAAGGTGGTGGACCGGGCCACCGGCGAGGTGTTCCGCGGCCGCGTGCCCGCCTATTCGGTGGTGGTGCCGGGCACCCTGCCGGGCAAGCCGCTGCCCGACGGCACCCCCGGGCCTTCGGTGGCGTGCGCGGTGATCGTCAAGACCGTCGACCCGGGCACCCGCGCCAAGGTGTCGATCAACGAGCTGCTCAGGGACTGACATGACCGACGCCGTCGAACTCGCCCGCGAACTGGTGCGCCGCCCCTCGGTGACGCCCGACGCCCGGGACGTCCTCGATTACCTCGCCGGGGTGCTGGGGGCGGCGGGCTTCGCCTGCACGCCGCTGCGCTTTTCCGCCGAGAACACGCCGGACGTGGACAACCTCCACGCCGCCATCGGCTCCGGCGCGCGCCACCTCGCCTTCGCCGGGCACCTCGACGTGGTGCCCCCCGGCGACGAAAGCCGCTGGAGCGCGCCGCCGTTCGCCGCCCTGCTGCGCGACGGCCGGGTGATCGGCCGCGGCGTCGCCGACATGAAGTCGGGGGTCGCCGCGTTCGTCGCCGCCGCCATCGACTTTCTCGCCGAACGGGGCGCGGCCTTCGACGGCCGCATCAGCCTGATCCTCACCGGCGACGAGGAAGGCCCGGCGATCAACGGCACGAAAAAGGTGATGGAGCACCTGCGGGCGGCGGGCGACCTGCCCGAGGTCTGCCTGCTGGGCGAACCGACCTGCCGCGAGGTGTTCGGCGAGATGATCAAGGTGGGCCGCCGCGGCTCGCTCACCGCCCACATCGCCGTCAACGGCATCCAGGGCCACGTCGCCTATCCGGAAACCGCCGACAACCCGATCCACCGGCTGGTGCGCATCCTCGACGAACTCCTGGCCAAGCGCCTCGACGCGGGCAACGCCTACTTCCCGCCCTCGACCCTGATGGTCACCACCGTGGACGTGGGCAACCCGGCCACCAACGTCGTGCCCGGCCAGGCCAGGGCGTCGCTCAACATCCGCTTTTCCACCGAGCAGAGCACCGAGGCGCTGGAACGCTGGATCTCCGAGGTGGCGGCGCGCCATGCCGCCGACGTGGAGCTGCGCTTCGAGCGCGGCGCCCAGCCCTTCCTCAACCCGCCGGGCGCGTGGAGCGATCTGGTGGCGGCGGCGGTCGCCGACGTCACCGGCCTCGACCCGGCGCTCGGCACCACCGGCGGCACCTCCGACGCCCGCTTCATCAAGGATTATTGTCAGGTGGTCGAATACGGCCTGTGCGGCAAAACCATGCACTCGGTGGACGAGAGCGTCGACGCCGCCGAGATCGCGGCGCTGGCGCGGGTCTACCGCCGCGTGCTCGAACGGTATTTCCGATGAACCCGGGCGAGGAGATCCGCCGCGGTCTCGCGGGGGTGTGGGGCATCCTGTGCTTCCGCCGCGACGCGCTCAAGGGGTTCGCCGACACCCCCTCGGGTGCCGCCCGCTCGTTCCTGGCGATGGCGATCGGCCTGCCGATCTACCTGTTCGTGCTCAAGGCCAACCTCGCGGCGATCACGCCGCGGCCGTCGCTCTCGGCGTTCCTGCCGGTGATGCTGCTCTATTATGTCATCGAGTGGCTGATCTGGCCCAACCTGATGGTCGGGGTGACGCGCCGCATCGGCCGCGCCAAGCTCTATTTCCGCTATATCGCCGCCTACAACTGGTTCGCCCTGGCGCAGATGCTGATCATGGTGCCGTATCAGCTGTCGATGCTCTCGGGCAAGGTGCCCGCCGCGCCCGAGCTGGCCCTGGTGGGGCTGATCGCCACCATCGCCTTCGGCGTCTACGAGTGGTTCATCGCCCGCCACGGCCTCGAGATCGAGCCGCGCCCGGCGATCGCGCTGGTGCTGCTCAACCTCCTCGTCGGCCTCGCGTTGCTGCAGTTCAAGGCGTTCCAGCTGCATCTCTGACGCAAACGCGAACGGGCGGCCCGAAGGCCGCCCGTTGCCGAATATCGCGGAAGAGGTTTCCCCCTCACTTCACGATGGTGATGGTGACGCGGCGGTTGCGCGGCTCCTTGGCGCCGTCGGCGGTGGTCACCGCCAGGTCGGATTCGCCGAACGCGGAAATCGTGATCGCGGCCTCGGGCACGCCCTGCTTCACCAGCGCCTCGCCCACCGCCTCGGCGCGCAGCGACGAGAGCTTGTCGTTGTAGGCGGCGGAGCCGGAGCGGTCCGCGTGGCCGGAAACGTCGGCCCGCGCGGCCTTCTGCGCCTTGAACGCCTGGGCCGCCTCGCGCACCACGCTGAGGGCGTCGCCCTCGAGCTTGGCCGAGTTGAGGCCGAAGTAGACGACGTAACCCTGGCCGGTGGCGGCGGCGACGGGCGCCGCCTTCGGCGCCTCGGCGGCGGCGAGGGCCTTGATCGCGGCGTCGAACTGGGTCTTGCAGGCGGCGATGTCGTCCCACTGCCAGTTCTCTTCCTGCTGCTCCATCCAGCACTCGTAACCGGCCTGGGCGAGGGCGAGGGTGCGGCCCTGGGCGGCCTTGTTCGCCGGGGTGTAGTGGCGCATCAGCGTGGCACGGGCGGCGGTGAGCTCGCCCACCTTGTCGGCGGGCAGGTCGCGCGCCTCGATCGGCTCCGGCTCGGGCGGGGTGCCCGCCGCGGCAAGCTTGCCGCGCGCGATGTAGGCGGCGGTGTCGCGCCAGTCGTACTGGGCGCGCTCAGAGGCGGCGAGGCGGATGTATTCGCTTTGCAGCGTGGCGGCGAAAGCGGTGTCGGAGGGTTTGGTCGCCTGCAGGCTTTCCAGGTCCCATTTGCCGCTACAGGCGGAGAGCACCGCCGCCATTCCCACACACGACACAACAGCCAATGATTTGCGCATGACGAATTCCTTCTGATCCTCTCGGGTGGGACCTTAAGCTCCGATCCCGGCGACCGGATTGAAACCGACGACCAAGCTAACGCGACGGCGCGTCAAAATAAATCGCTGCTTTCGCAAAAATGTCCAGAGGAGTAAAAATTTTGCGGTTTTTTCTGCGCGCGGTTGCGAGTAATAGGTGTGCATGCATGCACACCCGGACCCCGCCGCGACGCTCCAGGGCGACGCCCGCATCGACCTCGTCGGCCTCTCGCGCGAGGAGCTGACCGCCGTTCTCGTGGAGATGGGCGAGAAGCCCTTCCGCACCAAGCAGCTCTGGCACTGGATCTACCACCAGGGCGAAACCGACTTCCTGAAGATGACGACCCTGGCGACGCCCCTGCGCGAGCGTCTGGCGGAGCGTTGCGTGGTCGGCCGCCCCAGCGTCGTCACCGAGCAGAACTCCGCCGACGGCACCCGCAAGTGGCTGTTCGGATTCGGCGACGGCAACCAGGTGGAAACCGTCCACATCCCCGAGGACGACCGCGGCGCGGTGTGCGTCTCCACCCAGGTGGGCTGCACCATGACCTGCCGCTTCTGCCACACCGGCACGCAGATGCTGGTGCGCAACCTCGGCGCGGCGGAAATCGTCGGCCAGTTCATGGCGGCGCGGGACTCCTACGGCGAGTGGCCGACCCCCACCGACGAAACCCGGCACCTCTCCAACATCGTGCTGATGGGCATGGGCGAGCCGCTGGTGAACTACGACGCGGTCGCCAAGGCGATGAAGATCGTGATGGATCCGGAAGGCATTGCGATGTCGAAGCGCCGGGTGACGCTCTCCACCTCGGGCTACATTCCCAACATGCGCCGCTGCGCCGAGGAACTGGGGATCAAGCTCGCGGTGTCGTTCCACGCGCCCACCGACGCGGTGCGCGAGCAGATCATGCCGATCAACCGCAAGTACCCGATCGCCGAGCTGATGGCGGCGATGAAGGAGTACCAGGAGATCGCCGGGCAGCGCCAGTACATCACCATCGAGTACATCCTGCTCAAGGGCGTGAACGATTCCCTCGCCGACGCGCGGGAGCTGGTGCGGCTGTTCGACGCCTCGGGCATCGGCGTCAAGTTCAACCTCATCCCCTTCAACCCCTGGCCCGGCGCGCCGTTCGAGACCCCCTCGATCAAGGCCTGCCAGCAGTTCGCCGAAGTGTTGACCCACGCGGGCTACGCCGCGCCGATCCGGGTGCCGCGCGGCCGCGACATCCTCGCCGCCTGCGGCCAGCTGAAATCCGCGAGCGAACGCCAGCGCCTTTCCCGCGCCCGTGCCCGCGAGGCCGCCGGGATCGTCGATCCCGCCCACGCCGCGCCGGAAATTTCGTAACCCCTATCGCTTTCGTCTTGTCGCAGATTTCCGGCGTCCTATACTGCCGGTCTTTTCGGCTTGCCGCGCCCCGGGGAATGCGCTTCGGGGCGGCGGCGCTTCCTGTCTGAATGGGAAAGGCACGCGCATATGACGAACGGCGTCAAGAAGGTCGTTCTGGCCTACTCCGGTGGCCTGGATACCTCGATCATCCTGAAATGGCTCCAAGACGTGTACCGCTGCGAGGTGGTGACCTTCACCGCCGACATCGGTCAGGGCGAGGAGCTGGAGCCGGCGCGACGAAAAGCCGAAATGATGGGAATCAAGCAGATCTACGTGGACGATCTGCGCGAGGAGTTCGTGCGCGACTACGTCTTCCCGATGTTCCGCGCCAACGCCCTCTACGAAGGCCAGTACCTGCTCGGCACCTCGATCGCGCGGCCGCTGATCGCCAAGCGCCAGATCGAGATCGCCATCGAGACCGGCGCGGACGCCGTCTCCCACGGCGCCACCGGCAAGGGCAACGACCAGGTCCGCTTCGAGCTGGGCTACTACGCCCTCAAGCCCGACATCAAGGTGATCGCGCCGTGGCGCGAATGGGACCTGCACTCGCGCACCAAGCTGATCGAATACGCGCAGATGCACCAGATCCCGATCCCGAAGGACAAGCACGGCGAGGCGCCCTACTCCATGGACGCCAACCTGCTGCACATCTCCTACGAGGGCAAGGCGCTCGAGGACCCGGCCCTGCCGCCCGACGAGGACATGTTCCGCCGCTCCGTCAGCCCGGAGAAGGCCCCGGACGACGCGGAGCAGATCGAGATCGCCTTCGAGAAGGGCGACGCGGTGGCGGTCAACGGCGTGCGCCTGTCGCCCGCCAAGCTGCTCGAGCGCCTCAACGAGCTGGGCGGCAAGCACGGCATCGGCCGCCTCGATTTGGTCGAGAACCGCTACGTCGGCATGAAGTCGCGCGGCATCTACGAAACCCCCGGCGGCACCATCCTCCTCAAGGCGCACCGCGACATCGAGAGCATCACCCTCGACCGCGAATCCATGCACCTCAAGGACGAGCTGATGCCCCGCTACGCCAACCTCGTCTACACCGGCTACTGGTTCAGCCCGGAGCGCGAGATGCTCCAGGCGGCGATCGACGCCAGCCAGAAGGCGGTCAACGGCGTGGTGCGGCTCAAGCTCTACAAGGGCAACGTCATCACCATGGGCCGCGAATCCCCCAACAGCCTCTACGACACCGCCACGGTGACGTTCGAGGAAGACGCGGTCTACGACCAGCACGACGCGGAAGGCTTCATCAAGCTCAACGCCCTGCGCCTGCGGCTGCGCTCCAACGCGCTCAAGGGCAAGATCTAAAGGAAAAGATGCGGAGGGACTCGGTCCCTCCGCGCAAACGAACGGGATCGAAGGGGCCAAGCCCCTTCGCGGGTCCGGGCAGCGCCCGGCCTGGTTTTCCGAAAGCAAAAAGCCCCCGCCGGTCTCCCGGCGGGGGCTTTTGCAGAATGGGAGCCTCAGAAGCGGTCGCGGGTGCGGCGGCCGTGGGCGATCGCGGCGACCATGCCGCAGAAGGTGGCGACGGCGACGTAATGCGCGGGCGCCAGCGGCGTGACCTGGGTGAGCAGGGGGATCACCACCGGGGTGAGGCCGCCCGCCACCGCGTAGGTGACGTTGTAGCACACCGAGATGCCGGTGAAGCGCACCGCCGCGGGGAACGAGCGGATCATCACGATCGGCACGATCGAGACCACGCCCGCGGCGAACCCGGCGAAGGCGTAGAGCGGCAGCAGCCATTCGCGATTGATGCCGACGCCGACGTAGAGGCCGTAGAACGCGGCGATCAGCACCGGCACGCCGAGCATCGCCACCCGGGAGGGGCCGAAGCGGTCGCACGCCACGCCCATGGTCATCACGCCGAAGCACAGGCCGATGGTGGCGGCGGTGTTGGCCTGGATCGTCAGCACCATGGGGATCTGGTAGATGCGCGACAGCAGGGTCGGGGTCATCAGCATGATCACGACGACGCAGGCGGTGATGAGCCAGGAGACGAACACCGAGATCACGATGTCGGCGCGGTTGGTCTTCATCAGGTCCTTGATCGGCAGCTTGGAGACCTGCTTGAGGTGGCTGATCTCCTCGAACACCGGGGTTTCCTGAAGCCAGCGGCGCAGGTAGACCACCGCGAGGCCGAAGATGCCGCCGAGCAGGAAGGGGATGCGCCAGGCGAACTCCAGCACCTCCGCCTTGGTGTAGACGGTGTTGACGGTGGTGGCGACCACCGAGCCGAGCAGGATGCCCGCCGAGAGGCCCATGGTGAGCAGCGAGCAGGCGAGGCCGATGCGCTTGAACGGCACGTGCTCGGAGACGAACACCCAGGCGCCCGGCACCTCGCCGCCGATGGCGACGCCCTGGAGGATGCGCATCAGCAGCAGCAGCAGCGGCGCGCCGTAGGCGAGGGTCTCGTAGGTGGGCAGCAGGCCGATCATCAGGGTGGGCACCGCCATCAGCGCCACCGAGAGGGTGAACATCCGCTTGCGGCCGAACTTGTCGCCGAAGTGGGCCATGACGATGCCGCCGAGCGGGCGGAACAGGTATCCGGCGGCGAAGATGCCGAAGGCCTGGAGCTGGCCCAGCCACTCGGGCATGTCGGGCGGAAAGAACAGGTGGCCGAGGGCGGCGGTGAAGAACACGAAAATCACGAAATCGTAAAATTCCAGCGCGCCGCCGAGACTGGCGAGCGCCAGGGTTTTCGCGTCCTGGCTGGCCAGCGGACGCGGAGCGACGAACGTATGCGAAAGCTCCATAACGGCCTTCCCCTCAGAGGCAATAAACGAAACCGCACGGTGGGGTGCGGCGCAAGACTATTGCCCGGCTCCGGGTGTGGCGTCAAGCGCCGCCGCGGCCTCCCGATTCGGCGGAGATCCCGTCTCCCGGGGTGCCCGGTCTCGCCGGCCGGAGGCGCCGCGCAAGTCGCGGAAGAATCGCAAAAACCGCAGATTTCCGCGCCTTTCGCGATTCCCCGGGGAACGGATGCGGGAGCTTCACGTTTTCCGAAGCGGGGCGGATAAACGCCCGTTGCGCGGCGGGGGCCGCTGCGGTACATATCGCCGGTTCGCTTGCGTTTAGAATACGCTGCGCTGGGGTGGAGGGACCTTATGGGTGTGCGTTGTGTTGCGATGATGGTGGTGGGTCTGCTGGCCGCGGCTCCGGCGTTCGCGGCGGATCCCGCCGAGACCGCCAAGCCCAAGGTCGCGCTTCCGTCGATGCCGATGAAGCGCGGCGATCCCACCGCCGCCGAGTGCGGCTGGATCGGCAAGCGGATCATCCAGCTTTTGTCGCGCGACGACGTGGTGGCGGCGGGCGAGTTCCGCCAGTTCTACGTCGGTTTCGGCTGCTCGGAGGCGCACCTGGGTGCCGCCTTCGGCTGCGCCATCGAGGGCGCCTCGAGCGCCTCGGCGGAGTCCTGTGCGGCGCGGTCGGACTGCATCGACGTCTGCTGGGCCTCGCCCACCGCGTCGACCCTCGACAAGTCGGCGCAGACGCCGGCGGGCGCGAAGCCCGCTCCGGCCGCCAACGGCAAGCCGCAGGCGGTGCCGCCGCAGCCTCCCAAGAAGCCGGGCGAAAAGCCCGCCGTTTCGGCCCCGGCCGAAGATAAGCCCGCGGACAAGGTGCTGGCCCCGCGCGGTCCTTACGACAAGCAGTAATCGCGGGCGGGGCGTCTCCCCGCGTGGCGTGGCAGTCGGCGATGCGCCGACGGGGTGGTCGAGCGACATGAGAAACGTTGCGCTCGCGGCGCTGGTCGCCGCCATCGTTCATGGGCTGATCTGGTTCGCGACGTACGAGACCTTCTCGCCGCCGGATCTCGAGGATTCCATCGACTCCCTGTCGTTCAACAACGCGACGCCGGAGCAGCGCGCCCACGGCTTCACCGACGAGGAGCGCGCCTCCACCGAGCGCGACCTCTCGACCGTGGCGATGGTGTCGCGCGGCATCCGCCTCTACGCCGCCACCAACCGCTTCACCGAGATTCCCGGCCTCGCGCGCAAGTTCGGCCTCAAGGTCACGGTCGGCGCCTGGCTCGACAAGGACCTCGAATACAACAAGAAGGAAATCGAGGCGGCGATCGAGGCGGCCAACCGCAACCCCAACGTCCGCGCCGTGGTGGTGGGCAACGAAACCCTGCTGCGCGCCGACCTCACCTACGACCAGTTGGTCAACTACCTGCGCCAGGTGCGCAAGCGCGTCGGCGTGCCGGTCTCCACCGGCGAAATCTGGTACTCCTGGATCGAGCACCCGAAGCTCGCCAACGAGGTGGACTTCATCGCCGCCCACATCCTCCCCTATTGGGAGGCCGTGCCGCCCGAGGACGCGGTGGAGTTCGCGGTGCAGCGCTACCAGGACCTGCGCAACGCCTTCCCCGGCAAGCGCATCGTCATCGCCGAGTTCGGCTGGCCGAGCCGCGGCTACAACCGCCATTCGGCGGACCCGGACCCGGTGGGCCAGGCGCGCATCCTGCGCGAGTTCCTCGCCGAGGCGAAGAAGCGCGGCATGGAGTACAACGTCGTCGAGGCGTTCGACCAGCCGTGGAAGGTCAACGAAGGCTCGGTGGGGCCGTACTGGGGCATCTTCGACGCCGACCGCAAGCTCAAGTTCTCGATGATCGGCTCGGTGGCGCGCACCAACCTGCCGCGCCTCGCGGCGGTGGCGCTCGGCATCGGCGCGTTCGTCACGGTGTTCGGCCTGCGCCGCCGCAACCCCACCTTCGGCCACGCCCTGGCGTTCTCCGCCGCCGCCAACGCCCTGGCCGCGGCGATGGCGCTGGCGGCGATGTATCCGATCGAGAACTACCTCAACGTCGGCTCGGCGATCGCCTGGGGCATCGGCTTCCTGCTGATGATCCCGCTCACCGTGATGACCCTGGTGAAGGTCCACGAGGTGGCCGAGATCACCCTCGGCCGCAAGCCCCAGCGCCTGTGGCTGCCGCCCGAGGCGCCCGCCATGCCCGCGCGCACGCCGATGGTGTCGATCCACATTCCGGCCTACCGCGAGCAGCCGGACATGCTGATCCAGACGCTCAACTCGGCCGCCGCGCTCGACTACCCGAACTTCGAAGTGCTGGTGATCGTCAACAACACCCCCGAGGAGCACCTGTGGAAGCCGGTCGAGGCCCACTGCGCCAAGCTCGGGCCGCGCTTCAAGTTCATCAATCTGGTCAAGGTGTCGGGGTTCAAGGCGGGCGCGCTCAACGCGGCGATGCCGCAAATGTCGCCCGACGCCGAGGTGATCGGCCTGATCGACGCCGACTACGTGCTGCATCCCGGCTGGCTGCGCGACCTCGTACCCGCGTTCGAGGACCCGACGGTGGCGCTGGTGCAGGCGCCGCAGGACCACCGCGACGGCCACGACTCCCTGTTCAAGGAGGTGATGAACAGCGAGTACGCCGGGTTCTTCGACATCGGCATGGTGCAGCGCAACGAAGACGACGCGATCATCACCCACGGCACCATGCTGCTGATCCGCCGCGCCGCGTTCGACGAGATCGGCGGCTGGGCCACCGACACCATCACCGAGGACACCGAGCTGGGCCTGCGCCTGATGGCGCTGGGCTACCACGCCCACTACACCAACCGCCGCTACGGCTGGGGTATGCTGCCGGACACCTACAAGGCGTTCAAGACCCAGCGCCACCGCTGGGCCTACGGCGCGGTGCAGATCATCCGCAAGCACTGGAAGCTGATGCTGCCGGGCCGCTCCAAGCTCACCGGGGCGCAGCGGTTCCAGTTCGTCACCGGCTGGTCGTACTGGCTGTCGGACGCCTTCGGCGTCGCCGCGGCGATCCTCAACCTGGTGTGGGTGCCGGTGATCCTGCTGGTGGGCGTGCTGATTCCGATGCTGCCGTTCACCGTGCCGATCCTGGCGATGTTCTTCGTCAACCTCGTCCACTGCGTGGTGCTCTACGTCGCCCGGGTGAAGGTGAAGCCGCTCCAGATCGTCGGCGCGGCGGTGGCGGCGATGAGCCTGCAATACACCGTCGCCAGCGCCATGGCGGCCGGGTTCATTTCCGACAACCTGCCGTTCCTGCGCACCGACAAGGGCGGCGCGGCGAAGCGGGCGAAGAACGAGAATCCGGCGAAGAAGGAAATCATCCTCGGCCTGCTGCTGGCCCTGGGCGCCGCCTCGCTGGTGGGGTTCAACTTCACCGGCATCACCGAACTCAACGTGTTCGCCGCCACCCTCGCGGTGCAGTCCCTGCCGTTCCTCTCCGCCTGGGGTCTCGCGACCCTGGAGCGCCGGGTTTCCGACCGTGCCGCCCGCGCCGCGGCGGCGGCCGAGCGCGCGGCGGTGGATCAGGCGGTGGCGGTGCGGCCCGCCGCCGAATGACTGGAAAGCCGTTGCGGGCCGCTCTACACTGCGGCCCGATCTGACCAGGCCGGGGGCGGTGGACCGATGACGGTGGCGACGGCGTGCAGCGTTCTGGCGGACAGCGCCGCGGCGTTCGCGGCCGCCTATGGCGCGCTTCGCGCCCGCCTCGGCGGCGCCGACCCCGATCTTCTCCTGTTCTACTACACCGTCGGCCACGACGGCGCCGCCCTCGCCCGGGCGGCGGCGGCGCTGCCGCCCCGCGTGCAGGCGCAGGGCGCCACCACCTGCCTCGGGGTGATCGCCGACGACGGGGTGTTCCGGGGCGAAACCGTGCTCGGCATGCTCGGCCTTCGCCGCGCCGGTCTCGCCGCCGGAGCGGCGCTGCGGCCCAAGGGCGCGGACCCCCGCGCGGCGGCGGCGGATGCGATGCGCGCCGCCCTCGACGCCGCCGGTCGCCCCGGCGAAATGCCCGACCTGGTGCTGCTGACCGCCACCGCGGGCGACGAGGAGGCGGCGCTGGAGGGGGTCGCCGCCATCGTGGGGCCGCGGGTGCCGGTGTTCGGCGGTTCCGCCAGCGGCCCGCCGGAACGCGACGCCCGGGGCCGTCTGCCCGGCCGGGTGGCGGTGCGGGGGCTGGAGGCGGAGGATGCGATGGCGCTGACCGCCCTGTTCGCGCCGATGCCGATCAGCCGCACCCTCCACGGCGGCTGCGTGCCCACCGGCTTCGCCGGGGTGGTCTCGGCGGTGGCCGCGCCCCGGGTGGTGACGCGCATCGACGGCCGCCCGGCGGCGGCGGTCTACGCCGGGTGGCTCGACGCCCACGCCGGTCTCCTGCCCACCTCCGTCGTCACCGACCTGCTGCCCCTCGGCCGCGAGGTGGGGCGGGTGGGGGAGTATCCGCTTCACGTTCTGTCCCACGTCACCGAGGTGCGGGGCGACGGCAGCCTCGGCGTGATGACCGATCTCGCGGTGGGCGACGAGGTGCGGCTGATGGCGGGCTGCACCGAAAGCGTCGCCGGGCGCCCGGCCCGCGCGGTGGAGGCGGCGATCGACCTGCAATGCGGCGACGCCTGCACCCTCTCCGGCGGGCTGATGGCACTGTGCGCCGGGCTGCTGCCGCGCATCGCCGGAGACCTCGACGAGGTGCGCCGGGCGGTGGGGCGGAGCATGATGGGGCGACCGTTCCTCTGCGCCTTCACCTTCGGCGAGCAGGGCGGGCTGGGGGACCGGGCGGTCCACGGCAACTTGATGATCTCCACCCTGGTGTTCGGAGGCTGACCGTGGTGGCGCCGCTCGCCGACGTCGAACGCCTGCGCGAAACCCTGGTGGAGCTGGACCGCCTGCGCCTGCACGAGCGCGCCCAGCGCCTCGAAACCGAGGGGCTGCTGCGGGGCCTGCGGATGCTGGGCGAGGCGCGCGACGCCGACGACCTGTTCGACATCGTCGTCGGCGTGCTGCGCGACCTGGTGCCGTTCGACGACGTGTTCCTGGTGGCGCTCGGCGGGCGCGGCGGCTTCCGCGTGGTGCGGTCGACGGCGCGGCGGCTGCTGGGCATCCGCTGGTCGCCGCAGGCGCTGTTGCAGCGGGTGCTCGCGGGCGGCACCGTGGCGCTGTTCGACACCGCCCAGTCGCCCGACTGGCTGGCCCTGCCCGCCCCGGCGCGGGAGGTGGCGCGCTCGGCGATCATGGTGCCGATCCGCTCGCAGGCGGTGTCGGGGGCGATGGTGTTCGGCCACGCCGCGCCCGCGTTCTTCTCGCCCGCCCATGTGAGCCTCCTGAAGCGCTTCACGCCGCTGATCGACCAGGCGCTGGAGACGATGGCGGCGCGCGAGCGGCTGGAGCACGAGCGCCTCGCCGCCCGCCTCGCCGACGCCGGGCGGCGCCGCGCCGAGGCGGAAATCCGCCGCGCCCGCGATTTGATGGAAAGCGCGGTGGGCTACGCGCCGATCTACCTGTGGGAACTGGGGCCGGATTTGCGCTACACCTTCGCCGAGGGCACCGCCAAGGTGCTGGGCTATCTGCCCGAGGAACTGCTGGGCCGCCCGGCGGTGGATTTCTTCGACGCCGCCGACCCGCCGACCCGCGCCTGGATCGCCCTGATGGACCGGCGCGAGCCGTTCGAGAACCTGGTGATCCGCCGCCGCTGCAAGTCGGGCAGCAAGATTTGGGCGTCGGTGAGCGGCATGCCGGTGTTCGGCGCCGGGGGCCGCTTCGAGGGCTATCGCGGCATCACCCTCGACGTCACCGAAAGCACCGAGGCGAAGCTCAAGCTGGAGCAGATGGCGCTGCACGACGCCCTCACCGGGCTGGCCAACCGCCGCAAGTTCCTCGACCACTTCGCCCCGGCGATGGCGCGCACGGTGCGCATCGGCGAGCCGCTGTCGCTGCTCGCCATCGACATCGACCACTTCAAGCGCATCAACGACGCCTACGGCCACCCGGCGGGCGACGAGGTGCTGGTGGCGGTGGCGCGGATCCTCGAGCGCACGGTGCGCCGCACCGACCTCGCCGCGCGCTTCGGCGGCGAGGAGTTCATGGTGCTGCTGGCCGACACCGACACCGAGGGCGCGGTGGACGTGGCGGAAAAGCTGCGCCAGGCGGTGGAGGCGGAACGCTTCGCGGTGGGCGGCGGCGAGAGCGTCGGCATGGCGATCAGCGTCGGCGTCGCCACCGCCCACCGCGAGACGCCGTTCGACGACCTGATGGAGCGCGCCGACCAGGCCCTCTACGCGGCCAAGCTCGCCGGGCGCAACCGCGTGCGCGCCGAGGACCCGGCGGATTAGGGACAGCCTAGTCCCGCCCGAGGACCTTGGCCGGATCGGCGGTGATCGGGCGGTAGATCTCGACCCGGTCGCCGTCGGCGAGGGGGGCGTCGAGCCGGGCGACCTTGCCGAAGATGCCGACCTTCTGGGCGCCGAGGTCGATCTCGGGGAACTGCGCGAGGATGCCGGATTTGGCGATCGCCTCGGCGACGGTGGCGCCCTCGGGCATCTCCAGGCGCACCCACGCCTGGCGGGCGGATGTGGCGTAGGCGACGCCGACGTGCAGCGGCATGGGCGGCTCTCCCTTCAGGCGGTGGCGGCGGCGGCCTTGCGCGCCGCGCGGGCGTCGAGCAGGCGCTTCCCCGCCAGCACGAAGCCGAGCGCCAGGAAGCCGCCGGGCGGCAGGATCATCAGCAGGAAGCCCTTGTACTCGGGGATCACCACGGTTTCGAGCACCCCCATCGGCGCGCCCAGCATCAGCGCCGCGCCCGCGAACAGCGTGCCCGACCCCAAAATCTCGCGGATCGCGCCGATCAGGGTGAGCGCCAGGGTGAAGCCCAGGCCCATGGCGAGGCCGTCGAGCGCCGAGGGCAGCGGCCGGTTGCGCGAGGCGAACGCCTCGGCGCGGCCGAGGATCACGCAGTTGGTGACGATCAGCGGAATGAACAGGCCGAGCACCTTGTAAAGCTCGTGCCCCCAGGCGTTGATCGCCGTGTCGACGAGGGTGACGATCCCCGCGATCACCAGGATGAACGCGGGGATGCGCACCTGCGGCGTGATGACGCGGCGCAGCGCCGAGATCGCGAGGTTGGTGGCGGCCAGCACGGCGGTGGTGGCGAGGCCCATGCCGAGACCGTTGGTGGCGGTGGCGGTGACCGCCAGCAGCGGGCAGAGGGCGAGCTTCTGCGCGAAGGTGACGTTGCCGGTCCACAGACCGTCCTTGAGGATGTCGCGGGCGCGCGGGGTCATGGCTGCCTCCCGGGGGCGTCCGCCAGCATGCGGTCGCGGTTGAGGTGGAAGCGTTCCAGGCCCTCCCGCACCGCCTTGACCACCGCGCGCGGCGTCACGGTGGCGCCGGAGAACTGGTCGAAGCCGCCGCCGTCCTTTTTCACCGCCCAGCGCGAATCCGGGGTGTTGGCGCGGGAGCGGCCGACGAAGGCGTCGATCCAGCCGCTCTTGCGGGCGTCGATGCGGTCGCCGAGGCCGGGGGTTTCGGCGTGCCGCACCACCCGCACGCCGAGAATCTCGCCCATCCGGTCCACCCCCATCACCAGCACGATGTCGCCGCCGTAGCCCTTGCCGACGACGCGGAACGCCACCGCCGTCACCGCGCCGTCCTTGCGGGCGCGGTAGACCGTGGTGGCGCCGCCGTCGTCGGTCACGGTCACGGTGTCGGCGGTCATGTCGTTGTCGCGCAGGGCGGCGGGGATCACCTGGGCGAGGGAGGCGGAAAGATCGGCGCGGGCCGCCTCGGCGATCGCCGGGGCGGTGAGGCGTTCGCCGGTGGCGAGCAGCGCGGCGGCGACGAGGCAGAAGCCCCCCAGCAGCACGCCCTGATACCACGGCCGGGCGGTGAGCGCGGTCATCGGCCGGCCTCCCGCACCGGCAGCGGGCGCCCCTTGCGGTCGCGGCCGTAGACGCGCGGCCGCACCCAGCGGTCGATCAGCGGCGTCGCCGCGTTCATCAGCAGCACCGCGAACGCCATTCCCTCCGGATAGCCGCCCCAGGTGCGGATCACGAAGATCAACACGCCGCAGCCCGCGCCGTAGATCAGCTGGCCCGCCCGCGTCACCGGCGAGGTGACGAGGTCGGTGGCGATGAACAGCGCGCCGAACACCGTGGAGGCGGCGAGCGCGTGGGTGAGCGGCGGCAGGAACCGCTCCGGGTCGAGGGCGTGGCACGCCGCCGCGGGCACCGCCACGCCGAGCAGCAACGCCGCCGGCACGTGCCACGAGATCACCCGCAGCGCCAGCAGCAGCGCGCCGCCCAGCAGCAACAGCAGCGCCGAGGTCTCGCCCAGGCTGCCGACGGCGTTGCCGAGGAACAGCTGCCACGGGTCGAAGCCGCCCGCGAGCGCGTCGGACAGCGGCACGCCGCGCGCCAGCTCGGTCTTGGCGTGGCCGAGCAGCGAGGCGGAGCTGACCGCGTCGAGATCCGCACGGCCGCCGATGCCGAAGGTGACGGCCAACGCCTCGCGGACATCCGGCGCGACGGCGGAGTGGATCGGCCGCGGCGCCACGTAGCGGGTCATTTCGAGGGGGAAGGAGATCAGCAGCGCGACCCGCGCCACCATCGCCGGATTGAAGAGGTTCTGCCCGAGGCCGCCGAACACGTGCTTGCCGACCACCATCGCGATCGCCGCGCCCGCCGCGCCGATCCACCACGGCGCCCAGGGCGGCAGGCTGAGGGCGAGAATCCAGCCCGAGAGCACCGCCGAGCCGTCGCCGAGGGTGGCGAGCGGCTTGCCCGCCAGGCGCAGGCAGGCCACCTCCGCCGCCACCGCGGTGCCGACGGTGACGACGAACAGGAAGATCGCGGGCCAGCCGAACAGGCCGAGGCCGAACACCGTGGCGGGGGTGAGGGCGATCATCACCCACGCCATCACCATCGGCGTCGACAGTCCGGCGTGGGCGAACGGCCCGGCGATCAGGGGACGTTTCTCGATCATTCCGCGCCCGCCTCGGCACGCGCCTTGTCGGCGGCGGCCTTCTTGCGCGCCATCTCGGCCTTGCGCTCGGCGGCGAGGCGGGCCTCGCGCTCGGCCTTGGCCTGGGCGAGGCGCTTCGCCTCGTCGGCGCGCTGCTTGCGGCGGGCCTCGGCGGCGACGTGGCCCTTGGCGTGGTGGAAGCTCTGCACCAGGGGGATGCGCGAGGGGCAGGCGAAGGCGCACGAGCCGCAGCCGATGCAGTCCATCAGCCCGGCCTCCAGCGCCGCCGCGAAATCGCCGTTGCGGACGTGGGCGGCGATCTCGAACGGCAGCAGGCCGCACGGGCAGGCGGCGACGCAGGTGCCGCAGCGCAGGCAGGCGTGGGCCGGGCCGCGCCGGGTGTCCGAGGGCAGCAGCGCCAGCACGCCGTTCATCCCCTTGACCGTGGGAATCTCGGTGGAGCGCAGCGGCTGGCCCATCATCGGCCCGCCGGAGAGCAGCTCCTGCGGCGTCTCGGTGAGGCCGCCGCAGACGTCGATGAGGTGGCGGATCGGCGTGCCGAGGGGCACGCGCAGGTTCGTCGGCCGGGCGATGGCGCCGCCCGAGACGGTGAGGATGCGCGACACCAGCGGCCGCCCGAGGATCACCGCCTCGTAGACGGCGAAGGCGGTGGCGATGTTGTGCACCACCACGCCGATGTCGGCGGTGAGGGCCTTGGCCGGGGTCTCGCGGCCGGTGAGGGCCTGCACCAGGTGCTTTTCCGACCCCATCGGATAGCGGGTCGGCACCGGCGCGATGGCGATCTCGCGGTAGGCGGCCGCCGCGCCGGTCATCGCCGCCGTGGCCTCGGGCTTGTTGCGCTCGATCGCGATGACGGCGCGGGACACCCCCAGCGCGCGGGCCATCAGCGCCACGCCCTGGATCAGCTCGGAGGTGTGCTCGCGCATCAGGCGGTCGTCGCAGGTGAGGAAGGGTTCGCACTCGGCGCCGTTCATCACCAGGGTGTCGAGGCGGTGGCGCGCGCGCAGGTTCAGCTTCACCGCCGAGGGGAAGGTGGCGCCGCCCAGGCCGACGATGCCCGCTTCCGCCACCCGCTCGGCGATGGCTTCCGGCGCGGCGTAGGGGCCGAGGGAGAGCATCGGTTCGCACCACGCGTCGCGGCCGTCGGGGATCAGCACGATCGCCGGGGCGGGGAGGCCCGAGGGGTGCGGCACCGGCTGCGGCCCCACGGACTCGACGGTGCCCGAGGTCGAGGCGTGGATCGCCGCCGACACCGGCCCCGCCGGGGCGGCGATCGGCTGGCCCTTCAGCACCCGGTCGCCGGGCTTCACCAGCGGCTTCGCGGGCGCGCCGATGTGCTGCTGCAACGGCAGCACCAGCCGGGCGGCCAGCGGCGCGTCCTCCACCGCCTTTTCGCGCGTCGCGTCCTTGCGCTCGGCGGGGTGGACCCCGCCCTTGATGCGGAACAGCCTCATTGCCGCGCCACTCCGTCGCCGGGCTTGGGCCAATACCACGAATGCAGGGTCACCGGCAGCGGCCGCAGCGAGATGCCCTGCGACGGGCAGGTCTCGACGCACGCGCCGCAGCCCGAGCACACGTCCTCGATCACCGTGTGGATCTGCTTGGCGGCGCCGACGATGGCGTCGGTCGGGCACTTGCGCGCGCACTTGGTGCAGCCGATGCACACGCTCTCGTCCACGTGGGCGGCGCGCGGCGCCGCGTCCGCCAGGGCGGAGAGGTCGATCTCGACGCACAGCCGTTCCGCCAGCGCCAGCGCCACCGCGCGGCCGCCGGGCGGGCACAGCGTCACCGGCGCCTCGCCGCGCGCCACCGCGGCGGCGGCGGCGGCGCAGCCCGGGTAGCCGCACTGGCCGCAGTTCTGGCCGGGCAAAATCTCCGCCAGCGCGCCGTCGAGGGCCGGAGCCTCCACCCGCAGGCGCTTCGCGGCGATGCCGAGGAACACCCCGAGGCCGCCGCCCAACGCCGTCAATCCCACGATCGCTTCGATCATCCTTTTCGCTCCCTCAACCCGGCGCGAGACCGGCGAAGCCCATGAACGCCATCGACAGCAGCCCGGCGGCGATGAAGCTCACCGGCGCGCCGCCGAAGGCATACGGCACCTGCGACAGGGCGAGCCGCTCCCGCAGCCCGGCGAACAGCACCATCACCAGCGCGAACCCGGCCGCCGAGCCGAAGCCGTAGAGCACGCTCTCGACGAAGCCGTGGTCCGCCTGCACGCTCAGCAGCGCCACGCCCAGCACCGCGCAGTTGGTGGTGATGAGCGGCAGGAAGATGCCGAGAACCTGGTGCAGCAGCGGCGACACCTTGCGGATCACCATCTCGGTGAACTGCACCACCGCGGCGATCACCAGGATGAAGGTGAGGATGCGCAGGTAGCCGAGGTCGAACGGCCGCAGCAGCGCGTGCTCCAGCACCCAGCCCGCGGCGGTGGCGAGGGTGAGCACGAAGGCGGTGGCCATGCCCATGCCGAGCGCGGTCTCGACCTTGTTCGAGACCCCCATGAACGGGCACAGGCCAAGGAACTTGACCAGCACGACGTTGTTCACCAGCACGGTGCCCAGGATGAGAAACAGATACTCGCCCATCGAACCTACCCTTTTCCCCCAGGGTTCGACCGTTCGGATTGCATCCCCCGTACCAAACCGCGTGGCGGCGGAACTGCCCGTGAAAGCGGCAGGCGCGCCGGGTTTGCGTGCAGGAGTCCCGGTGTTTCCCCCTGTCGGCTTTGCGACAGCACCGGGGCGCAGTGCGCAAAGATGTCACGAATCCCACCGCCAAGCCAAGCGAAACCGGGGATTTCCGCGGTGTATGGGGAGTTGGGCATATATCTTGCGAGACCGGAGCGGAGGCGGGCGGCCCGGGGCGGCCGCCGCGAGAGGGACGCGACGCACTGGAAAAACGATATATGTCAAACGGTTCGACCGACGGAACGGGGGGCGGAGCGGGGGCCGCGGCGGCGACGGAGATCGCCGGGCAGGAGCCGACTCGGCCGCATCCCGACCTACCCCCGGGACTGTTCTTCGACACCGTCGAGGCGCTGGGGTCGGGGATCTCGGTGGCCGACGCGGCGGGCACCATCCTCTACGTCAACCCCGCCTTCGAGCAGATCACCGGCTATGCCGCCGCCGAGGTGATCGGCCAGAATCACAGCCTGCTCTCCAACAAGAAGACCCCGGCGCGGGTCTACGACGACCTCTGGCGCACCATCGCCGCGGGCCGCACCTGGCAGGGCCGCCTGCTCAACCGCCGCAAGGACGCCACCCCCTACCTCGCCGATTTGAAGGTGGTGCCGGTGCGCGGCGGCGAGGGCCGCCCGGGCTACTACCTCGGCATCCAGCGCGACGCCTCCGCCCAGATGAGCCTCGAACGCTCGGTGGCGACGCAGAAGGCGCTGATCGAGAACATCATCGACGTCGCCCCGGTGGTGATGGCGCTGCTCAACGAGCACGGCAAGGTGATGATCGACAACCACGCCTACAAGGTGCTGATGGCCGACATGGGCGGCCAGGAACCGGCGTGGGCGTTCCTCAAGGCGGTCGCGGACGGCGACGCCGCCGGACTCCTGATGGAACGCCGCGCCTTCGACAGCGTCGAGGTGAAGATCGAGGTGGGCCGCCGCCTGGGGCCGCGCTGGTTCGCCTGCTCGGGCCTGTGGATCGACGTCGCCCGCCCCGAGGTGGACAGCTACTACGAGCCGGGCACCGGCCGCGCGCTGCTGCTGGTGTGCCTCGACGTCACCGCGCGGATGCGCGCCTTCCAGCAGGCCAAGACCTCGGCGATCCGCGCCCTCACCGCCGAGATCCAGCAGGCCCAGGGGATGCGCGAGGTGTTGCAGGGCGCTGTCTACCAGCTTCAGGGGCCGCTCAACATGCTGGGCGCGGCGGCGGCGATGCTGGAACGCCAGGGCGCCGCCAACCCGGCGATCTCCGCCGCCCTCGACGACGTGCGCCGGGCGGGCGGCGAGACCCTGGCGCACTTGCGCGATTCGGTGCCGCAGACGATCCACGAGCCGGTGCTGCCGCTCAATATCAACGAGCTGGTGCGCGAGGTGATGGACTTCATGGTCGACCGCCTGCTGGCCGAGGGGGTGGCGCTGTCGTGGATGCCCACGGCGGTGCTGCCCGCCGTCAGCGGCCGCGCCGGGCAACTGCGCACCCTGGTCAAGGTGCTGCTCGACAACGCGGTGGACGCGGTGGGCGAGCCGGGCGCGCCCGAGCGCGCGGTGGTGATCGAAACCCGCCGCGCCGCCGCCGGGGGCGTCGAGATCGCGATTTCGGATTCCGGCGCGGGCGTGGCGCCGGGCATCCGCGCGCGCATCTTCGAGCCGTTCTTCTCCGGCTGGCGGCGCGCGCGCGGCCGCCCGGGGATGGGCCTCGCGATCGCGCAGAACATCCTCACCGAGCATGGCGGCACCATCGCCGTGGACAACCGGGCGGAGGGGGGCTGCCGCATCGTCGTCGGCCTGCCGGCGGAAGACGAGGCGCTGATCACCCGGGGGGACGGCGTGTGATGGCGGCGGAGCGCTCCTTCCGTGCCGCCGACCGCGGCGCGCTGATCGAAACCGAGCTGGAAATCCTGTTCGCGGTCAGCCGGGTGCTGAGCCGCTCCCTCAACCTGCCGGAAACCCTGGCCGAGGTGCTCGACCTGCTGCACGACCGGGGCGGCTACGTCCACGGCTTCATCGTCCTCAAGGAGGAAGACGGCGAGGACTACGCCCTGCGCGCAGCCCACCGCGACATCGGCCCGCTCGCCGCGCCGGTGCGCTTCAAGGCGGGCGAGGGCGTCGTCGGCGGCGTCGTCGCCACCGGCGAAACCGCGCTGCTGCCCCGGGTCGCCGACGAACCGGGCTTCCTCCACCGGCCCCGGGCGTTCGACGCCGAAATGCCGTTCATCGCCGCCCCCATCCCCGGCGACGGCGAGGAGACCGCGGGCGCGCTCGCCGCCCAGCCCCCCGCCGAGCGCGCCCTGCTTGGCGAACGCTCGCGCTTCATGGAAATGGTCGCCAACCTGATCTCCCAGTCGGTGCGGCTCAACCGCCGCGTCCGCGAGGAACAGCGCGAAATCACCGAGGAACGCGACACCCTGCGCCGCCGGGTGCGCGGCCAGCACGGCTTCGACACCATCGTCGGCCACACCCCGGTGATGCGCCAGGTGTTCGAGCAGGTGCGCCTCGTCTCCAAATGGAACACCACGGTGCTGATCCGCGGCGAAAGCGGCACCGGCAAGGAACTCATCGCCAACGCCATCCACTACAACTCGCCCCGCGCCGCCGCCCCGTTCGTCAAGCTCAACTGCGCGGCGCTGCCGGAAAACCTCCTGGAATCCGAAATGTTCGGCCACGAGAAGGGCGCCTTCACCGGCGCCCAGGCGCAGCGCAAGGGCCGCTTCGAACTGGCCGACGGCGGCACCCTGTTCCTCGACGAAATCGGCGAAATCTCCGGCCTGTTCCAGTCCAAGCTGCTGCGCGTCCTCCAGGAGGGCGAGTTCGAGCGCGTCGGCGGCACCGAAACCCTCAAGGTGGACGTGCGCGTGATCGCCGCCACCAACCGCGACCTCGAAGGCGCGGTGGCCGAAGGCAGCTTCCGCGAAGACCTCTACTACCGCCTCAACGTCATGCCGATCCGCACGCCGCCCCTGCGCGAACGCATCGAGGACATCCCCGACCTCGCCCGCTTCATGGTCGAGAAAATCGCCCGCGCCCAACGCCGCGCCCTCTCCATCGACGACGAGGCGATCCGCCTGCTGCTGCGCCACCGCTGGCCCGGCAACGTCCGCGAACTCGAAAACAGCCTGGAACGGGCGGCGATCATGTCGGAAACCGGCACCATCGACGAACGCGCGGTGATCCTCGCCGGCCTCCAGGACCGCATCACCCCCGGCCCCACCCACGACGCGCCGCCGCCCCCCGCCTTCGTCCGCCCGCAGCCCGCCGCGCCCGACGACCCCACCCTCTCGGAACGCGACCGCGTCATCGCCGCCCTCGAACGCGCCGGATGGGTCCAAGCCAAAGCCGCCCGCCTCCTCAACATGACCCCCCGCCAAATCGCCTACCGCATCCAAACCCTCGGCATCGACGTGAAGCAGTTCTGAGGAAAGAGGGTAAAAGATAGAAGTGCGGAGGGACTCGGTCCCTTCGCGCCTCCCGGACGTTTTGGTTTTGCGCGTAGCGCCATAAGCCCGTCACGCCGCGCGATGATGCTATGGCGCTACGCGCAAAACCAAAAACGCATGGGGGTGCGGGGGACCGAGTCCCCCGCGAAGTTTTTGATTTTTTAGGAGTCCACCGACCATGCCGATTCTGTTCATCGACGCCACCGACGCCCTGGGCGACATTGCCGAGCGGCTGCGTGGGGCGGGGGATCCGCCGTTGGCGGTGCATCGCGATCCGGGGGTCCGGCCGGAGGAGATGCCGGGGTTGATCGCGGCGGCGGGGGCGGAGACGATCCTGGTGGATCACAGCTATCTGCCGACCGAGGTGGCGGCGCGGTGCGCGGGGTTGCGGCACGTGGTGTTCCTGGGCACCGGGGCGCGCAGTTACATGGACATCGAGGCGCTGGCGGGGCTGGGGATTTCGGTGGACATCATCCGCGGCTATGGCGACACGGCGGTGGCCGAGTGCGCGGTGGCGCTGGCGATGGCGGCGGCGAAGGGGCTGGCGCGGATGGACCGGGAGATGCGCGCGGGCCGGTGGCTGCGCACCGAGGCGATGGAGCTGCGGGGCAAGACCCTGGGGCTGCTGGGGTTCGGCGGCATCGCGGCGGAGGTGGCGCGGATCGCGGGTTTGGGGCTGGGGATGGAGGTGATCGCCTGGAATCGCTCGCCCAAGGCGCATCCGGGGGTGCGGTTCGTCGATCTCGACACGCTGCTGGCGTCGAGCCACGTGGTGTCGCTGCATCTGCTGCTGTGCGACGAGACCCGGGGGTTCCTTTCGGCGGAGCGGATCGCGCGGATGCGGCCGGGGGCGATTCTCGTCAACACCGCGCGCGGCGCGCTGGTGGACGAGGCGGCGCTGGTCGCGGCGCTGGAGGCGGGCGCGTTGGGGCACGCGGCGATGGACGTGTTCGCGGTGGAGCCGTTGCCCGAGGGGCATGCCTTCGCCCGCATGGACTCGGTCACCCTGTCGGCCCACTCGGCCTTCCGCACGCCCGAGGCGGCGGAGCGGTTGCTGGCCGAGGCCTTCCGCATTTGCCGTGGGTTGACTGTGGAATAACAACTTGCACGTTATAATTGCTTGCGCGACACTTCGGATTCGGGGGAGTCGCGCGGGCGAACTCCCGGAAAGGGGGCGCCGGTGATCAAGGCGTTGGGCGGCGTGTTGGTTGCAACTGCGCTGGCCGTGTGGGCGGGCGTGGGCGGCTCCGTGGCCGCCGCCGACGCCTTGGCGCGCATCCGCGCCGAGGGGGTGATCCGCATCGGTTACGCGGTGGAGGCACCGTATGCCTTGGTGCGCGGCGGCGAGGTGACCGGCGAATCCCCCGAGCTTGCGAAGCTGGTGGTGGAGCGGCTGGGCGTCGCCGAGATCGACTGGGTGCAGGTGCGCTTCGACGCGCTGCTCCCCGGCTTGCAGAACGGCACCTTCGACGTGGTGGCCGCCGGGATGTTCGTGACGCCCGAGCGCGAGCGGCTGGCGATCTTTTCCGCCCCCACCGTGCGGGTCGCGCCCGGGTTCCTGGTGCGGCGGGGCAACCCCTTCCGTCTGCAGAATTATTTCGACCTGCTGGTGCGCACCGAGGCGCGCATCGCGGTGCTCGCCGGATCGGTGGAGGAGCGCGACCTGGAACGCCGGGGCGTGTCGCCCTCGCGGCTGCACCGGGTTGCCGATGCCGAGGTCGGCGGGGATCTGGTGGCCGCCGACCAGGCGGACGTGCTGGCGCTGTCGCTGCCCACGGTGCGCTGGATGGCGCGCGGCAGCGGCGGCGCGTTGGAGGCGGTGGCGGTGGCGCCGGAAGCGGGGCAGGACCAGTCGGCCTTCCAGGTGGGCTTCGCCTTCGCGCGGAGCCAGGGGCGGCTGGCGCGGGCGTGGAACGCCGCGCAGGCCGAGGTTCTCGGCTCCCCCGCCCATGTCGAGCGGATCGCGCCGTTCGGCTTCACCGCTGCCGACGTTCTTTAACGCACCACCGTCGTCACCACCATGGCGTAGTGGCAGGCGGCGGCGGAGAGCACGAAGCCGTGCCAGATCGCGTTCTGGAAGCGCAGGCGCCGCCAGACGTGGAAGATCACCCCCACCGAATAGAGCACGCCGCCCGCCAGCAGCAGCGCCAGCGCCGCCGGGGGCAGGGCGCGCACGATCGCGCCCGCCGCCGCCACGCCCGCCCAGCCGAGGGCGAGGTAGAGCGCCAGCGACAGCCGCTCGAAGCGGCGCGGCCAGGCGATCTTCATCGCGAATCCGGTCACCGCCACCATCCACACCGCCGTCAGCAGGGCGGCGCCGGTGGCGCCGTCGAGCGCCACCAGGCACATCGGCGTGTAGGTGGCGGCAATGAACAGGTAGATCGCCGCGTGGTCGCAGCGCCTGAGGGTTTCCTTCCAGCGCGAGGCGGGGCAGAGGTTGTAGGCGGCGGAAAAGCCGAAGCTCGCCAGCATGCCGCCGGAATAGACGGCGGCGGCGGTGACGGCGCGCCCCTCCCCCGACCGGATCGCCAGGGTCAGCAGCACCGCGCTGGCGGCGACGGTGGCGACGACGCCGCAGGCATGGAGAATCGCGTCGGCGACGCGCTCGGGCCTCGAACAGGAGTCCATGGGTCTCCCCCTTTGTCGCTCCCCGATATGGGAGCGCCGCCCGGCGCCTGCCAACGAAAATTCCTCTGCTATTTGTCAGACGAATGTTGAAATGCGGAGGCAACCCGCCATATGCTCGAACATCCGCGAACGGAGACCGGGCATGATCGACTATCGGGGCATCGTCACCACCAGCGTCGCGCGGCAGATCGCCGACAGCCTGCGCGCGGCGATCCTCGAAGGCCGCATCAAGGCCGACGAACGCCTCCCCACCGAGGAAGACCTGGCGGCCCGCTACGGCGTCTCCCGCCCCACCATCCGCGAGGCGTTGAAGCGCCTCGCCGCGCAGAACCTGGTGCGCTCCCGCCGCGGCCCGGCGGGGGGCAACTTCGTGGTGCGGCCCGCGCCTGCCGAATTCGCCCACTCCCTCGCCGGGGCGGCGACGCTGATGGTGAGCATGGGCGCCTTCGGCCACGACGAGATCGCCGAGGCGCGCCGCGAGATGCAGGGGCTGTGCTGCCGCCTCGCCGCGGCGCGGCGCGGCGCCGCGCATCTCGCGCAGATGGATGCGGAGCTGGCGATCCAGGCCGACCCGGCCACCGCCGACACCGAGTTCTGCGCCTCCGACGTGCGCTTCCACCGCGCCGTCGTCGACGCCGCGGGCAATGGTCTGATCGGCCTGACGATGCATGCGGTGGTGGAGGCGATGACGCCGATCACCAACATGGTGGTGGCGCGGGAACGCAGCCGCGCCGAGATCGCCGCCCGCCACCGCGCCCTCCGCGACGCCATCGCCGACGGCGACGGCGCCCGCGCCGAAGCCGTGCTCGCCGACCTGATGGCGTATCTGGGCGAGCAATATGCCGCGGCGGTGCGCCGCCGCGCCGAAGCCGAAGCCAGCAAAGGATCCACCCGATGACCGAATTCCGCGCCCTCGTCCTCACCGAAGCCGACGGCAAGGTGTCCGCCGCGATCGAACCGATGACCGACGACCGGCTGCCCGAAGGCGACGTGCTCGTCGCCGTCAGCCATTCCGACCTCAACTACAAGGACGGCATGATCCTCAACGGCCTCGGCCGCCTGGTGCGCCAGTATCCGCATGTGCCGGGGGTCGATTTCGTCGGCACCGTGGCGGCGTCCTCCCACCCGGATTTCCACGAGGGCGACGCGGTGATCCTCACCGGCTGGCGGGTCGGCGAAATCCGCTGGGGCGGCTTCGCCGAATACGCGCGGGTGAAGGGCGAGTGGCTGGTGCGCCTGCCCGAGGGCCTCTCGCCGCAGCGGGCGATGGCGATCGGCACCGCCGGGTTCACCGCGATGCTGGCGGTGATGGCGCTCGAAGATCACGGCCTCGCCCCCGGCGCCGGTCCGGTGCTGGTCACCGGCGCGGCGGGCGGCCTCGGCTCGGTGGCGGTGTCGCTGCTGGCGGCGGCGGGCCACACCGTCGCCGCCGTCACCGGACGGCCCGAGCAGGCGGACTACCTGAAGGGCCTGGGCGCCGCCGAGATCGTGCCGCGCGCCGCCCTCGAGCAGGCGTCCGGCAAGCCCCTCGACCCGGAGCGCTGGGCCGGGGCGGTGGACGCGGTGGGCGGCGCGATCCTCGGCAATCTGGTGACGCAACTGCGCTACGGCGCCTCGGTGGCGTGCTGCGGCAACGCGGGCGGCATCGCCCTCAACACCAACGTGCTGCCGCTGCTGCTGCGCGGCGTCAACATCCTCGGCATCGATTCGGTGATGTGCCCGATCGCGCGGCGCGAAGCCGCCTGGGCGCGGCTGGTCAGGGATCTGCCGACGGCGCGGCTCGACGCGGCGACCGAGGTGGTCGGCCTCGCCGACCTGCCCGAGATGGCGAACCGCATCCTCAAGGGCCAGGTGCGCGGCCGCGTCGTCGTCGACGTGCGGCGGTGACGGCGTTTGTCGCGCCGATGTCGCGTTCGCGACACCGTGGAGCGGATCAAAGTTTAGTTTAATCAAAGAGTTGGAAATCCGGCACGGGGCTTGCGCCAGAGAGCGCATCGCCACGTGCCGGAGGACCGAACATGCCGCTGCAAGTTTCCGAGGTGCGCCGCTCCGCCTGCGCCACCGGCTGCGGCCCGAGCGAAAGCCCGCTCCCGCCCGACCTGCGCGCCAAGGTCGAAACCCACCCCTGCTATTCGGAAACCGCGCACCTGCGCTTCGCTCGCATGCACGTGGCGGTGGCCCCCGCCTGCAACATCCAGTGCAACTACTGCAACCGCAAGTTCGACTGCGCCAACGAAAGCCGCCCCGGCGTCGTCTCCGAACTGCTGGAGCCGGATCAGGCGCTGCGCAAGGTCAAGGCGGTGGCGGCGAAAATCCCCCAGCTCACGGTGATGGGCATCGCCGGACCGGGCGACCCGCTCGCCAACCCGCGCCGCACCCTGGAGACCCTGCGCGCGGTGGGCGCCGAAATGCCCGGCCTCAAGCTCTGCCTCTCCACCAACGGCCTCGCCCTGGCGCGGCATGTCGACGCGATCGCCGCCCTCGGGGTGGACCACGTCACCATCACCATCAACGCCGTGGACCCCCACGTCGCCGCCAAGATCTACGCCTGGGTCACCTGGGAGGGTCGCCGCCTCACCGGAGCGGAGGGCGCGGCGGTGCTCATCCGCGAGCAGTTGCGCGGCCTCGACCTGCTGGTGGCGCGGGGCATCCTGGTCAAGGTCAACTCGGTGATGATCCCCGGCATCAACGACAAGCACCTCGCCGCCGTCTCCCGCGTCATCAAGCAGAAGGGCGCGTTCCTCCACAACGTCATGCCGCTGATCTCCGCGCCTGAGCACGGCACCGTGTTCGGCCTCGAAGGGCGGCGCGGCCCCACCGACGCCGAACTCCAGGCCCTGCGCGACGCCTGCGCGGGCGACATGACGATGATGCGCCACTGCAAGCAGTGCCGCGCCGACGCCGTCGGCATGCTGGGCGAGGACCGCAACGCCGAGTTCACCATGGACAAGGTCGCCGCCCTCGAAGCCGAGGACGCCCGCGCGCCGCGCGCCCTGCCGGTGCGCATGGCGGTCGCCACCTCCGGCGGCGGCGTCATCGACCTCCACTTCGGCCACGCCCGCTCGTTCGCGATCTACGACGTCTCCCCCGCCGGGGCGCGCTTCGTCGAAAATCGGCCGGTGGACCTCTACTGCACCGGCGCGGAGGGCTGCGACGACGGGGTCGACGTCCTCGCCCGCACCCTCGACGCCCTGGCCGACTGCGCCGTGGTGGCGTGCGCCCGCATCGGTCGGGAGCCGTGGGAGCGCCTGGAGGCCGCCGGTCTCCGCCCCGACGGCGAACACGGCTGGGAGGCGGTGGAACCCGCCCTCGCCGCGATCCTCGCCCAGTTCCCCGGCACGCCCGCCGCCGCCCGCAAGGCGGGGTGAAAGGGGGCCGATGCGCGAGTCCTTCCGCCGCTTCGCCGCCGCCCGCGCCCGGGCCGACCGGCCCGCCGTGCGCGCCTGCCTGCTGGCCTGGGGGGCGGCGCCGCCGGTCGCCTCGCTGCTCGCCGCCCTCTGGCTCGGCCGCTCCGCCCTGCCGCCCCGCCTCGGTCTGCGCGCCTGGGGGATGCGCGCCTTCGTCCGCGAGCGGGTGCCCGGCTGGCCGCTAGGCAAACCCCTGCCACCGCCGCGCCACGGCCCGCCCTGCCGCCTCGGCGACCCGGGCGTCGCCGCCGAGGTCGCCGATCTCGCCCGCCTGCTGCGCTCCGGCCGCGCCGCCCACGACCCCGCCACCGCCCGCCTCTGCACCGTCCTCGCGGTGGGCTGCATGGGCTACGGCCATATGTGGAAGGACATGGGCCTCGCCGCCCGCGCCGAACTCCGAACCCTGCTCGCCGAAGCCGCGCCCCGCCTCGCCGTCCGCAATACCGGCGACATGCGCTGGAAGAAATTCCTCTACCGCGAACTCTGCAAAAGCGAAGCCGGTTACGTCTGCCGCGCGCCCTCCTGCGACCGCTGCACCGGGCGGGCCGAGTGCTTCGGGGCGGAGGGGTAAAAGTCAGGATGCGGAGGGACTCGGTCCCTCCGCGCCTCCCGTTCGTTTTGGTTTTTGCGCGAAGCGCTATCGACCACTCGGCGACGTGACGGTTCGATAGCGCTTCGCGCGAAAAAACTGAGGACTGGGGGTCTGGGGCCTCAGGCCCCAGCGGGTGCGGGCAGCGCCCGCGTGTTTTTCGGAGCCGAGCCAATGACGCCCACCGACCCGCTGCTGGACCTGCCGCCCGCGCTGCCCGAATCGTGGTGGCGGGCGCGCGACGGCGCGTTGGCGCCGGTGGCGCCGGAGGCGATGGCCGAGCTGCGGGATCGGGCGGTGGCGGCGTATCTGGGGTTGGCGCTGGGGGACGCGCTGGGGGCGACGGTGGAGTTTTTGACGCCGCGCGAGATCGCCGCGTTCCACGGCGTGCATCGGGAGATCGTCGGCGGCGGCTGGCTCAATCTCAAGCCCGGGCGGGTGACCGACGACACCGAGATGAGCCTGGCGCTGGGGCGGGCGATTCTGGAGCGCGGCGGCCGGGTGTCGGCGCGCGCGGCGGCGGAGGGGTTTTCCGCCTGGATGAGCCGCAAGCCGGTGGACATCGGCCACACCGTGCGGCGCGGGATTTCCGCCTATCGCCGCACCGGCGTGCCGTTCGTGCCCGACAATCCGCAGAACGCGGGCAACGGCGCGGCGATGCGCTGCCTGCCGGTGGCGCTGGTGACCCACGGCGCGCCGTGGCCGCAGGTGGTGCGGGCGCTCAGGCTGCAAGGCCATGTCACCCACACCTGCGCCCTGGCGGACGCGGGGCTGGAGGGCGTGGCGGCGGCGGTGCAGGCCGCTCTCGGCGCACCGCGGGGCGATGTGACGGCGGTGGACGCGGCGCTCGCCGCCCTGTTCGCCGCCCGGCCCGAGTTCGCCCCCGACGGCAAGCGGCAGACCGACCCCGGCGGCTTCATCGTCGACACCCTGCGCGCGGTGTTCCAGGCGCTGGCGGGCGCCCGGGGCTTCGAGGCGGCGGTGGTCGAGGTGGTCAACCGGGGTGGCGACGCCGACACCACCGGCGCCATCCTCGGCATGATCGCGGGCGCGCTCCACGGCACCGCCGCCCTGCCGAAACGCTGGCTGAAACGGCTCGACCCCGCCACCCGCGCCGCCTGCGCCGAACAGGCCCTCGCCCTGATCGGCTTCTCCCCCGCGCTCTCGGGCACCGGCCGCGCCGTCACCGCCGAGTAGACAACCGGCGATTTCCCCCTACCTGTGAAAGCGCACGCCCTCACACGGAGACCCCCCGCCATGCGCCTGCTGATCGCGCTGCTGCTGCCCTGGCTGACCTTCTTCACCATCGGCCGCCCGATTGCGGGCGTGGTCTGCCTGATCCTCCAAATCACCCTGATCGGCTGGCTCCCCGCCACGATCTGGGCGGTCTACGCCCTCAACGCCTACAACACCGACAAGAAAATCCGCCGGGCGCTGGGCGGCGAGCAGTAAGGCCAGGGCAGCGCCCTGGCCTTTTCTTCCCCGGGGACGCTATAGTCCGCGGCATGTGGGAAGAACTGCCTGACGCCGTTGCCGGATTGCCGATTGCCGAGGTTTTGCCGCGGCTGCGGGAGGCGCTTGCGCGGGGGCGCGGGGCGGTGTTGGAGGCGCCGCCGGGGGCGGGCAAGACCACCGCGGTGCCGTTGGCGCTGTTGGGGGCGGAGTGGCTGGCGGGGCGCACCATTCTGATGCTGGAGCCGCGCCGGTTGGCGGCGCGCGCCGCCGCGCGGCGGATGGCGGAGCTGCTGGGCGAGGAGGTGGGCGGCACGGTCGGCTATCGGGTGCGGCAGGAGTCGCGGGTGTCGCGGGCGACGCGCATCGAGGTGGTGACCGAGGGGATTCTCACCCGGCGTTTGCAGTCGGACCCGGAGCTGGCGGGCGTCGGCTGCGTGATTTTCGACGAATTTCACGAGCGTTCGCTGCATGCCGACCTGGGGCTGGCGCTGACCCTGGAGGTGCAGGCGGCGCTGCGCGACGACCTGCGGCTGCTGGCGATGTCGGCGACCCTCGACGGCGGGCCGGTGGCGGCGCTGATGGGCGGGGTGCCGGTGATCGCCGCGCAGGGGCGCGCGCACCCGGTGGAGACGCGCTTCCTGCCCGGCCTCGGGCGGCCCCACGAGCAGGCGGCCGCCGCGATCCGCCGCGCGCTCGGCGAGGAGGGCGGATCGGTGCTGGCGTTCCTGCCCGGCGAGGGGGAGATCCGCCGGGTGCAGGGGTTGCTCTCGGGCCTGCCGCCCGAGGTCGAGGTGTGCCCGCTGTACGGCGCGTTGCCCGCGTCGGCGCAGGACCGGGCGATCCGCCCGGCGGCGGCGGGGCGGCGCAAGGTGGTGTTGGCGACGGCGATCGCCGAGACCTCGCTGACAATCGAGGGGGTGCGGGTGGTGGTGGACGCCGGTCTTTCCCGCCGCGCCCGGTTCGAGCCGCGCGCAGGCATGAGCCGGTTGGTCACCGCCCGCGTCTCCCGCGCCGAGGCGGACCAGCGGCGCGGCCGCGCCGGGCGCGTCGAGCCGGGGGTGTGCTACCGCCTGTGGTCCGAGGCGGAGGACCGCGCCCTGGCGCCGTTCGCGCCGCCGGAAATCCTCGAGGCGGACCTGGCGCCGCTGGCCCTCGATTTGGCGGTGTGGGGCGCGGCGGCGGAGGCGCTGCCGTGGCTGGACCCGCCGCCCGCCGGGCCGCTGGCGCAGGCGGCCGAGCTTCTCGCCGGGCTGGGGGCGCTCGACGCCGCCGGGCGCGTCACCCCCCACGGGCGGGAGATGGCGGCGCTGCCGCTGCACCCGCGCCTCGCGCACATGATTCTGGCGGCGCGGGCGCACGGCCTCGGCGGCCTCGCCTGCGACGTCGCCGCGCTGCTGGAGGAGCGCGACGTGTTGCGCGCCGACCGCAGCGCTGATTTGCGCATCCGCGTCGACGTGCTGCAGCGCGGCGCGGCGGTGCCGGGGGCGGATGCCGCCACCCTCGCCCGCGCCCGCCGTTCGGCGGCGGACTGGCGCAAGCGCCTGGGGTTGGCGGCGTACGCGGGATCGCAGGAGACCGGCGCGGTGGTGGCGCTGGCGTATCCGGACCGCATCGGGCGCCGCCGCGGGCCGGGGAGCTACACCCTCTCCGGCGGGCGCGGCGCGGTGCTGGACGAGGCGGACCCGCTCGCCGCCCAGGATTTCCTCGCGGTGGCCGAGGTGGACGGCGGCACCCAGAACGCCCGGGTGTTCCTGGCCGCGCCGCTGGCGCCGGCGGAGATCGAGGCGCTGTTCGCCGACCGCATCGCCGAGGCCGACGCGGTGCGCTGGGACGCCCGCGCCGAGGCGGTGGCGGCGCGCCGCCAGCGGCGGCTCGGCGCGGTGGTGCTGGCCGACAAGCCGCTGCCCGCGCCCGATCCGGCGCGGCTGGCGGTAGGGTTGATCGACGGCATCCGCCAGACCGGCCTCCACGTGCTGCCGTGGGACGCGGCGAGCGAGCAGTTCCGCGCCCGCGTCGCCTTCCTCCGCCGCGCCGAGGGGGAGGACTGGCCCGACCTGTCCGACGCGGCGCTGGCGGCGACGCTGGAGGCGTGGCTGGCGCCCTATCTCTCGGGCCTGTCGCGGTTGGCGCAATTGAAGAAGGTGCCGCTGGTGGAGGCGCTGACGGCGACGCTGCCGTGGGAGCGGCGCCAGCGGCTGGAAGCGGAGGCGCCGACCCATTACCGCGTCCCCACCGGCGACCGCATCCCCCTCGACTATTCCGGCGAGGTGCCGGTTCTGGCGGTACGGGTGCAGCAGATGTTCGGCGTCACCGCCCACCCGGCGCTGGCGGGCGGCAAGGTGCCGCTGCTGGTGCACCTGTTGAGTCCGGCGCACCGGCCGCTTCAGATCACCCGCGACCTGCCCGGCTTCTGGCGCGGCAGCTATCCGGCGGTGAAGGCGGAGATGAAGGGCCGCTACCCCCGCCACCCCTGGCCCGACGACCCCGCCGCCGCCGAACCCACCCGCCGCGCCAAGCCGCGCGGCACGTGAAGCCTCAGGGCCAGAAGGCGGAGAGGGGAGCGTCGAGCACCTCGAAGCCGAGTTGGGCGGCGAAGCGGGTTTCCTTGGGCGTCGGCGCGTCGGCCACCAGCCAGCCCGCGCCCGCCGCGTCGGCGCCGTAGACGAGGTCGCGCACGATCATCCGCTCGGTGTCCTTGGCGAGGCGCACCCCGGCGATCAGGTAGCGCTTGCCGGTGCGCCGGGCCTTCAGGAACGGCGGCAGGGCGAAGCCGCCCATCAGCTCGGTGATGAAGTCCACGTAGTCGGCGTCGGAGGCGATGAAACTGGCGGTCGGCCGGGCGCAGCCGAGGGGCTTGAACACCACCGGCAGCTCGGCCAGCGCGGCGCCCTCCGCCGCTTCGTCCACCGGCCGGTAGGCCCCGCCCTCGCGGCGGAAGGCGCGGTAGCGCGGGTCGGCCTTGGAGAGGCGGGCGACGCCCTGGATCAGCAGGTGCGGCGTGTCGGCGAACAGGTCCAGCAGCACCGAATCGCGGTTGAGGTCGATGACGTAGCGCGGCCGCGCCGCCGCGATCCAGCGCATCTGCGGCGAGGCCGACCACGCGCGGGTTTCGTAAAGCTCGGCGAGGCAGCGCTCGATGAACTTGCGGCCGCGCTTGAATTCGAGGTTCATCGCGGCGCGGGAAAACTCGGCCATCAGCTTGGGCGACAGCGGCTGGCCGCCGGTCATCGCCAGGATCAGGTCGCGCCCCTGCGCAGGCAGCGGGCGGCCCTCGGCGTCGGCGCTGCCGGTCTGGCTGTCCGGCCCGAGGATCGGCACGATGTCGCCCGCGGCGATGCCGGTTTTCCAAAGCGCGAGGCGGGCGGAGGGATCGGGTGTGGGCATGGGAGGCTCCCCTGGTGTGTGCGGGACTCCCAGCAAGAATCGCTCCTGTCGGGAATCCGACACTCAGCCCCAATAGCGCAGCCGCACCCGGTAGGCGCCGCCGATCACCATCACCTCGTTCTCGCCCTTCAGCCGCCCGGGCAGCAGGTCCTGGGTGCAGAACACCTTTTCGCGCGGCACCCGCGCCTCCAGCACGTGGTCGCCGAATTCGGAGGCGCGCTCCGGGTCGCGGGTGAAGGAGTTCATGGCGTTCAGCACCACCGTCGCCTCGCGCGGGCCGTGGCGGTCGAGGATGTCGAAATCCGCGATGCCGTTGACGCCGCGATAGAGGACGAGGTGGGTTTCCGGCAGCCGCGCCAGCTCGTATTGGGCGTAGGCGTAGAGCAGGTCGAGCTGGGCGTCGAGGGCGTGGGTGCCGTAGATCCCCTGCGCCCGCTCGGCGGCGAAGCGGGCGTCGGCGGCGTCGTCCCCCGCCCGCAGCAGGCCCTTGTGGAAGCGCGTCAGCAGGCCGAAGCGGCTTTCCACCCAGCCCTTGATCACCGCCGCCTCGCGCCCGTCCGCGTCGAAGAACCAGCCGCGCAGCAGGCGGGCGTAGTCGGCGCGGGTGCGGTGGCGGCGGGTTTCGCCGCCCGCGTCCTCGGGGGTTTCGAGGCAGAAGTGGACGGTCATGTAATCCATGAACCGCTCGGCGCGGGCGGGCGCGCCGTCGATCGCGTCCAGCATCGCGAACAGCCCGGCGTGGAACGGAAACACCCCGTCCAGCCGCAACGGCACCGGATCGTCCTGGAAGCTCAGGCCGCCGAGGATCGCGGGCGGCAGGTTGCAGCGGTTGATCGGCAGCCGCGCCCAGGCGGGCAGGGTGGGCTGCGGCGGCGCGGCGCGGATGTCGTCCGTCATGCGGGAATCCATCGGCATTGTTGCGTATGCCACGCGCCGGGCCGCGCAGGCTTCAGCGAAAGTTAAAGCCGGTTCAGCGGGTTGTCGAGGGTTTCGGCGGTTGGCACGGGCGTTGCTGTCCTCGGGTGTCGCAAGAATTCCGGTGGGTGATCCAGCCCCCTTCGAGACACACAAGGAGAACGACCATGGCTCTGCGTCAGTGCGCGATCTACGGCAAGGGTGGCATCGGCAAGTCGACCACCACCCAGAATCTGGTTTCCGCCCTCGCCGAGATGGGCAAGAAGGTGCTCATCATCGGCTGCGATCCCAAGGCGGATTCCACCCGCCTGATCCTCCACGCCAAGGCCCAGGACACCATCATGAGCCTCGCCGCCGAGGCCGGTTCGGTGGAGGACCTGGAGCTGGAGGACGTGCTCAAGGTCGGCTACGCCGGCATCAAGTGCGCCGAATCCGGCGGGCCGGAGCCGGGCGTGGGCTGCGCCGGGCGCGGCGTCATCACCGCCATCAACTTCCTCGAGGAAGAGGGCGCCTACGAGGAAGACCTCGACTTCGTGTTCTACGACGTGCTGGGCGACGTGGTGTGCGGCGGCTTCGCCATGCCGATCCGCGAGAACAAGGCGCAGGAGATCTACATCGTCTGCTCCGGCGAGATGATGGCGATGTTCGCCGCCAACAACATCTCCAAGGGCATCGTCAAATACGCCACCACCGGCTCGGTGCGCCTGGCCGGGCTGATCTGCAACTCGCGCAACACCGACCGCGAGGACGAGCTGATCATGGAGCTGGCCGCCAAGCTCGGCACCCAGATGATCCACTTCGTGCCGCGCGACAACATCGTCCAGCGCGCCGAGATCCGCCGCATGACCGTGATCGAGTTCGACCCCACCTGCAACCAGGCCAACGAATACCGGCAACTGGCGCAGAAGATCGTCGACAACAAGAAGTTCGTGATCCCGACGCCGCTCGAGATGGAGGACCTCGAAAACCTCCTGATGGAGTTCGGCATCATGGACGTCGAGGACGAGAGCATCGTCGGCAAGACCGCCGCCGAGCTGGCCGCCTCCTGAACCGCCTCCGGGTCGTTTGAACTCACCGTCAGAGGAGTGCCGAATATGGCCGCATTGACGCGCGAAGAAACCCAGAACCTGATCCAGGAGGTGCTCGCGGTCTACCCCGAGAAGGCGCGGAAGGACCGTGCCAAGCACCTGATGATCAACGATCCTTCGCTGGAGACGGCGAAGAAGTGCATCACCTCGAACCGCAAGTCGCTGCCCGGCGTGATGACCATCCGCGGCTGCGCCTACGCCGGGTCGCGCGGGGTGTGCTGGGGTCCGATCAAGGACATGATCCACATCTCCCACGGGCCGGTGGGCTGCGGCATCTATTCCACCATGGGCCGCCGCCACTATTCCAACGGCACCACCGGCGCCGACATCTTCACCAACATCAACGTCACCTCCGACTTCCAGGAGAAGGACATCGTCTTCGGCGGCGACAAGAAGCTGAAGACCATCATCGACGAGCTGGAAACCCTGTTCCCGCTGGCGAAGGGCTACTCGGTGCAGTCCGAATGCCCGATCGGCCTGATCGGCGACGACATCGAATCCGTCTCCAAGGTGAAGTCGGCGGAAATCGGCAAGACCATCGTGCCGGTGCGCTGCGAGGGCTTTCGCGGCGTGTCCCAATCCCTCGGCCACCACATCGCCAACGACACCATCCGCGATTGGGTGCTGCCCACCCGCGAGGGCAAGGACGACGGCTTCGTCAAGACGCCCTACGACGTCAACATCCTCGCCGACTACAACATCGGCGGCGACATCTGGCCCTCGCGCATGCTGCTGGAGGAAATCGGCCTGCGCGTGATCGCCCAGGTGCCGGGCGACGGCACCCTGATGGAAATGGAAAAGTCCATCCACGCCAAGCTCAACCTGCTCCACTGCTACCGCTCGATGAACTACGTCTCGCGGCACATGGAGGAGAAGTACGGAATTCCGTGGATGGAATACAACCTCTTCGGCCCCACCAAGATCGAGGCGTCGCTGCGCGCCATCGCCGAGCGCTTCGACGACCGCATCAAGGACGGCGTCGAGCGGGTGCTGGCGAAATACAAGCCGCAATGGCAGGCGGTGGTCGACAAATACCGCCCGCGCCTCGAAGGCAAGACCGTGATGCTCTACGTCGGCGGCCTGCGTCCGCGCCACATCATCGGCGCCTACGAGGACCTCGGCATGGTGGTGGTGGGCACCGGCTACGAGTTCGCCCACAACGACGACTACGACCGCACCGTCAAGGAAATGGGCGACGCCACCCTGATCTACGACGACGTCACCGCCTTCGAGCTGGACGAGTTCGTCAAGAAGCTCAAGCCCGACCTGATCGGCTCGGGCATCAAGGAGAAGTACCAGTTCCAGAAAATGGGGTTCCCTTTCCGCCAGATGCACAGCTGGGACTACTCCGGCCCCTACCACGGCTACGACGGCTTCGCGATCTTCGCCCGCGACATGGACATGACCCTCAACAACCCCTGCTGGGGGGAGATGAAGGCCCCGTGGCTGCGCCCCGCCGCGCCGCCGGAGAGCCAGGCGGCTTAAGAAAAACGATGCGGAGGGACTCGGTCCCTCCGCGCCTCCCGGACCTTGGGTGTTCTCGCCGCGAAGCGGCAATCGACCGTCACGCCGCGTGAGGGTTGGATGGCGCTTCGCGCGAAAACCAGGCGAACGGGATGCAAGGGGCCGAGCCCCTTGCCGGGTGCGGGCGGAGCCCGCGCGTGTTTGAACCGACTTTGCCCCCCGGCGACCACGCAGAAGTGGCGCGGGAAGGAGAGACGCCATGAGCCAGACTGTCGAGACCATCAAGCCGGGTTACCCGCTGTTCCTGGACGACGACTACCAGGCGATGTTCGCCGCCAAGCGGACGAACTTCGAGGAGGCGCCGTCGCCCGAGAAGGTGCGCGAGATCTTCGAGTGGACCACCACCGCCGAATACCGGGAGATCAACTTCGCCCGCGAGGCGGTGACGATCAGCCCGGCCAAGGCCTGCCAGCCGCTGGGCGCGGTGCTGTGCGCCCTGGGCTTCGAGAAGACCCTGCCCTACGTGCACGGCAGCCAAGGCTGCGTCGCCTATTTCCGCACCTATTTCAACCGGCATTTCAAGGAGCCGATCGCCTGCGTGTCGGACTCGATGACGGAAGACGCGGCGGTGTTCGGCGGCCACAACAACCTCTATCAGGGCCTCGAGAACGCCTTCGCCCTCTACAAGCCCGAGATGATCGCGATTTCCACCACCTGCATGGCGGAGGTGATCGGCGACGACATCAGCTCGTTCATCAACAACGCCAAGAAGGAGGGGCACATCCCGCAGGAGATGCCGGTGCCCTTCGCCCACACGCCGAGCTTCGTCGGCAGCCACGTGGTGGGCTGGGACAACATGATGGAGGGCGTGCTGCGCGGCCTCACCGCCCAGGCGATGGAGGGCAAGGCGCCCGGCTCCAACGGCCGGATCAACGTGGTGCCGGGCTTCGAGACCTATCTCGGCAACTACCGCGTGATCCGCCGCATGCTCGACGAGATGGAGGTGCCGCACACCCTGCTGTGCGATCCCTCCGAGGTGCTCGACACCCCGGCGGACGGCGAATACCGGATGTACGCGGGCGGCACCACCCAATACGAGGTGAAGGACGCCCCCAACGCCATCGACACCCTGCTGCTCCAGCCCACGCAGCTGGTGAAAACCCGCAAGGTGGTGAAGGAGCTGTGGAACCAGCCCGCCACGCCGGTGGCCTATCCCTTGGGCCTCGCGGGCACCGACGCCTTCCTGATGGCGGTCTCCGCGCTCACCGGCAAGCCGATCCCCGACAGCCTGACGAAGGAGCGCGGCCGCCTGGTGGACATGATGACCGACAGCCACCCGTGGCTGCACGGCAAGAGCTTCGCCCTCTGGGGCGACGCCGACTTCGTCATGGGCATGGTGCGCTTCCTGCTCGAGCTGGGCGCCGAGCCGACCCACATCCTCTGCGCCAACGCCAACAAGAAGTGGGAGAAGGAGGTGCAGAAGGTGCTGGACGCCTCGCCCTTCGGCACCCGCGGGCGGATCTACACCGGCAAGGATCTGTGGCACATGCGCTCGCTGGTGTTCACCGAGCGGCCCGACTTCATGATCGGCAATTCCTACGGCAAGTTCATCCAGCGCGACACCCGCGCGCTCGACCCGGCGTTCGAGGTGCCGCTGATCCGCATCGGCTTCCCGATCTTCGACCGTCACCACCTCCACCGCGCCACCACCCTGGGCTACGAGGGCGCGATGCAGGTGCTCACCACCCTGGTCAACGCGGTGCTGGAAAAGCTCGACGACGAAACCGGCTTGCTGGGGGAAACCGACTTCAACTACGATCTGGTTCGCTAGGGTTTCCCGTCGGAAGCCGCTTTGGCGGCCTCCTTTCGGAGATGTCCGAGCACCGCGAAGGAGAGCGCGATGCCGAGTGTGATGGTGCGACGCAACGACGAGGGCAAGCTCCTGTTCTACGTCGCGAAGAAGGACCTGGAAGAGGTCATCACCAAGGTCGAGGTCGATACCGCGGAGGAATGGGGCGGGGAAGTCACCTTGAGCGACGGCGAGCGGTTCTACATCGAGCCGATCCGTCCGCCGCCCGCCTTCCCGACCACGCTGCGCTTCAGGCGCGGCGACTGAACCCTCGCCGCGGTGCCGCGCGGCGGTTGCGTAGACATTTGGAGGACCAAGCCATGGCCATGAAGATCGACAAGGATGCGTGCGTCGCCTGCGGCGAATGCGAAGCGGTGTGCCCGAACGGCGCGATCACCCCGTCGAAGGGCGTGTACGTCGTCGACCCGGCGAAGTGCACGGAATGCGAAGGCCAGGCCGACGCGCCGCAGTGCATGGAAGCCTGCCCCGACGGCTGCATCGACTACGCCGCCTGACCGAGAGCCGCCCACGGGGGCCGGGAAACCGGCCCCCGCACTCTTTTTGGGGAGAGCGCCGATGTCCGAAGCCAGTCCTCCGATCACCGAGGCGGTGGCCCTGCGCCTCGGCCTCGCCGCCCGCGCCCTGCCCGACGTGGAGCCGGCGCGGCTGGTGCAGGCGGTGCTCGACACCACCGGCGGCGCGCCGCCGACGCCGCTGTCGCTCCAGGGACTCACCGTTCGCCGCCTCAAGGGCGCGCTCGACGGCGCGCTGTCCGACCAGCCCGCCGAGCAGTTGAAGGCGGCGGTCGCCTATCTGCGCGGCGAGGCCAAGGTCACCGAGATCGCGGGCGACCTGCCGGAGCCGAAGCCCTGCGCCCCGGGCGAGATGCCCGGCGCGATCCAGGTCGCGCTCGCCTCCAACGCCGCCGAAACCCTCGACGGCCACTTCGGCACCTGCGCGCGCTTTCTCGTCTACCGCGTCGACGCCCAAGAGGCGCGGCTGGTGGAGGTGCGCCGCGCCGAGACCGGCCGCACCGACACCCGCGACAAGAACGACCTGCGCGCCGAGCAGGTGGCGGATTGCCACATCCTCTACGTCGTCTCGATCGGCGGCCCCGCCGCCGCCAAGGTGGTGCGCCACGGCGTCCACCCGATCAAGCGCCCCGAGGGCGGCGAGGCGCAGGCGGTGCTGGCCGAGCTGCGCGCCGCCCTGGCGTCGCCGCCGCCCTGGCTCGCCAAGGCGATGGGCGTGGCGATTCCGTCGGCCTGGAGCGACGCCGATGATTGACCGCGCCACCCTCGCCCGCGTCGCGGTGGTGCTGGCGGACTCCGAGGTGCGCGAGGTGGAGCTGATCGCCGCCCGCCTCAAGGCCGAGAACCACGGCCTGATCGTCTCCACCTGCGAGGACGACGACGTCTGCGGCGTGCGGCCGGTGGCCGAGACCCCGGGCGTCAACCTCTACCTGCTCTCCGCCTCCGGCGCCTGCCTCGGCCTCACCCGCGACCCGGAAGCGGCGATCGGCGTGGTGTTGGCGCAGGTGCGCGCCGACTGATCCACCCGCCGCGCACGCCCCGGTGCGCTTTTGGGTGGATCATTTTGTGTCTTTCCGTTATGCAATTTCGTCATCTTGATGAAGCCGGAACGGCGGCGCCGAACGATTCGTTCGGAAGGAACGGAATTGCGGGAGGACGGAATGCGCAAGTGGATGCTCGCGGGGCTGCTGGCCCTCGGTGCGGCGATCGGACCGGCGGAGGCGGCGACGGTGCTGCGGCTGACCTCGCAGATGCCCGCCAAGCACCACGTCGGCCAGAACCTCCAGGCCTTCAAGGAGATCGTCGAGCGCGAGAGCAAGGGCGAGCTCAAGGTCGAGATCTACCCCGCTTCGCAGCTCTACAAGGACGAGGAGACGCCGCAGGCGGTCTCGACCGGCGCCGTCGACATGGGGTCGGTGTCGCTCTCCCAGTTCGCCGGCACGATCCCGGCGGTGGACGTGTTCCTGGTGCCGTTCCTGTTCGATTCCAACGACCGCGTGCGCGCCGCCACCGCCCCCGGCAGCCCGATCCGCGGCGCGCTGGACGACGCCATCCTCAAGACCGGCAGCCGGGTGCTGTGGTGGCAGGCGTTCGGCGGCTCGATCCTCATCACCAAGGGCTTCGCGGTGCGCAACCCCGAGGACCTCAAGGGCAAGAAGGTGCGGGTGTTCGGCAAGACCCTCGGCCGCTTCATCGAGGCGGTGGGCGGCGCGCCCACCATGCTCTCCGGCTCCGAGCAGTTCATCGCCTATCAGCGCGGCACGGTGGACGCGGGCATGACCGGCATCACCACCGTGCCCGCCCGCAAGCTCTACCAGGTCACCGACACCATGACCGTCACCAACAACGCCGACGTCGAGTTCCTCGTGCTCGTCAACGAGAAGGTCTGGCAGGGCCTCACCGACGCCCAGCGCGGCATCGTCACCGCCGCCGGGCGCAAGGTCGAGGCGGACCTGCGCGAGGAGATGGAAAAGCTCGAGGCCGACGCCCTGGTGGAAACCAAAAAGCACATGAAGGTGATCGAGCTGACCGAGGCGGAGCGCGCCAAGTGGCGCGCCGCCACCGAGCCGGTGATCGCCGATTTCGTGCAGTGGGCCGGTCCGCTCGGCGCGCAGCTCGTCGACGCCGCGCGCAAGCTCCAGTAAGAAGGGCGGGCGCGGCATCGCCGCGCCCGGATACGGTTCGATGTTCACCGTGATCGACAGGGTTTCCGACGCCGCCGGGCGGCTGGCGGCGTGGCTGTTCTTCGCCATCGGCTTCCTCATCACCGCCGAGGTGATCGCGCGCTACGTCTTCACCGCGCCGACCCCCTGGACCGAGGAAATCTCCCAGGCGCTGCAGATCTGGGCCACCTACCTCGCCGCCGCCTGCGTGCTGCGCAACCGCGACCTGATCGTCATCGAGTTCTTCACCCAGCGCATGGGGCCGCGCCGACGCCGCGTCGCCGAAACCTTCAGCCTGCTGGTGGTGCTGGCGTTCGCGCTGGTGGCGGTGGTCTACGGCTGCGCGGTGGTGGCGGAATCGGTGGCGCAGAACCGCCACACCTCGACCATGCTCGGCCTGCCGCGCTGGCTCACCGAAACCGCGATCCCGCTGGGCTTCGGCCTGCTGTCGCTGCAGGCGGCGGCGGAGCTGGTGCGCCTGTGGGTGCGGGAGGGCGGGCGATGACCGCGGCGCTGCTGCTCGCCGCCATGGGCGGCCTGATGGCGGTGGGGGTGCCGGTGGCGTTCGCACTCGGCGGCCTCGGCCTCGCGATGCTGCTGGCGGCGGGGCTGTCGCCGCTGATGGTGCCCCAGGGCCTCTATTCCCTCACCGACAGCTTCGTGCTGCTGTCGGTGCCGCTGTTCCTGCTGATGTCCAACGTGCTGCTGAAGGGCGGCGCGGGCCGCAGCCTGTTCGGCGCGGTGCAGAGCTGGGTGGGCCACTGGCCGGGCGGCCTCGGCATCGCCACCGTGCTCTCGTGCGCGGTGTTCGCGGCGATCTCCGGTTCGTCGGTGGCGTGCGCCGCCACCATCGGCACCGTGGCGATCAAGGAGATGACCGAGCGCGGCTACGCCAAGCCGTTCGTCTACGGCCTGGTGGCGGCGGGCGGCACCCTCGGCATCCTCATCCCGCCGTCGATCCCGATGATCGTCTACTGCGTGCTGACCGACGATTCGATCGCCGACATGTTCCTCGCGGGCGTCGGGCCGGGGCTGCTGCTGTGCCTGATGTTCATCGTCTTCAGCTTCCTCTACGGCAAGTTCGGCAAGGGCTGCCGCCTCGCGCCCAAGGCCACCTGGGCGGAGCGCCGCGCCGCCAGCCTCGCGGCGCTGCCGGTGGTGGCGATCGCGGCGCTGGTGATCGGCTCGATCTACCTCGGCGTCTGCACCCCCACGGAATCCGCCGGTCTCGGCTTCGTCGCCGCGCTGGCGGCGGTGGGGCGCCGCATCACCCGCGCGCAGCTGCGCGAGGCGGCGATGGAGTCGATGCGCACCACCGTGACGATCTTCCTGATCATGGCGGGGGCGACGGTGTTCGGCAAGGCGATCACCCTCTACCAGATCCCGCAGGAGGTGGCGCAGGCGGTCTCCGACACCGTCACCTCGGTGGGGCCGTTCGTGTTCGCGGTGTGCGCGGTGCTGCTGGTGATGGGGTTCTTCCTCGAATCCATGTCGATGCTGATGATCATGATGCCGGTGCTGCACCCGGCGCTGCTCGACATGGGCATCGACACCATCTGGTTCGGCATCATCTTCATGCTGATGATCGAGTGCGCCCTGATCACCCCGCCGGTGGGCCTCAACCTCTACGTCATCCAGGCGGTGGCGAAGACGCCGATCGAGCCGGTGATCAAGGGGGTGTGGCCGTTCATCGCGATGATGTTCGCGGCGGTGCTTGCGGTGTATCTGGTGCCGAAGCTCGCCCTGGGGTTGCCGTTCGGCTTCTAGGAAGGCCGGGAACGGCGGTTTTGGGGATGTTCTCGACGACGTGCGTGGGTAGACTGCGGAATGCGGGGATCGCCCGCCAACAGGGAGGAACAATCATGAAGGCCTGGGTTGCGGGAATGGTGGGCGCGGTGGCGCTCGGGGTCGCCGCGGGGGCGGCGCAGGCGCAGACGCCGGTGACGCTGAAATCGGCGAAGACCGCCTCGTCCTATTACATGATGACGGTGCAACTGGCCGAAATGCTGAAAAAGGCCGACCCCACCTTCGTCCCCACCGTCGAGGAAAGCCAGGGGTCGGTGCAGAACGTCAAGGAATCGTTCGTCCGCCCCGGCAACTTCGTGTTCACCGCGCCGCCCAGCCTGATCGCCGACGCGCGGGCGGGCAACAAGCCGTTCGAGGGCCAGGCGCGCGACAACGCCCGCACCCTGTTCGTGATGCCGGGCATCACCGTCCACTTCGTGGTGCGCAACGAAACCGGCATCACCTCGGTGGCGGGCCTCGCCGGTCACACCTTCGTCGCGGGCGGCAAGGGCACCTTCTGCGAGCAGAGCGCCCACAAGATCCTCGGCGTCCTCGGGCTGGCCGACAAGGTCGACATCCAGTCGGTGGAGCTGCCCGCCGCCAGCTCGGCGATGCGCAACGCCAAGATCGACGGCTTCGCCACCTGCTCGGCGCACCCGACGCCGCAGCTGGTCGAACTCGCCACCACCAGCGATCTCACGGTGCTCTCGTTCACCGCCGAGGAACGCGCCAAGATCGTCGAGATGAACCCGATGTACGCGCCGCTCACCCTGCCCGCGGGCACCTACAAGGGCCAGACCAAGCCGGTCGAGACCCTCGCCATGCCGGTGGGCGCCTACGGCACCGACAAGATGGACGACAAGGCCGCCTACGCCATCACCAAGATCTTCTGGGAATGGAAGGGCAAGCTCGCCGCCGACAATCCGTGGTGGACCGGCGTGACCCCCGACATGGTCGCGCTGATGGGCGCCAAGGTCCACCCCGGCGCGGCGAAATACTACGCCGAGGCGGGTGTCGCGATTCCGGACGCCATGAAGTAAATGAGCACCGCAATCTCCGCGGGGCGGATGATCGACCCCGACGAAGGGCGCGTGATTCCGCCCGACGCCCCGCTCGCCGGACCGCTGCGCCGGATCGCCCCGTTCGATTGGGCGCAGCTCCTCTTCGGCCTCCTGTCGGTGGGGTTCCACCTCTACCTGATCTTCGCCGGGCTGGTTCCGGCGCTGGTGGGGCGGCCGATCCACGTGATCCTGGCGGCGGTGTGGATCTTCTTCCTGCTGCCGGTGCGCACCGCGTTCGAACGCTGGCTCGGCTACCTCCTCGGCGGCCTCGGCATTCTCGCCTCGGCCTACGTGGCGCTCGACTACGAACGCCTGGTGGACCAGTACGGCGCCCTCGAAGGGCCGCTCCAGGTGGCGATGGGCTGCGTGCTGATCCTGATGGTGCTGGAAATGGCGCGCCGCTCGGTCAAGGCGGTGCTGCCGACGATCGCGACCATCTGCCTGCTCTACGGCGCGTTCGGCCACCTCGTGCCCGGCACCTTCGGCCACGGCGAGCTGCCGTTCACCTATTTCCTCGGCACCCTCACCATCGCCGAGGGCGGCCTTTGGAGTTCGATGGCGGAAATCTCCTCCGAGACCGTCGCGCCGTTCATCATCCTCGGCTCGTTCATCTCGGCGGGCGCGGCGGGCACCGGCTTCATGGCGCTGGCGATCCAGATCGCCGGGCGGTTCCGCGCCGGGGCCGCCAAGGTGGCGGTGCTGTCGTCGGCGATGTACGGCACGATCTCGGGCGTCGCCGCCGCCAACACCGCCTCCACCGGCATGGTGACGATCCCGGCGATGAAGCGCCTGGGCTACCCGCCCGCGATGGCGGCGGCGGTCGAGGCGGTGGCCTCCACCGGCGGCCAGATCATGCCGCCGCTGATGGGCGCGGGCATCTTCGTGATGGCCGAGCTGCTGCACACCGACTACCTGAGCATCATGAAGGCGGCGACGCCCTCGGCGTTCCTGTTCTTCGCCACCGTGTGGTTCGGCGTCCACCTGTTCGCGGTGCGCTGGAACCTCTCGGGCATGCGGCGGGAGGACCTGCCGGGCTGGGGCCTGGTGGCGCGCACCCTGCCGTTTTTCGCGGTGCCGTTCGGGCTGCTGCTGGGGTTCCTGGTGTTCACCCCCTACACCGCGCCCTACGCCGCGGCGCTCGCCACCGTCGCCACCGCGATCCTGCTGGCGGCCGACGGCTACGGCGCGATCCGCCTGCGCCGCTGGCTGCACCGGCTGTGGAGCGCGTGCGTCGACGCCGGGCGGCAGATCGCCGCGATCGCCGCGATCATCGTCTGCGCCAGCCTGATCGTCGGCGTGTTCAACATGACCGGCGTCGGCGTCAAGATCACCTCGCTGATCCTGTCGGCCTCGGGCGGCAACCTGTGGGTGGCGCTGATCCTCACCGGCCTCGCCGGGCTGGTGCTGGGCATGGAGCTGCCCACCACCGCCGCCTACATCATCACCGTCGCGGTCGCCGGCCCGGCGCTGGTGGAGCTGGGGGTGCCCGAGCTTTACGCCCACCTGTTCGTGTTCTGGTACGCGCTGCTGTGCACCATCACGCCGCCGGTGTGCGGCAACGTGTTCATCGCCGCGGGCCTGGCGCAGACGGCGTGGCTGCCGGTGGCGTGGCGCTCGATGCAGCTCGGCATCGGCCTGTTCATCCTGCCGCTCGGCTTCATCGCCAATCCGGCGATGCTGCAGATCTCGGCGACGCCGCTGCTCACCCTCGCCGCCGCCCTCAAGGTGGGTGTCGGGGTGTGGCTGTTCTCGGCGGCGGCGATCAACCCCAGGCGGCAATGGTGGGTGCCTCCCGTCGGCGCCCTCGCGGGAGGCGCGACGATCTTCGCCTTCGGCATCTAAACGGCCGCCAAGGTCGCGGCGCCCTTGCGGAATCGGGCGCCGCGACCCCATTCTTTGTGGGCCTTCCCGAAGTCCCTCCTGCCGCCGGATGCCGCCGATGAACCACGTCACGCCCCTGATCTCCACCATCGTCGTCGGCATCACCCTGGCGTTCCTGCTCGGCGCGCTCGCGGCGCGCTTCCGGGTGTCGCCGCTGATCGGCTATCTGGTGGCGGGCATTCTCGTCGGCCCCCATTCGCCGGGCTTCGTCGCCGACCAGGGGTTCGCCTCCCAACTCGCCGAAATCGGCGTGATCCTGCTGATGTTCGGCGTCGGCCTGCATTTCTCGTGGAAGGACCTGGCCTCGGTCTCGAAGATCGCGGTGCCGGGGGCGATGGCGCAGATCGGCGTGGCGACGCTGCTGGGCATCGCCCTGGCCGAGATCATGGGCTGGCCGCTGTCCGAGGCGCTGGTGTTCGGCCTCGCGCTCTCGGTCGCCAGCACCGTGGTGCTGTTGCGCGCGTTGCAGGAGCGCCGCCTGCTCGACACCAACCGCGGCCGCATCGCGGTGGGCTGGCTGGTGGTCGAGGACATCGCGATGGTGCTGGTGCTGGTGCTGCTGCCCGCCCTCGCCGGGGCCACCGGCGAGCAGGGGGGCGACGTGTTCGCCGCGCGCCTCTCCGCCGAGTTCGGCCTCGGCCTGTGGGGGGTCGTCGGCATCACCCTCGCCAAGGTGGCGGTGTTCGTGGCGCTGATGATGGTGGTGGGGCGGCGGGCGATTCCGTGGATGCTGCACGCGGTGGCGCACATGGGCTCGCGCGAGCTGTTCCGCCTCGCGGTGCTGGCGATCGCGCTCGGCGTCGCCTGGGGCGCCACCGTGGTGTTCGGCGTCTCCCTCGCCCTCGGCGCGTTCTTCGCGGGGATGGTGCTGAGCGAGTCCGAGCTTTCCCACCAGGCGGCGCAGGAAACCCTGCCGCTGCGCGACGCCTTCGCGGTGCTGTTCTTCGTCTCCGTCGGCATGCTGTTCGACCCGATGGAGCTGATCCGCAATCCGCTGCCGGTGGCGGCGGTGCTGTTCATCGTGCTGATCGGCAAGTCGGCGGCGGCGTTCGTGATCGTGCGGCTGTTCCGCTATCCCCCCGGCACCGCGTTGACGATTTCCGCCAGCCTCGCGCAGATCGGCGAATTCTCGTTCATTCTCGCCGAGCTGGGGGTGCGCCAGGGGGTGCTGTCGGAGGAGGCGCGCAACCTCATTCTCGCGGGTGCGATCCTCTCGATTCTCTTCAATCCGCTGGCGTTCGTGCTGGTGGACCGGCTGCGCGCCCGTATCGAGGAGCGCGCCCAGGCGGCGGCGCCCGAACCCGAGGCCGAGGTGGCGTCGCCCACGGTGCAGGAATCCGAGGCGAGGGAGCCGACGGAGGAGCGGCACGACGGACCGCCGCCGGTCACCGAACTCTCCGACCACGTGGTGGTGGTCGGCTCCGGCGAGGTGGGCCGCCACGTCGTCGCGGCCTTGAGCGAACGCGGCGCGCCGTTCCTGGTGCTGGAGGAATCCTACAGCCGCGCCGAGCGGCTGCGCGCGGAAGGGGCCGAGGTGCTGGTGGGCAACGCCGCCGACCAGGAGATTCTCGCCGCCGCCAACATCGCCGGGGCGCGCCAACTGGTCGTCGCGATTCCGCAGGCGTTCGAGGCCGGGCAGGTGGTGCAGCAGGCGCGCGCCGCCAACCCCAAGCTCGAAATCCTCGCCCGCGCCTACACCGAGGCCGACGCCCAGCACATGGCCGACATGGGCGCGGACTCCGTCGTCACCGGCACCCGCGAGGTGGCGCGCGCGATCGTCCGCCGCCTCGCCCACGAGGATTCGCCGCCGCCCTCGCCCAACGCCGAACCGGGCCTCAATGGCGCATCCATCTGAATTGGGGCAGGGTCGCTGACGGAATCTGCGTTTCCGGGCCTTGTCATCGGCCGGGCGGAGGCCATTTGAGTCTGCACTCGTTCCAGGATCGGAGAGGGCGGATGAGGGTGTCGCTGGCACGGCTCGGCCGGAACGCCGCACCCGGGGGAACCCGGTGGCTCGCCCTGCTTGCGCCGCCGCCCGGCCCGCACCAGTCGTATCGCAACCTCGACGGGCTGCGCCTGATCGCCTCGGTCGGCATCGTGTTGTTCCACTACAACATCTATCTCGCCCACGCGATCCCCTACACCAAGCCGTTCACCCAGCAATTCCCGTATTTCGTCGACCTGTTCTTCGTCATTTCCGGCATCGTCATCGCGATGGTCTACGCCGGGCGGCTCGACACCCTGCCGCGCTACGCCGCGTTCGTGTCGGCGCGCCTCGCCCGGCTCTATCCCCTGCACCTCGCCACCCTGCTGTTCTACGCCGCGATCGGCGCCGCCGCCGTGAGCGGGATGCTGCGGGTGATCAATCCGGAACGCTACGACTTCGGCGATTTTCTCCCCAACCTGCTGCTGGTGCACGCCTGGGGGTTCGGCGAGGGATTCACCTTCAACTACGTCAGTTGGTCGGTGAGCGCCGAGTTCTTCTGCTATCTCATTTTCCCCCTGCTGCTGTGGCTGATCCGCGGCTCCGCCCTCAGGGGCGCGCTGGCCCTGGGGCTGATCGCGTTGCTGGCGGAGCTGGGGGTGGCGTTGGCGCTGGAACACTTCCCGGCGCCGCCGGGCTACAACGTGTCGTTCCTCGAACGCGCGGCGGTGGGGTTCTCCCTCGGGGTTTACATCTACCTGCACCGGGGGCTGTGGGCGCGGTGGATCCCGGCGCGGGCGATCCGCCCGGCGGGCAACCTGGTGTTCGCGACGATGATGGTGGCGCTGATGGGCAACGCGCCGCCCGCGCTCTCGCTGCTGCTGGTCTACGCCGCGGTGTTCGTGCACTTCGTCGCCGACGAGAAGGGCGTGGCGCTGATCCCGGCGTGGAAGGGCTTTTCCGGCCTGGCCGAACTCACCTACGCCATCTACATGCTGCACACCGTCACCGCGACGCTGATCGTGTCGTTCGTGTTCCCGCGGCTGTTCGGCACCGGCGACGGCGCGGTGGTGATGTCGCTGCTGGCGGCGCTGGCGGCCACCTACGTGCTGTCGGTGCTCACCTACCGCTTCCTCGAGGATCCGGCGCGCAAGGCGTGGCGGCGCACCACCGACCGCTGGCTGCTCGGCCCCCGGCCCGAACCCGCCAAGGCCGCCGCCGAATAGGCAACAAAAAACCCGCCGATGCGGCGGGTGGAGGGGGAAGTGGCGCGCCCGAGAGGATTCGAACCCCTAGCCTTCTGATCCGTAGTCAGATGCTCTATCCAATTGAGCTACGGGCGCTTGGTCTTGACCGCTCGTCGCGGGCAAGGGCGACTTGATACGCGTTTCGCGGCCCGGGCGCAAGACAAAAAATGCAGGGGCGCTACGCCCGCCCGAACCCGGCCAGACGCTCGCGCCGTTTCGCCCGCAGCAGGCCGCCTTCCACCAGCCGCGCCGCGTCCAGCCGCGCCAGCACCGCCGCGGCGATCGCCCCGGCGGCGGCGCGCGGGTGGCGGTGGGCGCCGCCCGCCGGTTCGGCCACCACCGCGTCCACCAGCCCCTGCGCAGCCAGCGCCCGGGCGGTGAGGCCGAGGCTCTCGGCGGCGGCGGCCAGGGTGCGCGCCGCGTCGCCGCCCGGCGGCCAGAAGGCGGTGGCCGCCTCCTCCGGCGTCGCGGCGGAGAGGCAGGCGTGTTCCAGCATCAGCACCGTGTCGGCGGCGAGCGGCAGCGCCGCCCCCGGCCCGGCGAGGGCGCCCGAGACCACCGCCACCAGCGGCACCCGCAGGTCGAGCGCCGCGTCGAGGCAGGCGCCGAGGGCGTCGGGGTCCGCATAGGCGCCGCCCGCCACCAGCACCGCGGGCAGGCGGAAGCGGTCGGCGAGGCGCAGCATGCGCGCGGTCTTGCGCAGCGCCGCGGCGTCGTCGCCGGGGTCGCGGTCGTGGCCGATCAGCACCACGCCGTGGTCGCGCAGCCGCGCGATGCCGCCCACCACGCCGCGGCTGTCGGCGCCGCGCCGGTCCCCCGCCAGGGCGATGAAGCCGCCGCCGAGGGCGCGGACGATCTCGCGCGCCGCCGGGCGCTCCGGGTGGCGGGCCACCTGCACCGTCTGCCACGGGGTGAGGCGGGCGTAGAGGGCGTCGATCTGACGGTCGATGCGCGCCTTCAGCCGCGCCTCCTCCTCGCCGCCGCCGCCGTGGCGGTATTCGGCGAGTTCCGCCTCCAGCGCGGCGATCCCGTCCTCGAAATCGAGAAACAGCATCGCCGCCTCAGCCGTCGAAGCGCGGGAAATCGCGCCGCAGGCCGGTGGCCACGGCGGTGTATTCGGCGCAGGTCTCGGGGGAAAGCAGGCCGTGGCGCAGGGCGAAATCGAGGATCACCAGCGGTACGTTGAACTTGAAGTCCCAGGTGGTGGCGAGGGTGTCGAGGACGCGCGCGGCGGGCCACAGCTCGAAGCCCTCGCTTTCGTCGTCGCCGGGGGTGGGCACCACGTCGTCGGGGAACTCGAGATCGTAGCAGAACAGGGTGTCGGGCTTCAGCCCGCGCTCGCCGGTGAAGCAATAGCGCACCAGCCCCACCGGCACCGCGCGGCGCGCCAGGTCGGCGGGCAGCGACGCCTCCTCGGCGCACTCCTTCACCAGGTTGTCCATCAGCCCCAGCCCGGCGGGCTGGCCGCCCGCCACCACGTTGTCGAGCTTGCCGGGCGCCACCTCCTTGTCGCGGGCGCGGCGGGACACCCAAAGGTGCAGGCCGTCGGCGCGGCGGACATAGCCGTTGAGGTGGACGCCGAAGGCGCGCACCCCCACCGCCTCGGCGGCGCCGCGGTCGAGGGTGGCGAGCGCCGGTTCGCCCCATTCCGCCACCACCGCATAGCGTTCGCCGCGCGGCGCGCGGATCGCGCCGCGCGCCCGCAGGCGCTCCGCCAGACGGTCGAGGGCGGCGGTGCGGGCGGCCGCGTCGGCGCACCCGGGCGCGAACCGCCAGTGGTCGCCGCAGTCGAGGAAATCCCCGGGGTGACTCGCCATTTCCACCCGCGCGGCGGGGGAAGGCCAGGCGACGGCGCGCCCCTCCGCCACCAGCGGCGGCCACGGCCCGGGCGCGATCGCGTTGCAGGCGGCGATGTGGCGGAACAGTCCGGAGCGCGGGTTGGTCATCGGTCGGCTTTTCGTGGAATTGAAGGAACTTGCCCCGCCCGCACCGAGGCCGGGGCCGATCCAATGTGACGCCCCCGGACGATGTTGTGAAGGGGGGCTTGAAATTTCGCCCGGGTTCCGTAGACAGCCCTGCCTATTCGGGTATAATGCCGCCGCTCGCGAACCCCCAAAAAGCCGGAAAACCGGCAGGGGCGTTCGCCCTTCAATAGGGGAAACACAATGGCCGTTAAATTCGAACAGTCCCGGGCTGCCTGGGAAGAAGCCGTCTCGAAAGACCTGAAGGGTAAGACCTGGGACTCCCTGGTCAAGACGACCCCCGAAGGCATCAAGGTGAAGCCGCTCTACACCGCCGAGGACCTGGAAGGCCTCGAGCACATCAACACCTTCCCGGGCCTGCCGCCGTTCACCCGCGGCCCGCGCGCGACCATGTACACCGCGCGCCCCTGGACGATCCGTCAGTACGCCGGTTTCTCGACCGCCGAAGAGTCCAACCGCTTCTACCGCGCGAACCTGGCCGCCGGCCAGCAGGGCGTGTCGGTGGCGTTCGACCTCGCCACCCACCGCGGCTATGACTCCGACCATCCGCGCGTCGTCGGCGACGTCGGCAAGGCCGGCGTGGCGATCGACTCGATCGAAGACATGAAGGTCCTGTTCGACGGCATTCCGCTCGACAAGATGTCCGTCTCCATGACCATGAACGGCGCCGTGGTTCCGGTTCTCGCCGGCTACATCGTCGCGGGCGAAGAGCAGGGCGTGTCCCCGAAGGACATGGCCGGTACGATCCAGAACGACATCCTCAAGGAGTTCATGGTTCGTAACACCTACATCTACCCGCCGGCGCCGTCGATGCGGATCATCTCCGACATCATCGCCTACACCTCGGCGAACATGCCGCGCTTCAACTCGATCTCGATCTCCGGCTACCACATGCAGGAAGCCGGCGCGACCGCGGTCCAGGAGCTCGCGTTCACCCTCGCCGACGGTCTCGAGTACGCCAAGGCGGCGATCGCCACCGGCCTGCCGGTCGACGCGTTCGCTCCGCGCCTGTCGTTCTTCTTCGCGATCGGCATGAACTTCTTCATGGAAATCGCGAAGCTGCGCGCCGCCCGCTTCCTGTGGGCGAACATGATGAGCCAGTTCAACCCGAAGAAGTCGGACTCGCTCGCGCTGCGCACCCACTGCCAGACCTCGGGCGTGTCGCTGACCGAGAAGGACCCCTACAACAACGTCATCCGCACCACCATCGAATGCATGGCGGCTGCTCTTGGCGGCACCCAGTCCCTGCACACCAACGCTCTGGACGAAGCGATCGCGCTGCCGACCCCGTTCTCGGCCCGTATCGCCCGTAACACCCAGATCATCGTTCAGGAAGAGTCGGGTATCTGCAACACCGTCGATCCGATGGCCGGCTCCTACTACGTCGAGAGCCTGACCCACTCGCTGATCGTCGAAGCGCAGAAGCTGATCGACGAAGTCGCCGAGCTCGGCGGCATGGCGAAGGCGATCGAGTCCGGCATGCCGAAGCTGAAGATCGAAGAGGCCGCGGCTCGCCGTCAGGCCGGCATCGATCGCGGCACCGAAGTCGTCGTCGGCGTGAACAAGTACAAGCTCGCCAAGGAAGAGCCGATCGAGATCCTCGAGGTCGACAACACCGCCGTCCGCGAGTCGCAGATCGCCCGTCTGAAGCAGATCCGCGCCACCCGTGACGAGCAGGCCTGCCAGGCCGCCCTCGACGCCATCACCAAGGCGACCGAGTCGGGCAAGGGCAACCTGCTGGATCTCGCCGTCGTCGCGACCCGCGCTCGCGCCACCGTCGGCGAAATCTCCTACGCGATCGAGAAGGTCGTCGGCCGTTACAACGCGCAGATCCGCACCGTCTCCGGCGTGTACGGCTCGGCGTTCGAAGGCGACAGCGAGTTCGATGCCCTCAAGAAGGACATCGACGCGTTCGCCGAGAAGGAAGGCCGTCGTCCGCGCATGCTCATCGTGAAGATGGGTCAGGACGGTCACGACCGCGGTCAGAAGGTGGTGGCTTCGGCCTTCGCCGACCTCGGGTTCGACGTCGACGTCGGTCCGCTCTTCCAGACCCCGGAAGAGGCCGCGAAGATGGCGGTGGAGAACGACGTGCACGTCATCGGCGTGTCGTCGCTCGCCGCGGGTCACAAGACCCTCGCCCCGGCCCTGATCGCGGAGCTGAAGAAGCTCGGCATGAAGAACCCGATCGTGTTCTGCGGCGGCGTGATCCCGGCCCAGGACTACGACTTCCTGTTCAAGGCGGGCGTCAAGGCCGTGTTCGGCCCGGGCACCCACCTGCCGACCTGCGCCCGTCAGGTTCTCAACATCCTGAACGGCGCTCCGGCCGCCGCCGCCGAGTAATCGGTCCGGCATACGGAGTGAAAGAGCACCGGGCTTCGGCCCGGTGCTTTTTTTATGCGCGCCGTGATCGCCGTCACTGCAAGGTCGCCGCAACCGGGGAGACGATTCGGGAAGACGGGAAGAGGAGGGGCCATGTCGCGCGTTCTGGGCGAAATCTCGGCTCTGACGGTCGCCGCGCTGGTCTCCTGCGCGGCCCTCGCCCCGGCGTTCGCGGTGGTGGCGACGGGCCGGCGCCCCGATGCCGAGGCCGCCGCCTTCCTGGTTCTCGGCATGGTCTACGGCATGGTCGCGCCGATCGGCTACTTCCTCGCCGAAAGCTGGGCGCGCCGCATCTGCCACGTGGTGGGCACGGCGCTCGCCGCCGCCGCCCTCGCCCGCACCGGCTACCTGTTCGAAATCCGCGAGCCGCTCGCCGCCTGTCTCACCCTTGCGCTGCTGGCGGCGGGTCTCGCCGCCGCGCTCGCCGCCGCGCGGGCCGAGGCGCGCCGCCGCGCCGACGCCATCGCCGCGGTGGAGGCGGAGGCCGCCGAGGCGGTGGAGGCGGTC
>JAUVUZ010000049.1 GCA_030604885.1 Alphaproteobacteria bacterium | reverse complement strand
CTCGGTCGCCTTGGCGGTCTGGTTGGCGAGATTCTTCACCTCGCCCGCCACCACCGCGAAGCCCTTGCCCATCTCGCCCGCGCGCGCCGCCTCGATGGTGGCGTTGAGCGCGAGGAGGTTGGTCTGGTTGGCGATGTCGGTGATCAGCCCGACAACCTCGCCGATGCGGTTGGCGGCCCCGGCGAGGGCGGTGACGAGGCCGTTGGTGCGCTCGGTCTGGCTCACCGCGTCGGCGGCGACGTCGGCCGCCGCAGACACCTGGCGGCCGATTTCCGAAATCGAGGAGGAGAGTTCCTCCGCCGCCGAGGCGACGGTTTCGACGTTGTGGGTCGCCTGTTCGGTGGCGGCCGCCACCGAGGTGGCCTGGGCGGAGGTTTCCTCGGCGATGGCGGTGAGGGCGGAGGCGGTCTCGCGCATCCGCGCTGCGGAGGTGGCCACCGACTGGGCGATGCCCTTGACGCTCGCCTCCATGGCGTCGGCGAGATCGCGCATCGCCGCGTGCTTCTCCGCCGCCGCGCGGCGCTCCTGCTCCGCCTGTTCGGCAGCCATGGCGTCGAGTTTCAGCGCGTTGTCCTTGAACACCTGCACCGCGCGGGCGATGCCGCCCACCTCGTCGGTCTGGGCGACGAACGGCACGTCGACGCCCTTGTCGCCGTCCGCCAGGCGCTCCATCACCCCGGTGACGGCGACGATCGGCCGTGCCACCAGGCGCACGGTCAGCCAGTTGAGGAAGAGCACCGTCAGCAGCACCAGCACCGCCACCACCCCCAGCACCGTCGAGGCGTGAGCGATCTTGGCGGTGGCGTCGGCCACGGCGCTGCCGGAGACCCGCGTCAGGTGCTGGATCGTCGCGTCCGTGGCGGCGTCGAGATCGGCGCGCGCCGCGCGGGCCTGCTCGTACCACAGCTCGTTGCTGCGCTGCGCCAGGGCCATCAGCAGGCTGGCCTCGGATTCGTAGGTGTTGGTCATTTCCGCCACCGCGTCGACGACCCCCTGGATCTCGGTGCCGCCCGCCAGACCGGCGGCCATCTGGATCGCCGCCTGGGCGGTCTTGAGCGCCTGGTCCTGCCGCGCCGCGTCTTCCGGCGCGTTGCTGAGGAGGTAGAGCAGCATCGCCGAGCGGGTGGCGTTGAGGCTGTGGCTGGCGGACATCGTCGGGTTGATCAGCAGCGGCGTGGTGGCGATCGCCTGATTGATGGCGTAGGTCATGGCGTCGGCGAGCTTGGGCGCCAGTTCGATGATCTCGGCCTTGCGCTCGATGTAGGCACGGCGCAGTTCCACGCCTTTGCGCGAGAGGTCGCCGTAGGCCTCCATGGTCTTCAGCATCGTGCCGAGCAGGCGGCGCTCCTCCGCCCCGGTGGCGGCGGCGAGGGCGGCGGTCACCCCGGCGGTCGCCTCGGCGCGGCGGGTGGCGCTGGTGCCTTCGTAGCGGTCCAGATCCTCGGTGCTCTGCGCCTTGGAAATGCCGAGGTTGGCATAGGCGGCGGCGGACACCTGGAAACGCGCGGCCTGGGCGGCCTGCGAAAGCTCCGCCGACTGCCGCACCGACAGGAACGCGGAATCGATCTCGCGGAAGGCCGACCACGAGGTGGCGGCCATGATCGCGATCAGGGAGATGATCACGGCCGCGCTCCCATAGAGCTTGACCGGCATGCGAAGGTTCTTGAGAGACGTCATGGGATCCCCGGCGGAAGAGTGGGAACGGGCGCACGTTTCTGCGGCAGCGGTCGGGGCTGCCCGCAAATCAGCCTCCGCCACAATTCCTAAAATTTTCATAAGGCGCGCGGCGTCGGAAATCAGGGGTTGCCGGGCACCCGGGGCGACAACCGCGCCGCCACCAGCCCGGCGGCCACCATCGCGGCGCTCACCCCCACGCCCACGAACAGCGGGTTGACCGGCAGTTGGAACACCAGCCGCGACGCCACCGCCGCCAGGGTGGCGAGCGCCATCGACGCCACGCCCCAGGCGGGCGGCAGGCGCCGGGGCGCGAACACCGCAAGCGACAGCGGCAGGAACAGCCCGGCGCCGCGCAGCGCCATCGACATGTAGTTCCAGTCCAGCACGTAGCTGTCGAGGTGGGTGACGGCGATCCACGCGGCGATCCCGGTGACCGCCAGAACCGTGGCGCGGTTGAGAAGGAGAATGTGGCGGTCCTGCGAGAGGCCGAGCACCGCCTGGCCGATGTCGCGGGAGATCATCGTGCCGATGCCGAGGGTGAGGCCCGCGATCGAGCCGACCACCGAGAGCATCAGGCCGCCCAGCGCCACCCCCGCCACCGGCGCGGGCAGGTGCTCGGCGATGAACGCGGGCAGGGCGAGAATCGGCGGAATTTCCGGGTGCAGCACCCGCATCGCCATGCCCACCGCCACCGACGGCAGGCCCACGGGAATGGTGATCGCGGCGGCGGTGTAGGCGCCGATGGCGGCGGTGCGGGAATCCGAGGCGGCGTAGAGCGCCTGGATGTAGGTTTGGGTGCAGACGATGCCGACGATCAGCGAGACCACGTTGCCGAGGGTCTGGCCGACGCCCCGGCCGAACAGGCTGAACCACGGCGTCGGCGGGAAGCGCTGGGCGAAATCCGGCATCTCGGCGAGGGTGAACGCGGCGACTCCGCCCGCCGCGAACAGGGTGGTCCACAGCACCGCCATCTTGAACAGCCCGGCGACGCCCGCGGCGCGCAGCCCGCCCCACAGCACCATCGCCACCACCAGCGCCACGATCGTCGCCGCCGACGCGGCGGAGGAAAGGCCGGTCATCGCGCCGACCATCGGGATCGCCGCCAGCGCGCTCGCCACCGCCGAGAACAGGATGCCGAGGGAGGAGGCGAGGCTGGCGATCGGCCCGGCGGCGCGGCCGTAGTTGAGGGCGAGGTATTGCGAGACGGTTTCGAGCCCCGAGTGGCGCAGCGGCCGGGCGTAGAAGGTGCCGATGAGGAGGAACCCCAGCCCCGAGCCGAGGGTGAACCACCAGCCCGAAAGCCCGACGGTGCAGGCGAGCTGGGCGGTGCCGATGGTGGCGGCGCCGCCGATCACCGTGCCCGCGATGCCGCCCGCCACCACCCCGGCGCCCGAGGCCCGGCCGCCGAGGCTGAAGCCCTCGGCGGTGCGGGCGCGGCGCCCGGCGCGCGCGCCCAGCAGCAGCGCCAGCAGCACGGTGGCGAAGAGGAAGACGAAATGGGTGACGCCCAGCGACATGGGAGGGTTCCGATGCGGCGATCCCCGAGAATGGCCCGGCGCGGGCGGCGAATTCAATCGCCAATTTTCCCTGCGCCGTTTGCGCCGGGGCGGCCGACTGATCCTGGCGGCCGCGCCACACCACATGACTGTTGAGAAACGCCGGTTTGCCCGCTTAAGCTGCGGGTGGGGGTGGACATGCGGATGCGATTTCGGGACTGGCCGCTGGGACTGAAGCTGTTGGTGGCACCGGGCCTGGTGGCGGCGGGCGCGGCGGCGGCGATGCTGGTGGCGTGGATCACCCTGGCGCAGCTCCAGGGCGCCTCCGCCGAGCGGGCGCAGGAGCGCCAGATGCGCGAATCCCGCGCCGCCACCCTGCGCGTGGCGCTGATCCGCAGCGATCTCGCGCTGTTCCGCGCGCTCGCCTGGGGCGCGGTGGGCGTGCGGGCGGAGGTGGCGGACGGCCTGCGGGCGGTCGCCGAGGCGCGCCTCGGCAGCGTCGAGGTTTTGGCCGAAATGTTCGGCGGCACCGCGTCGGAAAGCGGCGAGGAGGCCGCGCTCGCCGCCGCCACCCGCGACGAGGCGCTGCGCTACGTCGTCGCCGCCCGGGCGGCGCTGGCGGATTCCGCCGAACCGGCGATGCGCCGGGTGGCCGAGACCGAGCGCCGCCATGCCGACGCGGAGCAGGCGCTGCGCGCCTGGGAGGCGGCGCATCTCGCCGCCCGCCAGGCCCGCGACGCGGCGGCGGCGGCGGACGAGCGGCGTGTGGTGCTGTGGGCGCTGGGCGGCGCGGGCGCGGCGTTCGCCCTGTCGGCGGCGCTGTCGCTGGCGTTGAGCGGCGCGATCTCGCGCTCGGTGCGGCGCGCCGCCACCGCGCTCTCCCGCCTCGCGGCGGGGGAGACCGGGGTGGAGATCGTCGCCGCCGACCGCGCCGACGAGGTGGGACGGCTGCTGCACGCGGCGATGGTGTTCAAGCGCAACGCCGAGGCGCTGGAGCGCGTCGCCGCCGCGCAGGCCGAGGCCGACGCGCGGGCGCGCGGCGAGTTGCAGGAGCAATTCGACCGCCTCGCGATGAGCGAGCAGCGGCTGCGCGACATCGCCAGCGCCGCCTCCGACTGGTTCTGGGAGACCGACGCGGAGGACCGGCTGGTGATGGTGTCGGACCGCTTCTTCGCGGTCACCGGCCTCTCCCCCGAGCAGGTGATCGGCTCCACCCGGCTGAGCTTCGCCCTGCGCGCGCAAAGCCAGGAGGACGCGGCGAAATGGGTGGCCTACGCCAAGGACGTGGCGGCGCGGCGGCCGTTCCGCAACCTCGACTACAGCATCAAGACCGCCGACGGCCGCGTCGTCCACGTGCGCTCCAACGGCGTGCCGGTGTTCGTGCGCGACGCGTTCGTCGGCTACCGCGGCGCGTCGAGCGACGTCACCGCCCTGGTGGACGCCCAGCGCGAGGCGTTGCAGTCGTCGCGGCTGGCGAGCGTCGGCCAACTCGCGGCGGGCATCGCCCACGAAATCAACACGCCGATCCAATACGTCGGCGACAACCTGCGGTTCTTCGAGGGCGCGTTCCACGACCTCGCGCGCGGCGTGGCGGCGGTGCAGGCGGCGGCGGAGGGCGAAGCGGCCGCCCGAGTCGCCGCCGCGCTGGCGGCGGCCGACGTGCCCTACCTGCTGGAGGAACTGCCGACGGCGGCGCGGCAATCCCTCGACGGCGTCGAGCACGTGGCGCGGATCGTGCGCTCGATGAAGGAATTCTCGCATCCCGGCAGCACCGCCAAGGTGATGACCGACATCAACCGCGCGCTCGAGAGCACCCTCACCGTCACCACCAACGAGTGGAAGCACACCGCGCGGGTGGAAAAGGACCTGGACCCGGACCTGCCGCAAATTCTCTGTCTGCCCGCCGACCTCAATCAGGTATTGTTGAACCTGGTGGTCAACGCCTCCCAGGCGCTCGAAGGGCGCGAGGGGCAGGGCCTGATCCGCCTCAGCACCCGCCGCGACGGCGACGCCGTCGAGATCCGGGTGGCCGACAACGGCCCCGGCGTGCCCGAGAGCTTGCGCGAGCGGGTGTTCGATCCCTTCTTCACCACCAAGTCCGTGGGCAAGGGAACCGGCCAGGGGCTGGCGATCGCGATGGACGTGGTGGTCAAGAAGCACGGCGGCCGCCTCACGCTGGAAGACACGCCGGGCGGCGGCGCCACCTTCGTGGTGCGGCTGCCGATCCGGGAGGTCGGAGGAAGCGCGGATGAAACTCTCGATCCTGTTCGTCGATGACGACGTCAACCTGCTGCGCGGCCTGCGCCGCGTGCTGCACAAGCAGCGCGACGACTGGGACATCACCTTCCTCGACAGCCCGATCGAGGCGCTGAAGCGGCTCGACGAAACCGCCTTCGACGTGGTGGTCTCCGACATGCGGATGCCGGAGCTGGACGGCGCCTCGCTGCTCTCCGAGGTGGAGCGCCGCCACCCCGGCACGGTGCGGGTGGTGCTCTCGGGCTACACCGAGGAAAAGAGCGTGCTCCGCACCATCGGGCCGACCCACCAATACCTCGCCAAGCCCTGCAACACCGAGGACATCGTCGCCCTGCTCGACCGCACCCTGGCGCTGCGCCGGATGCTGCGCTCCGAGCCGCTGCGCACCCTCGCGGCGGGCCTGCACAACCTGCCCTCGCCGCCGGATCTCTACATCCGCCTCACCGCCGAGATGCGCAAGGAGGCGTCGTCGCTGCGCGACGTCGCCGAGCTGATCGGCGGCGACGTGGCGATGACCGCCGAGGTGCTGAAAATCACCAACTCGGCGTATTTCTCCCTCGGCAGCCGGGTCCACGACGTGTTCCAGGCGGTGCGCCTGCTGGGGATGGAGACGGTGCGCGCGCTGGTGCTCCAGGTCGGCATCTTCCGCCAGTTCGACAAATCCCCCGAGCACGCCTCGGTGCTGCGCGACCTCGACGCCTACGGCCTCACCGTCGCCGCCCTGGCGCGCCGCATCGCGCGGGAGGAAGGGCTGGGCGAAAGCCTGCGCGACCAGGCGTTCTGCGCGGCGATGCTCTCCTGCATCGGCACCCTGGTGTTCTTCGACGCCGCCCCCGCCAAGACCCGCGAGATCCTCAAACGCGCCGAGCGGGGCGAGGACATGGCGGTGCTGGAGCGCGAAACCTTCGGCGCCACCCAGGCGGAACTGGGCGGTTACCTGCTCGGCCTCTGGGGGTTCAACGACGCGGTGGTGGAGGCGGTGCTCTACCAGAACGCGCCCTCCGAATGCGTGTTCGCCGACCGCTCGGCGCTCACCTGCGTCCACCTCGCGCGCGCCTTCGGGCCGCGCTGGCCGCTGGGCAGCCGCACCGTGCGGCCGGTGCTGCTGGATGTCGACTACGTCCGCCGCCTCGGCATGGAGGCGAAGGTCAAGACCTGGCTCGATTCGCTGGTGGAAGCGGACACGGAGGCGGTGAAGTGAGCGTTCTGCTGATCGACGACGACGTCAACCTGCTGGCGGCGATGAAGCGCCAGTTCCGCGGCCGCTACGCCATCGAAACCGCAACCGGCGGCGAGGAGGCGGTGGCGCGCCTCCAGGCGGGCGAGAGCTTCGAGGTGGTGGTGTGCGACATGCGCATGGGCGGCATGGACGGCGTCGCCACCCTGGCGAAAATCCGCGAGATCGCCCCCGACACCGTGCGCCTGATGCTCACCGGCAACGCCGACATGCAAACCGCCATCGACGCCATCAACACCGGCGCGATCTTCCGCTTCCTCACCAAGCCCTGCCCGGCGGAGCTGATGGCCCAGGGGCTGGACGCGGCGCGCGAGCAATACCGCCTCGTCACCGCCGAGCGCGAGCTGCTGGAAAAGACCCTGGCCGGGTCGGTGAAGGTGCTGATCGACATGCTGGCGCTCGCCTCGCCGGTGGCGTTCGCGCGGGCGACGCGCATCCGCAACTGGGCGCGCAAGGTGGGCCGCGCCCTCAACCTGCCGCAGCGCTGGCAGCTCGAGATCGCGGCGATGCTGGGGCCGGTGGGGCTGCTCTCGGTGCCGCCCGAGGTGCTGCTGAAGCTGCAGAAAAAGCAGCCGCTCTCCGAGGTGGAGCGCGGCATGATCGAGCGCAGCCCGGAGGCGGCGCGCAACGTCGTCGCCCACATTCCCCGCCTCGCCGGGGTGGCGCGGATCGTCCACTTGCAGAACCGCGGCTTCGACGGCTCGGGCTTCCCCGCCGACGGGCCGAAGGGCACCGAGATTCCGGCCGACGCGCGGATCCTCCACATTCTCGTCGCCCTCGCCAACATCGTCACCGGCCACGAGCCGACCCGCGCCGACTTCGACACCCTCGCCCTGCGCGCGCCGCAGTTCGACCCGACCCTGTTCACCCGCGTCCGCCAGGTGCTGGAGGTGGCCTCCGACCGTGCCCGCGACGGCGTCGCCGCGCGGGTGCTGCCCACCGGCCTGCTGCTGCCCGACATGGTGCTCGCCGCCGACGTGATCGCCGCCGACGGCCGCCTGGTGCTCTCGGCCGACATGCAGATTTCCGAGGCGCACGTGGAGAGCCTGCGCAACCTCGCGCGCCTCAAGCGCATCCCCGACGCCGTCTCGGTGCTGGTGGAGGACGATCAGACCGCCCCGGCATGAGACTCAGTGGCGGTGGTGCAGGCACTTGTCGTGGTCGCCGAGCACGTCGATGACGCCGCACTCGGCCACCTTGCCGTGGGCGCACTCGCCGATCATCCGCAGCAGTTCGTCGCGCTGCGCCGCCAGCTTGGCGATCTTGTCCTCGATTTCCGCCAGCCGCTCCCGCGCCAGGAGGTCCGCCTCGCAGCACGGGTCGGCCGGGTGCTGCGCCATCTGCGCCAGGCGGCGGATCGCGTCGATCTCGAAGCCCAGCTCCCGCGCGTGGCGGATGAACTTCAGCCGCCGCACCGCCTCGACCGGGTAGAGGCGGCGGTTGCCCTCGCTGCGCGCCGGTTCGGGCAGCAGGCCGATGCTCTCGTAATAGCGGATCGTCGGGATCTTCACCCCGCTTTCCCGCGCCAGTCGGCCGATCGGCAGCATCGCGAAAATCTCCCCTTGCTTCTCCAGTGACTGGAGATCGTACCTTTTCCTCAGATAGTCGCATTCGGCGACGCGGGAAAGAGGTGAATCATGGGTTGCTGCATGCGTTGCGAGGGGTTCGGCCCGGTCACGCCGCCGGAGCGGCACGACGAACACGACGAACACGAGCACGCGCACGGCCATGGCCACACCCACGGCGCGGGCGGCGGGTCGCTGTTGGCGACGCTGTGGGCCGAGGGCGCGCTCAAGCTCGCGGTGGTCTACGCGGTGGCGTTGCAGGCGGGCGCGGTGGCGGAACGGCTGGCGCCCGAGCTTGCCCCCTGGCCGCTGACGGCGGCGCTGGCGGTGGGCGTGGCGCCGATCGCGCGCCGCGCCTGGGCGGCGGCGCGGGGCGGCAACCCGTTTTCCATCGAGACCCTGATGACGGTGGCGGCGGTGGGCGCGGCGGCGATCGGCGCCATCGGCGAGGCGGCGGCGGTGGTGCTGCTGTTTCTGCTGGGCGAATGCCTGGAGACCGTGGCGGCCTATCGCTCCCGCGCGGGCATCCGCGCCCTCGTCGATCTCGCGCCGCAAACCGCGCGGCGGGAGACCGACGCGGGCCTGGAAACCGTGGCGGCCGCGGCGCTGCGTGTCGGCGACGTGATCCTGGTGGGCGCGGGCGAGCGGGTGGCGGCCGACGGCACGATCAAGGACGGCATGAGCGCGGTGGACGAAAGCGCGCTCACCGGCGAGGCGATGCCGGTGTCCAAGGCGCCGGGCGACACGGTGTTCGCCGGGACCGTCAACGGCGAGGGTTCCTTGCGCGTCACCGTGGCCGCCGGGGCGGGCGACACCGCCATCGCCCGGGTGGTGCGGCTGGTGGAGGAGGCGCAGGCGCGCAAGGCGCCGGTGGCGCGCTTCATCGACCGTTTCGCGCGCTGGTACACCCCGGCGGTGGTCGGCGTCGCGGTGCTGGTGATGCTGTTGCCGCCGCTGCTGGCGGGGGCGGACTGGCTCACCTGGGTGTATCGCGGCCTCGCGCTGCTGCTGATCGGCTGCCCGTGCGCGCTGGTGATCTCCACCCCGGCGGCGCTCGCCTCGGGCCTGGCGGCGGGGGCGGGGCGGGGGCTTCTGATCAAGGGCGGCGCGGTGATCGAGACCTTGGCCGGGGTCGGCGCGGTGGCGTTCGACAAGACCGGCACCCTCACCGAGGGCCGCCCGCGCGTCACCGACGTGGTCGGGCGCGGCCTGACGCGGGACGAGGTGCTGGCGCTGGCGGCCGGGCTTTCGCTCGGTTCGGCGCACCCGATGGCGCGCGCGATCCGCGAGGCGGCGGCCGACGCGGGGGTGCAGGCGGCGCCGGTGGCCGAGGTGGCGGCGCTGCCCGGGCGCGGCGTCGGCGGCCGGTTCGAGGGCGCGGCGCTGTTCCTCGGCGGCAGCGACGACGCCGAGGCCCTGGCCCTGGGCGCCGACGGCCGCACGGTGTCGGCGCTGCTGCGCG
>JAUVUZ010000060.1 GCA_030604885.1 Alphaproteobacteria bacterium | reverse complement strand
GCGCGAAGCAGGCCGCGGCGGCGGCCCCCGCCGCCGCGGCCAGCTTCGCGGTTTCGGGCTGCCCGACCTACAACGCGCAGTCCCCGTCCCCCGGCGAGGCCATCCGCGCCGGCCACGTCGCCGCCGCCCGCGCCAGCGCCGCCCCGGCCTCGCCGTCGAACAGCGCGAGGCGGCCGCCCGCCGCGGCGATCCGCCGCCCGAGATCGGCGAGCGCGTGGTGCAGCCACCAGCGCGCCGCGCCGCCGACGCGGAAGGCGGCGTCGCGCACGAACACCGGCAGCACCTCCCCCTCCCGCGCGGCGGCGGCGAGGGCGGGATGCGCGCCGAGGCGCAAGTCGTCGCGAAACCAGAGAACCGCCGTCATGTCGTCCCCCCGCGAAATCTCCCCGGCTGGGATGTGGGCACGCTTCCGCCGCCGTGCTAGGCTGCCGCCCATGGGAACCCTCGTCCGTCTCCTCCCCTATCTCTGGCCGCGCCGCGCGCCGGGCCTGCGCCTGCGGGTGGCGGCGTGCCTGGCGCTGCTGGTGCTGGCCAAGCTCGCCAGCGTCGCGGTGCCGTGGCTCTACAAGGCGACCGTGGACGCCCTCGCCCACCCGGGCGACGCGCTGGCGGCGATTCCTATCGGCCTGATCGTCGCCTACGGCCTCACCCGGGTGGTGCAGCAGGCGTTCACCCAGGCGCAGGACGCGATTTTCGCGCGGGTGCTGCAACGCGCCGTGCGCGCCTTGAGCGTTCAGGTGTTCGAGCGGCTGTGCGCCCTCTCCCTCGGCTTCCACCTCGACCGGCGGGTGGGCGCGCTGGCGCGGTCGATCAAGCGCGGCACCGACGGGCTGGACGTGATCCTCCGCCTCGCGCTGTTCCGCACCGGCCCGGCGCTGCTGGAGCTGGCGTTCGTCACCGCGATCCTGTGGGCGGCGTTCGACTGGCGGTTCGCGGCGGTGGTGTTCTTCACCATCGCCGGATATGTGGCCTTCACCTTCGCCGTCACCGAATGGCGGCTGAAGTTCCGCCGCGCCATGAACGCGCGGGACGGCGCGGTGGCGGCGATCGAGACCGACGCCCTGGTCAACATCGAAACCGTCAAGGCGTTCGCCGCCGAGGACCACGAGCGCACGCGCCTCGATACCGCGCTCAAGGCGCTGGAAGACGCGGCGGTGGCGAGCAAGGGGTCCCTCGCCCTCACCAACGGCGGTCAGGCGGCGATCGTCTCCGCCGGGCTGATCGCGCTGATGGCGCTGGCGGCCGAGGGCATCCGCGCGGGCACGATGACGGTGGGCGACTTCGTGCTGGTCAACACCTACCTGCTGCAGCTCTACATGCCCTTGAACCTGCTGGGCCTCGCCTACCAGCAGATGCGCCAGGCGATGGCCGACATGGAGGCCCTGTTCGCCCTGCTCGACGAAACCCCGCAGGTGGCCGACGCGCCCGACGCCGCCGACCTGCCGCGCGGGCCGGGGGCGATCGCGTTCCGCCACGTGGAGTTCGCCTACCGCGACGGCCGCCCGCTGCTGCACGACGTGGATTTCGTCGTCCCCGCCGGGACCAAGACCGCCATCGTCGGCGCCTCCGGCTCCGGCAAGTCGACGGTGGCGCGGCTGCTGCTGCGGTTCTACGACGTCTCCGCCGGGGCGGTGGAGGTGGACGGCCGCGACGTGCGCACCCTCACCCAGGCGTCGCTGCGCCGCGCCGTCGGCCTGGTGCCGCAAGAGGCGGCGCTGTTCAACGACACCATCGGCGCCAACATCGCCTACGGCCGCCCCGGCGCCACGGCGGAGGAGATCGACGCCGCCGCGCGGGTGGCGCGGATCCGCCATTTCGTCGTCCACCAGCCGCAGAAATACCACACCCTGGTGGGCGAGCGCGGCCTCAAGCTCTCGGGCGGCGAGCGCCAGCGCGTCGCCATCGCCCGGGCGGTGCTCAAGGACCCGCCGATCCTGGTGTTCGACGAGGCGACCTCGTCCCTCGACACCGCCACCGAGGCCGACATCCAGGACACCCTGGCGCAGGCGGCGCGCGACCGCACCACCCTGGTGATCGCCCACCGCCTCTCCACGGTGGTGGACGCGGACCAGATCCTGGTGATGCACAAGGGCCGCATCGTCGAGCGCGGCAGCCATGCCGAACTGCTGGCGGCGGAGGGCGTCTACGCCCGACTGTGGGCGGCGCAGGCGCGCGCCGCCCGCCTCGAAACCGAGCTGCGCGCCACGCGAGCCGATCCGGCGCTTGATTCCCGCGCCGAGTTCGCGTCTTCTGCGCCGGAGACGACCACAGGGGGACGGCGGTGAACATCGACACCAAGGCATACGGCAAGGGCGCGGTGGTTCTGGTGGTGGTGGGCGTGGTGGCCTACGGCGCCTCGATGGTGCGCAAGGACCCGGCGCCGCTCGCCCCCAAGCCCGGCGAGGCGGTGGTGGCCGAGGCGGTGGAAGGGGTCTCGGTTCCCGCCAAGGGCATCGCCCCCGCGCGCTTCGCCGGAGCGCCCGACCCGCTCGGCATCTCGGCCCGCCACGTGTTCGACCGGCTGGTGGAATACGACCGCCGCAGCGACCGCATCGTCGCCGGTCTCGCCACCCGCTGGGAGGTCTCCGACGACGGCCGCGTCTACACCTTCCACCTGCGCCGCAACGTGGTGTTCCACACCACCCCCCATTACCGCCCCGAGCACCTGTTCTCGGCGGGCGACGTGGTGTTCACCTTCGCGCGGCTGATGAAGACCGACCACCCCTTCCGCGATCCCCGCGACGCCGCCGACTACGACACCGTGGGCCTCAGGGACCTGCTGGTGTCGGTGGGGCAGGACGGGCCGGACAAGGTGGTGTTCGAGCTGACGGTGGCGTACCCGAAGTTCCTCGGCAACCTCGCCATGGATTTCGCCTCGATCCGCTCCGAGGAGCACGCGCGACGGATGGCGGCGGCGGGCACGCCGGAGCGGTTCCGCGAACTGCCGGTGGGCACCGGCCCGATGGTGGCGGTCACCCCCGGCGGCGCCGACCCGCGCGCCTGGCGCTACGCCCTCAACCCCGACTATTGGGCCGACGCGATCCCCGCCGACGCACCCAAGGAACTGCCGAAACAGGTCATCCCCCCCTCCACCTACGGCATCGACTGACACCGCCCGCCCGACAACCCGCCCCCCCCCCGGCCCTCCTCAGGCATTCCCGCCCCTTCTTTCGTCATTCCCACTTCCCTTTCGTCATTCCCGCTCCCTTTCGTCATTCCCGCGAAAGCGGGAATCCAGGCGGCGTCCCAACGGCCCCGGCGGAGACAGGTGGAAACCACGGGTGGATCCCCGCTTTCGCGGGGATGACGAGAGAGAGACAGGGGGCCTTCCCGCCCCCCATCGCCATTCCCGCCTCTCCTCCCCATTCCCACTCCCTTCGTCATTCCCGCGAAGGCGGGAATCCATGCGGCGTCCCAACGGCCCCGGCGGAGACAGGTGGAAACCACGGGTGGATCCCCGCCTTCGCGGGGATGACGAGAGAGAG
>JAUVUZ010000045.1 GCA_030604885.1 Alphaproteobacteria bacterium | reverse complement strand
GCCAGCAGCACCGGCGGCGCCGCCACGCCCTCGGCGGCGCCGGGCGCGGCGAGGGCGGCCTGCCAGTCGGCGTCGGCCACCGGCAGGGCGAACACGCGGTAGAGGCCGAGCAGGCGGTCGCGCACCCGGGCGCGGGCGTCCTCCGCCAAACCGCGCGCCGCTTCCGCCGCCTGCCACGCGCCGAGATCGGGCGAGGCGACGGCGGCGCGGCCCTGCGCGTCGGCCGGGGCGTCGATCAGCCGGAACAGCGGCGCCAGTTCGGCGGCGGTGCGTTTGGCCTCATCGGCGGTGAGGGCGTCGCGGCCGATGCGGTCGTTCCAGCGGCGCGCCAGGTCCCAGTCGCCGGTCCAGAGGGCGACGCGGGCGGCATCTCCGGCGATCCCCACCGCCGGGGCGACCTCGAGCATCGCCGCCAGCGGCTGCGCCAGCAGCGGCGCCAGGGTCGCCCAGGCCTCGCGGTCGGCATGGGCGGCGGTCAGCAGGCGGTCGAGCAGCGGCACCCGCTGCTCATCGGTCTTCGCCGCCCGCAGCGCCTGCCAATAGAGGGCGCGGCCGCGCGGCCCGGCGGCGGGCGCCTTGAGGGCCTGGGCGTTGGTGAGGTCGTCGGCGCTCACCTTGAAGCGTTCGTAGACCGCGGCGGCGGCGGCGGGCGGCAGGGCGCCGCGCCGCAGGCCGAACTCGACGGTCTGGAGGTGGGCCTCGGTCACCGCGCCCTCGGCGGGCACGGCGAGGCGGGCGAGCCAGGGGCGCGCCGCGAGGGGCGGCGCGTCGGGCAGCTTGACGCCGAGGGCGCGGTAGGCCGCCGCCTCGAACGGGCCAGCGCCCTCGGGCAGATCCTTGAGCGCCGGGGCACCGCGGCCGGTGAGCACCGCCGCGAGGGGTTCGAAGGCGGCGTCCACCGCGCCGATCTCGCGCAGGATGCCGACGAGGAGCTGGGCGCGCCCGGCGTCTCCGGCGATGCCCGCGCACACCGCGTCGGCCTTCGACCACAGCGGCGCGTCGTGGTCGCGCACGCCGTTGGCGGCGCGGGCGCAGGCGGCGGCGGTGTCGCCCGCCAGCCAGGCGGCGCGCATCGCCTCCTGCTCCACCGCCTCGGTCACGGCGGGGGGCGGCAGCTCGGCGGCGAGGCGGCGGGCGTCGTCGGCGTTGCCCGCGTGGATCAACGCGGCGATGCGGGTGGCGCTGAGCACGCCGGGGGTGTTGGGCACGCCGGGGGCGGCGGGCGGCGCGGCGGCGCTGAGGAGAATCTGGCGCGACAGGCCGCGCGCGGCGGGCGAGGCCGAGGCCACCGGCAGCGCCCGCATGCGCGCCAGCGCGGCGGGGCGGTTGAGGGAGAACCACGCCTGACTGCCGAGGTCGCGGCTCCAGGGATCGGCACCGGCGGCGGGAAGGATGCCGACCGCCTCCGGGTCGATGTCGGCGAGGCCGACGAAATCGATCCCCGACGGCGCCGCGGGCTGGCGCTGCGGCGCGGGCGCGACCGGCGCGGGCGCCGTCTGTCCGGCGCCGGGGAACAGCGGCGTCGGCGCGTCCGCCATCTGCGCCGCGGCGGGCTGCGCGGCGGCCAGAACGCCCAACATCGCCAGTCCGCGCACGGCCCGCATCGTCATCGCTGTTCTCCTGGGCTGGGGGACGTTACTTGAAGCGGTCGGCGGGAATCACCTTTTCCACCCGCGAGGTCGGGGCGGGCATGTCCCAGGTCGCGAGGAACACCGCGCCCCCGGCCAACGCCACGACGATCACGATCAGAAGCAAACGCATCAGAAAACCCACGGCTACCGCTCCTCGACAAAACACCGGCTGCGTCCGCGACGCGCGGACGGCGCGCCATTTACGGGGCGCGCCGGGCAGTCTATCCTCTCGGCGGCGCGGGTTCAACGCGCCCCGGAACCGTTTTCGACAACCGCATCGCCCGAGAGATGTCCGATCCGATCCTCGCCCGCGTCGCCGCGATCCCGCGCACCATCGCCTTCGTCGGCCTGATGGGCTGCGGCAAGAGCCACATCGGGCGGCGCGTCGCGGCGCTGCTCGGCCGGCCGTTCCACGATTCCGACGCCGAGATCGAGGCCGCCGCCGGGCGCAGCGTGCGCGACATCTTCGCCGAACTGGGCGAACCCGCGTTCCGCGAGGGCGAGCGGCGGGTGATCGCGCGGCTGATCGAGGGGCCGCCCGCGGTGATCGCCACCGGCGGCGGCGCGTTCGTCGACCCCACCACCCGCGCGGCGCTCAGGCAGAAGGCGCTGTGCGTGTGGCTGCGCGCCGACCTCGACCTGCTGGTGAGCCGCACCGCCGGGCGCACCACCCGGCCGCTGCTGCTCACCGGCGACCCGCGCCGGATTCTTGGCGAACTGATGGAAAAACGCTATCCCCTGTATGCGGAAGCGCAGGTGGTGGTGGACACCCGCGACGAGGCTTCCGAGATCACCACCATGCGGGTGATCGCCGCGATCGCCGCCCACTGCCAAACCGAGGACCGATGAAACCCCAACCCGTCACCGTCACCGTGCCGCTCGGCGAGCGCAGCTATCCGATCGTCGTCGGCACCGGGCTGATCGACCGCGCGGGCGAGTGGATCGCGCCGGTGCTGCGCCGCCCGCGCGTCCACGTGGTGGCCGACGCCGCCGTCGCCGCGCTGCACCTGCCGCGTCTCGAGGCGGCGCTCGACGCGGCGGGCATCGCCCACGCCGCCACCCTGGTGCCGCCGGGCGAGGCCTCCAAGAGCTTCGCCGAACTGGAGCGCCTGCTCGACGCCCTGCTCGACGCCCGGGTGGAACGCAAGACCGCCCTCGTCGCCCTCGGCGGCGGCGTCACCGGCGACCTCGCCGGGTTCGCCGCGGCGGTGGCGCTGCGCGGCCTCGATTTCGTCCAGGTGCCCACCACCCTGCTGGCGCAGGTGGACAGCGCGGTGGGCGGCAAGACCGGCATCGACACCCGCCACGGCAAGAACCTCGTCGGCGCCTTCCACCAGCCCCGCCTGGTGCTCGCCGACACCGGCGTGCTCGACACCCTGCCCCTGCGCGAGGTGCGCGCCGGGTATGCGGAGGTGGCGAAATACGGCCTGATCGACCGCCCGGCGTTCTGGGAGTGGCTCGAAACCAACGGCCGCGCGGTGATCGGCGAGGGCGTCCCGGCCGCCGCGCGCGACGCCGCGCGGGCTTACGCGATCGGCGAGAGCTGCCGCGCCAAGGCCGAGATCGTCGGCGCCGACGAGCGCGAAAGCGGGCCGCGCGCGCTGCTGAACCTGGGCCACACCTTCGCCCACGCCCTCGAATCCCTCGCCGGGTTCGGCGACGCGATACGCCACGGCGAGGCGGTGGCGATCGGCATGGTGCTGGCCTTCGCCCTCTCCGAGCGCCTCGGCCTGTGCCCGCCCGGCCGTGCCGAGCGGGTGCGCGCGCACCTCGCCTCGGTGGGGCTGCCCACCTCGCCGCGGCAGATCCCGGTGACCTACGCGCCCGACGCCCTCTACGCCGCGATGCTGGGCGACAAGAAGGTCGAGGGCGGGCGCATCGGCTTCGTCCTCGCCCGCGACATCGGCCAAGCGGAGGCGGGCGTCGAAGCGCCGCCCGAGACCGTGCGCGCGGTGCTGGCCGAGGCGCTGGAGGCGGAGCGATGATCGCGAGCGCCATCGTCATCGTCGTGCTGCTGATGCTGTCCGCGTTCTTCTCGGGCGCGGAAACCGCCCTCACCGCCTGCTCGCGGCCGCTGATGCGCGAACTCGCCAAGCAGGGCGACCGCCGCGCGATCATGGTCAACCACATGGACCAGCACCGCGACCGCCTGATCGGCACCATCCTTCTCGGCAACAACGCCGTCAACATCAGCGCCTCGGCGCTCGCCACCAGCCTGTTGATCTCGTGGTTCGGCGAGGCGGGCATCGCGCTCGCCACCCTCGGCATGACGCTGATCGTGCTGATCTTTTCCGAAATCCTGCCGAAGACCTACGCGATCCGCAACGCCAACGCCTTCGCCCTGCGGGTGGCGCCGCCGATGCGCCTTTTGACCACCGTTCTGGCGCCGGTGATGATCGGTCTCAACGCGCTGATCGGCGTTTTTCTCAAACTCTTCGGGGTGCGCGAGACCGAGAAATCGGTGGCGCAACACCTCACCGAGCTGCGCGGCGCGATCGAGTTCCACACCGAGGAACAGGCGGAAATCCGGCACGAGCGGGCGATGCTGCGCAGCATCCTCGAACTCTCCGACGTGGAGGTGGGCGAGGTGATGACCCACCGCCGCGACCTCACCACCGTCGACCTCGACGACCCGGTGGAGAGCATCGTCGCGGCGGTGCTCGACAGCCCCTTCACCCGGGTTCCGCTCTATCGCGGCAGTTCGGACAACATCGTCGGCGTGCTCCACGCCAAGGCGCTGTTCCGCGCGGTGCGCAACGCCGCCGTGCCGATCACCGCCGACGAGATCGCGGCCCTGGCCGCCAAGCCGTGGTTCATCCCCGACACCACCTCGCTGCTCGACCAGTTGCAGTCGTTCCGCACCCGGCGCGAGCATTTCGCGATCGTGGTGGACGAATACGGCTCGCTCTTGGGCATCGTCACCCTCGAGGACATCCTCGAGGAGATCGTCGGCAACATCGACGACGAGCACGACGTCGTCATCGCCGGCGTGCGCACCCAGGCGGACGGCTCGCTGATCGTCGCCGGGGACGTCACCATCCGCGATCTCAATCGCGAGTTCGAGTGGTCGCTGCCCGACGACGCGGCCACCACCATCGCCGGTCTGGTGATCCATGAAAGCGAGCGGATTCCCGAGCCGGGACAGGTGTTCCGCTTCCACGGCTTCCGCTTCGAAATCCTGCGTCGGCAACAGAACCGATTGATCAGTCTGCGCGTTACTCCGCCGGACCACGGCGGCCGTTGACTTCCGCGGGCGCGCGACTTACAGAACTAGTGACACTACACGACCGGGTAGGAATCCCGGCTTTGGCACATCAGGAGATGACAGCATGACCCAACCGATCTCGGCGGTGATCACGGGGCGCCAGCTCTACACGATTTCGAGCGACGCCTCGGCGCGCGAGGCGGCCCAATACCTCGAGGGCAAGGACGTCGGCGCGGTGGCGGTGGTGGACGACGGCGCCCTCAAGGGCATCCTCTCCGAGCGCGACCTGGTGCAGCGCATCATCGCCGCCGGGGCCGACCCGAACACCGTCACCGTCGCCCAGATCATGACCGCCAACCCGGTGACGATGCAGACCAGCAAGACCCTCGCCGACGCCCTCGAGGTGCTGCGCGGCCGCAAGTTCCGCCACCTGCCGGTGATGGAGGGCGACACCCTGGTGGGGATGCTGTCGGTGCGCGACCTCTACGCGGCGATGAAGTCGGAGCTGGAGGACGACCTGCACGAGCGCGAGGCGCTGATCTTCGGCCTGCCGCAGCTGTAGAGATGACGTCGCGCAGGCTGATCCACGAGCGCACCATCGTTTGCCGGGGATACGCGCGCGACGACGGACTGTGGGAGATCGAGGGCGAGTTCCTCGACGTCAAGCACCAGGCCTACACCGCCGGCGACGGCGCGGCGCTGCCTCCGGGCGCGCCGCTCCACGCGATGACGCTGAAGCTGGTGATCGACGACGACGCCCGCATCGTCGACGCCGCCACCACCATCGACCACGCCCCCTTCGACACCTGCCCCCTGGCGGCGCCGCTCGGCGCGCGCCTGGCGGGCATGACCATCGGCAAGGGCTTCATGGCCGAGGCGCGGCGCGCCATCGGCGGCACGCGCGGCTGCCTGCACGTGATCGAACTGCTGGGGGAGGTGGCGGGCACCGCGTTCCAGACCCTGCACGCGGTGCGCTGGCGCAAGGTGGCGGAGGCCCGCGAACGGGGCGAGCCGCCGCAGCGCCCGGCGATCGTCGACACCTGCCACGCGCTCCGGGCCGACGGCCCGGTGGTGGCGCAGAAGTGGCCGGAATTCGCGACGCCCAAGGCCCCCTAGTGGGCGGAGCGGGATTCGCCCATCGACAGGCCGAGGCGGTCGAGGAGTTCCGGATTGATGCGCCTGCCGTGCCCCGCGGTGGCGTGGCCCTCGTCGGTGGCGGCGGCGCGGAAGTACATCAGGATGAACACCCGCGTGGCGGCGGTGAGGCTGGACAGGCCGCGGCGATCGTCGATCAGCGAGCACAACTCGTGAACGGTCATGTCCTCGCGCCGACAGATCTCCCTCAAGGCCTCCCACATCTCCTGTTCGAGACGCATGCTGGTGCGGCGGCCGTTGACCGTGACGTTACGATTGGATAGCGGGTTCATGGTCCATCTTACGCAATCTATCGGTCCCGATAGATAATCATACTGGGCGTCGGCTTTGCAACCATATAGTTTGCCGACACTACCCACAACGATTAACGATTGTCCGGGCGCCGATTTTCTCTCCCCCTGCCGGCGGCCTCCCCCGGTCGCCGACTCGCCTGTAACCTTATTACCGTCAGTCGTCATCACTTGGCAACCGCAACCGCCGGAGGTGTTGGCTGGGCACGCTCTTGCGCGGCCGGATGCGAATGCGCATAGTTGATGGCGTGCGTCGGCACGAGGCCGCTCCGGATGTCCGGAACCGCGCGCCGCAGCGGCGGATCGCCGCTTCGCGACCCCACCCACCGGACGGGCGCTTGGACCGGAACGGGAAACCGCTCCGCAGGTTGGTATTGGATGAGAACGTTCAGACGCAGCAAGCAGTATCTCGGCGACCGCCCGGAGAGCGGCGCCACCGCGTGCGCCCACCCGGGCTGCAGCCGCCCGGGGATCTATCGCGCGCCCCGCGACCGGGCGCTGAAGGAATATCTGTGGCTGTGCCTCGACCACGTGCGCGAATACAACGCCCGCTGGGACTACTACCGCGGCCTCACCCAGGCGGAGATCGAGCAGGAATTGCGGCGCGACACGGTGTGGCAGCGCCCCACCTGGAGGCTTGGCGACAAGGGATCGGCGGCCCATGTCTTTCGCGAGGGCCGCGCGCGGGTGAAGGATCCGTTCTCGGTGTTCGAGGAGGGCGGCGCCAAGGCCGACGCCCGTCGCGAGGCCCCGGCGGCGGCCCCCGGCTCGCCCGCTTACGCCATGGAAATCATGCAACTCGAGCATCCTTTGACGCGACAAGCCCTGAAAATGCGATACCATGAGCTGGTGAAGCGTCATCACCCGGACCGACACGGCGGCGCCAAGGACGCCGAGGAACGTCTGAAAGTCATCAACGAAGCCTACGCCATCCTGCAACGGCACCTCGACGCCGACGCGCGCAGGACCGCGGTGTGACCGCGGGCGCGGGCGGCCAAGATCAGAACGGACAAATGACCCAATTGCAGCCGAACGACGCGATCCCGAACCGGCCGGACATCGAGGTTTCGGTGCGCGAGGTGTTCGACATCGACAGCGACCTCAAGGTTCCGGCGTTCAGCGTCGGCACCGAGCACGTGCCCGACGTGGACGAAACCTACTGCTTCGATCCCACCACCACCCTCGCCATCCTCGCCGGTTTCGCCCACAACCGCCGCGTGATGGTGCAGGGCTACCACGGCACCGGCAAGTCCACCCACATCGAGCAGATCGCGGCGCGGCTCAACTGGCCCTGCATCCGCATCAACCTCGACAGCCACGTCTCGCGCATCGACCTGATCGGCAAGGACGCGATCGTGCTGAAGGACGGCAAGCAGGTCACCGAGTTCCGCGAGGGCATCCTCCCCTGGGCGCTGCAACGGCCGATGGCGCTGGTGTTCGACGAGTACGACGCCGGGCGCCCGGACGTGATGTTCGTGATCCAGCGGGTGCTGGAGGTGGAGGGCCGCCTGACCCTGCTCGACCAGAACAGCGTCATCCACCCGCACCCGGCGTTCCGCCTGTTCTCCACCACCAACACCGTGGGCCTGGGCGACGCCACCGGCCTCTATCACGGCACCCAGCAGATCAACCAGGGCCAGATGGACCGCTGGAACATCGTCGCCACCCTCAACTATCTCGCGCCCGAGCGCGAGGAGGCGATCGTGCTGCGCAAGCTGCCGGGCTACGAATCCGACCTCGGGCGCAAGACCCTGGCGGCGATGGTGGCGGTGGCGGGCCTCACCCGCTCGGGTTTCATCAACGGCGACGTGTCGACGGTGATGAGTCCCCGCACCGTGCTCACCTGGGCCGAGAACGCGCAGATCTTCGGCGGCGACACCGCGCTCAGCTTCCGCCTCACCTTCCTCAACAAGTGCGACGAGGCGGAGCGCCCGCTGGTGGCCGAATACTACCAGCGCTGCTTCGGCCGCGACCTGCCCGACGCCGCGATGGCGGCGCCGCTCAGCCTGTCGTCGCGCCAGGCGTAAGGCCGATGAACGCGGCGACCCCCGACGACGCCGAGGCGGTGGAGGACTTCAAGCGCGCCGTCGCCGGCTGCGTGCGCGCCCTCTCCGGGCATCCGGAGGCGGAGGTGGTGTTCTCGCCCGGCGCCGTCGCCTCAGTGGTGGCGGAGCGGGTGCAACTGCCCGCGCCGGTGGGCGGCCTCGACCCCGCCGGGGTGCCGCGCCTGCGCGGTCTCGCCGACCAGGCGGCGCTCAAGCTGCGCTATCACGACGCCGCCACCCACCGCCGCTTCGCCCCCCTCGGGGCCGACGCGGCCAAGGCCTTCGACGCCCTCGAGACCGCCCGCACCAACGCCCTCGGCGGCCGCGCCCTCGACGGCGTGCGCGGCAACCTCGCCGCCGCGCTGGACGCCACCCTGCGCGCCCGGGGCCTGCAAACCTGCCTCAAGGCGGAGCAGGTGCCGCTCGCCGACGCCCTCTACTGCGCCGCCCTCGCCCGCTTCATGGGGGGCGACGTGCCGCCGCCCGCCGCCCACGTCGCCGACCTGTGGGCGCAGGGCGCCGACGCGGACGCCGCCCAGGTGCTCGACCGCCTCGCCGCCAGCCTTGGCGACCAGGCGGCGTTCGCGCGCGCGGCGCGACGCCTGCTGGCCGACATGGACCTGGAGCCGGAACTCGACCCGGACGACACCGACCGCGCCGAATCCGACGCCGACGACGGCGACGGCGCGCCCCCCGACGCCCAGCAGGGCAGCGGCGAAAAGGGCGATTCGGAGATGCAGACCGCCGCCGCCTCGGCGATGGCCGCCGACGCCGAGGGCGCCGCGGTGGAGGACGACGAGGAATCCCTCTCGATGCGCGCCGAGGGCGCCGACGAGGCGGGCGGCCCCTCCGAGGAGGGGCGCCGCGACGACCCGTTCGCGCCGCCCGGCATGGGGGGCTACTACGCCGCCTACACCACCGACCACGACGAGGTGGTGGCCGCCGCCGACCTCGCCGACGAGACCGAGCTGGCCCGCCTGCGCCAGCTGATGGACCGCCAGCTGCTGCCGCTCCAGGGGGTGATCGCGCGCCTCGCCAACCGCCTCCAGCGCCGCCTGATGGCGCGCCAGTTGCGCTCCTGGGAGTTCGACCAGGAGGAGGGCATCCTCGACGCCAGCCGCCTGGCGCGGATCGTCGCCGCGCCCACCCACAGCCTGTCGTTCAAGCTGGAGCGGGAAACCGACTTCCGCGACACCGTGGTGACGCTGCTGATCGACAACTCCGGCTCGATGCGCGGCCGCCCGATCACCGTCGCCGCGCTTTCCGCCGACATCCTCGCGCGCACCCTCGAGCGCTGCGGCGTCAAGGTGGAGATCCTCGGCTTCACCACCCGCGCCTGGAAGGGCGGCAAGTCCCGCGAGGACTGGGACCGCGCCGGACGCCCGGCCAACCCGGGCCGCCTCAACGATCTGCGCCACATCGTCTTCAAGGGCGCCGACACCCCCTACCGCCGCGCCAAGAAGAACCTGGCGCTGATGCTGCGGGAAGGCATCCTCAAGGAGAACATCGACGGCGAGGCGCTGATGTGGGCGCACCGCCGCCTGCTCGCCCGCACCGAAAAGCGCCGCGTGCTGATGGTGATCTCCGACGGCGCGCCGGTGGACGATTCGACCCTCTCCGCCAACTCCGGCATCTACCTCGAGCGCCACCTGCGCGAGGTGATCGCCTGGATCGAGGCGACCTCGCCGGTGCAGCTCACCGCCATCGGCATCGGCCACGACGTCACCCGCTACTACCGCCGCGCCGTCACCATCGTCGACGCCGAGGAACTGGGCGGCACCCTGCTGGCCGAACTCACCAACCTCTTCCTCGACGACGACAGCCGCGCCCGCGCGGGCCGGGTGTTCTGAAGGCGGGCGGCGCCTCGCCTCTCGCGCAAAAAAGACAACGGGCGCTCCCGCGAGGGAACGCCCGTTGTCTTTTGTCCGAGTCGCCGGAATTACGCGGCGGCGGCTTCCTTGGCGGCCAGGGCCTTCTTCAGGCGGCGCTTCACCTTGAGCGCCTCGGCCGGAAGCTTGACGTCCGGCGTGCCGAGCAGGAACGCATCGAGGCCGCCGTTGTGCTCGACCGTGCGCAGGCCGTTGACCGAGAGACGCATGCGCACCGGAACGCCCAGGCCTTCGCTGATCAGCGAGGTTTCCTGGAGGTTCGGCAGGAACCGGCGACGAGTCTTGTTGTTGGCGTGACTGACGTTGTTGCCGGTCTGCACACCCTTACCCGTGATGGCGCAACGACGAGCCATGACAAATCCTTCCGCGAAATGTAACGCCTGCAAGAGGCCGTGGTTCTACAAGGCGAACCGGCGGGCGTCAAGTGAAAACCTCGGGTTCCCCGGCGTCAGGAGAACAGCTTGTCGATGTCGTCCTGCGAGCTGGCGCCCTGGGGCGCCGCCTGCATGTCGCCGCCGTTCAAGAGGCGGTCGACGTCGTCCTGGGAGACCCCGTGCCCGGCCAGCTGCGGCCCGTTGAGCAGCGCCGCGTCGCCGCTCGGCACGGCCGGGGCCTCGTCGGTCACCATCGCCAGCGCCTCGCGCCCCCACATGCCGATCAGGGCGTTGACGCGCTCCTCCACGAACTCCAGCGAGCGCACCACCTTGGTGATGCGCTGGCCGGTGATGTCCTGGAACGAGCAGGCGGTGAAGATCTCCCCGGCGTAGGTGTCCACCCGGCTCAGCACATCGAGCACCGCCGGTTCGGCGGTGGCGGCGCGGGCTTGGGCGACCGCCTCGCCGATCGCCTCGACGTTCTCCATGATGGAGTTGGTGGCGGCTTCGGTGTGCTCGACGATGGCGTCGAGTTCGTCGCTCATCTGCCCGAAGCGATCGGACGATTCGCCGGGGCGGCGGATCGCCGCGATCTCGCGGCGGATCTTCTGGATGTGTTCGAACAGGCCGACAAGCTCGCGCTTGAGGACGTCCACTTCGGTTTCCGACATTCTTCTCCGCCGCTCCGCTCGCCTATGCCGTCAGGGACGATAGCTGCCCTTGACGAACGCTTCCATCATCGCCTTCGCCGCCGACGACGGGGTCGCGCGGGAATGCGCCACCTCGCCCTCGAGTTCGCCGATCATCGCGTTGACCGAGGGATGCGCGCGCAGCGCCTCCATCAGGTTGTCGCCGACCTCGGACCACATCCAGTCGCGCGCCTGCGACATCCGCCGCTTTTCGAAGTCGCCCGCCTCCTGCATCACCTCCTTGAAGTCGCCGAGGGTCTCCCACACCGTGTCGACGCCGCGCGACTCGATGGACGACACCTTGAGCACCGGCGGAATCCACTTGGAGGTGGAGGGATAGAGCAGGGTCAGCGCGTTGGTGTAGGACCCCTTGGCGCGCTCGGCCGCCCGCTCCAGGTCGCCGTCGCACTTGTTCACCACCAGCACGTCGGCCAGCTCGACGATGCCTTTCTTGATGCCCTGGAGTTCGTCGCCGCCGCCCGGCACCAGCACCAGCACGAACACGTCGGTCATGCGCGCCACCGCCACCTCCGACTGGCCGACGCCGACGGTCTCCACCAGGATGATGTCGTAGCCCGCCGCCTCGCACACCAGCATCGCCTCGCGGGTGCGGCGCGCCACGCCGCCGAGGGTGGTGCCGGAGGGGGTGGGGCGGATGAAGGCGTTGGGGTTGGTGGCGAGGTGTTCCATGCGGGTCTTGTCGCCGAGGATCGAGCCCTTGGTCTTGGGGCTGGAGGGATCGATGGCGAGCACCGCGATGCGGTGGCCCTGGCCGGTGACGTAGGTGCCGAACGCCTCGGTGAAGGTGGACTTGCCCGCGCCCGGCACGCCGGACAGGCCGATGCGCAGCGACTTGCCGGTGTGGGGCAGAAGCCGGGTGAGGAGCTGGTCGGCGATCTCGCGGTGGTCGTGGCGCTGCGATTCGATCAGGGTGATCGACCGGGCGAGCGCGCGCAGGTTGCCGTTGAGCACGCCTTCGTACAGTTCGTCGACGTCGTAGTCGGCTCCGGCGTTGCGGACCACCTTGCGCGTCGTATTGAGCTCCGTCACGGTCGCTTCCCCCCTCATGGCTTGGGCTTCTCTTTGAAAAACGCCTGCATCGCCGCGGCGGTCAGCTTCCGTCGCGTGTCTTCGTCGAGACCGGCCAGAACCGATTGTTGCGCCTTGTGGATGGCCATGGCTTTGCGGATCAGGGCGGCGCGGCCGATCGAGGGATCGACCCGCTCGGGTTCCCGCAGGAGCGGGCCCGTCTCGTCGATATGTCCGCCCTCGGCGATCCGCGCCACCGCCGCGTCCACCGCGCGCGCCAACTCCGGTTCGCTCACCGGCTCGGGCGACGGCGGAACGGCTTCGCGTCCGGCCAGAGGCTCCTGACGCTGCGCCGCATGGTAGGCATCCATTTTTTCGCGCGCCTGCTTCGACATCAACACGCGCAGCAGGCTATTTCGGAGCCAACTCATATCCGCAACTGACGACACATCCCGCTTCTAGGGCGAGCGCGAGTGTAGAGCATGTTCGCGGCCGCGGCCAAGCCTTTTCGCCCCCGGAACCGGGCGAGTCCCGGCCTTCAGGCGGGCTGCGGCAGGCGCGCCCGCCGCCGGGGGCGGAACCCCGGTCGGGCGATGCGGGTGCGCATCTCCCCCACCAGGCGGGCGGCGTGGGCGGCGGCCTCGATCGCCGGGTTGTCGCGCAGGTCCGCCTCGAGGGCGGCGAGCGCCAGGCCGATGCGGCGGCGGGCGTCCTCGGCGCCGGTCGCCTCCCGCGCCGCCTGCCACACCGCCGCCCCGGCGAGCCATTCGGCGAGGCGCGCGGCGGGGGCGAGGGCGGAGCCGGAGGCGGCGGAACG
>JAUVUZ010000037.1 GCA_030604885.1 Alphaproteobacteria bacterium | reverse complement strand
GGCCAGGCCGCCGCCGAGCAACGCGGGCCGCGCGCCCGCGCCGACGCGCGCCGCCAGCAGCGCGGCGATCAACGCGGCGGGGAACAGCGCACGGGCGACGAGGGCGAAATACAGCAGCATGCCGAAACCCTTTTGGCGCGGGCGGCGCACCGCCCGCGCTTCAACCGAAGTGTTACTTCTTCAGCGGAACGTATTTGAATTCATAGGAAACATCGAACGGCTGGAACCACGCGCCGACGCCCGAGGCCTTGTCGGTGTGGCGGCCGAAGCCCTGCTTGGCCGGGGATTCGATGGTGTAGGTGAGCTTGTAGTTGCCCGCGCCCGGCATCTTGATGTTGGAGCCGTAGTGGGGGCCGTCCACCGCGACCATCGGCATCAGGTTGCCGGTGATGACGCGGCCGGTGTCGACGTTCTGGAGCTTGTAGGAGACGGTGAGATACGGCACCCACTCGCCCGCGCCGAAGCCGTTGGGGTTGCCTTCCTCGGCGTGGATGTCGGCTTCCAGGTGGATGTCGGCCTGGGAGGCGGGCAGGTCCATGCCGCGCGGTTCCATGTCGATGGGCGCGAGGTAGACGGCGGCGACCTCAAGGGTGTGCAGGCTCTGCGCCTCGCCGATCGGATATTCCTTGAACTCGTCCTCGGCGAACGCGGTGGTGGCGAGCGCGGCGGAAACCAGGGCGCTCAGGGCAAGGGTGGACTTCATCGGCGAATGCCTCCTTCAGTGGTCCTGCGCCGGACCGGCGGCCGCTCCCCCCTTTGGTCTTCGAGCGGCGGTTCGGCGCTTCGGGGGAGTTCTCAGCGCGGCGCCTCCGCCGCGCGGGCGATGGCGGCGGAGCGGCGGCGCAGCACCAGCGCCGCGAACAACGCGGCGGCGACCAGGCCGAGCTGGGGCAGCGCGCTTTCCCAATAGGGGTGGATGCCGAGGGGCGCGAACTCGGGCAGCCAGGGCACCAGGCGCGGCTGGATCACCCGCCCCTCCACCAGCTCCATCACCCCCTTGCCCGCGAACACGAACGCCATCAGGTAGAGCAGCCCGCCGGTGAGGCGGAAGAACGGCCGGATCGGCAGCTTCATCGCGCCGAAGCGCATGGCGAGGTAGATCGCGCCGAGGCCGACGCAGCCCGCGCCGAAGCCCCCCGCCACCGCGAGGGCGCCGGTGGCGTCCGTCCCCGAGAGCAGCGCCTGGTAGAACAGCACCGTCTCCGCCCCCTCGCGATAGACCGCGAGGAAGCTGGCGAACCACAGCGCCTTGAGCGAGCCGGAGGAGAGCGAACCGCCCACCTTGTCGCGGATGTAGGCCGCCCACTGCTCCGCCTCGGCCTTCGAGATCAGCCAATAGCTCATCGAGAACAGCACGGCGGCGGCGAGCAGCATGGTGGCGCCTTCCAGCACCTCCTGGCTCGCGGCGGAGGCGTCGAACACCAGCTTCACCGCCACCGCGGTGACCGCCGAAAGCCCCAGCGCCACCGCGACGCTGTTGCGGATCACGCCGATCTTGTCGCCGTGGCCGGTCTTGGCGAGGTAGGCGACGATGGCGGCGACGATCAGCATCGCCTCGACGCCCTCGCGCAGCAGGATCGTCAGCGCGTAGACGAACAGGGCGAAGGGCGACTCCGCCGCGCCGCCCAGCATCGCCGCGGCGCGGCCGAGATCCGTCGCCATCGCGGCGCGGGCCTGGGCGAGTTCGGCCTCCGGGCGGTCGGCGGCGAGCATCGCGGCGAGGCGGCTGAAGTGGCCTTCGAGGGCGGTCTTGAACCCGGCGTCGCGGGCGCCGATGCGGCCTTCCATGCCGCTCGCCTCGAACAGGTCGAAATAGGCGTCCTGCACCCGCGCCGCGCCCGCCGTGCGCTCGGCGATGGCGGCGTCCACCTCGTCCATCACGTCGGCGGCGACCTTGGCCCAGTCCACCCCCGCCCGCTCCGCCTCGACCTTGGCGCGCTCGGCGGCGGGGCCGTAGAGCGGCAGGCCCGGCAGGTAGTCGCGGATTTCGTCGGCCAGCGCCACGCCCGAGGCGGCCACCATCGCGGCCGGGCGGCCGTCGCGCACCAGCCCGAGGATGCGGCCGAACTCGGCGTTGAGGGCGGCGTCGTGGCGTTGCGACAGGTGGCGGCGGATCGCGGTTTCGAGCAGCGAGTTCTTGTAGCCCTCGAACTGGGCGCGGGCGATCGCCGCCTTGGCGGCCGCGCCGTCGCCCCGGGCGTAGGCCTCCGCCCCCGCCGCCAGGTCGGCGGCGATGCCGTCCACCACCCGCGACCAGTGCGGCGCCACGGCGCGCGGCGCGTCGTCGGCGGCGGGGGCGACGTGGGGTTCGGTGGATTCGGCGGTGATGCGGTGCCCCTGCTCCAGCTGCGGCACCAGGGCGTCGAGGGCGGCGACGTGGGCGGCGATACGCGCCTGCACCTCGGCCACCGGCGCACCGTCGCGGATCAGCTTGCGGATCTTGCCGAACTCGGCCTCCAGCTCGAAGCTGCGCTTGGCCGAGACGTTGACGCGGATCGGGCCTTCGAGGTTTTCGAAGATTTCGAAATAGGACGCCTGCACCTTGGCGCGCGCCGGTTCGGGGCGGCCGGCGGCGTAGTCCTCGGCGGCGGCGGCGAGCAGCGCGTCGATGCGGTCGACGAGGCCGCGGTAGTCGGGCGCGGCGACGGCGGCGGACGACACCAGCGCCAACGCCAGCGCCACCCCGAGTCCGAAACGGCGGAACCCGAACAGCGACATCTCTCGCCCCCGAAAAGCTGGACCGGATTGGTACGAATTACCTCCGACGAGCGAATAATAATGCGAAGCGTTCGCACGTCAAGCGCCGAAACCGCCGCAAGTCGTTGATCTATAATTTAGAAATTATCCAGGGAGGGAGAAAATCAGCGGCGGGTCCAGGGCTTGTCCCACGGATCGCTGCCCGCATCGGGCACGCCGCCGCGCCGCTTGCGCTGCGACGGCAGAGTGATCGGCGTGATTTCGAAGGCAGTGGTGCGGGGCGGATTGAACAGAGTCACGCCGCGCCGCCGCATCGCGAAAATCAGGATCGCGCCGGCGACGAAGCCGCCGACGTGGGCGAAATAGGCCACCCCGCCCCCGCCCGCCTGGGGCGCGGTCTGCAGGCCGCTGATGGTCTGCATCAGGAACCAGCCGACCAGGATCGCCGCCGCCGGAATCGTGACGATGCGGAAGAACACGATCACCACCACCAGGGTGCGGACGTTGGCCTTGGGATAGAGCAGCGCGTAGGCCCCCAGCACCCCGGCGATCGCCCCCGAGGCCCCAACCATCGGCACCAGCGAGGCGGTGTCGAGCGCCGCCTGGAACAGCGCCGCCGCATAGCCGCAGAGACCATAGAACAGCACGTAGCGCACCCGCCCCAGGGCTTCCTCGACGTTGTTGCCGAAAATCCACAGGAACAGCATGTTGCCGCCCAGGTGCAGCAGCCCGCCGTGCATGAACATCGAGGTGAGCGGCGACAGCCACGGGTCGATGACGCGATACGGCGGCGGCAGCTCGGTGTGGCCGAACAGCAGCCCGGGCACCATGCCGTATTGCAGCGACACCACCCGCGCCTCCTGCGGCGAAAGCCCCGACTGCCAGAAGAACACCGCGACGCACGCGGCGATCAGCACCCAGGTGACGTAGGCCGGGCGGCTCGGGTTGTCGTCGTACAGCGGCAGGAAGAACATCGGCGCTCCGGAACGGCGGCGTCCCGCCCGGGGCGGGCGGGACGCTTCATAGATGCCACCGGGAACGGCGCCCGGCAACCGCCTCAGGCGGTTTCGAGGGCCGGATAATCGGTGTAGCCCTGGGCGCCGCCCGCGTAGAAGCTGGCGGCGTCCGGCGGGTTGAGCGGCGCGCCCTCGCGCAGGCGGCGCTCCAGGTCCGGGTTGGCGATGTAGAGCTTGCCCCAGGCCACGGCGTCCGCCTCGCCCTTGTCCAGCAGCGCCTGGGCGGTGGCGGCGTCGAGATCCTGGTTGGCGACGAACACCCCGCCGAACAGGCGCTTGAGTTCCGGGCCGATCCGCCCCGGCTCCTGCGACTCGCGGGCGAAGATGAAGGCGATGCGGCGCTTGCGCATCTCCTCGGCGACGTAGCCGAAGGCGGCGAGCGGGTTGCCGTCGCCCATGTCGTGGCTGTCGCCGCGCGGCGCGATGTGCAGGCCGACGCGATCGGCGCCCCATTCGGCGATCGCCGCGTCCACCACCTCGATCATCAGCCGCGCGCGGTTGGGGATCGACCCGCCGTAGTCGTCGGTGCGGCGGTTGGTCTTGTCCTGGAGGAACTGGTCGAGCAGGTAGCCGTTGGCGCCGTGGATCTCGACGCCGTCGAACCCGGCCGTCTTGGCGTTGGCGGCGCCGCGACGATAGGCGGCGACGATGCCGGGGATTTCGTCGCGCTCCAGGGCGCGGGGGGTGACGTATTCGCGCATCGGCCGCACCAGGCTCACGTGCCCGGCGGGCTTCACCGCCGAGGGCGCCACCGGCGTCTCGCCGTTGAGGAACACCGGGTCGGAAATCCGCCCCACGTGCCAGAGCTGAAGGAAGATCCGCCCGCCCTTGGCGTGGACGGCGTCGGTGACCTTCCGCCAGCCCGCCACCTGGGCGTCGGACCAGATGCCGGGAGTGTCGGCGTAGCCCACGCCCATCGGGTCCACCGAGGTCGCCTCGGAGAGGATCAGCCCGGCGCCCGCGCGCTGGGCGTAGTATTCCGCCATCAGGTCGTTGGGCAGGCGCGCCGCGCCCGCGCGGGCGCGGGTGAGCGGCGCCATGATGACGCGGTTGGGCAGGGTCAGCGCCCCCACCTTCAACGGCTCGAACAAGCTCGGCATAATCGAAACCCTTTCGGTTACAAAAGTGGACATGGCCATCCCCTGCCGCCTGCTCATGTGTGGCGGCGCATCCGGTTTGTCAAATCCGGGAGGGAATCAGCGGATCAGGAGGACGATCAGCGGCGCGGCGAGGACGTTGACGACGCCCGACAGCACCATCACCAGACCGGCGATGGAGCCTTCCTCGCCGCCGATCTCGTTGGCCTTGGCGACGCCCGCGCCGTGGGCGCCCATGCCGAACAGCGAGCCGCGCGCCAGCGACGAGGTGAGCGGCAGCCACTTCAGCAGGATTTCTCCAACCGCGACGCCGACCACCGCCGTCAGCACCACGAACACCGCGGTGAGATCGGGCACGCCGCCCACGTCCTCGGCGACGATCAGGGCGAACGGCATGCTCATCGAGCGCGGCAGCAGCGACAGGCGCAGCGAGTCCGAGAGGCCGAAGGCGAGCGCCAGGCCCCACGCGCTCAGCATCGCGATGCCCGACCCCACCACCACGCCCACCAGCAGCACCGGCCACAGGCGGCGGATGGTGGCGCGGTGCTCGTAGATCGGCAGGGCGAAGGCCACGGTGGCCGGGCCGAGCGCGAGCATCAGCCAGTGAGTGCCCGCGATGTAGGGAGCGTACCCCACCTGCGTCGCCAGGGCGGCGGCGACCAGGATCGCCGGGGCGACGATCAGCGGCGACAGCGCCCAGTGGTGGACGCGGCGGTAAAGGGCGCGGGCGACGAGGTAGGCGGCGATGGTGGCCACCGACCACAGGGCGCCGTTGGCGAGGATGTCAGCGGACGGCAGCATGGCGCACCCACCAGCGATAGGAAAGATCGACCGCGATCGCGGTGCCGAGCATCACCATCAGGGTGCCGAGCAGCACCGCCGCGAACAGCTTGAGGCCGGTGATCGACAGCCACTCGGCGTGGTCCAGCACCGCCAGCACCGCGGGCACGAAGAACAGCAGCATCTCGCCGATCAGGAACTTGGCGCCGCGCCGCACCGCCGTGGGCTTGACCCAGCCGGAGAGCAGCAGCGCGAGCATCAGCCCGAGGCCGACGATGGCGCCGGGGAACGGCAAGCCCAATCCGCGCGAGATCAGGTTGCCGACGAACCACACCGCCGCCAGGAGCGCCACCTGGGCGACCCGGCTGTTGCGGTGGAATGCGGAAATGCGGTTCATGGCGGACCTCTCGATTGCGTCTCGCTATCATATGAGGCTGGCCGGTCGATGCGTAAAATGAATTGATTGAATTCCAATAATTCTGTATTGGAATAGGCGGAGGTGACCCATGGAGTTCCGCACGCTACAGGCGTTCGTCGAGGTTCTGCGCCGGGGCGGCTTTTCCGCCGCCGCGACCGCCCTCAATTCGACCCAGCCCACGGTGAGCAAGGCGATCAAGCAGCTCGAGGACGAGTTGCGCACCCCGCTCATCGACCGCAGCCGCATGAGCGCCACGGCGGCGGGCGAGATCGCCCTCAAGCGCGCCCAGGCGATCCTCGCCGAGCGCGACGACCTGCTGCGCGAGCTGGGCGAGTTGCGCGGCCTCAAGCGCGGCGCCCTCAGCCTCGGGATTTCGCCGATCGGCGGTTCCACCCTGTTCGCGCCGCTGTTCGCAGTCTACGCCAAACGCTACCCTCACATCGACATCCGCCTTCAGGAGCAAGGTTCCCGCCGCCTGGAGGAAATGGTGGTGGAGGGCGAGGTGGAACTGGCGGCGTCGCTGCTGCCGGTGGGCGAGGAGTTCGACTTCCAGCCGGTGCGCACCGAGCCGATGATGGCGCTGCTGCCCCCCGGCCACCCGGCCCGCGCCCGCAGCGCCGCCGGGGTCGCCGCGTTCCGCGACACGCCGCTGGTGCTGTTCGATTCCGCCTTCGCCATCAACCGGCTGGTGGAGGACGCGTTCTCCCGGCGCGGCGTCACCCCGGTGGTGGCGGCGCGCAGCGGGCAGATCGACTTCATGGTCGAGCTGGTGGCGGCGGGCCTCGGCGTCGCCTTCATGCCCGAGAGCGTGGCGGCGCTGCACCGCCACCCGGCGGTGGCGGCGGTGCGCTTCGCCGAGCCGCGCACCGACTGGCGGCTGGCCCTGGTGTGGCGCAAGAGCGGCTTCCTCTCCGCCGCCGCGCGCGCCTGGCTCGACCTCACCGCCGAGGTCTACCCCGCCGACACCCGGCCGACGACGCCGTCGTAACCCGGCTCCGCCGTCACCCGGCCGCCGCGCATCCGCTCCACCGCGGCGGCGAGGCCCGGGTCGTGGGCGGCTATGGCGTCCAGCGGCCGGTCGAGCAGCAGCGGCAGCTCCGGCCCCAGGGCGTCGAGCGCCGCCGCGCGGGCGCGGGCGATCCCCGCGCCCTTGTGCCCGAGGTCGGCCAGCAGTTCCGCCAGCGGCAGCACGTGCCGCGCCTCGTGCCCCACCCGCGCCGCGCCTTCCGCCGCCGAGCGGTCGGCGAGCGCGGCGACGCGGCGGGCGACGCCCACCGTCAGCGGCCGCCCGCACACCGGGCACGGCGCTTCCGGCTCCCGCTCCGGATCGACGCGCACGCCGCAGGCGCGGTGGCCGTCCCAGTGGTATTTGCCGTGCTCGGGGAAGGATTCCACTGTGCCGAGGTAGCCCTGCCCGGTGGCGAGGGCGCGGCGCAGCGCGGCGAAGCCCGGCTCCGGCAGGTCGAACACCGTCGCCTCCCGCCCCAGGGTGGCGAGGCCGTGGGCGTCGGAGCCGGAGAGCAGGCGGCAGCGGTCGAGGCTGGACACCCGGCGCATCATCGCCGCGTCGGCGGACAACCCGGTCTCCACCGCGAAAATCTCCGCCGCCAGATCGCCGTAGCAATCCTCCAGGGTTTCGAAGCCCGAATTGGCGCCTAGCACGCCGTACCACGGCGTCCACACGTGGGCGGGCACCAGGAACGCCTCCGGCACCGCGTCGAGGACCCGGGCGAACAGTTCGCGGCTGTCGAGCTTGAAGATCGGGCGGCCGTCCCCGGCGAGGTTGGCGTGGCGTTCGAGAGCGGCGGCGAGGGTGTCGGCCGCTTCCAGCCCCGGCAGGTGGACGAGGTGATGGACCCGCCGCACCCGCCCGTCGCGGCGATAGACGGTGGAGAGTTCCACCGTCGCCGCCACCAGCGGCCCGGCGCCGCCTGCGAGGCGGTAGACCCCCTCCCCCGCCGGTTCCAGGTCGCGGCGGAGTTCCGCCCGCCACGCCGGGTGCAGCGCGTCGCCGCTGCCGATCAGCCCCAGCCCCACCCGCGCCGCCGCCGCCGCGAGGGCGGCGACGGTCAGCGCCGGGCTGGTGTTGAAGGCATAGCGGGAATGGAGGTGCAGATCGGCGTAGATCCGCATCCCTCAGCCTTCGAGGATCTCGGCGTCCGGCACGATCCGGAGCGGCAGCAGGTCGCTCTTGGTGGTGATGATCGGGCTGGGGTCGACCCGCGGCATCGCCCCGGCGTAGCGACCGCCCACCGAGAAGGTGCCGACCTGGACGTTCTGCCCCTCGATCAGCGGCAGCGGGAACAGCTCCTGGAAGATCTGGTTGCGGTCGCCGAACTGCCCGGCGGTGGCGCCGATCACCCCCTTGTCGGCGGCGACGATGCGGATGTTGGCGCCGCAACGGCCGACGATCGGCTTTTCCGCGTAGCCGCTCGCGGCGAGCTTGTCGGTGAGGTCGAACTGGGTGTCGAGCAGGTACGGGTGCCCCGGATACATCGCCCACAGGATCGGCAGGATCGCCTTGTTGGAGGGGATCAGCGTCCACAGCGGCTCGAACACCTTCACCTCCTTGCGCAGCATCACGTCGGCAAGGCGCGGCGGGCGGTTGGGGTCGCGGGTGCGATGGAGGCGCAAATCCTCCGCGTCGGCGTCGCACTCGCAGCGGATCTGGTCGATCACCGTCTCCCACGCCCAGGTCTTCCACACCCACAGGATCGGCACGCCGTCCGCGTCCACCACCCGGCCCTGGCCGTCCCAGCCCAGGCTTTCGACTCCGGTGATGATCTTGGCGGGCACCCCGGCCTTGTCGATCGCCTCCTTCATGAACTGGGCGTGGTAGGTCTCCTCGGCGTTGGCGTCCTGCATGATGTGCAGCGTGCCCTCGACCCCGGCGGTACGCCACGCCTCGATCAGGTCGGGCATCAGCGGGTCGCCCGAGCAGCGCCCCTCGGAAACGCCGTAGTGCGCCGCCCAGGCGCACTGCACCCGCCCGCACTCCATGTGGCAGGAGGCGGAATCCGCGTTGTATTCGTAAACCTTGAGGCCCCGCTCGGAGAGCGAGAAATCGAACCGGCCGGTGATCATGCGGGTGCGGCGGCCGTCCCACGACTGGCGGATGCGCGGCCACAACACCTCGGGCAGGTTGAAGTGGGCCATCAGCGCGTCGTCCTCCAGCACCGCGTGGGTGGCGTGCAGGAACATCGCGTGCAGCTCGTTGGTGGCGCGGCGCAGCTCGCGCTCGGCGGTCTCGCCGATGGCGAAGTAGCGGCGTTCGTTGCCCGGGTCGTTGGCCATGCGGCTGCCGCCCATGCTCGCCATGTAGGCGGCCTCGGCCGGGTTGTCCGCCCGCAGCCAGGTTTCGCCCGCGGCGCGCGGCGCGGGGGCGCGGCGGGGCCGGAGGTTGAACAGGCGCGGGTCGGCGTCCGCCAGGTCCTCGGCGTGGGTGTCCTCGTCGGTCTGGATCACCCAGCCCAGCACCGTGGCGTCGCCGAAGGTGCACTCCACCCAATAGCTGCCGTCCGCCGCCACCGTCGCCTTGAGTTCGCGGGCGTAGTCCCGCCCCTCGGGCCAGGGGGCGTTGTCGACGTTCTGCTCGGCGATGCGCACGAAGTCGTCGGACACCGCCGTCACCACCGCCACGTGGCCGGTGACGACGAACTCGCCGCCCTCGTTCCAGATCAGCAGCGCGCCCGGCTCGGGGCGGCGCTTGGCGCCGTTGCGGAACGAACGCAGCGGCAACTCGGCGCCGTCGGCGATCGCGCGCACGCTCTTGAGCTGGAAGATGTCGTAGGCCATCGCCACGTCGCCGAACACCCAGCCCTTGGTCTGGTAGAGCCAGCGCCGCGCGAACTCCACGCACTGCCACTTGTAGCCCATGAAGATGCCGTCCACCGAATGGCGGAACGCGGCGCGGTTGGGCAGCTCGGCCTTGTCGACGCTGTCGTAGTCGGAGGAATAGGCGGCAACCCCGCCGGGAGCGACACCGAGAACGGTGCCGAAACGCGCGGGGCGGAGGGAACTGTCGGGCATGCTCTGGAACCTCGAAAGCGGAAATCCGGAGATAGGCGATTCGGCGGCGGAACGCCAGAGCGGCGGCGCGGCGCCCGTCATTTGATCGAAATAATTTTCATTCCAATCTGGAACGAGCGGAAAAACCGGACATTTAATCATGATATCGGCCGAACGAACGCCAGCAGGAGGACCAAATGCAGGTCGAGAGCCAGCAGAAGTTCAAAACCCAGGGCTTGGAAGACACGATGTCGGGCGCCAGCGTGGCCGCGCGGGCGGTGCAGACCCTCGTCGACCGGGCCGAGCAGCTCAACGTCAAATACTCCGCGGTCGGCAACCCGCCGGTCTACCCCACCGACGCCTTCCCCTGGGCGCGCGAGGTCGAGGCCGAGTGGCGACTGATCCGCGCCGAACTCGACAAGATCCTGGTGCGCAAGGGCGAACTCCCGGCGTTCCACGAGATTTCCTCGGAAGTGCGCTCGATCTCGTCCGACAAGAACTGGAAGACCTTCTTCCTCTGCGGCTACGGCATCAAGTCCGACGACGCCATCGCCCAGTGCCCGGAAACCTGGCGCATCCTCCAGAAGATTCCGGGCCTCAAGTCGGCGATGTTCTCGATCTTCGAGCCGGGCAAGCACCTGCCGCCCCACCGTGGACCCTACAACGGCGTGCTGCGTTTCCACCTCGGCCTGATCGTGCCGCCGGAGCCGGACAAGATCGGCATCCGCGTCGCCGACCGGCTGTGTCATTGGGAGGAAGGCAAGGCCCTGATCTTCGACGACGCCTACGAGCACGAGGCGTGGAACCACTCGGACAAGGTGCGCGTGGTGCTGTTCGTCGATTTCGAGAAGCCCACCAAGTTCCCCGCCAGCCTCACCAACAAGGCGGTGCTCAACATGGCGGTGTTCACCCCCTTCATCCGCGAGGGCTACAAGGCCCACAAGGCGTGGGAGAAGATGTTCTACGGCGCGGGCCAGAAGCACCGCTGACTCGAAAAGCCCCGGAGCGAACCTCCGGGGCTTTTTCTCGGGTCAATGTTTGGCGCTCGGCTGTCGCGGCGCGTGGGGCTTGGAGACCGGGGCGCGGGGCGGCTGGGCCGCCTTGATCGCCTGGAGGTTGCCGGGCCGGGCCGACAGCGGCGAGGGTTTGCCCTCGGGGTGCGCGGTGGAGAAATCCTTGAACGACATGATCCATGTCCTTCCGATATCGCGGCTCAAGTGGTGCCGTGACTCAAGAATATGGACCCGCGACGCCCCCGGCGCAATCGGCGCGGGCTTGGCAAACCCCTTCGCCACTGCTAATGTTCCACCATTGTTCCAATCTGCCGAGCCGCTCCCGTGACCGCCGAACCGCCACCGCAACGCAAGGTCATCCACGTCGACATGGATGCGTTCTACGCCTCGGTGGAGCAGCGCGACAACCCGGCCCTGCGCGGTCGCCCGGTGGCGGTGGGGCGGGACCGGCTGCGCGGCGTGGTGGCGGCGGCAAGCTACGAGGCGCGGGCCTTCGGCGTGCGCTCGGCGATGCCTTCGGTGACGGCGCGCAACAAGTGCCCGGAGCTGGTGTTCGCGGAGCCGCGCTTCGAGGTCTACAAGGCGGTATCGGCGCAGATCCGCGCAATCTTCGCCCGCTACACGCCGCTGATCGAGCCGCTCTCCCTCGACGAAGCCTATCTCGACGTGACCGAGAACCTGCCCGGCATCCCCTCCGCCACCGCCATCGCGCGCGAAATCCGCGCCGCGATCCTGGCGGAAACCGGCCTCACCGCCTCCGCCGGCATCTCCTACAACAAGTTCCTGGCGAAGATCGCCTCCGACGCCCGCAAACCCAACGGCCAGTTCGTCATCACCCCCGAGATGGGACCGGCGTTCGTGGCGGCGCTGCCGGTGCGCAAGTTCCACGGCATCGGCCCCGCCACGGCGGAAAGGATGCAGGCCCTCGGCCTCGTCACCGGGGCCGATCTCGCGGCGCAGTCGCCCGAGTTCCTGGTGCGCCACTTCGGCAAGGCGGGGCGGTTCTACTACTGGATCGCCCGGGGGGTGGACGAACGGCCGGTGCGCCCCAACCGCGCCCGCAAGTCCCTCGGCACCGAGACCACCTTCCTCGCCGATCTCTTCACCTTCGAGGCGGCGCGGGCGGAGCTGGCCAAGCTGGTGGCCGAAGTGTGCGAGGACTGCGCCGCGCGCGGCCTGCGCGGCCGCACCGCGACCCTCAAGGCGAAATATGCCGACTTCCGCCAGATCACCCGCAGCCACACCGCGCCCCACCCCCTCGCCGACCCGGCCGAGGCCACCCGCCTCGCCGCCCAACTCCTGGCGCCGCTGTTCCCGGTGCCCAAGGGCATCCGCCTCCTCGGCTTCACCCTCTCGAACTTCGAGGAAGCGGACGAAGCCGAGCGCGCCCAACTGCCGCTAGCGCTCTGAGCGCCCCAAAACGGACGAAGCCCCAAGGTTTCCCTCGGGGCTTCGATGGTGGGCGGTACAAGGATCGAACTTGTGACCCCTACGATGTCAACGTAGTGCTCTCCCGCTGAGCTAACCGCCCGTCGGCCGTTCGGCCGCCCCGGCGTTCGCCGGAGGAGGAGCTTTTAACCATTCCCGGGCGGCTTGGCAAGGTGAAATTTGTCCCCATCTGTCTGCTCCCGGGAGGCGGCATCGGGCGTCGCATCGGCCCGCCCGATTTGTTACACTGGATGGAGTCGCGGTGAAGGAAGGAAACGCTGTGGCCGACGCCACCTGGTCGGAACGCATTCCCGGCGTTCTCGAAATCGTCCACCCGGATGTTCAGGCGATGCCGGTGGTGCTGGCCTCGCCCCACAGCGGCTGCGCCTATCCGCCCGAATTCCTGGCCGAATCCCGGCTCGGCCCGGTGGCGATCCGCCGGTCGGAGGACGCCTTCGTCGACCGCATCGCCGCGGTCGGGCCGAAGCGCGGCGCGCCGCTGATCAAGGCGCTGTTCCCGCGTGCCTACCTCGACGTCAACCGCGAGGCCTACGAGCTGGACCCGGAGATGTTCGACGGGCCGCTGCCCGCCTACGTCAACTCCATCTCGCCGCGCGCCGCCATCGGCCTCGGCACGATTCCGCGCATCGTCGGGCACGACCAGCCGATCTACGCGGGCAAGATCGCGTTCGCCGACGTGCAGCGTCGCATCGACACCCTCTACTACCCCTATCACGCCGCCCTCGAGGCGCTGGTGCGCGACACCCGCCTGCGCTTCGGCATCTGCATCCTGCTGGATTGCCACTCCATGCCGTCCCAGGGCATCGGCCTCGGCCCCACCAAGCCCGACATCGTCCTCGGCGACGGCTTCGGCGCCACCTGCGCGCCCTCGGTGGCGGAAACCGCGGCGCGGGTGTTCTCCGCCGCCGGTCTCAAGGTGGAGCGCAACCGGCCCTACGCGGGCGGCTTCACCACCCGCCATTACGGCCGCCCGGCGATCGGCGTGCACACGCTGCAGATCGAGATGGCGCGCAGCCTCTACATGGACGAGCAGCACCTCACGCCGCTGCCGACCCTGGCGCGCCTGTCGGAGGTTCTCGGCCTGGTGGTGGACGCGGTGGCGCGCCTCGACCTGCCGCTCGCCTACCGCTCGCAGCACTTCCGCGCCGCCGATTAATCCTTGCGATAGGTCCCGGTGTCCTCGCCGGTGACGGCGTAGATCGCCCGGCCCATGGCGGCGAGGGTGCCGTCGGGCGCGAGCACCGCGATCTCGGCATGGAGGATGCGGCGGCCGCGATGCACCATCGTCGCCTCCGCCCGCACCCGGCCTTCGAGGGGCAGCGGTGCGAAGTACGACACGCTCATCTCGACGGTGACGATGGTGAGTTTGAGGGTGCGCAGGGCCACCCCCGCCGCGGTGTCCACCAGCAGGGCGGCGATGCCGCCGTGGGAAATGCCGTAGGAGTTGGCGTACTCCGGCTTGAGCGGCAGGCTCACCGCCGCGCGCCCCGGGCCGGTGGCGTCCACGGTCATTTCCATGAAGTTCAGGAACGGCACGTCCTTGGTGAAGTGCTGCTTGATGAACTGCGGCCAATCCGTTGAAACGTCGCTCATGTCTCCGCCTCGATCACCTTGAAACCGGAAGCCTCGGCGAGCACCCGCACGGCGCGGAACGCCTGGGTCAGGGTCGCCTCGTAAGGGAGGTGGCGGTTCGCCACCATCAGCAGCCGCCCGCGCGGTGCCAGCGCCCGGCGCGCGGCGCGGATGAAGGCGCGGCCGATTTCCGGGTCGCCGCCCTTGCCCGCGTGGAACGGCGGGTTGCTGACGATCCAGGCGTAGGGGCCGAGGCGGTCGGCGGCGGCGTCGCGCCAGAGGAAGTCGAGGGCGACGCCCTCGCGCGGGGCGACGTTGCGCTTCGCCGCTTCGAGGGCGGCGTGGTCCGCCTCGATCAGGTCGAGGCTGCGGACGTTCGGGCAGCGCGCCAGAATCTCGCGGCCAAGGTAGCCCCAGCCCGCGCCGAAATCGGCGACCCGGCCCTTGATGCGGGCGTCGAGACTCTCCGCCAGCAGGCGCGACCCGGCGTCGATCTTGTCCCAGCCGAACGCGCCGGGCGCCGCCACCGCGCCGGTGGCGGCCACGGCGCGCGGCGCCGCGTCGGCGGTCCAGGCGGCGAGTTCGGGCGGCAGGGTCTCGGCGCTGCGCAGCCAGGCGACGCGGCAATGGTTCTTGGAGAGTTCGGCGGCCTCGCCGCAGGCGGCGCGGAGCTTCTTGAGGATGGCCTGGGCGCCGGTGTCGCCGCGCCCGGCGGCCACCAGCAGCCCGCCGGGGGCGAGGCGGCCGAGCGCGTCGGCCAGGTCGCCCAGCGCCGCCGCCTTGTGCTTCGAAAGCAGCACCAGCGCCAGGTCGTAGCCCTCGCCGGAGGCCTCGGGCGCGGCGGCGAACCCGGCGGCCTCGAGGGCGGCGAAGGTGGGGCGGAACCCCTGCACGCACAGCAGCCGCCCGCCGAGGGCGGCCAGCTCGGCGGCGGGTTCGGCGCGCAGGAACAGCGCGCGGCCGGTTTCGGGGAGGCGGAGCGCGCCGCTCGCGAACGGCAGCAGCAGGGTGGCGAGTTCGGGCGATGACATGGCATACGGATAGCGGGCCGCGGCGCGCTTGTCCATGCGATTGCCACGGGCGCGCGCCGCCGCCATAATGTCGCCCGCAACCGAACGGGCGACTCCCGCATGAGCTTCGACATCCACGACCAGCGCGCCATCGGCCGCCGCATGCGCGACCTCGCAGTGCGCGCGGGCGCCGAAACCCTCACCTATTTCCGCACCGCCGACCTCGACGTGCGCGGCAAGGCCGACGGCACCCCGGTGAGCGCCGCCGACCTCGCCGCCAACGCGGTGATCGTCGCCGGGCTGCGCCAGAGCTTCCCCGGCATTCCGGTGGTGAGCGAGGAAGCGGGCGGCGACACGCCGAGCGATTGGGACGCGCCGTTCTTCCTGGTCGACCCGCTCGACGGCACCCGCGAGTTCATTTCCGGCTCCGGCCACTACACCGTCAACATCGCCCTGATCGCCGACCGCAAGCCGCTTCTGGGCGCGGTGTACGCCCCCGCCCTCGACCGTCTGCAATGGGTGCGGCAGGCGGGCGAGGCGGTGGAGGAAACCCCGCCGTTCGCCGCCGACGCCCCCGGCCCGGCCCGCCCCCTCGCCTGCCGCGAGGCGGACAACCGGGCGCTGGTGGCGGTGCATTCGCGCTCGCACCTCAATTCCCGCACCCGCGCCTATCTCGGGCGCTATGCCGTCGCCCAGGCCACCGACGCCGGGTCGTCGCTGAAGTTCTGCCTGGTCGCCGCCGCCGAGGCCGATCTCTACCCCCGCCTCGGCCCGACCATGGAGTGGGACACCGCCGCCGCCCACGCGGTGCTCGCGGCGGCGGGCGGCCGGGTGGTGGACGCCGACACCGGCCGCGACCTCGCCTACGGCAAGCCGGGCCTCGCCAATCCCGCGTTCGTCGCCTGCGGGCGGGGAGTCCGGATCCTCCCCGTCGCCTCATGAGCGCGCGGCCCCGCGCCTGGCGCTTCGCGGTGTTCTACGCGGCGTTGTTCGCGGTGGTGGGCTTTCAGCTGCCCTATTGGCCGGTGTGGCTCAAGGGGCGCGGCCTCGGCGCCGCCGAGATCGGCGTGCTGGTGGCGGCGCAGATGTGGGTCAAGGTGGGCTTCAACCCGCTGGTGGGCGGCCTGGTGGACCGCACCGGACGGCGGCGGCCGATCCTCCTCGGCCTCGCCGTCGGGTCGCTGCTCGCCACCCTCGCGTTTCCGTTCGTGGAGGGCTTCTGGGCGCTGCTGGCGCTGTCGCTGACCCTGGGCGCCCTGTTCGCGGCGATCATGCCGGTGGGCGACAACCTGACGATGCGCCACGTCGTCGCCCACGGCCTCGATTACGGTCGCCTGCGGATGTGGGGGTCCCTGGCGTTCATCGGCATGGCGGGGCTGGCGGGCGGGCTGCTCGACCTGCTCGGCCGCGACGCGATCGTCTGGCTGCTGGCGGGGGCGCTGGCGCCCCTGTGCCTCGCGGTGCTGGCGCTGCCCGACGCGCCGCCCCTCGACCCCCTCCCCGACCGGCCGCGCCCGGGCTGGGCCGACCTGCTGCGGGACCGGCGCTACGGGCTGTTCCTCGCCGCCACCGCCTGCGTCGCCGCGAGCCACGCGATGTATTACGGCTTCGGCACCCTGCACTGGCAGCGAGCGGGGATCGGCAACGCCTGGATCGGCGCGCTCTGGGGCATCGGCGTGATCGCCGAGGTGGCGCTGTTCGCGTGGAGCGGCGGGCTGGTGCGGCGGCTCGGCCCGGTGCGGCTGATCGTCCTCGGCGCGGCGGGCGGGGTGGTGCGCTGGGGGCTGATGCCGTGGATCGCCGATCCCTGGCTGCTGGTGCCGCTGCAATGCCTGCACGGCCTCACCTTCGGCGCCACCCACCTGGGGGCGATGCATTTCATCGCGCGGCGGATCGCGCCCACGCTCTCGGGGCGCGCCCAGAGCATCCACGCGGCGGTGGGCGGCGGCGTGAGCATCGGCCTCGCCACCCTCGCCTCGGGGTGGCTGTACGGCGGGTTCGGCGGCCGCGGCTTTCTCGCCATGGCCGCGCTCGCGGCGGCGGGCGCGCTCGCCGCCCTGCGGCTGGCGCGCGCCCGGTGACCGGCGGCATTATTCGACGGAGGGTTCCGTCTTCTTGCCGGTGTTGACGTAGGCGACGCCCGCGTGCTCGGGGCAGTACGGCTTGCCCGGCAGCGCCTTCTTGCCGCAGAAGTGGAAGCCCGCGTCGCGCGGGTCGCCCACCGGCCAGCGGCAGCAATTGGGACCGAGGTCCACCAGCGACGCCTGCTTCTCGGCCTTGGGCTTCGGCGCGGTGCGCTTGATCGGCGACGGACGGCCGGTCAGGCCGAGGCGATGCGCCTTGCCCACCACCGCGTTCTTCGACACCCCCAGCTGCTTGCCGATCTCGCCGGTCGAAAGCCCCTGTTCCCACAGGCGCGCCAACTCGGCGACCATCTCATCGGTCCAAGCCATTGCGTTTTTGTCTTCCAATTTCCCCACCTTCCGAGATGTCTCCCCTTTACCAGGGATACTCCAACCCCCGGCCGAAGTCCATGCAGGAAGCCTGAACCAGGGCGCGTAGCCTCAAGATTCCGCCCGCCTAGCTGCCCGTCGAGATGCGCACCCAGAACGTGATGGTGGTGCGCTGGCGCGGCTCCACCACCGCCTTCCAGACCGCCGTCTGCGCGTCGCGGCGGGTGTGGGTGGCGTCCTCCTCGAAAATCGTCCACTGCCCGGGGAAGGTCTGCGCCACCTCCACCTCGGCCGGGCGCTCGCCGTCGTTGAACAGGGTGACGGTGAAGCGCTGTTCGCTGGCGCTGCGGGAAATGTCGCGGTATTCCAGGCGACTCGCCTCGTAGGCGACATCGACGACGCGGCCGAGCTGGGCCACCACCTGGGCGCCCTCGGGGGTGTGGTCGATGTGGTCCTCGCCGAGGAAGAGATCCGCCTCGGTGGGGCGGTAGGCCATCACCCGCATCACCCCGGCGGGCATCGGCGGGGTGACGCCGCCCGCCACCGCGTTGTCGAAGGCGAGGCGCAGGAACGCGCCGCGGCGCGGCCAGAAGCCGGGCGCCGAGCGGAACACGCCGACCGGATCGACGATGCGGTAGCTGCGCTTGACCGGAATCGCGGCGCGGTCGAGGAACGCCACCTGCTTGCGCTCGCCCGCGTCGATCGACACCGACTTCGACACCGGATAGAGGCGGTAGCCCGAGATCGCCTGCGGCCGCATCGCCTCGTCGGCCATCGCCGCCTTGGCGCGGAAGGCGGTCACGTCGCCGCTGTCGGCGACCCGCGAGACGTTGCCGGAGACGACGCGCAGCTGCACGTCGCGGAAGCTGTCGTCGGTGCCGTTGGAAATGCCGATCCAGCCGTTGAGGGCGATCTGGCCCTTGGATTCGTCGTAGACCGCCGCGTAATCGGCCTGCCAGCGCATGCCCGGCACCAGGTATTGCAGGGTCAGCGCGCGCTTGCCCGCGCCCGCGCTCTCCAGCCCGTAGTCGAGCTGCGCGGCGCCGGGCATCGGCGTGTCGGGCGTGGCGGGCAGAACGATGCGGCCGGGATAGTTGACCTCGATGCGGTCGCCGATGCGCAGGATCGGCTTCGGGTCGATCACCAGCAGGATCGCGTTCTCGGTCTTGTCCTCGCCGGTGCGGGGGTCGGTGCGCACCGCCTTCACCGTCTTGCCGAGGGCGTCGACCAGCAGCGCGTGGGGGTCGACCAGCGACGGGCGGATCGACATGTCCTTCACCGCCAGGCGGTCGCCGCGCAGGATCGCGGATTCCGGCACGATGCCCGAGGCCACGTCGCCGATGCGCAGCCGCAGGGTGCCCTTGGGCAGATCGCCGCTGCGGGTCTCCTCGACCTGGGCGAAGCCGTCGGCGTAGACCGTCAGCACCCGCGACTCGAGGGTCTCGGCGCCCCACACCCGTTCGTCCGCCGCCGCCGCGGGGCCGGAGGCCGCGACGACCGCGACGACCGCCGCACCCAGCACGTTCCGCATTTCCATCGCACCCTCCCGCTCGGTTGCGTTTCGTTCATCCGGGCGCAGACTTTACTCCGCCTGCCGCGCCGACTCCATCGCCGATTGCTTTCGCCGCCGCCCGGGGGCGACGCCGCGTGAATTTCTTGTCATCTTCGCCCTCAGCCCTCACATTGAAGGGATACCCGGACGCCGACCGGGCCGCCGCCGCCGTTCCCGCGGGTCCGGCGCAGTCTCACCACACGGAGCAGATCCATGGCCGCCGAATGGGTGGAAACCAAGGCTTTCGACACGGTGTTCGCCGCCAACATCGCCTTGCTGACCGAAACCCGCGACTATCTGCAGCGCAACCTCGCGCGCGAGCAGTCCGCCGCCGTCGACCCGATCGCCAAGCTCACCGCCACGCGCGAGGCCTCGCGCCTCACCGCGCTGCTGGCGGAGACGATGTCGTGGCTGCTGCTCAACAAGGCGGTGAACAACGCCGAGATTCCGCTCGACACCCTGCTGGAGGAAGCCGCCGGGCTGTGCCGGAACATCGGCGCGCGCGACGAAGACGCGCCGGAGATCGTTCCCGATCTTCCCGACGAACTTGAGGAACTCTACACCAAGTCGTTGACTCTGTTCTCTTCCGTTCGAACGATTCTCGCCAGCGCGCGCTCCGCCGCCAACTGAGCGGCGGCGGCCCGCACCGCCGAAAGCCGGAACCGGGATCGCTGCGTCGCGTCGTTGCATCGCCGTTCTCCTCGGGGTACAGTCCGCTCCGGGCCGGATGAAGACCGCCGAAGCGGCGCGCCGCCCGATCGGGAACCACAACCAAGTGCCGTTTCGACGGCGTTTCCAAGGGCCATGGCCGAACGAAGCACGGGGGTCCAGCTCGGCCCGCACCCGTTTCCGTCGCTTCACAGATCGTAAGGACAGCCGCGTGATGTCCGTGTTCGCACATCATACGCACGATTTCGCGTCGGATCCCGACGCCGCACTCGCCGCCGCCGACGCCTTCTTCCAGAAGACCGGCGTGCGCTTCACGCCGCTGCGCCGCCGCGTGTTCGAGATCATCCTGCGCGCCGGCAAGCCGATCGGCGCGTACGACATTCTCGAACGCCTGCGCGACCACGGCAAGATCGCCGCGCCGATCTCGGTGTACCGGGTGCTCGACTTCCTCATCGAGCAGCGGTTCGTCCACCGCCTCGCCACCATCAACGCCTACATGGCGTGCGTCACCCCCGAGGACCCCCACGCCGCGCAGTTCCTGATCTGCCAGTCGTGCGGCTCGGTGACGGAAATCTCCGACCCGGCCATCGACAAGGCGATCGCCGAGGGTGCGAAGGCGGCCAACTTCCGCGTCGCCTACCCCCTGGTCGAGATCATGGGCACCTGCGCCGACTGCGCCCGCGAGGGCTGAGGCGTCAGTCGAACCGGCGGGGGGAGAAGGGCGCCAGCACCTCCGCCTCCGCCCGGTTCTCCTCCACCAGCGCGGCGAGGCCCACGCCCGCCGCCGCCGCCAACGTCCAGTTGAGCGGCCCGTAGCCCGCCGACATCAGAATCCGCCCCCCGGCCTCGCCCAGCATCGGCCGGGAATCCGGCGCCAGCCAGCCGCGCGCGGTGACGGCGCGGCCGCCCTCCTCGCGCCAGCCGCGCGCCGCGAGGTCGCGCCAGATGCGCGCGTAAGCGGCGGAAATCAGGTAGCCCAGGTCGTCGTCCGGCGTGCCGCCGAGGCGGTGGGCGCCCGCCGCGACCACCCGGTCGGCGTCGTATTCCAGCCACGCGCCCGAGGCGCCGTCGATCAGCACCGCGCGCGGCGGCGGCGGCAAGTCCGGATCCGGCGCCAGCTCCCGCACCAGCGCCCGCTCGCGATACGGCAGGCAGCAGTCGAGGGCGTCGCGGCCGCCGCGGCCGCGCGGCCAGATCGCCGCCGGGCCGCCGTCCTCGCACCGCACCACCCAGTCGAAGCGCCGCACCTGGCCGCCGTCGAGCACCTCCACCTCGTCCACGCCCGGCTTCACCGCGTCGGGCCAGTGGCGCAGCACCCGGGCGCGGCGCTCGAGGTCGGCCTTGAGCGCCTCGACGAAGCCGTCGGAACTCTCCACCAGCGTCACCCCGGCGACGCGGAAGCCGCGCGCGTAGCGCGGCGACAGGTGCGGGAACATCTGCGCCAGATCGGCGAAGCCCAGGTCCTCCACCGCGCCGCCGTGGCGGCGGCGGACGTCGTGCGCCGCCCAGCCGGAGGCGTAGGCGCGGGCGTCGCGGTAGACCGTCACCGCGTCGGTGTGCGCGAGCCGGAACCCGGCGGCGGCGGCGAGCGCCGCGGTGGCGGGCCGGGCGGCGGCGAGCAGCCGGGCGCGGTCGGCGGCGATCG
>JAUVUZ010000029.1 GCA_030604885.1 Alphaproteobacteria bacterium | reverse complement strand
TGTAGTCGATGTCGTACAGCCTCAACCGCTCCAGGCACTCGCCCTCGGGCGCCAACGGCGCGGGCACCGGCTTCGCCCCCGGCGGCCCGGCGCAGGCGGCGAGCAGCAGGGCGAGGGCGAGGGCAGGCCAGGGGCGCTGCCCCTGGACCCCGCACAGGGCCGTGGGCCCTGTGGACCCGTTCGGTTTTTGCCGCGCAGCGGCGGTCAGCCCATCGCGCGGCGTGACGGGTCGATAGCCGCTTCGCGGCGAAAAGGGGTCTGGGGTCCGCGACCCCAGCGGGTTCCAAGGGCGGCGCCCTTGGCCTGTCCCGCCCGTCACGGCGTGACGATCCGGCCGGTTTCGGTGCATGCGGGGGAGGCCAGGCGGAGGAGGGTGGGGAGGAGGGTATCGGGGTCGGGGAGGGACTGCGGATTTTCGCCGGGGAAGGCTTCGGCGCGCATTCGGGTTCGGACCGCGCCGGGGTCGAGGAGGTTGGCACGGATCGCGGTGGTGGTTTCGACCTCGGCGGCGTAGGTGCGCACCAGGGTTTCGAGGCCCGCCTTGGTGACCGCGTAGGGACCCCAGTAGGCGGGGGCGAGGCGGGCGGCGGCGGCGGTGAGGAAGATCGCGCGGCCCGCGTCGCTGCGGCGCAGCAGCGGGTCGGCGGCGCGCAGCAGGCGCCACTGGGCGGTGAGGTTGAGGGCGACGAGGCGCTGGAACGCGGGCGGGTCGAAGTGGGTGACCGGGCCGAGGCCCCCCAGTTGCGCGGCGGCGGCGACGAGCACGTCGAGGCGGCCGAAGCGTTGGGCGATCAGCGCCGCCATCTGGTCGACGCGGTCGCCCTCGGCGAGGTCGAGGGGCGCCAGCACCAGGGGCGGCAGGCCGAGGCGCTGGATTTCGTCGTCCAGCTCGGTGAGCGCGCCCTCGGTGCGGGCGGCGGCCACCACCGTCGCCCCGGCGACGGCGAAGCCCTTGGCCGCCGCGCGGCCGATGCCGCGCGACGCGCCGGTGACCAGGGCGATCCGCCCTTCGAGGGGGCGGGCGGCCATCACTTCTTCGCCGCGCCGCGCTCCACCAGCACGCTCGGGCGGGAGAGCAGGTGGTGGTCGTGGTCGGTGAGTTCGAGCGGGTAGTCGCCCGAGAAGCAGGCGTCGCAGTATTGCGGCTGGGCGGCGTTGCGGTCGGCGCCCGAGACGGCGCGGTAGAGGCCGTCCATGGAGACGAACGCGAGGCTGTCGCAGCCGATCGCCTCGCCCATCTGCGCTTCGGTCATCTTCGCCGCCATCAGGTCGGCGCGCTCGGGCGTGTCGATGCCGTAGAAGCAGGGGTAGGCGGTGGGCGGCGAGGAGATGCGCATGTGGACCTCGGAGGCCCCGGCGTGGCGCATCATGTCGACGATCTTTTTCGAGGTGGTGCCGCGCACGATCGAATCGTCCACCAGGATGATGCGCTTGCCGCGGATGATCTCGGCGTTGGGGCTGTGCTTGAGCTTGACGCCCAGGTGCCGGATCGCGTCGGTGGGCTGGATGAAGGTGCGGCCGACGTAGTGGTTGCGGATGATCCCGAGTTCGAACGGAATCCCCGAGGCCTGGGCGTAGCCGAGCGCGGCGGGCACGCCGGAATCCGGCACCGGGATCACCAGATCCGCCTCCACCGGCCGCTCCTGGGCCAGCTCGGCGCCGATGCGCTTGCGCGCCTCGTAGACGCCCTTGCCGTCCATCAGGCTGTCGGGGCGGGCGAAGTAGATGTATTCGAAGATGCACAGCCGCTGGCCGCACTCGCGGAACGGCTTCTGCGAGTGCAGGCCGTCCTTGTCCACGGTGATCGCCTCGCCCGGCTCCACGTCGCGGATGAAGTCGGCGCCGATGATGTCGAGGGCGCAGGTTTCCGAGGCCACCACGTAGGCCTCGCCGAGCTTGCCCAGCACCAGGGGGCGCACGCCCGCCGGATCGCGCACCGCGATCATCGCCTCGGGCGAGAGCATCACCAGCGAGTAGGCGCCCTTCACCTGCCGCAGCGCGTCGATCACCCGCTTGGGGATCGAGGATTCGAGGCTGGTGGCGATGAGGTGGACGATCACCTCGGTGTCGGAGGTGGACTGGAACAGGCAGCCGCGCCGGATCAGCTGCTTGCGCAGGGTCATGGCGTTGGTGAGGTTGCCGTTGTGGGCGATGGCGAAGCCGCCGCTCTCGAACTCGGCGAACAGCGGCTGGACGTTGCGCAGGATCGTCTCGCCGGTGGTGGAGTAGCGCACGTGGCCGATGGCGCTGTCGCCGGTGAGCGCGTTGATCACCGACTCCTGGGCGAAGTTGGCGGCGACGTGGCCCATGCCCTTGTGGGAATTGAAGCGTTCGCCGTCGCGGGCGACGATGCCGACCGCCTCCTGCCCGCGGTGTTGCAGGGCGTGCAGCCCGAGGGTGGCGAGACGCGCGGCGTCGGGCGTTCCGAACACGCCGAACACCCCGCATTCCTCCTTCAGCTTGTCGTCGTCGAAGGGGTTGGTGGTCAGGCACTCAGCGCAGGACATCTTCACACTCACAATGGCGGTTAGCGGTTGGCGTCGATCAGGCGGTTCATCTCGCGGCGCTGGCTCTCGCCGTAGCCCTGGGGGGCTTCGGTCTCGGCCGGGGCCTTGGGCGCCGGGGCGCTCCAGGATTTCACGGTGCGGTCGATGGTCACGGCGTCGTTGGCGGTCTGCCGCGCCGCCTTGGCCTTGGCGGCGGCCTGCGACCCCTTGAGGCTGTCGGGCGCCCAGTCGATCAGCACGTCGGCGGCGCCGACGATCCAGGGCGTGGTCTTGGCGCCGCGCATCCACGACGGCGGGGCCGAGAGATCGAGCATCCAGGTCATCACGATGTAGGCCAGCACCACCAGCAAGCCGCCGCGCACCAGCCCGAACACGAAGCCGAGGGCGCGGTCGAGCGGCGACAGCAGGCTGCCCTTGACGCCCGAGCTGATCGCCCGCACGAACAGCGAGGCGACGATCATGGTGCCGATGAACAGCACTGCCGCGGCCGCGCCGTCGGCGGCGAGGGTGTTGGCGATCATCGCGCGGAAATAGGGGCGCAGCACCGGCAGCCCGAACACCACCGCGGCGATCGCGGCGATCCACGCGACGATCGACAGCGCCTGGTGGGTGAAGCCCCGCAGCATCGCCAACAGCGCGGACAGCAGGATCACCACCAGCACCGCGATGTCGAACATGGGCAGGCTGTCGCTCAAAGCTCAGTGCTCCTCGGTCCGGCGCTCCGCCGCGGGCGGAAACAGCGCGACGATATCCTGGGCGTGGCCGATCTCGCGCGGCACGATGCCCTCGGGCGGCTGCACCTTACGCCCGCCGGTGCGCAGCCGCCGGGGCGTCAGCGCCGCCGCGAAGCCGAGCTTGGCGGCCTCCTTCAGCCGCAGATCCGGCTGCGCCACCGCGCGCACCTCGCCCGAAAGGCCGATCTCGCCGAACACCGCCACGTCCGCCGGGGCGGGAACGCCCGACAGCGACGACAGCACCGCGCACGCCACCGCCAGATCCGCCGCCGGCTCGCCGATTTTCAGTCCGCCCGCGACGTTGAGATATACGTCATGCCCGCCAAAAGCAATGCCGCAGCGCGCCTCCAGCACCGCGAGCAGCATCGAGAGCCGCCCCGAGTCCCAGCCCACCACCGCGCGGCGCGGCGTGCCCAGCGAGGAGGGCGCCACAAGCGCCTGAATCTCCACGAGAACCGGACGCGAGCCTTCGAGACCCGCGAACACGCAGCTTCCGGCGATGTTGCCGCGCCGTTCCGCCAGGAACAGCGCCGAGGGGTTCGCCACCTCGCCCAGACCCGAATCGGTCATCTCGAACACGCCGATCTCGTCGGTGGCGCCGAAGCGATTCTTCACCGCCCGGAGAATCCGGAAGTGGTGGCCGCGCTCGCCCTCGAAATAGAGCACCGTGTCCACCATGTGCTCCACCACCCGCGGCCCGGCGAGCGTGCCCTCCTTGGTCACGTGGCCCACCAGGAACAGCACGAACCCCCGGCGCTTCGCCAGGCGGATCAGCTCGTGGGCGCAGGCGCGCACCTGGCTCACCGTGCCGGGCGCGGAATCGAGGGTGTCGAGGAACATCGTCTGGATCGAATCGACGATCACCACGTCGGGCGGCTGCCCCACGTCCAGGGTCGCCAAGATGTCGCGCAGGTTGGTGGCCGCCGCGAGGTCCACCGGCGCGTCCTCCAGCCCCAGGCGCCGCGCGCGCAGGCGCACCTGCTCCACCGCCTCTTCGCCCGAGACATAGGCGCACGTGGCGCCGCGCCGCGCCAGCATCGCCGCCGCCTGCAACAGCAGCGTCGACTTGCCGATCCCCGGGTCGCCGCCCACCAGCAGAACCGAACCCGCCACCAGCCCGCCGCCGGTCACCCGGTCCAGCTCGCCGATGCCGGTCTCGCGCCGGGGCACCGGCTTGCCCTCGCCCTTCAACGGCACGAAATCGATGGTCCGCCCGTTCGCCAGCGACTTGCCCTGCGGCGACTCGTGCGCGGGCGCCGCCTCCTCGGCAATGCTGTTCCACGCCCCGCACGCCTCGCACCGCCCGGCCCACTTCGCCGTCACGGCGCCGCAGGATTGACAAACGTAGCGGGTGGTCGACTTGGCCATCAGGCGCCGGCTCCGACGAAAAACAAGGCCGGGCGCTGCCCGGACCCGCGAAGGGGCTTGGCCCCTTCGATCCCATCACTTGGTTTTTCCGCGAAGCGGGATAAGCCCGTCACGCCGCGCGATGGCTTTATGGCGCTCCGCGCAAAAACCAAAACGTCCGGGAGGTGCGGAGGGACCGAGTCCCTCCGCGACCTTTTTCCCTTCCCCGCACGCCTCACCGCCGCACGTCCATGGTGATCGGGCCTTCGGCGCGGCCGTGGATGAACTGGTCGACGTAGGGGTTGCCGGAGGAGTCGATGTCGGCGATCGGGCCGACCCAGACGAGTTTGCCTTTGTAGAGCATGGCGACGCGGTCGGCGATCTTGCGGGCGGAGGCCATGTCGTGGGTGATGGTGACGGCGGTGGCGCCGAGGCGTTTGACGCAGGTGACGATGAGGTCGTTGATGACGTCGGCCATGATCGGGTCGAGGCCGGTGGTGGGTTCGTCGAAGAAGATGATTTCCGGATCGGTGGCGATGGCGCGGGCGAGGCCGACGCGCTTTTGCATGCCGCCCGAGAGTTCGGAGGGCCAGAGTTTGGCGACGTCGGCGTTGAGGCCGACCTTGGCGAGGGTGTCGACGGCGAGGTCGAAGGCGTCGGCGCGGGAGATCTTGGTGGTTTGCAGCACGCCGAAGGCGACGTTTTCCCACACCGGCAGGCTGTCGAACAGGGCGGCGCCCTGGAAGAGCATGCCGATCTTGGCGTTGACGGCTTCGAGGCGCTTGCCGCGCATGCCGACCACCTCTTCGCCGTCCACCTGGATCGAGCCGCTTTCGGGGCGGAGGATGCCCTGGATGCACTTGATCAGCACCGACTTGCCGCTGCCCGACCCGCCGATCACGACGAGGGACTGGCCGGCGGCGACGTCGAGGTCGACGCCGTCGAGGACGACCTTTTCGCCGAAACGCTTGTGAACGTCGCGCAGGCGGATTTTCGGGGCGGCTTCGGACATTGCGGACGGCCTCAAGTGGCGAAGAAGATTTCGGTGACGACGTAGTTGGCGATCAGGATCATGATCGAGGCGGAGACCACCGCGTTGGTGGTGGCCGCGCCGACGCCCTGGGCGCCGCCCTTGGAGTGGTAGCCGTTGTAGCAGCCGAGCAGGGCGATGAGGAAGCCGAACACCGCGGCCTTCACCAGCCCCGAGGCGACGTCGACGAACTCCAGCACCTGCCAGGTGTTGGCGAGGTAGCTGCCGGAATTGAAGCCGAGCTTGCCGATGGCGATGATGTAGCCGCCGAACACGCCGAGGATGTCGGCCACCACCACCAGCAGCGGCATCATCAGCAGCCCGGCGAGGACGCGGGGCGCGACGAGGTATTTGTAGGGGTTGGTGGAGAGGGTGGTGAGCGCGTCCACCTGCTCGGTGACGCGCATGGTGCCGATTTCGGCGGCCATCGAGGCGCCGATGCGGCCCGCCACCATCAGCCCGGCGAGCACCGGCCCGAGTTCGCGGGTGATCGACAGCACCACCACCATCGCCACCGCGCCCTCGGCCTGGAAGCGCGCGAAGCCCGAGTGGCTTTGCAGCGCCAGCACCATGCCGGAGAAGATCGCGGTGAGCGCCACCACCGGCAGCGAGAAGTAGCCGATGTCGAGGAACTGGCGGAGGATCTGGCGCGGGTAGAACGGCGGCTGCACCATGTGGGCCACCGAGAGCATGGCGAACCGGGTGAGGCGGCCGACGGCGGCGAGGAAGGTGAGGAACACCCGTCCGATCAGGGCAAGGAAGGTCATGAAGCGTCGCCGTTCCTGTAGAGGCGGGGCAGGCGCGGGCCGAGGCGGGTGAGCAGCTCGTAGGAAATCGTCTGCCCCGCGTCGGCCAGCGCGTCGATGCTCGCATATTTACCGATAACGTCGACGGTGTCACCCGGTCGGATGCGGTCCTCCGGCACCGCGGAGATGTCGAAGGTGGCGAGGTCCATGGATATGCGTCCGACGAGGCGGGCTTTCCAGGTGCCTTTCACCGTGGCGAACACCGGGTGGGTGTCCGGATGGTTGCCGATGGCGCGGAGGAAGCCGTCGGCGTAGCCGAGGGCGACGGTGGCGAGGCGGCCGCGCCCGGGGGCGGCCCAGGTGGCGCCGTAGCCCACCGTCTGCGGCCGGTCCATCTCCTGGATCTGGATGATTTTCGCCGACAGGGTGACGACCGGCGCCATCGGGTTCTCGGCGCCGGGCGTGGGGTTGCCGCCGTAAAGCGCGATGCCCGGGCGCACCAGGCCGAAGCGGGCGGCGGCGCCGAGGAAGATGCCCGACGACGCCGAGAGGCTGGCGGTGACGCCGGGGAGATCGGCGGCGAAGGCGGCGAAGCGCTCCGCCTGCTGGCGGTTGAGGGGGTGGTCCGGGCTGTCGGCGCAGGCGAAGTGGCTCATCAGCAGTTGCGGGTCGAGCGCCCGCATCCGCGCCGGGTCGGCGCGCAGGGCGTCGAACTCGGCGCGCGAGAGGCCGAGGCGGGTCATGCCGGTGTCGACCTGGAGCGCCGCCGGAACCGGGCGGCCGCGCCCGGCGACGAACGCCAGCCAGCCCTCCACCTGCTCCATGCCGTTGAGCACCGGGATCAGCCGCGCGGCGGCGAATTCCACCTCGGTGCCCGGGTTGGGGCCGTGGAGCACGAAGATCCGCGCCTCCGGCAGGGCGCGGCGCAGGGCGATACCCTCTTCCAGGTGGGCGACGAAAAAGCTCCGGCAGCCCGCCCGGCTCAGGGCTTGCGCCACCGCGGCGGCGCCGAGGCCGTAGGCGTCGGCCTTGACCACCGCGGCGGTCTCGGCCCCTTCGGCGCGGGCCTGGAGGGCGCGCCAGTTGGCGACGACGGCGCCGAGATCGACGGTGAGCACCGCGCCGGCGCGCGCCAGCGCGGCCGGAGAGGGAGCGAGCGACACGGGATTATCCTCCGTAGGGCAGGTGGTCGTCTTCGGTCCAGTTGCCGAAGGTGGTGTATTCGCCGTTGAAGTGCAGGACCACAGTGCCGGTGGGGCCGTGGCGCTGCTTGGCGATGATGCACTCGGACTTGAACTCGATTTCCTTGAGGCCGTCTTCCCACTCCTCGTGGCGGCGGGCGTAGTCGGCGTCGGTTTCGCCGTCCTTTTTCAGGGGCGCCTTGGCCTTGCGGTAGTAGTGCTCGCGGAACACGAACATCACCATGTCGGCGTCCTGCTCGATGGAGCCGGACTCGCGCAGGTCGGAGAGCTGGGGGCGCTTGTCGTCGCGGCTTTCCACGGCGCGGGAGAGCTGGGAGAGCACCAGCACCGGCACGTTCAGTTCCTTCGCGAGGATCTTGAGGCCGCGGGTCATCTCCGAGAGTTCCTGCACGCGGTTGCTCTCGCGGCGCGACGAGGCGCCGGGCGAGAGCAGTTGCAGGTAGTCGATCACCACCATGCCGAGGTTGGACTGGCGCTTCAGCCGTCGCGCGCGGGTGCGGATCGCGCCGACCGAGAGGCCGGGGGTGTCGTCGATGTAGAGCGGCACCTTTTCCATCAGGCCGACGGCGGCGGTGAGCTTGTTGAAGTCGTCCTGGTTGATCTTGCCGGTGCGCATCGCGTGGCCGGGCACTTGCGCCTCGTTGGAGAGCACGCGGGTGGCGAGCTGTTCGGCTGACATTTCGAGCGAGAAGAACGCGGTCACCGCGCCGGGGCCGTTGGGGTCCTGGAACTTGGAGTAGGCGGCGTTGTAGGCGATCGCGGTGGCGAGGGCGGTCTTGCCCATGCCCGGGCGCCCGGCGAGGATGATCAGGTCGGAGTTGTGGAGGCCGCCCAGCATCCGGTCGAGGTCGACCAGGCCGGTGGTGACGCCCGAGAGACCTTCCGACTTGCAGGCGGCGTTGACCACCTGGAGGGACTCGGCCAGCGCGGTGGAGAAGGTGGTGAAGCCGCGCGACCCCTCGCCGTCGTTGGCGAGGCGGTAGAGGCCTTCCTCGGCCTTGCGGATCTGGTCGTCGGCGGTTTCCTCGAGGTTTTCGTCGAAGGCGTCGTTGACCACGTCCTCGCCCAGCGCGATCAACTGGCGGCGGACGTAGAGATCGTGGATCAGGCGGCCGTATTGCTCGGCGTTGATGATGCCGACCACCGAGGCGGCGAGGCGGGCGAGATACCCGGCGCCGCCGACGCGCTCCAGCTCCGGGCTGCCGTCCATCAGGCGCTTCAGGGTGATCGGGTCGGCGGTGTCGCCGCGCTCGCCCAGCTGGATGCACAGCTCGAAAATCCGCCGGTGGGTGGAATCGGCGAAGTGCACCGGCTTCAGGAAGTCGATGATCTTGTCGATGGCGGCGTTGTTGTTGAGGATCGCCCCGAGCAGGGCCTGTTCGGCCTCGGTGTCGTAGGGCGGGGTGCGCTGCGCCGGGGGCTGGCCGCCGCCGACGACGCGGAAGGGTTCGGTGAGTTCTGGCATCTGGCTCATGGCGCGCACCATACCATGGGGATTCGGTGCCGGTCAGGCCCGAGTTGTCCACACCCCTGTGGAAAGCGGGGAGAATTCACCGGCGGCCGAGATCGGCGATCGCGTCCACCACCAGCATCGTGCCCACCGTCACCAGCAGGATGTCGGCGCCGACGCGCACGTATTCGTGGTTGGCGGGCGGCACCGGCAGGCGCACCACCAGTTCGCCGGGGACCGGATACCAGGTGATCCCGGCGGGGAGGGGCTGGCCCTTGTGCCATTGCTTCGCCTGGCCCGGCGGGCGGCAGCCGTTGTTCTTCTTGGCGAGGCCGGGGGGACAGTTGCCCGCGCGCTCGAGCGGGCCGTAATAGTCGGAGACGATGCGGCGGTCGGCGGCGGTGAAGTTGAGTTCGACCTTGACGTCGCGCTCGCCCGATTTCGCCGGCTTGCCGCCCTTGTCGTTGCCCTTGGCCGCCTTGTCCGGCGGCCCCTTGTCGGGCGGGGCGGCGAGGGCGGGCGCGGCGGCGAGAAGCGCTGCGAGAAGGGCGGCGGCGAGGGGAAAGCGGCGCATCGGGAACCCCATGTCGGTTGAGCTTCCCTTCATATGGGAAGACCACCGGCCGGAGCGGAATGGCGGGCGTCACTGCCGCCGCCAAAGAAAAACGCCGCCGCCCGGTGGGGGCGGCGGTCCTCACGAAGGAGTCGCCCGCGTCAGGCGGCGTGGGGGCGCACCGCCGCGACGATCCGGGCGCCGTCGCGGGCTTCGGTCACGGCAAGGTCGTAGGCGGCCTGGAGGTTGAGCCAGAGCCGCGCCGAGGTGCCGAAATAGGTGCCGAGGCGCAGCGCGGTGTCGGCGGTGATGCCGCGTTTGCCGTTGACGATCTCGGCCATGCGGCTTTGCGGCACGTCGACGGCGCGCGCCAGCGCCGCCACCGACACGCCGATCTCGGCCAACTCGTCGGCGAGGATTTCCCCCGGATGAATCGGCGGGAGCGCGATGGCGTCAATGATAGTCGACGATTTCGACATCTTCGGCGTCCCCTTCGGCAAACCGGAAGCAGATCCGCCACCGGTCGTTGACACGAATGCTGAACTGGCCCTTGCGGTCGCCCTCCAGCGCTTCGAAGCGGTTGGAGGGCAGGTTCCGCAGGTCTTCGATCGAGGTCGCCTCGTTGAGGATGGCGATGCGCTTCCACTCCTGCCGCTCGACCGCCTGCAACTCCGGAACCCGTTCGCGGTTGACGAACCGCAGGGTCCGCTTGTCCGCTATGCTCTTGATGCCCATGGGGCTTCCTCCGCCGGGAGATCGTGCGAACCCGCGCGAATCTCCCCAAGGCACCCTATACGCGGAAGATAATCCGTCATCCGGTATCCGTCAAGCGGATAGGCGGTCCCAAAGAAAAACGCCGCCGCCCGGTGGGGGCGGCGGCGCATCGGCAAAAACCGGCCGGAATTACTCGGCGGTTTCGTCCTCGACCGGGGCTTCGGCCTCGGCGTCGGCCTCCACGGCCTCCTCCTCGGCTTCCTCGGTGGCGGCCTTCTGGGCGCGCTCGGCTTCCTCGAGCGAGCGGGCGACCATCACCTCGACCTCGACCTTGACTTCCGGGTGCAGGGCGAACGGCACCGCGTAGGTGCCCAGCGCCTTGATCGGCTGGTTGAGGTGGGCGGCGGTCTTCTCGACGGTGTAGCCCGCGTCCTTGGCGGCGTCGCGGATGTCGCGCGCGGTCACCGAGCCGTAGAGCTGGCCGGTTTCGGCGGCCTGGCGCACGATCACCAGGCGCAGGCCTTCCATCTTCGCGGCGATGGCTTCGGCCTCTTCGCGGCGCTTCAGGTTGGTGGCCTCGATCTGCGCGCGCTGGGTCTCGAAGAGGGCGAGGTTCGCCTTGGTGGCGCGCATCGCCTTCTGCTGCGGCAGCAGGTAGTTGCGGGCGAAGCCCGGCTTCACGCTCACCACGTCGCCGATCTGGCCGAGACGTTCGATGCGTTCCAACAGAATGACTTCCATGGTCCTATCCTTTTCTGTTCGTCCGGCCGCCGCGCTGTCGCGGGACCGTTAGGAATGCGAATGCGGACCGCGCCGGGGCGCGATCCGCGAGAGGGAATAAGTCGCCCGGAACAGGCGGCTTACTTCATCACGTAGGGCAGGAGCGACAGGTAGCGCGCGCGCTTGATCGCGCGGGCCAGTTCGCGCTGCTTCTTCGCCGAGACCGCGGTGATGCGGCTCGGGACGATCTTGCCGCGCTCGGAAACGAAGCGCAGCAGCAGCTTGACGTCCTTGTAGTCGATCTTCGGAGCGTTGGCGCCGGAGAACGGGCAGGTCTTCCGGCGGCGGAAGAACGGGCGACGCGGAGCGGCCATCGTTTACTCTCCTTCAGAAGCGGTTTGCGGAGCCGGCGCGCGGTCGCGCTCGAAACGGCGGCCGCCGCGGTCGCCGCGATCGCCGCGGTCGCCACGGTCACCGCGCGGGCCGCGATCGCCGCGGTCGCCCCGGTCGCCGCGCTCGTTGCGCGGCTGCATCATCGCCGACGGACCCTCTTCGAGGGCCTCGACGCGGACCGTCATGTAGCGCAGAACGTCTTCGTTGATGCGCATCTGGCGCTCGTACTCGGACACCGCGGCCGAGGGGCCCTCGATGTTGAGCAGGACGTAATGGCCCTTGCGGTTCTTGTTGATGCGGTAGGAGAGGTTGCGAAGACCCCAGCTCTCCCGCTTCTTCACCTCGGCGCCGCCGGCGGCGAGCACTTCGGTGAGTTTGTCCATCAGCGCGTCCACCTGGGCGGAGCTGATGTCCTGGCGCGCGATCACCACGCTTTCGTACAGAGACATGTGTGTTAGACTCCCTATGGCTTCTCTCGTCCCGGTTTTTGGGGCTGAAACATTGTTGCAGCGCCGCGTGTCCGGGCATAGCCGACCCCATGGTCGGCAAGGAGTTGCAAGGTGGGGGACTATACACATCTTTGAGGATGGCGCAAGGGGTGCTTGACAAGGGGGTGGGTTATGCTTCTTTTGACGGCGGTACGACGCAGTTCGTTTCGCAATCGTCTGGAGGAATAGCGCATGCGCGCAGTGGTTTTCCCGGGGCAGGGTTCGCAGGCCGTCGGCATGGGCAAGGAGCTCGCCGCGACGTTTTCCGTCGCGCGGGAAGTGTTCGCCGAGGTCGAGGACGCCCTTGAGCAGAAACTCACGCAGATGATGTTCGAAGGTCCCGAGCAGGACCTGATGATGACCGAGAACACCCAGCCGGCCCTGATGGCGGTGAGCGTCGCGATCGTCCGCGTGCTCGACAAGGAATACGGCGTGCGCCTGCCCAACGTCGCCTCTTATGTGGCCGGGCACTCGCTCGGCGAATATTCGGCGCTCTGCTCCGCCGGCGCGCTGCGCCTCGGCGACACCGCCCGCCTGCTGCGCACCCGCGGCCGGGCGATGCAGAAGGCCGTGCCGTTCGGCATGGGCGCGATGGCGGCGATCCTCGGCCTCGACGCCGAGCAGGCCCGCAGCCTGTCGCTCGAAGCCTCGGAAGGCGAGATTTGCGAAGCCGCCAACGACAACGCTCCGGGCCAGGTGGTGGTGTCGGGCCATGTGGGCGCGGTCAAGCGCGCCATCGAGATCGCGAAGAAGCTGGGCGTGAAGCGCTCGGTGCTGCTGCCGGTGTCGGCGCCGTTCCACTGCGCGCTGATGCGCCCGGCGGCGGAGACGATGCGCGAGGCGCTCTCGCAGGTGGAACTGGTGACGCCGACGGTTCCGGTGGTGGCGAACGTCACCGCCCGGGCCACCGACGACCCGGAGGAAATCCGCAAGCTCCTCGTCGAGCAGGTGTGCGGCTCGGTGCGTTGGCGCGAGAGCGTGCAGTTCCTCAAGGGCGCCGGGGTCTCGACCCTGGTCGAGGTCGGCTCGGGCCGCGTTCTCTCCGGCCTGGCGAAGCGCATCGATCGCGAGATGGACGGCCTGCCGGTCGGTTCCGTCGAGGAGATCGAGGCGTTCGCGAAGTCGGTCGCCGCCTGACCATGATCGTTGCCGCCCGGTGCCGCGATGGCGCGCCGGGCGGTTTCTTTATGCGCGAAAGCCGCTATGATCGGCGGCGGCAATAACAATAAAGAGCAAGCACACAGATGTTCGACTTGACCGATAAGTGCGCCCTGGTCACGGGCGCGTCCGGGGGGATCGGTTCCGCAATCGCCAAGGCGCTCGCCGCCCAGGGGGCGAAGGTGGTGCTCTCCGGCACCCGCAAGGACGCGCTCGACGCCGTCGCCGCCGAGATCGAGGCGGCGCACCCGGGCCGCGCCGTGGTGATCGCCGCCAACCTCTCCGACCCCGCCGAGACCGACCGGCTGGTGGCCGAGGCCGAGGCGGCGCTCGGGCGCATCGACATTCTCGTCAACAACGCCGGCCTCACCCGCGACGGCCTCGCCATGCGGATGAAGGACGAGGACTGGCAGACGGTTCTCGACGTCAACCTCACCGCCGCCTTCCGCCTCACCCGCGCGGCGATGCGCGGGATGATGAAGCGCCGCTACGGCCGCGTCGTCGGCATTTCGTCGGTGGTGGGGGTGATGGGCAACCCGGGGCAGGCCAACTACGCCGCCTCCAAGGCCGGGTTGATCGGCATGACCAAGGCGCTGGCCCACGAGCTGGCGGCCCGCAACATCACGGTCAACTGCGTCGCGCCCGGCATGATCGCGACGCCGATGACCGACGTCCTGACCGAAGATCAGCGTCAGCGGATGTTCGCGTCGATCCCGGCGGGCCGTTTCGGCACCTCCGAGGACGTCGCCGCCGCGGTGGTGTATCTGGCGGCGGAAGAATCCGCCTACGTCACCGGCCAGACCCTCCATGTCAACGGGGGCATGGCCATGATCTGAACCCCAGGAAACGCCCGCGTTCGGGAGCCTCCCGGCCGCTGGCCTTCCCTGGGAAAGTGTGGTAGTGAACGGGCCACTTGGCCGGATCGATCGCGGCGGACACCGCCGGGGCCGTCGCGGAAAGAGGTTCAACCGGGAAACCGGGCACTGTTACGAAACAACCAAAACCCAACGAGCGAGAGACAAGCCAATGAGTGATGTCGCCGAACGCGTGAAGAAGATCGTCGTCGAGCACCTCGGCGTCGAGGAAGACAAGGTGACCGACAACGCCTCCTTCATCGACGACCTGGGCGCCGACAGCCTCGACACCGTCGAGCTGGTGATGGCCTTCGAAGAGGAATTCGGTATCGAGATCCCCGACGACGCCGCCGAGAAGATTCTCACGGTCAACGACGCGATCTCCTTCATCTCGAAGAACAACGGCTAAGGCCGATCGGGACCGTCCCCGCGCAGGCGGGGATGGTCCCCATTTGTCCCTGGCGCGCGTGACCGCGCCTTGCCGTGGGACCGCGTCCGCGCTCGCGCAACCGGCGGACGGGCGTGACCTTCCCTAAAACGACAACGGGTGGACGAGAACATGAGGCGAGTTGTAATCACCGGCCTGGGCCTGCTGACGCCGCTGGGGCGTGGCGTGAAGCTGAACTGGGATCGCCTGATCAAGGGCGAGAACGGCTTCAAGAAGATCGACCGCTTCGAGGTGGACGACCTCGCCGCGCAGGTCGCCGCGATGATTCCGATGGGCGCCAACCCCGGTGAGTTCGACCCCGACAGCGTGGCCCCCGCCAAGGAGCGCCGCCGCATGGACGACTTCATCGTCTACGCGCTGGCCGCCGCCGAGGAGGCGATCGCCGACGCGGGCTGGACCCCCGAAGACGAAGAGGCCCGCGGCCGCACCGGCGTGATGATCGGCTCCGGCATCGGCGGCCTTTCGGCGATTTCCGAATGCGCCTCGGTGCTCGAGAAATCCGGCCCGCGCCGGGTGTCGCCGTTCTTCATTCCGTCGAGCCTGATCAACCTGGCCTCGGGCCACGTGTCGATCAAATACGGCTTCACCGGCCCCAACCATTCGGCCGTCACCGCCTGCGCCACCGGCGCGCACGCGATCGGCGACGCCGCGCGGCTGATCATGTTCGGCGACGCCGACGTGATGGTGGCGGGCGGCGCGGAAAGCGCGATCTGCCGCCTCGGCATCGCGGGCTTCGCCTCGGCCAAGGCGCTCTCCACCGCCTACAACGACCGTCCGTCCGAATCCTCCCGCCCGTGGGACAAGGGCCGCGACGGCTTCGTGATGGGCGAGGGCGCGGGCGTGGTGGTGCTCGAGGAATACGAGCACGCCAAGGCGCGCGGCGCGACCATCTACGGCGAGGTCAAGGGCTACGGCCTCTCGGGCGACGCCTACCACATCACCGCCCCGCATCCGGAAGGCCGCGGCGCCACCCGGGCGATGGCGATGGCGCTCAAGAACGCGGGCCTCAACCCGGAGCAGATCGGCTACATCAACGCCCACGGCACCTCCACCCCGCTCGGCGACGAGATCGAGGTGGGCGCGGTGAAGAAGGTGTTCGGCGATCACGCCCTCAAGCTCAAGATGTCGTCCACCAAGTCGGCGATCGGGCATCTTCTGGGCGCGGCGGGCGCGGTGGAGGCGATCTACTCGCTGCTGGCGCTGCGCGACGGCGTGGTGCCGCCGACCTTGAACCTGCACGACCCGTCGGAAGGCTGCGACGACATGGACCTGGTTCCGCTCCAGGCGAAGGAATGCAAGATGGACGCGGTGCAGTCCAACTCCTTCGGCTTCGGCGGCACCAACGCGTCGCTGATCCTCACCAAGGTCTGAAGCTTTGGCCAGGGCGACGTTGCGCCGCGCAGGCGTTGCCATCGTCGCCCTGCTCGCGCTCGCCGTGGCGGCGGGGGCGATGCTCTACGTCAAGGGCCGGGAGGCGTTCTTCGCCCCCGGCCCTTCGTCGTCCGAGGTGGTGGCGGTGGTGCCCAAGGGCGCCGGAACCGAGCGCATCGCCCGGATTCTCGCCGACGCCGGGGCGATCTCCGACCCGCTGGTGTTCCGCGTCGCCGCGCGGCTCACCGGGGCGCGGCTCAAGGCGGGGGAATACGCCTTCCCCCCCGGCGCCTCGATGGCCGAGGCGATGGCGATTTTGGTCTCCGGCAAGGTGGTGCAGCATTTCCTCACCGTCCCCGAGGGGTGGACGGCGAAGCAGGCGCTGGCGGCGGTGGCCGCCGCCCCGGCGCTGGAGGGCGCCGCCCCGGACACCGTGCCGGAAGGCTCGCTGCTGCCGGAAACCTACGCCTACGTGCGCGGCGACACCCGCGCCCAGTTGGTGGCGCGGATGCGGGGCGCGATGGACAAGGCCCTGGCGGACGCCTGGGCGGCGCGCGCCGATGGACTGCCGCTGAAGTCGCCGGAGGAGGCCCTCGTCCTCGCCTCGATCGTCGAGCGCGAGACCGGCGTGGCGGAGGAGCGGCCGCGGGTGGCGGCGGTGTTCGTCAACCGCCTGCGCCTCGGCATGAAGCTGCAATCGGACCCGACGGTGATCTACGGCCTGTCCGACGGCGCCGGGGTGCTGGACCGCGGCCTCACCCGCAAGGACCTGGAGACCGCGCACCCCTACAACACCTACGAGATCGCGGGCCTGCCGCCGGGGCCGATCGCGCTGCCCGGCCGCGCCGCGCTGCAGGCGACCCTCGCCCCCGCCGACACCCGCGACCTCTACTTCGTCGCCGACGGCAGCGGCGGCCACGTCTTCGCCCGCACCCTCGACGAGCACAACCGCAACGTCGCCAAGTGGCGCGCCGTCGAGCGCGCCCGCACCCGCGCCGTCCCTTAAGCGGTCGCCGGTTTCGCGCCCCGGGTCTGCTGCGGCAGGCGGAACGAGGGCGGCAGGGGTCCGCTGCGCCCCACCGACTTGGCGAGGTCCAGCACTTCCTCCGCCCGCGCCACCAGGAAGTCCCGCACGTCGCCGTCCACCGCCGCGATCCCTTGCGCGAACGCCTGCGCCCGTTCCGGGTCGGCGAAGCCTTGCAGCACCCGCCGCGCCGCCGCCTCCGGCTCCCGCACCATCTGCAGCAGGGTCAGCCCCACCGCGTTGGGCAGCGCCGCGATCACCGCGAACAGGTCGTTGGAGGCCAGCCCGGCGAACAGCCGCTTGAGCGCCTGCAAATCGCTGCGCGCCACCGCCCAGTGGAACACGGTGTTGCCGTCCATGTCGGGCTGCAGCAGCAGCGACAGCAGCGGGTTGGTGGGGGCGAGGGAGGTCTTGTCGATCGCCACCGGCTTGCGCACGGTTTCGCCGCGCACCATCGCGTTGTAGGCGAGGTCGTCGTTGCGCAGCAGGCTCGAGATCTTGGCGAGGTGGGTGAGCTTGCCCGCCGCCAGCGCCTTGAACAGCGCGCCCTCGCCGGTGCGGTCGCGCACCAGCAGGCGGCGCGACAGCGCGAGCTGGGCGTAGGCCTTGCGGGTGGTGACGTCGGAGACGCCGGTCTGGTTGACCGTCTCCATGGTGTTCTGGATCAACAGGCGGATCAGGTCGTCGAACATCGCGTGGTTCGAGATGCCGATCAGCTTGAAGAACGCGGGGGCGCAGGTCTGCTCGTCGGTGTAGTCGAAGAACAGGCGGCAGGTGGCGGCGCGCAGGGCGCCGTCCGCCTGCGGCTGCACCGCCTGGTGCAGCACGTGCTGGGTGAGCATGCCCCGGTTCTCCTCGATGTCGGAGGCGAACAGGCGCGACATCAGCTGGTTGCGCCGGGCGTCGTCCTTGGATTGCTCCGAGATCGCGGTCTCGATGTTCTCGATGGTGAGGTGCTTGGCCTGGATCAGCGCGTTGAGGGATTGCCAGCGCGGCTCCGGCAGCAGCATTTTCGACAGCGGCGACTGGCCCAGCCGGTTGCGGCGGGAAAAGTCGATGTCCATGGTCAACAGGGTGCGGGCGATGCGCAGGGTGGCGAGGCCCTCGTGCTCCCGCAGGGTGCCCGCGAGGTCGTGCCAGATGCCGTTGCCGTCGCGGTCCTCGGCGGTGAGGAAGGCGAACACCCGGCTCTCCTGGCCGCGCTCGCGCCACAGGGCGATCACGGTTTCGAAAATCGCCGCGGCGGCTTCCACGTGGTCGAGGGCGAGGCGGAACTGCAGATAGGTTTCCCCCCGCTCGCCGCGCGCCGCGAAAATCGCGTCCGAATTGTTCTCGAACTTGATCCATTGCAGGAAGAAGTGGCTGAATTGTCCGGGGTATTTCGCCAGCCGACGCTTGATGTCGGCGTGGATGTCCGCAACCGTCTTCATCCCTCGGGGATCTCCTCTGCTGGGCCTCGGCTCCAGTGGTAGCGCGAGCCGGGGGCGGCGCGCCGTGAGCGCGCTCACTTTGGCGGCGGGAAAACCGCGCCCGCCGGGTTGCCGGGGCGGGTCGGCGGGCTTATCGTGCGTGCAGGCTTCGCAAGGGAGGGCGCGATGACGCTTCCGACAATCGGCTGGATCGGCCTCGGCCACATGGGCGCGCCGATGGCGGCCAACCTCGCTCGGGCCGGGTTCCCCGTCGCGGTCTTCAACCGTACGCCGCGCGAGGTGCCCGGCGCCCGCGTCGCCGCCACGGCGGCGGAGGCGACGGCGGGCGCCGACCTCGTCGTCACCATGCTGTCCGACGACGCGGCGCTGGAGGCGGTGCTGTTCGGCGCGGGCGGCGTCGCCGCGACCCTCGCGCCCGGGCAGGTGTTGGCGACCATGGGCACGGTGTCGCCCAAGCTTGCGGAGTCGGTGGCGGCGCGGCTGGCGAAGCGGGGCGTCGACGCCGTCGACGCGCCGGTCTCCGGCTCGGTGCGCCAGGCCACCGACGCCTCCCTGGTGATCCTCGCGGGCGGCACCGCCGCCGCCCTCGCCCACGCCCGGCCGATGTTCGACGCGCTCGGCAAGCGCACCGTCCATTTCGGCGGGCCGGGGCAGGGGGCGCGCGCCAAGCTCGCCGTCAACCTGATGCTGGGGGTGGTGATGCAGGGCCTCGCCGAGGCGGTGGCGTTCGGCGAAAGCTGCGGCCTCGACGCGGCCACCCTGCTCGACGCCCTCGGCGACACGCCGCTCGCCTCGCCGGTGGTGGCGGCCAAGCTGGCGGCGATCCGCTCGGGCGATTTCGCCGCCGCCTTCCCCTTGAAGCACATGGCCAAGGACCTGCGCCTGGTCTCCGACGCCGCCGCCGAAGTCGGCGCCACCATCCCGGCGGCGGAGGTGGCGCGCGGCAGCTACGACCTCGCGATCAAGGACGGCTTCGGCGACCTCGACGTCATCGCCGTGCTCCAGTCCTTGAGGAAACCCTAAACCGGCGCGCCCTCCGGTTCGGCTTCCGGTTCCGGCTCGGGCGCCGCCACGGCGGCGGCCTCGGCGGCCGCCTCGCCCATCATCACGCTGGCCTGGGCGCCCGGGTGCAGCGGGTGGGCGCGGCCGGTGTCCACCGGCGCGGCGGTGGTGCGGCGGCGGACCACGGCGAGCGCCGTCATCAGCGCCGAGAGCGTCGCCAGCAGCAGCATGAAGCCGCTCGGGCCGAGCACGCCGATCATCGACGGACCGGAAAAGCTGCCGCCCACCACGCCGAGGTTGTAGGTGAACACCAGCGTGCCCGAGGCCGCGACCATCTGGCCGGGGGTGAGCTGGTCGTTGGCATGGGCGGCGCACAGCGAATACATCGGCAGGAACGCGGCGGCGGCGAGCGCCACGCCCGCGCGCACCCACACGCCGGAGAACAGCCCGGTGGCGGTGAGCAGGCAGACGCACGCGCCCGCCGCCGCCGCCACCGCGATCACCAGGCGGCGGTCGGTGCGGTCCGACGCCCAGGCGATCGGGAATTGCGCCAGCGCGCTGGCGACGGCGGCGATCACCAGAAGCTCGGTGGCGTCGGCGGTGGAGAGGCCGAGGCGCAGGCCGTAGAGCGGCAGCGCCACCTGGAAGGTGGAGGCGATCGCCCCCGCCAGCAGCACTCCCACCACCGCCATCGGCGTGATCTTGAGGAACTTGGCGATCGGCATGCGTTCGGCGCCGACGATCTCGGGCGCCGGATTGCGGGAAATCAGCAGCGGCACCAGGCACAGCGAAATCAGGATCGAGGCGAGCCCGAACAGGCGGCCGCCGTCCGCGTCCGGCAGGCCCGCCAGATATGGTCCCGCCGCGTTGCCCGAGGTGGTGGAGACGAAGTAGATCGCCAGCAGCCCGGCGCGCGAGGCGTTGGTGGCCTTGGCGTTGAGCCAGCTCTCGGCGATCACGAACATGCCGGGGAAGCACAGCCCGGCGACGAACCGCATGCCGCCCCACACCCACGGATCGTCGGTCATCAGGTGCACCACCGCCGCCGCCGAGCACACCGAGGCGAGCGCCCCGAACGACCGCACGTGGCCCACCCGCCCCACCAGCCCGGGCGCGTACACCGACCCCAGCAGCGCCCCCAGCGGGCACGCCGCTTGGATCAGGCCGATCTGCGCGGTGGAAAAGCCGAGTCCCGCGCCGCGAATGGTGAGCAGGGTGGTGAGCAGGCTCGCCGCCGTCACCAGCATCAGGATTCCGGCGAACAGCGCCCAGTCGTTCTTGATCGATCGGAACATCGGCGGGCCTTCCGGTCAGGTTTGCGGAGGTTTTCTCGGCAGCCGACGGCCGAAGCGGTCGAGCAGCGCGTCGGGCAGGGCGCGCAGGAACCAGCCGACGATCGCCATCTGCCAGGGGAAGACGATGCGGCCGCGGTTGCGCGCCAAGCCCTTGCGGATAATGCGGGCGGCGCGGTCCGGTTGCATCAGGAACGGCATGGGGAAGCCGTTGGCGCCGGTCATCGCGGTCTCGACGAAGCCGGGGCAGACGACGTTGACGGCGACGCCGTCGGCCGCCGCCTCGCCGCGCAGGCCCTCGCCCCAGGCGCGCACCGCCGCCTTCGAGGCGCAGTAGGCGGGCGCCCCCGCCAGCCCCCGGAATCCCGCCACCGAACTGACGATGGCGATCTGCCCGCGCCCGCGCGCCCGCATCCGCCGCAGCAGCGGCAGCACGGTGTTGAGCACGCCGTCCAGGTTCACCGCGAACACCGCGCGGGTCTGCTCGTCGCTCTCGCCGCCGCCGCGCGTGCCCGCCGAGATGCCGGCGTTGGCCACCAGCAGGTCCACCGGGGTGGCGGCGTCGATGGCGGCGAGCGCCGCCTCCATCGCCGCTAGGTCGCACACGTCGGCGGCGTGGACCGCCGCTTGGCCGCCCCGCGCCGTCACCGCGGCGGCGGTGGCGGCGAGGCGTTCGGCGTCGCGCCCGAACAGGTGCAGGGTGGCGCCGGGGCGGGCGTATTCCACCGCCAGCGCGCGGCCGATGCCGCCCGAGGCTCCGGTGATGACGATCGTCTCAGGCATGGCGGTTCCGCTCTCCGTATGGCGTGACAGACAAGGCGCTTCCTGGTTATAAATCGCGCGGACGCTTGCGGCAAACCAGGGGGACCGATGGCCGAGATCAAAGGGCTTGTGAGCATGACCGGGTACGCCCGGGTCGAGGGCCGCGCCGACGACGGCACCGCCTGGGTGTGGGACCTGCGCAGCGTCAACGGCAAGAGCCTCGACGCCCGCCTGCGCCTGCCGCCCGGCTGCGAACCGCTGGAAAAGCCGGTGCGCGACCGGCTCGCCCAAAGCGTCCAGCGCGGCTCGGTGAGCGTTTCGCTCACCCTCTCGCGCCCCGCCGCCGCCCAGGGCCTCGCCATCAACCGGGCGTGGCTCGAAACCCTGATCGCCGCCGCCGAGGACGTCCGCGCCCGCCACCCCGGCGCGGTGGCGCCGCCCGCCTTCGACGGCCTGCTCCAGGTCAAGGGCGTGATCGACACCGCCGAGGCGCCGCCGGAAGAGGGCGCCGAGGCCGCGCTCCACGCCCGCCTGCTGGCCGATTTCGACCGCGCCGCCGCCGCCCTCGCCGCCGCCCGCGCCGACGAGGGCGCCCGCATCGGCGCGGTGGTGGCCGAGCACATCGACGCGGTCGCCCGCCTCGTCGCCGCCGCCGAGGCCACCGAGGCCGCCCGGCCCGAGGCGCGCAAGGACCGCCTCGCCCGCCAGGTCGCCGAGCTTCTCGACACCACCACCTTGCCGGAAGAGCGCGTCGCCCAGGAGCTGGCGCTGCTGGTGACCCGCTTCGACATCCGCGAGGAGCTGGACCGACTCGCCAGCCACATCGTCGCCGCCCGCGCCCTGCTGGCGGAGGCCACCGGCATCGGCCGCAAGTTCGACTTCCTCTGCCAGGAATTCAACCGCGAGGCCAACACCCTCTGCTCCAAGTCGTCCGACGCGGCGCTCACCGCCGTCGGCCTGGAGCTGAAAACCGTCATCGACCGTCTGCGCGAGCAGATCCAGAACATCGAATAAGGCCCGATCCCATGTCGTCGATCTCCCCCACCGCGGCGGTGCCGCCCGCCTCGCTGGTCAGCCGCCGCGGCCTGCTGCTGGTGCTCTCCTCGCCCTCGGGCGCGGGCAAGACCACCATCGCCCGCAACCTCCTCGCCGCCGACCCGCTGATCGCCGCGTCGATCTCGGTCACCACCCGGCCCCAGCGCCCGGGCGAGGTGGAAGGCCGCGACTACCACTTCATCGACAAGACCCGCTTCGACGCCATGGCCGCGGGCGGCGACCTGCTCGAACACGCGTTCGTCTTCGGCAACCACTACGGCACGCCCCGGCAGCCGGTGGAGGACTGGCTCGCGCAGGGCCGCGACGTGTTGTTCGACATCGACTGGCAGGGCGCTCAGCAACTCGCCGAGCGGATGCGCGACGACCTGGTGCGGGTGTTCGTCCTGCCGCCCTCGATCGCCGAACTCGAACGCCGCCTGCGCGGCCGCGCCCAGGACAGCGACGAGGTGGTGCGCGGCCGCATGGCCAAGGCCGCCGACGAAATGAGCCACTGGATCGAGTACGACTACATCGTCATCAACCGCGATGCCGCCGCCTCCACCCGCCAGGTGCTCACCATCCTCCACGCCGAACGCCAACGCCGCGCCCGCCTCACCGGCATGTCCGACTTCATCGCCGCGCTCCGCGCGCAGATGCCGGAAGCGCAGGGGTAAAGAGAAAACCCTGCGGGGAGACTCGGTCTCCCCGCGCCCCTCGTTCGTTTTGCGCGGAGCGCGACGGGTCGATCCCGCTTCGCGGAAGTCCCAACGCACGGGATCCAAGGGCCTTCGGCCCTTGGCGGGTCCAGGGCAGCGCCCTGGCCTTGCGCCTCAAAAGCGCCCACCGAGGTCTCCGGCGATCGGCTCCAACCCCGTCCGCACCTTCCCCTTGGTTTTTGCGCGCAGCGCCATACCGTCCGTTCGCGGCGCGACGGATCGATCCCGCTTCGCGGAAGCCCCAACGAACGGGATCCAAGGGCCTTGCGGCCCTTGGCGGGTCCAGGGCAGCGCCCTGGCCTTAACCGTTCCGCATGTCCGCCGCCGCCCGCGCGAGGGCGCAGAAGCCTTGGACCGGGATCGCCTCGGCGCGGAGTTCCGGGTCGATGCCCGCGGCTTCGCACAGGGCGGCGCCGCCCAGCGCCTTGAGGCTGGTGCGGAGCATCTTGCGGCGCTGGCCGAAGGCGGCGGCGGTGATCTTTTCCAGCGTCGCGCGGGGCGCGGGGGCGAGGGGTTCGGCGCGCGGGTCGAGGCGCACCACGGCGGAAGTGACCTTGGGCGGCGGGGTGAACGCCGCCGGGTTGACCTCGAACATCGGCGCGCACACGCACAGCCACTGGCACAGCACCGAGAGGCGGCCGTAGTCCTTGGTGCCGGGGGCGGCGACGATGCGGTCCACCACCTCCTTCTGCAGCATCAGGGTGATGCTGGCGAAGCGTTCGGGGCGTTCGAGCCAGCCGGTGAGCAGCACCGTGCCGATGTTGTAGGGCAGGTTGGCGGCGATCCGTCGCGGCGCCGGGCCGAGGGTTTCGTAGTCGATCTCGAGGGCGTCGGCGGCGATCACCTCGAGTCTGCCGGGGTAGGCGGCGGCGATCTGCGCCAGGGCGGGCAGGCAGCGGTCGTCGCGCTCGATGGCGACGAGGCGGGCGGCGCCCTCGGTGAGGAGGGCGCGGGTGAGGCCGCCGGGACCGGGGCCGACCTCGATCACCGTGCCCGCGTCGAGGGGACCGGCGGCGCGGGCGATGCGGCCGGTGAGGTTGAGGTCGCAGAGGAAGTTCTGGCCCAGGGACTTCTTGGCGCGCAGGTCGAAGGCGGCGATCACCTCGCGCAGGGGCGGCAGTCCGTCGCTCATCGGGCGCGCGCCTTGGCGATCTCGGCGGCGGTGCGCAGCGCCGCGATCAGGCTGTCGGGCCGCGCCTTGCCGGTTCCGGCGAGGGCGAGCGCGGTGCCGTGATCCGGCGAGGTGCGCACGAACGGCAGATTGAGGGTGATGTTGACGCCGCCGTGGAAATCGAGGGTCTTCAAGGGGATCAGCGCCTGGTCGTGATACATGCAGAGGGCCGCGTCGTATCCGGCGCGGGCCTCGGCGTGGAACATCGTGTCGGCGGGCAGGGGGCCTTGCACGTCGTGGCCCTCGGCGCGCAGGGCGGCGAGGGCGGGGGCGATCAGCTCCGCCTCCTCGCGCCCCATCAGGCCGTCCTCGCCCGCGTGGGGATTGAGGCCCGCCACCGCGAGGCGCGGCCGGGCGATGCCGAAGTCGGCGCGCAGCGCCGCCAGCACCGCCCGGGCCACCTCGGCCAGCGGCGCGGCGCGGAGGCGCGCCGGAACCTCGGCGAGGGCGCAGTGGACGGTGAGCGGCACCACCCGCAGGCCGCCGCCCGCCAGCATCATGATCGGCGTGTGGCCCGGCCCGGCGAGCTCGCCGAGAAATTCGGTGTGGCCGGGGTGGCGGAAGCCGCCCGCCGCCAGCGCCGCCTTGTGGATCGGCGCGGTGACGATCGCCGCCGCCCGGCCGTCGCGGCAAAGGCGCACGCCTTCCGCGATCGCCGCGGTGACGGCGGCGGCGTTGGCCGGATCGGGGGTGCCGCACACCCCGGGCGCGGCGCATGCCACCGGCAGCACCGGCAGCGCCTCGGCGAAGCGGTCGGCGGAGAACGCGGCGGCGGTGGTCTCGACGATCGGGATTTCGAGCCGCAGCGCCCGCGCCCGCGCCGCCAGCACCGCCGGGTCGGCGATCGCCACGAACGGCGGCACCGCGACGCTGTGCTTGAGGCTCCAGGCCGCGAGGATCAGGTCGGGGCCGATCCCCGCGGGTTCGCCGAAGCTGAGCGCGAGCGGCGCGCTCATATGCGGATGTCGATGATCGCGAGGCGGCGGAGGTCGCGCAGGTGGCGCTCGGCGCTGCGCTCCAGCCGTTCGCCGCGCAACTGCTGGCCGATCTGCTCCTGCGAGGGCAGGGCGCTCGGCGCGGTGCGGTCGCACACCATCAAGATCGTCGGCACGCCGCCCACCGGCGTCACCGCGCTCGGCGCGCCCACCGGCAGGTCGCCCACCGCCGCGGCGAGGGCGGGCGGCAGTTCTCCCTGCTTGAGGGTGCCGAGCGGCCCGGTGCCCGGGGCGCCGAGGCTCTTGCCGTAGCTGTCGAACGCCTCGCAGCCGCGGATGGAGGAGGCGACGTAGTCCGACACCTTGGCGCGGTCGGCCGCCGAGAGAGCGCCCGCGCCGGTTTCCGGCAGCTTGATCTGGGAAAGGCGCAGGCGGGTTTGCGTCGGGTCGGCCTGCTGCATGCGGCGGCCTTCGAGCAGGAAGATGGTGTAGCCCGCCTCGGTGCGCACCGGCGGCGAGATGTCCCCCGGCGCCATCGTCGCGAGGGTGGAGGCGACCTCCGGCTCCAGCTGCCCATGCGGCACCCAGCCGAGATCGCCGCCGCGCGCCGCGGTGGCGCTGCGCGAGAACTGCCGCGCCGCGCCCGAGAACGGCGCGCCGGCGCGCAACTGGGCGGTGAGATTGTCGGCGAGGGTTTTGACCTCGGCGTCGCTCTGGCTGCCGTCGAAGGGCAGGAAGATTTCCGAGATGTCGTATTCCGGCCGCCCGAGGTTGGCGCGCAGCTGCGCCAGGCGCTCCTGCACGTCTTCCGCCGAGGGGGTGGCGCGCTGGCCGTAGAGGCGGCCCACCACCTTGATCCACAGCATCTGCGCGCGGATCTGGTCGAGCAGCACGTCGTAGGGCACCTGCAGCCCCTCGGCCAGTTGCTTGAGACCGCCGGGCGGCATGCGGTTGCCGGATTCCACCCGCGCCACCGCCTGGGTCAGCTCCTCGTCGGAGGCGGCGATGTTGAGGCGTTTGGCCTCCTGCAGTTGCAGGCGTTCGTCAATCAGCGCGCGCAGCACCGGCGATGCCAAGCGGCGGCGGTTTTCCGGCGTGTCTTCGAGACGCGACGAGAACAGCGCGACGCGCAGCCGCGCGCCGAGGTCGTAGACCGAGATGATCTCGTCGTTGACCACCGCGGCGATCCGCAGCGCGTCCTGCGCCCGGGCGGAGGGAGCCGCGAGGCAGACGGCGAAGGCGATCAGCGTGGCGGCGAGTTTCGCAAATCGGCTCATTGCGTGCGTCCGTTCCTTACATGCTGAACTTGGTGTCGCCGAGGGTCTTGAAGGTGAGGGTCACCATCGCCCCCCAGCCGCTGTCGGCGTCGCGGTCGGCGGTGTAGTCGTTGGTGGCGACGGCGCGGATGACGAAGCACTCGTCCTCGTAGACGAGGCCGCCGGAGAACGACAGCGGTCCGGAATCGTCGCCGGTGAGGCTGTGGGTGGTGCCGAGGGTCAACGCCCAGTCGCGCAGGATGCGCGAATTCACGGAGAACGACACCTGCTCGACGTTGGCGGTCGGGTTGCTCTCGTAGTCGGCGCGGGTCGGGTAGTCCTGCTTGAGATAGGAGACGCCGAGGCGCAGCGCGTCGGTGCCGCCCATGGCGGTGACGTCGTGGCTGACGACGTCGAGGCCGTCGGGGTCGACGCGGAAGCGGTAGAAGGTCGCGAACGCGGAACCGTAGTCGTAGCGCACCCGGCCGACGATGTCGGAGAAGCCCTCGCGGATGCCGGAACCGTCGGGGAACACGTGGTCCTCGTTGGTGCGGAAGGTCTGGCCGCCGAACACCGAGACCTTCGACGGGGTGCCGTTGAGGTAGGTGTTCCAGTTGAGGCCGTAGGTGCCGCGCGGCCCGGTTTCGACGCGGTCGTAGCCGACGAAGCGGTTGGTCGAGAGCAGCTGGGTGTCGTCGAAGTCGAGGTCGCGGCTGTCCTCGTTGGGAATCTTGCCGGAGTTGCCGCCGTTGGGCGAGAGGGCGGCGAGGATCACCGGCTCGATCACCTGGGTGGTGTATTGTCCCGGGCTGGCGAACGGCCAGCTCCAGCGCATCGACACTTCGGGAACGATACGCCCGGTGGCGCCGGTGAAGTTCCCGCCGTCGAGCATGGCGTGCTGGTTGACCTGATAGGCGTCGCCGCGCAGCGATGCGGAAAGGGTGTAGTGCTCGCCCGAGGGGGCGACGTAGGGCAGGGTCCAGGCCGAGGCGGCGGAGACGCGGTAGCTGTCCGCGCCGTCGGTGCGGGTGAGCGAGGCGGTGGAGAGCTGGGTGGTCCAGTAGCCGCCCTTGACCCCCGGGTCGCTGGTGTGAACCCAGTTGGCGAGCGGCACCGCGTAAGGATTTTTGGGCGGATTCGAGAGGTTGCGCAACTCGCGGAACGACAGGGCCTCGACGGAGGCGTAGTCGTCCCCCTCGAAGCGTTCGAAGGCGAGCCGGTTGGTCTGGTAGTCGGTGCGGTGGGGCAGGCCGTAGCGGCGCAGGTAGGTGTCCGACGAGACCGCGTGGAGGTCGGCGGTGCCGCGCCAGAGGTCGTTGACGTCCCATTCGGCCTTGACGTCGAGGTGACCGCGCGAGTTCCGCCGCGATCCGCCCTCCGGGTCGTCGACGCTGCCGCCCGCTCGTCCCGACGCGTCCACCACCAGGCTCGCGTCGGCGAGGTTCTGGCGATACTGACCGATCAGGATCGAGGGATCGTCGGTCGTCAGCATCGGCGTGATGGTGGCGTCGGCGGTGTCCGAAATCACCCAGTAGTAGGGCTGGGCGTAGTAGACGCCGACGTTCGACGACGAGCCGAACGAGGGGAACAGCAGGCCGGAGCGGCGCTTCACCGTCGGGTCGGGGGTGGAGAAGTAGGGGGTGTAGGCGACCGGAACGCCCCACATCTCGAGGGTAGCGTCGCGGTAGGTGATGTCCTTGGCGCCCTCGTCGTGGATCACCCGCGCCGCCTTGATCTGCCACAGCGGGTCCTTGCGCCCGGCGCAGGAGTCGCACGCGGAGTAGACCGCGTGGTCGAGTTCGTTGATCTGCTGGCCGTCGTCGCCGACGCGGCGGGTGGCGGTGCGTGCCGCGGTGCGCGACAGGTCGGCGGAGACCAGCAGCAGGTTGTCGATGGCGCCCTGCTTCATCTTGCCGGTGAGCTGCATGTAGTCGGCGAAGATCACCTGGCCGTCGGGCGCGATCAGCGACACGTTGCCCGAGGCGCTCACCAGGTCCTGGCCGACGTTGTAGCTCACGGTGTCGGCGTAGAGGGTGTAGCCCGCCTGGTTGATCTCCACCTCGCCGCGGGCGGTGACGATGTCGAGGGAGCGGTCGTGGGTGACTTCCTCCGCCGCCAGCGCCACCGGCGCGTCGGAACCCGGCGTCTGCGCCAGGGCAGCGGCGGGCAGGGCGACGCCCAGCATCAGGCAGGCGGCCAGGGCGGCGCTGCGGGAACGGGCCGCCGCAGGGCGCGGCGCGGAGAGGAAACGTCGAATCACGAGCCGGACACCCCGGAGGAAAGGCCCGATGGGATCCGGGCGCGCCGCACAGGGTACAGAAGCCACGCCGGAATCACAATCGGCAGAAGCGTAAGGACGGGCAGCAGCGGCAGCAGCGTCAGCGATCGGGTGGCGAGGTTGTTGGCGCCGAGCACCGCCGCCTGGAACGCCACCATCAGCGCCACCGCGACGGCGATCCGCGGCGCCTGGCCGCGCCGGTCGAAGCCGCCGCCGAGCAGGCCGTGGAGGGCGAGCAGGGTGAGGCCGAGCACCTGCAGCGGCAGCAGCAGGCGCTGCACCCCCTCGATGCGGAAGCGCCTCACGTCCACCTCGGAAAGCTCGCCGGGCTGCACCGTGAACAGCTCGCGCAGCGAGCGTTCGCGGGCGTCGCGGGAGCGTTCGCCGTCGGCGGCGTGGTTGTCGCCGAACTCGGCGGTGTAGGAATCGAAGTAGAGCATGGTGAATTCGTGGGTGCCTGGGCGGTACTCCTGGCGCGCGCCGTTGACCAGGTGGATGCGCGGCATCGCCGCCCCCGGCACCAGCGCGCCCTCGTCGGCCATCACCGTCACCTCCCGGTCGGGCTTGCTGGAATCCCAGATCAGGATGTTGGTGAGCACGTTGTCGGCGGTGCGGTTGCCGACGTAGACGACGATGCCTTTGCCCACTTCGGTGAACTCGCCCTCCTTCAGCACCAGGTGGGTGACGTCCTGGCGGATCGACCAGTTGAGGTCGCGGAAGGCGCGCACGGATTCCGGCGCCAGCCACAGGGTGAGGGCATAGGAGAACGCGGTGATCGCCACCGCCAGCGTCAGCGCGGGCTTGGAGAGGTCCCACGGGCTCATGCCCGAGGCCTGCATCACCACCAGTTCGCGGTCGCTGGTGAGCTTGTTGTAGACGAACAGCACCACGGTGAAGATCGCGATCGGCACCACCACCATCAGGAAGCCCGGCAGCAGCAGCGAGGTGAGGCGCAGGAACAGCCCGGCGGAGACGCCCTTGTTGACGATCAGGTCGATGAACCGCAGCGACTGGCTGAGCCACAACAGGACCGTCAGCCCGCAGGTGACGAGCACCATGCCGAGGACCAGCTGCTTGAGGACGTACCGGGTGAATCCGCGCATCATGGCGGCGGAGTATAGAGACGGCGGCCCGACATTAGAACCGGAATTCGTCGGCCGCGGCGCCCGGCTGCGCGCCCTGGGCGAGGGCGTGGCGGTGGGCGCGGTGGAGCTGCTCGAAGCGGGCGAGAAACGCCTCCCGCGCCGCCGCCGAGGGCAGCGGCGTCAGGGTCGTGTCCTTGAGCGGCTTTTCCGCGATCTTGAGAATCGACCGCACCTCGGCGGCGGTGAATCCCGCCAGTTGCACCGCCTCGGTGGCGCCCGCGATCAGGTCGCAACGCTTGATCTCGGCCCGCACCGCCTCGGGCAGCCGGGCGGGGAGGTTGAAGGCGAGGTGCACCGCCACCTGGAGCCGCGCCTCGATCTCGCGGAAGACGTCGCCTACCGCGGCTTTCAGCGGCGTGATGAGGTCGTGGGTGACGTATTCGGGTGCGTCGTGCAGCAGCGCCGCCAGCAGCACCCAGGTGGGGCTGGCGGGATGGCGGCGTTCGAGGATCTCCACCACCAAAAGGGCGTGCTGCGCCACCGACCAGCCGTGCTCCCCCGAGGTCTGGCCGTTCCAGCGGGTGTTGCGGGAGAGGCCGAGGGCGATGTCGTGGATCTCGATGTCGAGGGGCGACGGCTCGATCAGGTTGAGGCGGCGGCCGGAGAGCATGCGCTGCCAGGTGCGCGGCGCCTGGGCGTCGAGGCGGCGGCGGTCCTCCGGCGGCAGCGGGGCGCGGGGGCCGGGGGTCATCGGCACAGCGCCAGCAGTTCCTGGTTGGTCTTGGAGGGCGGCGGCGGAGTGCCGTCGATCGCCTCCACCGACTTCACCGCGCCGGGTCCGGCGACGCGAACCGTCTCGGCCAGCAGGCGGGTGTCGACGCCGCCGAGGTCGAGCTTGCCGTCCTTGCCCGCGCGCACCGGCTCGCGGTTGAGTTCCAGCAGGAACGCTTCGGTGAGGTGGGGCAGGCGGTAGCACATCCGCATCGGCCCCTCCTCCCGCGAGGTGAGGCGCAGGGTCACCGGGCGGTAGGCCGCCGCCGCGGGGTTGCGGCTGCGCGCCCCCGCCACCGGCACCCACAGGGGCGGCAGTTGCAGCACCTGCTCGCCCGGGGCGAACGCCGACTTCTTGGCGTCGCCGGTTTCGGCGGCGAGGGCGGGCGGCGCGAGGAGGAGGGCGAGGGCGAGGCCCAGGGAGAGGCGGATCATGAACGGCGTCCGGCGACCAGAAACGGCCCCCATCATCGCGGCTTCGGCGCGGCGGATCAAGAGTCGCGGCGGTCGGCGAAGAATGCCTTGAGCAGGGCGGCCGCCTCGGCGGCGCGGATGCCGCCGTAAACCTCGGGGCGGTGGTGCAGGGTCGGCTGGTCGAACATCCGGGGGCCGTGGTCGACGCCGCCGCCCTTGGGGTCGAAGGCGCCGAAGTACACCCGGCGGATCCGCGCGAAGGCGATCGCGGCGGCGCACATCGCGCAGGGTTCGAGGGTGACGTAGAGGTCGCAATCGGGCAGACGGGGCTCGCCGCGGGCGGCGCAGGCGGCGCGGATCGCCAGCAGTTCGGCGTGGGCGGTGGGGTCGGAGTCGGCCTCGGTGCGGTTGGCGGCGGCGGCGAGGACGCGCCCGGCGGCGTCGACGACCACCGCGCCCACCGGCACCTCCCCCGCGGCGGCGGCGGCCCTGGCGAGGTCGAGGGCTGCGTCCATGGGCGAGGCGAGCGGGCGGGTTGACGGCGGGGTGTGCATATCGTCACAGTGCGGGGAGTGCCCGCCCCCGTCAACGCGTTTCAGAGTTTCGTAACCAAAGGTCGAATATCCTGCCCCGCATGAAATCGCCAGGAACCCCAGCGCGGATCGGCGCGGCGCTTGCGCTCGCGGTCGGCCTCCTCTCCGGCGCCGCCGGAGCGGCGGAGGTGCCGGTGGCCGGGATGATGGTCGAGACGCGGGTGCTGACCGCGATCCGCGCCGCCAGCGACACTTCGGGCATCGCCTTCCCCTACCTGCTCGCCAAGGCCTACCGCGAAAGCGGCTTCGACGCGCGGGCCGACGCGGTGTCCTCCTCCGCCGCCGGGATTTTCCAGTTCACCCGCCAGACCTGGCTCGACCTGTTCCAGCGCCACGGCGCGCGCTACGGCCAGGCGGCGCTGGCGGAGCGGATCGCGCGGGTGCGCGGCGCCATCTCGGTGGCCGACGCGGCGGCGGCGCGGCGGATCCTCGCGCTGCGCCACGACCCGGCGCTGGCCTCCCACCTCGCCGCCGAATACACCCGCGAGAACCGCGAGGTGCTGGAGCGCGCCCTCGGCCGCCGGGTGTCGCCGGAGGAACTCTACATCGCCCATTTCCTTGGGCCGCAGGGGGCGCTGCAACTGCTGCGCGCCGCCCGCGCCAACCCCGAGGCCGCCGCCGCCGAGGTGTTCCCCGACGCCGCCGCCAGCAACCCCACGCTGTTCACGCCCAAGGGCGAGCTGGTGAGCGTCGCGGCGCTGCATCGCGGCCTGGTGCGCGGCTTCCGCCGCGAGCTGGCGCGGTTTTCCGGATATCTGCCGCCGTCGCCGCGCCGCGCCGCGCCGCCCGACGCCGCCGCCCTCGCCGCCGCCCTCGGGGCGATGCGGCCTGCCGGCGGTTTCGACCTGCCGTGGGTGGACCCGCGCCTCGACGCCGCCGAGCCGGTGCGCGCCGCCCTC
>JAUVUZ010000052.1 GCA_030604885.1 Alphaproteobacteria bacterium | reverse complement strand
GCGCGCGGCCCGCTTCCGCCATCACCTTGGTGATCGCAGCGGTCAGCGTCGTCTTGCCGTGGTCGACGTGGCCGATCGTGCCGATGTTGCAGTGCGGCTTATTCCGCTCGAACTTTTCCTTGGACATGACGTGAGATCCAGTGTTTGCGGTGTTGCTCAAAGGGAGCGAGGGGATTCCGCCCGCCCCGCCCCGGGTCTTCGCCGGCCGGGGCCACGATCTTAGCCGCGGCGCAACCGTCCGTACACACCCCGTCGCGTCGGTAACTTGGAGCGGGTGAAGGGAATCGAACCCTCACAACCAGCTTGGAAGGCTGGGGCTCTACCATTGAGCTACACCCGCACACTTCCCCCGCCCGAGGAACCTTAGCCGGAGCGCCCAACGCATCTGACGCACGAAAACACGCCCCGGAGCGAGCTTCCGGACCGCGGATGGTGGAGGGGGCAGGATTCGAACCTACGTAGACATACGTCGGCAGATTTACAGTCTGCTGCCATTAACCACTCGGCCACCCCTCCGCACCACGCCGTCCGGCTGGTCGTCCAGGACGCGTCCGGCCCGTGCGGACCGGTGCGTTGGAGTGCGCAAATATGAGCATTTCCCGCCCGCTGTCAACAGCAAAAGCGGGACCGGCGGAATTCTCGTGCGCCCGCCGGGGTTCGTGGTAAAACAACGCGATCCGCCACCCCCGCGCCGCCCGGCGGCGCACCCGAACACCGGAGTTGGAATGTCGCGCAACAAACCCCGCCGCGAGGCCCCGCAGCGCCCCGAGAAATCCGAACCCAGGGGCCGCCGCTCCGGCGGCGACGTGTGGATTTTCGGCCTCCACGCGGTGGCCGCGGCGCTCGCCAACCCGGAGCGGCGGCCGAAGCGGCTGCTGCTCACCCAGGAGGCGTTCGAGGCGTTGCAGGGGCCGCTCGCCGACAGCCCGCACCCGATCCAGCCCTCCCCCGCCGAGCGCCGCGACATCGAGGCGGTGCTGGGGCCGAGCGCGGTGCACCAGGGCGCCGCGATGCTGTGCCCGCCGCTGCCCGGCGCGCAGATCGAGGACATCCCCGATTCGCCCGCCGACGGCGGCCCGAAGCCGAAGCGCGCCGTGGTGGTCGCCCTCGACCAGGTCACCGACCCCCACAACATCGGCGCGGTGCTGCGCTCCGCCGCCGCCTTCGGCGCCCTTGCGGTGGTGATGCCCGACCGCCATGCGCCCGAGGAAACCGGCACCATCGCCAAGGCCGCGTGCGGCGCCCTCGAAACCGTGCCGCTGGTGCGCGCGCCCAACTTCGCCCGCGCCCTCGACGCGCTGAAGGCCGAGGGCTACTGGTGCGTCGGCCTCGACGGCGAGGCCGACAAGACCCTCGCCGCCCAGGACCTGCCCGACAAGCTGGTGCTGGTGCTCGGCGCCGAAGGGGCGGGCCTGCGCCGCCTCTCCCGCGAGGCGTGCGATTTCGCCGCCCGCCTGCCGATCCGCCCGGCGATGGAGAGCCTCAACGTTTCCAACGCCTGCGCCATCGCGCTCTACGAGCTGCTGGCCTGAGGCGCTGCGGCCGGGCGCACCCGCCCGGCCGCCGCCGGTTTCCCTCCGGATTTTTCGCACGATCGCCGCCGGAAATGGTGGAAACTCCGTCGCGCGTTCCTATATCCTACTCATGGGGTCGGGTATTCCGCCCGGTCCCGGCGGTCCCCACGGAGAAAGGAGAACGCCATGTGGTACTGCGAACCGTTCGGCGACCTTCAGTACATGCGCGCCCGGGAAATCCTGCGGCAAGGCCCGCTCGACTTCACCCAGTGCCGCCTGATGCGCCGCGACGACGACGGTCGAACCGAGCCGCGCCGGGACTCCCTCCTGCGCACCCGCTTCGACTGACCCCGCACCGCCGCCGGGGAGCCTCCGGGCTCCCCACGGCCGCCCCCCTCGCCCCCGCCCTTGCGATCCCGCCCCACACCGGCTAAAAGCCATCGAGGCACGCCGGTTTAGCTCAGCTGGTAGAGCACCTGATTTGTAATCAGGGGGTCGCGGGTTCGAACCCTGCAACCGGCACCATTCCCCCCTTTCGATCCAGGATTCATCATCGGCCGCGCCGATCCCAATATCGATCCTGGATTTCGCATGCCCGCTTTGCCGCCGCGCACCGAGGGCGGGGTGACCCTCTTCTCGACGCCGATTTCCCAGCGTCGATCGCTTCTGGATATCCCCTCCCGGTCTAGCGACGGCGGCTCGGGTATGGTGCATGTGCTGTCCTACGAACAGAACCGGGATGGACAGAGCGTGCAGAGGGCGATTGGATATTGCGGCAGTCCGAGCGGCAGGACATCAAAGATCTCTCCGCCTGGGAGAGGACAAAAAGTGCTCTTGGAGAGGTAAATGGAGAGGGCTGGAGAATTCCTGGACACCAAAGGACGGACTGGGTTCATGGCGGAGCCGAACCCGGTTCCGCCGGGTGTATTGATTTGACTTCGCGTATGGACGAGTTTGCTCGGGACTTCAGCGATCTCGGCAAGGACATATCGATAAGCGTAAAGTATCCGGAGTGATGTTGCATCCACCTATTTTGCCTCTGGAGGCAATATGAGATCTTATAATTTTGTCATCACCACCCTGCTCATCGTCAATTCGGCCCTTGCCATTCTGTACCTTGCCATGTCCCTCGACCCTTATATCGGAAGCCTGCAGGATTTTTACTTCCCCTGCGAGGGGTGCGGGTGGCACTACGAAAGCAAGGCGACATATTTTCTCGCTTCCGCAATTCCCTCCGCGACTTTGTTCCTAGCGACATGGACCGGCTGGAAAAAACGGAAACATCAGGGGCAGGCACTGCTCGTGCTGCTGCTGTCTCCGATTGCCGTCTGTCTGCTTGATTATGTTTTGATTATCGAGCCGTTCTGGCTTGGGTGAATGCTGATGACTCGCGCATGGAAATGGTCCCTCGGCTCGCTTGCGGCGGCGTTTGCGGCGATCGTGCTGTACGTCGTGATCTACAATGCGATTTACGAAATGTGGTATAGGGAGATTTCCCGTTACACCTGGACGCGACTGTATCCGATCTGCTGGGGTGGTGAGGGCTACGTGGAAGTCCTCGATCTGACTCCGGACGCGGAGCGGATGTTCGCCGCCTATATGAAACAGGATGAGGGGCCGGATATCCGGGTCTACGGTACCAAGGTCTATGCCCGGCTGTCCTATCGGGAGTTTGACCCTCCGGTGATGTCTCAGGTCACCGAGTATATGCTCCGCAGGATCGCCAAAGCGCGCGGTTCGGATGTTCGCGATCCTGCATGTGAACTCATGACCCACCGCGGGATACGGCGGGAGAACACACGGTCGTATTATCCGGGCGCGGCCACCTATGCGGATGACGCGGCCATCGAGGCCCTGGGTTTGGGGCAAGGGTGGTGGGTCGTGCTGCACCGGATGTTCGAGAATCGCGGCAAGGAACTTGGCCTGCCGCCGGAGAGTTCCGACGGCGAGGCCATGCTCCCTACGGCAAAGACCGACTGAACCTGTCGCCCCACCCCCGGCTTTATCGGCCGGGGTTTTGTTTTGTGACGGTCAGACGTTCGTAGTCGGCACCGATGGTGGTGGCGTCGGTGAGGACTTAGTCGACGATCGGGGCGTCGAGGTGTTTCCCGAGTGCCGAGCGGAGTACGGTTGCCCGACAGACGGCAAAAGAAGCAAGGCTTCAAGCCGGTGGACGAGGCTGGATATGTCCCACAGAAGGGAGATATCGTCGTCATCCAGCCATATGAAGGGGGAAACGAGAATGGGCACATCGCCGCTTATGACGGGAAGCAGTGGGTGTCGGACTTCAAACGGCGGGACTTCTGGGGCGGTCCGGGGTACCGGACCCTGCAGCCTTCGCACCGGTTTTATCGCTTCGTTCCTTAGTCTCTGCTTGTTGTTCGCGGGCAGCGCATTGCCTGCCGTTGCCGGGCAGGACGTACCCCCCAAGGATGCGACGAGCGACGGGTTTCATTATCCGTCCACGAGTGCGGAGCAGTTTCTCGACCTCATCGTTACCCTGGAGGGTGGGACGGGGAATGCGGAACTCGGCTGGTATGTCAGGAACGTTCCCTGGCGGAATACCCTTAAGGATGCCCATTACGCACGACTCATCACGCCCGGCCTGCGCGAGGCGATCAGCCGCGAGGAAGCGCGGCTGATCAAGACGAACTGCGACGGAAAATATGTCGAAGGCGATAATTGCAGCTTCGATACAAACCCGATCATCTGCGCGCAGGATTACTCCGAGGAGGGGTACTTGTTCAGGACGGAAAACAGCGGACGCAATGAAGCGGTGCTCTCTCTCAGGTGGCCAGGCAACTCGCAAATCATCGGTACCTACCGATTGGTTCGCGCCGGGGGTGTCTGGAAGCTGGATGGAATACGCTGTGATCCCACGATGTCGTTCAACATGCCCTGAGCACCGGCAGCACCCCCTCCGGCTGCTCGCCCCGGCCTTATCGGCCGGGGCTTCGTTTTGTGAGGGCCAGACGCTCACGGTAGGACCGGCAGCGCGCGGGTGCCACGTCTACGGCCAGTCGGGGATCCAGGAGGGGTCGGGGAGGCAGGCGTCGGCGAGGTTGCGGATCACCGCGCGGCCCATGTCGAGGATCGCCTCGTGGGTGCTGGCGCCGATGTGGGTGCTGGCCCAGAGGTTGGGCAGGGCGAGCAGGTCGCGGTCGGGCCAGGGTTCCTCGGCGAACACGTCGAACGCCGCGCCGGCGATGGCGTTGCGGGCGAGCGCATCCTTGAGGGCGGCTTCGTCGACGATGCCGCCGCGGGCGAGGTTGACCAGCACCGCCGAGGGTTTCATCAGCCCCAGCTCGCGCGCGCCGATGAGGTTGCGGGTGGCGGGGTTGAGCGGCAGGTGGAGGGTGACCACGTCCGCCTCCGCCAGCAGCGCGTCGAGGCCCACCGCCGCGATGCCGTGGGCGGCCTCGAATGCGGCGTCGTGGCGGATGTCGTGGACCAGCAGGCGGCAGCGGAACGGCGCCAGCAGCTCCACCACCTCGCGGCCGATGTGGCCGCAGCCGACGATGCCGACGGCCTTGCCGGTGAGGGTGTGGCCCACCTGGCGCCGCCAGGTGCCCGCGCGCAGTTCGTGGTTGACCACCTGCGCCTTGCGCAGCGCGGTGAGGATGTAGGCGAGCGTCAACTCGGCCACCGACCGCTTGTTCACCCCCGGCGTCCACCCCAGCAGGATGCCGCGCCGCGCCATGGCGGCAAGGTCGAGGCTGTCGAGGCCGACGCCGATCTTCGCCACCAGCTTCAGCTCCGGCACCGCCGCGAACACCGCGTCGTCGAAGCGTTCGGTGCCCGCCACCGCGCGGTCGTGCCCCTTGAGAAAGGCGATCAGGTCGTCGCCGACGAGGTCGCGGGTGCCGTCGTTGAAGTCGGCATCCGGGTAGACCGCCAGGAGTTCCTCGCGAAGCTGGGGGATGCGGGTGAAATGGGGGGCGCAGACGGCGATGCGGCTCATGGGGACCTCGGCGGATTTCGGTGCTACCGGAATCGCACCCCGGCGCGCGATTGACAAGCAAGGAAATCAACCGGCTACAATGGCGCCTCGTCGCCGACCGCACCCGGGAGTCCGCCCGTGACCGAGCCGCCCGCCGCCGTTTCCGAGATCCGCGCCGCCCTCGGCCGCGGCACCTGGTTCCGCACCCTGCCGCCCGAGATCGCCGCGGCGCTGGTGGCGGCGGCGAGCGTGGCGGAGGTGCCCGAGGGCGCCGCCGTCCACCACCAGGGCGACGGCGCCGACGCCCTTTACGCGGTGCTGGCGGGCGGGGTGAAGGTCAGCTCGGTGTCGGCCGAGGGGCGGGAATGCGTGTTCCGCCACCTGCTGCCGGGCGACTGGTTCGGCGAGATCGGCGTGCTCGACGGCGGCGGACGCACCCACGACGCGGTGGCGGTCGCCCCCACCCGCCTGCTGGTGGTGCCGCCCCGCCGCCTTGCCGAGGTGCTGGAGCGCCACCCCCTGCTCTACCGCTTCCTCGCGCTGCTGTTGTGCCGGGTGGTGCGCACCGCGTTCACGATGCTGGCGGACGCCACCCTGCTCTCCCTCGACGCGCGGCTGGCGAAGCGGCTGGTGAGCTTCGCCGAGGCGGAGGCGCGGGCGGGCGCGGAGGAGACCGTGGTGCGCCTCACCCAGGAGCAGCTGGCGGCCCTGTGCGGCGCCTCGCGCCAGGCGGTCAACCGGCGGCTCGCGGCGTGGCAGGCGGAGGGGGTGATCGAATTGGGCTACGGCGCGATCCGGGTGCGCGACGGGGCGGCGCTGCGGCGGTGCGCCGACGCCCTTTGAATGTCGCCCCGGCGACAGTTTCGGCGCCCTGCACGCGGCTACACTCCGGGGACCTTCAGCCCAGGGAGTCCGCCATGAAGATCACCGCCCTCAAGCCCTTCATCCTCCACGTGCCGGTGAGCAAGTCGGTGATCGGCGATTCCACGCACACCATCACCCACTGGGGCATGCCGGGGGTGATCGTGGAGACCGACGAAGGCACGTTCGGCACCGGCTACACCGGCACCCACGCCGACATCGTCACCGACCGCCTGATCGTCACCATCATCGCCGAGGTGTTCGGGCCGATGCTGATCGGCCGCGACCCCGCCGAGGTGCGCGCCCTGCACACGGCGATGACCAAGTCCTCCACCAACATCTGGGTGGGGCGCGGCGGCCTGTTGCAGATGGCGATCTCGGCCATCGACATCGCGCTGTGGGACCTCAAGGCGAAGGCGGCGGAGCAGCCGCTGTGGAAGCTGTTCGGCGGCGCCGCCACCGCCAAGGTGGAGGCCTACAACACCGATTGCGGCTGGCTGGTGCGGTCGGAGGAGGAACTGGTCGCCGACTGCAAGGCGATGATCTTCGAGGAAGGCTTCGGCGCGGTGAAGATGAAGATCGGCAAGCCCGACCCGAAGGAAGACCTGCGGCGCGTCGCCGCGGTGCGCAAGGCGATCGGCGACGGCGCCAAGCTGATGGTGGACGTCAACGGCAAGTGGGACATCGCCACCGCCCGGCAATACGCGCCGCGCCTCGCCGAGTTCGACGTCACCTGGCTCGAGGAGCCGATGTGGCACGACGACGTGGACGGCCACCGCCAGTTGGCGGAAACCATCGCCACGCCGATCGCCCTGGGGGAACTGCTGTACGAGGTGGATTCGTTCCGCGCCTTCGTCCTGGCGGGAGCGGTGCATTACCTCCAGCCCGACGCCACCCGCTGCGGCGGCCTTTCGGCGGTGTGGCAGATCGCCGACCTCGGCCAGGCGTTCCACATTCCCGTGACGCCGCACCACGGCGACATGATGCAGGCGCAGCTCCACCTGGTGATGGCGCACCCGGCGTGCGCGCTGCTGGAATACATCCCCTGGACCCTCGGCTGCTTCGTCGACCCGGTGAAGGTGGAGGACGGCGTCTACCACGCGCCGCAGGCGCCCGGCGCGGGCACCACCCTGAAGCCCGAAACCTTCGACCGCTACGCTGTCAAATAGTGGGAAAAAAAGCCGTGGCGGCGGAGCGGTTTGCCCGCCCCGGCCGCCGCGATCCGGCGTATAATTCCGCCCAATTTGACGCCCCGACCGGGGCATCCGAAGCACTGGGAGAGCAACATGATTTTCGGCAACCTCAACGCCCTCGGCGACACCCTGCCGTGGCTGCCCGCGCCGCTCAAGCGCGCCGTGGAACACCTCGCGAAGACCGACCTCAAGGCGCTCCCGCCGGAGAAGTACGAGCTCGAGGGCGAGGACATGTTCGTGATCGTCTCCGACATGACCACCAAGCCGATCGCCGAGACCCGCCCGGAAATCCACCGCAACTACATCGACATCCAGGTGCTGGTGCATGGCCGCGAGCGCATCGGCGTGGCGGTGGACACCGGCCGCAACACGGTGTCGGAGGACATGCTGGCGGAGAAGGACCTGCTGTTCTACACCGCCGCCGAGGGGGAAACCCTGCTGGAGATGACCCCCGGCAGCTTCGCCGTGCTGTTCCCCTCCGAGGCGCACCGCCCCGGCGTGGCGGTGGACGGGCCGGAGGCGATCCGCAAGATCATCGTCAAGGTCCGCGCCGCGCTGCTGCGCTGAAGTCCGCCGCACCCCGCACCGTCATCACCGGGCCTCTGGCTCGGTGATTTTTTATCGCCTGCCCCGGGCGGTGCCTGCGGCGGCATGGACCCCCGGTCGAGCCGGGGGTGACGATGGGTGTGGGGGCGGTCTGGTTTCGCCGGGCCGAGGCGACGGGCGGGAGCGAGGTTCGACGGACAGCCGTGGGCGCGGCGCCGCGCTGCTGCGCTGAGGACGGGGCACACCCCCGCGCAATCGCCATCACCGGGCCTCTGGCGCGGTGATTTTTTATCGCCTGCCGAGGGCGGTGCCTGCGGCGGCATGGACCCCCGGTCGAGCCGGGGGTGACGATGGGTGTGGGGGCGGTCTGGTTTCGCCCGGCCGAGGCGACGGGCGGGAGCGACTTCGACGGATAGCCGTGGGCGCGGCGCCGCGCAG
>JAUVUZ010000038.1 GCA_030604885.1 Alphaproteobacteria bacterium | reverse complement strand
CTTTCGGCGTCGCCGAAGAACCGGCGCGTCCGGACAGGTGGCGCGAGAAGAAAGCCGTCGGCTCGCGCGCATACCCGCGACACGCACGGGCACGGGCAGGGGCGCCCAGCCGGCAGGGTGGAACGGCGGCGCGGGGACGCGCCGCCGTCGAGGTTGGGGTAATTACTTTTTCACGGTGCCGAGCGACGTGACCGCCGACGGGGCCTTGGCCGAATGCGAGGTATAGATCGCCTGGCGTCCTTGCGAGGTCCACGACACGGACTCGCGCCCGGGCACGTGGACGACGACGTTGCGCACCTGTCCGCCGACCACGAAGGCGGCGGCGGCAACGATCACCGCCAGCGGAATCTCGTCGGCAGGGGCCGCCGCCACCGGCTTGGCGGCAGCCGCCGCCGGAGCAGCCTGGGGGGCGGCCTCAGCTTTTTTTGGCGCGGCGCCCGCCTTGGCGAAGTACAGGCCGACGACGGTGGTCATCGCCCAGATGCCGATCAGCGCCGACATCACGATCACGAAGCCGAGCAGGCCCCGCTCCCACGGCGCCATGCCGATTTCGCCGGTCGCCTGCGCGACCTGGGCGACGGCCAGGGTGGTATCCGAAATCACGTTCATGGTGACACGCTCTCCATCGAGGGTTCCGGGTGAGGCGCGGGCGGCGAACCGCCCCCGCCCGCCACCGCCCCGGCGATTGGCCCGGGCGGTGCCGCAGTCTTCGGTGGACGCTGGCCTGGCGGCGCGGAGGGCTCCCCATCCGCGATCGCCGAAGCCGCGCGCGTGAAACCCGAACGGTGCCGTCCACCGTCGCGCTCCGGGCCGGGTATTCGCCGGTTCGGAGGGGCCACGCCACGCCCGGACCACAGCGCCGGGCGTTCCCCATGCGCGCCGCAAAACCCCAAGGGGCAGAGTTCCTGCGAGGCCCCCGCCCACCGGGAGCGCCGCACCGCGACACGCAGGGGAGTATGTACCACAGGTTTGCCTTATTCCCTAGATTTTTTGCCACAATTAAGGCGGATTTCTGTCTCAAGCTCGGCGGAGCGGCGCTGAAACCCTTGCTTCTGCTGCTCCTGCTGCGCCCGCCTTAATTGCCATATTTGCCTCTTTTGAAGATCTTGGACGCCAGTTTCGAGAATCCGGAAACTGTCGGTTGGGCGTCCGCGCCGCGCCCCAGACAAGGCGCGGCGACCGGATCGAAGGCGACGAGACGGGGGAATGCCCGGGCACGGACCGGCGGAAGCGCCGCACCGGGCGGCGGAGACGAGCCGCGGCGGTGGCGGCGCGAGAACACCCGCCCCGGCGGAGCGGGCGGGATGCGGCCCCGGGGCCGCGCAAAAGCAAACGGCGGCGCGATCGCTCGCGCCGCCGTTTCATCCGTGGATGGGGTGGAAGCCGGTTACTTCTTGACCGTGCCGAGGGAAGTCACCGCCGAGGGCGCCTTGGCCCCGTGGGACGAGTAGATCGCCTGGCGGCCCTGCGAGGTCCACGACACGGACTCGCGCCCGGGCACGTGGACGATCACGTTGCGCACCTGACCGCCCACCGCGTGGGCGGCGGCGGCGATGATCACCGCCAGCGGAATCTCGTCGGCAGGGGCCGCCGCCACCGGCTTGGCGGCGGCAGCCGCCGGAGCAGCCTTAGGGGCGGCCTCAGCTTTTTTTGACGCGGCACCCGACTTGGCGAAGTAGGTGCCGACGATCGAGGTCACGCCCCAGATGCCGACCAGGGCGGCCATCACGACCATGAAGCCCAGCAGGCCCTTTTCCCAGGCGGGCATGCCGGTGTCGGCGGCCGCCTGGGCGATCTCGGCGACGGACCGAGTGGTTTCCAAAATCACGCTCATAGTTACACGCTCTCCATCGAGGTTCCGGTGAGGCGCGGGCGGCGAACCGCCCTGCCCCGTTACCGCCCCGGCGTTGCCGCCCGGGCGATGCCGCAGTCTTCGGTGGACGCGGGCTTTTCGGCCGGCGGAGGACTCCCCTTCCGCCGACGATCGGCCGCGCGCGTGAAACCCGAACGGTGCCGTCCACCGTCGCCCTCGCCCGGCGAAACCGCCGACCGGAGTGGTCCACGCCGCGCCCGGGCCACAGTCCCGGGCGCTCCCCTTGCGTTTGGCCGACGCCCCCGAAGGACCGCCCGGCCCGCCTGCGGTTCCGCCCACCGGCTCCGCATGCACACGCACAGGATCGTGATACCACAGGTTTGCCTTATTCCCTAGAAATTTTGACACATTCGAGGCATGGCCATGTCGAAAATCGCCGATAAGACGGGATTTTCCCCAGATTGACTCATGGTTAGCCGGTGCTGCCCTATTTGCCACTTTCGCCATTTTTCATGGCGATACCGCGGAGTCTGCAAAATCCGCAAACCGCGAGTTGAGCAACGGGAACGGAAGCGGGGACGCGAATCGCGGACACGAAAAAGGGCGGCGCCGAAACCGGCGCCGCCCGAACGCGTCTTGGAGACAGATTGGACGCTTACTTTTTGATGGTGCCGAGCGTAGTCACCGCTTGCGGTGCCTTCGCAGTGTGGGAGGCGTAGATCGCCTGTCGTCCCTGCGACGTCCAAGCAACGGACGCCATGCCCGGCGCGCTCACCACGACGCTGCGGATCGGTGCCTGCACCATCTGCACCGCCGCCGCGATGATCACCGCCAGGGGGAGGTCGTTCACGGCCGCCGCCGCGGGAGCCGCGGGAGCCGCGGGCTGCGCCTTCGGGGCGGCCTCAGATTTTCCCGGCGCGGAGGCCTTCGTCTTGATGAAGTAGCCGCCGACGATCGCCGTCGCGGCCCAGATGCCGACGAGCGCGATCATCACGACCGCCATGCCCATCAGACCACCCTGCCACGCCGGGATCTCCTTGGCCGCCTGGGCGACCTGGGCGACGTCGACGACCTGGGCCGCCGCGTCGAGAATCTGTTCGAATGCCATCTTTGATGACTCCATCGCATGTTTCCGGGTGGCGCGACATCGCCGGGGACGGTGGGCATCCCTGGCGCGTCTACGCCGAATTCCGTTCCGACTGTGGTCGGAGCAACGCCGAACGAACATGAGACGGACGTGCCGCAAACGGCGGAGAGGACGGCTCCCGCCTTGCGCACACGAGGGGTCCCGGGGGATGCCGGGCGAACGCCCGATCCGCCCCTTCACGGAGCGACGCATCCCCGACGGCCGGCACGCGCCGAACCGTCTGCGGTTCCCTTCACCCGGAGTTCGTGGGAAACCCCGAGTGCCCCAATCCCAGTTGAACGACGCGCGGTCGTCCGGTCACAAGTGGCTGCGCGTTTGACGATGTCGCCATCGTGGGGTGCCCCCACCCCCGCGCAAAACTCTACGCGTATATTACCATACTCTTGGGAAGGGAGCGAGGCTCGCGCCCCGCTCCGCGCCCGGAATCCCTTAGCCCTTGGGCGCGAGGGTCGCGATGAAGTAACCGGCGATCACCGCCGTGCCGATCACGCCGGCGACGTTCGGGCCCATCGCATGCATCAGCAGGAAGTTCTGCTTGTCGTGCGACGCGCCGACCACCTGCGAGACGCGGGCGGCCATCGGCACCGCCGACACGCCGGCGGAACCGATCAGCGGGTTGATCGGGTTGGAACGGTTGATGGTGGCGTTCATGATCTTGGCCATGATCACGCCGGCGGCGGTGGCGACGCCGAACGCAACGATGCCCATCACCAGGATCTTCAGCGTGTCGAAACGCAGGAAGTTCTCGGCGGTCATGGTCGCGCCGACCGAGGTGCCGAGGAAGATGGTGGTGATGTTGATGATCTCGTTCTGCGCCGACTTGTTCAGACGCTCGCAGACGCCGCTCTCGCGGATGAAGTTGCCGAGGAACAGCATGCCGAGCAGCGGCGCGGCCGGCGGGACCAGGAGAATGGTCAGCGCGCACGACATCGCGGCGAAGATCAGCTTTTCGGCGCGGCCGACCGGACGCAGGGACTTCATGCGGATACGCTTTTCCGCATGGGTGGTCAGGGCGTTCATGATCGGCGGCTGGATCATCGGCACCAGCGCCATGTACGAGTACGCGGCCACGGCCACCGCGCCCAGCAGGTGCGGAGCGAGCTTGCCGGCGAGGAGAATGGTGGTCGGACCGTCGGCGCCGCCGATGATGCCGATGGTCGCCGATTCACCCTCGGTGAAGCCCATCGCGTAGTACGCGGTGAAGTAGGTCGCGGCGACGCCGAACTGCGCCGCGCCGCCCAGCAGCAGGGTGCGCGGGTTCGCGATCAGCGGACCGAAGTCGGTGAGGGCGCCCACGCCGAGGAAGATGATCGGCGGGAACAGTTCGAGGTGGATGCCCTGCATGATGTAGTAGTAGAGACCGCCGGCGAGGTGGCCGCCGTCGGCGGTTTCCACCGGGGCGTTCCACATGTTCTCGCAGGGCAGGTTCGCGAGGAACGCGCCGAAAGCGATCGGGACCAGCAGAAGCGGTTCGAACTCCTTGACCACGGCCAAGTAGAACATCACCGCAACCACCACCCACATCGCGACCATGCCGAGGGTGACGCTGTCAAACCCCGTCAAGTCGTTGATGAGTTGCATATCCATCGTAGAAGACCTTATCCCTTGGTTACGCCATCATGGCTTGAGGCCATGTATTAGCCCAGGGTGCAGAGGACCTGGTTTTCCGAAACGGTGGCGCCCTGCGCAACCTCGATCGACTTCACGGTACCGGCGACCGGAGCGGTGATCGGGGTTTCCATCTTCATCGCCTCGAGGATCATCAGCTCGTCGCCTTCCTTCACGGAAGCGCCGACCGAGGTGAGGATCTTGAACACCGAACCGGCGAGCGGGCAGGTGACGACGGTGGCACCCGCCGGGGCGGCGGCGGCCGGAGCCGGGGCGGCGGCCGGAGCCGGAGCCGGAGCGGCGGCCGGGGCCGGAGCGGCGGCCGGAGCCGGAGCGGCGGCGGCGACCGGAGCGGCGGCGGCCGGAGCGGCGGCAGCGCCAACGACTTCGACGTCGACGTCGTAGGTCTTGCCTTCAACGGTGATCTTGAGCTTCGTCATTTGCTGATTATCCCTTCTTGACGGCACTGAGGCCGGAGACGTCGCGCGGCGACTTCATCGTGTGCGACGCGAAAATAGCTTCACGACCCTGGGCAACCCAGGTCGCGTTCGGATTCGCCGGAGCGTTGACGGTCACGCTCCGAAGCGGCTGGTTCATGATCTGGGAAACCGCCGCGACGATCACCGCGAGCGGAATGCCCGACGCCGCCTGCGACGCAACCGGGGCGGCAGCCGCGGCCGCTACCGGAGCTTTCGAGACGGCTTCAGTTTTTTTTGGCGGATTCTTGATGAAATACTGGGCGACCGCCGCGCTGACCCACCACAGGCCGGTCAACGCGATCATCACCACCGCCATTCCCATCAGACCGCCCTGCCACGCCGCCGGGGGTTCCCCGGTGGAGGCAGCGACCTGCACGATGTCCATGACGGACACGGCAGCGTCGGCGAGTTGAACGATGTCCATATTGGTTTCTGTCTCCAAGAAGGCTTCCGGAGGGTGCCGGGAGGCGGGATCCGCATCCCCCCTCCCGGCGTTCCGGTTGCCCGATGCTTACAACGGAATGTTGCCGTGCTTCTTCGGCGGACGGGTTTCCCGCTTCGAGAGCAGGGTCCGGAGCGCCAAAGCCAGAGCGGCGCGCGAACGCGCCGGATTGATGACGTCGGTGATCTGAACCTTGCCCGCGGCCTGGTAGGGGTTCTGGAACTCCTTGGAGTAGGCCGCCACCAGCTCGGCGCGCTTCGCGGCCGGGTCCTTGGCGTCCTTGATCTCCTTGCCGTAGAGCACGTTCACCGCGCCGTCCGCACCCATCACCGCGATTTCGGCGGTCGGCCAGGCGAACACCACGTCCGCGCCGAGCGAACCCGGGCACATCGCGAGGTAGGCGCCGCCGTAGGCCTTACGCATGACCAGCGTGACCTTCGGCACGGTCGAAGCCGAGTACGCGAAGAGGAGCTTCGCGCCGTGACGGATGATGCCGCCGCGCTCCTGCTGCACGCCCGGCAGATAGCCGGGGGTGTCGACGAGGTTCACCAGCGGAATGTTGAACGCGTTGCAGAAGCGGATGAAGCGCGAACCCTTGTCCGACGCGTCGATGTCGATGCAACCCGCCTTGAACGCCGGCTGGTTGGCGATGATGCCGACCACGACGCCGCCGATGCGGGCCCAACCCACCACCATGTTCTTCGCGAAGTCCTTGTGGACTTCGAGGAAGTCGCCGCCGTCGACGAGACGGGCGATCACCGGCTTGACGTCGAGCGGAGCCTTGTTGGTCTCGGGGATGAGGTTGTTCATCTCCGGATCGTCGGCGAGAACCAGCTCGTCGGTCAGGTGGTGCGGCGGCTCCTCCATGTTGTTGGAGGGCAGGAACGACAGGATCTTCTGGGTGATCGCGATGGCGTCGCGATCGTCCTCGGCGATGAAGTGGACGTTACCGGAGACCGAAGCGTTCGCCTGGGCCGAGCCGATTTCCGCCATGGTGCAGACCTGGCCGGTGACGGCCTTGATCACGTCCGGACCGCAAATGAACATGTTCGCGGTGTTGCGGGTCATGATCAGGAAGTCCATGAGGGCCGGCGAGTACGCCGCACCGCCCGCGCACGGACCGGCGATGACCGCGATCTGCGGCACCACGCCCGAGGCGAGAACGTTGCGGTAGAACACGTCGCCGTAGCCGTTCAGGGAGTTGGTGGCTTCCTGAATGCGCGCCCCGCCGGAGTCGTTGACGCCGACGATCGGCATGCCCGACTTCACCGCGAAGTCCTGCAGCTGCGCGATCTTGCGGGCATGCATCGAGCCGAGCGAACCGCCCGACACGGTGAAGTCCTGCGAGTAAGCCGCAACCGGCTTGCCGCCGCAGTAACCCACGCCGGTGATCACGCCGTCGCCCGGAATGTCCTTATCGTCCATGCCGAAACCGCGGGTGTTGTGACGCACCAGCAGGCCGAACTCCTGGAAGGTCTCCGGCATGAACAGCAGGTCCAACCGCTCGCGGGCGGTCAGCTGACCCTTTTGGTGGCGCTTCTCGGCCTTGTCGAGGCCGCCGCCAGCGAGCGCCGTCGCACGGCGCTTCTCAAGTTCTTCGAGGACTTCTTTTGCTATCGCCATTGGCTTACCGATTTTCCGATCATTTCGAGACAGAGAGGAGCTTGTTTATCATTGCTGTTTGCCCCCCTCCAGGCTCGTGTGACACCAGGGATTCACGCACCGCCTCTTGCGCATCCCTTGCAAACGCAAGGAAACACGCTTATGTCCCGCCAAACCTGACGGATGTGGGCGACCTGCGCTCGGCGCAAGTCGAACCGTTCGCGGCGCGGCGCATTCCGCAAAACGGCTGTATTTCCGGGAGACCGCAACAGTATTCGCCGCACCGACGAAGAGATCGGCGCGAATTGCGGCAATGATATTGATAAAAGACCTGCGAACCAGGGCAACCACGGCCGGAACCGCGCCGAAAAACGGCGAAAACGATCCCGTCGCCGCGCTCCGGACCCCCATCCGGCGCACGACCCCATCCCTGGAGGCCCCCAAAAGCGGAGCCCCGACGCACCCGATGATCACAGGCATTGTCGAGCCAGCCCCTGCTGTTTTGGCGCGGGACCGCTCCTCCCCAGGACCGGCCTCGCGCTTTTGCAATTCGAGGCAGGCGTCTACCATGAAACGGGACGCTCTGCAATTTTATCCGTAAGGATGGGGCAGTCCGGCTGACCCAAAATCGCAACATCCGCCCCGCCTCGCCTTGGAAATCCGAGGCGTGCCGCCGCCTTGCGCGGCGCGGCGCGGGCCGCCGCCGCCGCTCCCGCCGGGCCGGGGCCGGGTGCGGAGAACCGGCCCGCGCCTCCCCGCACGGGGAGGATTCGCGCCGCCCCGCCCGCCGCCCCCGCGATCATCCGGGTTGCGCCGCCGCCTCCGATCGCATACCCCTATCCGTCATAGTTTTTCGAGAGCCTGGGAGCAGACGGCCGCCATGATCATTCTGCGGCACACCGACGCGGTCCCGGCGCACTTGCGCCAGGGCGTGGTCGCGATCGGCAATTTCGACGGCGTCCACCGCGGCCACCAGGCGGTGCTCGCCACCGCCCGCGCGCTCGCCCAGGCGGAGGGACGGCCGATGGGCGCGCTCACCTTCGAGCCGCACCCGCGCAGCGTCTTCCAGCCCGAGCTGGCGCCCTTCCGCCTCACGCCGTTCCCGGTCAAGGCGCGGCTGATCGGCGCGCTGGGGGCGGATTTCCTGTTCACCCAGGCGTTCGACGCGGTCTACGCCCAGACCACCGCCGACGACTTCATCCAGAACACCCTGGTGCGCACCCTCGACGTGCGCCACATCGTCATCGGCCACGACTACGCCTTCGGCAAGGGCCGCACCGGCACCCCGGAGTCGCTCCGCCGCGCCGGGGCGTCGATGGGCTTCGGCGTCACCGAGTTGGCCGCCGTCACCGCCCGCTCCGGCGTGATCCTCTCCTCCACCGCCGCGCGCGACGCGATCCGCGAGGGGCGGATGGCCGACGCCGAGGCGATCCTCGGCCGCGCCTGGACCATCGAGGGCCCGGTGGAACACGGCGAGAAGCGCGGCCGCGCCATCGGCTTCCCCACCGCCAACGTGGCGCTCACCGACACCCTGCGCCCGCGCCCGGGGGTCTACGCGGTGAGCGTGCGGGTGGGCGACGACCCGACGGTCCACCACGGCGTCGCCAACTGCGGCCGCCGCCCCACCTTCGACGGCAAGGGCACGGTGCTGGAAGTGCATCTGTTCGACTTCGCCGAAACTCTCTATGATCGCCGCCTTCATGTGGCCTTCGCGCGGTTTCTGCGCGACGAGCGGAAGTTCGACGACGTCGCGGCGCTGAAGCGCCAGATCGTCGAGGACGCCGCGGCCGCACGCCGGTATTTGCAAGAAACCGCCTGACACAAAGAGCGTATGATGACCGTCGAGACCAAGTCGACCGTGTTCCTGCCCACCACCGCCTTCGGCATGAAGGCGGGGCTGCCGAACCTCGAACCGAAGCTGCTGGAGCACTGGGCCGCCATCGACCTGGAGGGCCGCCTGCGCAAGGCGGGCGAGGGCCGCGAGCCGTTCATCCTCCACGACGGCCCGCCCTACGCCAACGGCAACCTCCACATCGGCCACGCGCTCAACAAGATCCTCAAGGACGTGATCGTCAAGAGCCAGCAGATGATGGGCAAGGACGCCCGCTACGTGCCGGGCTGGGATTGCCACGGCCTGCCGATCGAGTGGAAGATCGAGGAGAAGTATCGCGCCGCGGGCAAGGACAAGGACGCCGTGCCGGTGGTCGAGTTCCGCAAGGAATGCCGCGACTTCGCCGCCCACTGGATCGAGGTGCAGAAGGCCGAGTTCAAGCGCCTCGGCGTCGGCGGCGCGTGGGACGCGCCCTACACCACGATGAGCTACGCCGCCGAGGCGCGCATCGTCGCCGAACTCGGGCGGTTCCTGCTCAACGGCGGCCTCTACAAGGGCGCCAAGCCGGTGCTGTGGTCGGTGGTGGAGAAGACCGCCCTGGCCGAGGCCGAGGTGGAATACCACGACCACACCTCCACCACCATCTGGGTGCGCTTCCCGGTGGTGGCGACCCGGGTGCCCGCCCTCGAGGGCGCGGCGGTGGTGATCTGGACCACCACCCCCTGGACCATGCCGGGCAACCGCGCGGTGGGCTACGGCGCCGGGTTCACCTATTGCGTGGTCGAGGTCAAGGCGGCGGACGGCATGAGCCTCGCCCGCCCGGGCGAGCGCATCGTCGCGGTCAAGGAACTGGTGGAGGCGGTGGTCGCCGAGGCCAAGATCACCGACTACGCGATCATCGCCGAGGTCCCCGGCGCCGAGCTGGCGGGCACGGTGTGCCGCCACCCGTGGCGCGGCAAGGGCTACGACTTCGACGTGCCGCTGCTGGCGGGCGACTTCGTCACCACCGACACCGGCACCGGCTTCGTCCACCTCGCCCCCGGTCACGGCGAGGACGACTGGAAGCTCTGCGTCGCCAACGGCGTCGCGGTGCCCGACACGGTCGGCGACGACGGCACCTATCTGCCGCACGTGCCGCTGTTCGCGGGCAAGCACGTGTTCAAGGTCGCGCCCGAGATCCTCAAGGCGATGACCCAGGCCGACGCCCTGCTCGCCTCCGGCAAGCTGGTGCACAGCTATCCCCACTCGTGGCGCTCCAAGGCGCCGCTGATCTTCCGCAACACCCCGCAGTGGTTCATCTCGATGGAGACCAACGACCTGCGCGCCAAGGCGTTGCAGGCGATCGACGACACCCGCTGGGTGCCCGCCCAGGGCCGCAACCGCATCCACGCGATGGTCGAGGGCCGCCCGGACTGGTGCGTCTCGCGCCAGCGCGCCTGGGGCGTGCCGATCGCGGTGTTCGTCGACAAGCGCACCGGCGAGCCGCTGCGCGACGCGGCGGTGATGGAGCGGATCGTCGCGGCGGTGCGGGAGGAAGGCGCCGACGTGTGGTTCACCGCCCCGGCCGAGCGTTTCCTCGGCGACGCCTACGACGCCGCCCACTACGACAAGGTGATGGACATCCTCGACGTGTGGTTCGATTCGGGCTGCACCCACGCCTTCGTGCTGGAGGACCGCAACGACCTCGCCTGGCCCGCCGCCCTCTACCTCGAAGGCTCGGACCAGCATCGCGGCTGGTTCCAAAGCTCGCTGCTGGAAAGCTGCGGCACCCGCGGCCGCGCGCCCTACGACGCGGTGCTGACCCACGGCTTCGTGCTCGACGAGCAGGGCCGCAAGATGTCGAAATCCCTCGGCAACGTCGTCGCGCCGCAGGACGTCACCAACCAGATGGGCGCCGACATCCTGCGCCTGTGGGTGATCGGCTCCGACTACACCGAGGACTTGCGCATCGGCAAGGAGATCCTCTCCCGCACCACCGACGTCTACCGCCGCCTGCGCAACACCCTGCGCTACCTGCTCGGCAACCTCGCCGGGTTCGAGGCGGAGGAAAAGCTGCCGGTGGCCGAGATGCCGGAGCTGGAACGCTGGGTGCTGCACCGCCTGAGCGAGCTGGACGGCGCGATGCGCGCCTGCTGCAACGAGACCTTCGCGTTCCACGAGCTGTTCCAGGAGCTGCACACCTTCTGCGCCGTCGATCTCTCGGCGTTCTACTTCGACATCCGCAAGGACGTGCTCTACTGCGACCCGAAGGACAGCGTCCGCCGCCGCGCCGCGCGCACCGTGCTCGACACCCTGTTCGAGACCCTGGTGGCGTGGCTCGCGCCGTTCGTCTGCTTCACCGCCGAGGAGGCGTGGATGGCCCGCCATCCGGAAAGCGGCGCCTCGGTCCACGAGCAGCAGTTCCCGGCGATCCCGGCGGAGTGGCGCGACGACGCCCTGGCGGCGCGCTGGGCGACGGTGCGCGACGTGCGCCGCGTCGTCACCGGCGCGCTCGAGAAGGAACGCGCCGCCAAGCGCATCGGCTCGTCGCTCCAGGCGGCGCCGGTGGTCCACGTGACGGCCGAGATCGCCGCCCTGTGCGCGCCGCTGCCGATGGCCGACCTCTGCATCACCTCGGACTTGACCCTCACCGCCGACCCGGCGCCCGCCGACGCCTTCGTCCTCGACGAGGTGCCGGGCGTGGCGGTGGTGCCCGCGCTGGCCGAGGGCGAGAAGTGCCAGCGCTGCTGGAAGGTGCTGCCCGACGTCGGCACCCACGCCCACGAAGGGGTGTGCGGGCGCTGCGCCGAGGCGATCGACGCTCATCTGGCGACCGCCTGAGGATGCGCCGCGGTCTTCTCATCGCCGCCGCGGTGCTGATCCTCGACCAGGTCAGCAAGCTGGCGATTCTCGACCTGATGCAGCCGCCCCGGACGATCGAGGTGCTGCCGGTGTTCAACATCGTGCTGGCGTTCAATCGCGGCGTCAGCTTCTCGATGTTCGCGGGCCACGACGACGCGCCGCTGCTGCTCTCCGGCGTCGCCGTGGTGCTGGTGGCGGCGCTGCTGTGGTGGCTGCGCTCCGCCGAACACGCGCTCACCCGCGTCGCCATCGGCCTGGTGGTCGGCGGCGCGGTGGGCAACCTGATCGACCGGCTGCGCTACGGCGCGGTGGTCGACTTCCTCGACGTGCACTGGGGCGGCTGGCACTGGCCCGCCTTCAACGTCGCGGATTCCGCCATTACCGTCGGCGCCCTGCTGCTGATGTGCGACGCCTTGTTCTCCCGCCCCCAATCAAGGTAAGATGCCGCCACCATGACCCAGATCGTGTCGCATACCCGCTTCCGTTCGATCCGCGCGCTCGGCCGCGCCGGTCTGCTGCTGGCCGTCGGCGTCGGGCTGTCCGCCTGCGGCAACGACATCAAGCAGCAGCTCGGCTTCACCCGGGAAGCGCCCGACGAGTTCACCGTGATGCAGCGCGCGCCGCTGTCGCTGCCGCCGGATTTCGCGCTGCGCCCGCCGCAGCCCGGCGCGGTGCGCCCGCAGGAAGGCTCGGAGAAGGACCGCGCCCGCGACGCCCTGCTCGGCCGCAGTTCCAAGAACCCCAAGGTCTACGCGCGCGAGCTGGAGGCCAACACCCGCCTCTCCTCGGGGCAGAAGACCCTGCTCACCCGCGCCGGGGCCAACGAGGCGGAATCCAACATCCGCGACACCGTCGACCGCGAATCCTCGACCCTCGCCAAGGAAATGCAGTCGTTCACCGACTACCTGGTGTTCTGGGAGGACCGCTCCTACAAGGGCACGCCGGTGGACGCCGCCAAGGAATCCCAGCGCATCCGCGAGAACATGGCGCTCGGCCGCTCCCTCTCCGAGGGCGAGCCGCCGAAGATCGAGCGCCGCTCCAAGGGCATGCTCGAAGGGATCTTCTGAACTCCCCTCTCCTGACCGGAGGACGCCATGCGCCGCCGTCTGGGCCTGACGATTCTGCTCGCCGGGTGCGCCCTCGCCGCCCCGGCGCGCGCCAAGGTGTTCGACCCCACGGTCTTCACCCTGGCCAACGGCCTCACCGTGGTGGTGGTCGAGAACCACCGCGCGCCGATCGTCAACCACATGATCTGGTACAAGGTGGGCGCCGCCGACGAGGCGCCCGGCAAGGGCGGCCTCGCCCACCTGCTCGAACACCTGATGTTCAAGGGCACGCCGAAGATCCCCGACGGCCGGTTCTCGAAGATCGTCGCCGCCCACGGCGGCAACGACAACGCCATGACCGGCCGCGACTTCACCGCCTACTACCAGCGCATCGCCGCCCAGCACCTGCCGATGGTGATGGAGATGGAGGCGGACCGCATGGCCAACCTCGAGATCGACGAGGCGAGCTTCGCCGCCGAGCGCGAGGTGGTGCGCGAGGAGCGCCGCCAGCGGGTGGAGAACGAGCCGGGAGCGATGCTCTCCGAGCGCCTCAACCTGGCGCTGTGGATGAACCAGCCCTACGCCCGCCCGATCGGCGGCTTCGATCCCGAGATCGCCGGGCTGACGCTGATCGACGCCCTCACCTTCCACCGCCGCTGGTACGCCCCCAACAACGCCATCCTGCTGGTGGCGGGCGACGTCACCCCCGACGCGGTGAAGGCCCTGGCGGAGACCCACTTCGGCGGGATTCCCCGCGCCGCCACGCCGGGCCGCGTGCGCGCCGCGCCCGACGCCCCGGCCGCCGACATCCGCATCGCGCTCACCGCCCCCACGGTGCGGCAGGCGCAGTGGTATCGCACCGGCATCGTTCCCTCCTGCGCCACCGGCACGCCGCGCCAGGTCGCCGCCCTCGACCTGCTGGCGGAGATCCTCGGCGGCGGCACCACCAGCCGCCTCTACCGCGAGCTGGTGCTGGAGCGCAAGCTGGCGCTCGCCGCCTGGGCCAACGCCGACGGCACCGCCCTCGGCCCCGGCACCTTCTCGGTGGGCGCCACCCCGGCGCCGGGGGTCGACCCGGCGGAGATCGACGCGGCGGTGGCCGCCGAACTGCGCGCCATCGCCGCCGACGGCGTCACCCCCGCCGAGCTGGCGCGGGTGCGCGAGCGGATGCTGGCGGAGCGGGTCTACGCCCGCGACGACCTGTTCCGCGCGCCCCAGGCCCTCGCCCTCGCCCTCGCGGTCGGCTGCACCGTCGCCGACGTGGAGGAGGTCAACGACCGCCTCGCCGCGGTCACGCCCGAGGACGTGCGCGACGCCGCCCGGCTGGTGGACGCGCCCCACGCCCAGGGCCTCCTGCTGCCGGAGGCGACGCCATGATCCGCGCCCTGTTCGCCCTGCTGCTGGCGCTGCTGCCGCTGCCCGCCCTCGCCAAACCGGCGGAGATCGTCACCAGCCCCGGCGGCGTCACCGCCTGGCTGGTGGAGGATCACGCCAACCCGATGCTGGCGATGGCCTTCGCCTTCCGCGCCGGGGCCGCCACCGACCCGGCGGACAAGGTGGGCCTCGCCACCTTCGTCTCCGGCATGCTCGACGAGGGGGCGGCGGAGCGGGATTCCCGCGCCTTCCAGGAGCGCCTCGACGCGCTGGCGGTGGAGATGTCGTTCCAGGCCTCGCACGACCGTTTCGACGGCCGCTTCCGCACCCTTTCCGCCCACCGCGCCGAGGCCTTCGCCCTGCTGGGCGACGCGCTCGCCAAGCCGCGCTTCGACGCCGAGCCGCTGGAGCGGATGCGCGCGGTGTTCCTCTCGCAATTGCGCCAGCGCCAGGAGAACCCCAACGCCCGCGCCGCCGACGCGCTGTTCGCCGCGGTCTTCCCCGGCCACCCCTACGCCCGCCCGGCGGCGGGCACCGAGGCGGGGCTGACCGCCGTCACCGCCGACGACCTGCGCGCCTTCGTCTCCACCCGCTTCACCCGCGACAACCTGATCGTCGGCGTGGTCGGCGACGTCACCCCCGCCGAGCTGGGGCCGCTGCTGGACCGGGCCTTCGGCGCCCTGCCCGCCTCGGCGCCGCTGCCCCCGGTGCCCGACGCCCGCCCCCGCCTCGCCGGCGGGGCGCTGGCGGTGCCGATGCCGGTGCCGCAGGCGAGCGCGGTGTTCGCCCAGGCCGGACCGGCGCGCGACGACGCCGAGTGGTTCCCGTTCCAGATCGCGATGTATGCCCTGGGCGGCGGCGGCTTTTCCTCCCGCCTCGCGGAGGAAGTGCGGGTCAAGCGCGGCCTCGCCTATTCGGTGGGGGCGGAATCCGCGCCGCTGGCGCGGGCGCCGCTGGTGGTGGGCGGCGTCGGCACCCAGAGCGCGCGCATCGGCGAGAGCATCGCGATCATCCGCGCCGAGTGGGAGCGGATGCGCGCCGAAGGCCCCACCGACGACGAGATCGCGGCGGCGAAGAGCTTCCTCGGCGGCTCGGTGGCGCTCGCCCTCAACTCCTCGGCGGCGATCGCGCGCACCCTGGTGGCGCTGCAATACCACCGCCTGCCGCCCGACGAACTCGACCGCCGCGCCGAGGTGCTGGCGGCGATCCCGCCCGAGGCGGTGCGCGCCGCCGCGAAAAAGTGGCTGACGCCCGAAGCCCTCACCTTCGCGGTGGCGGGCGAGGCGGACAAGATGAAGCTGAAGGACTGACGCCGATGGAGCGCCTCGACGCGGTGGTGGTGGGCGCAGGCGTGGTGGGGCTGGCGGTGGCCCGGGCGCTGGCGCGGGCCGGGCGCGAGGTGACGATCGTCGAGAAGGCCCAGAGCTTCGGCACCGGCACCAGCTCCCGCAATTCGGAGGTGCTGCACGCCGGTCTCTATTACCCGGCCGGGTCGCTGCGCGCCCAGGTGTGCTCGCCGGGGCGCAACGCGCTCTATGCCTATTGCGCCGAGCGCGGCATCCCCCACCAGCGCATCGGCAAGCTGCTGGTGGCCTGCTCGGCCGAGGAAGCGGCGCGCCTGCCCGCGATCCTGGCGCAGGCGCAAGCCAACGGCGCCGAGGGCATGCGCCTGCTCGCCGCCGCCGAGGCCCGCGCCCTGGAGCCGGAGCTGGACTGCACCGCCGCGATCCTCTCCCCCGCCACCGGCATCGTCGACAGCCACGCCCTGATGCTGGCGCTGCTGGCCGACGCCGAGGCGGCGGGCGCCACGCTGGCGGTGGACACCCCGGTGGACGCCCTGGCGCCCCACCCGGAGGGCGGCGCGGTGCTGCGCTGCGGGGATTTTTCGGTGCACGGGCGGCTGACCGTCAACGCCGCCGGTCTCGGCGCCTGCCGCCTCGCCGCCGGGTGCTGGCAGGCGGGCGCGGCGCTGCCCTGCCCGCGCGCCTACATGGCCAAGGGCAACTATTTCGCCCTCTCCGGCCGCGCGCCGTTTTCCCGCCTGGTCTACCCGCTGCCGCAGCCCGGCGGCCTCGGCGTCCACATCACCCTCGACCTCGGCGGCCGCGCCCGCTTCGGGCCGGACGTGGAGTGGGTGGAGGCGGAAACCTACGACGTCGACCCGGCGCGGGCGGCGCGCTTCTACCCGGCGATCCGCCGCTACTGGCCCGGCCTGCCCGAAGGCGCCCTCCGCCCCGACACCTCGGGCATCCGCCCGAAGATCGTGCCCGAGGGCGCGCCCGCCCAGGATTTTCTCGTCGCCGGGGTGGAAACCCATGGCGTTCCGGGCGTTATCCACCTGCTCGGGATCGAAAGCCCGGGCCTGACCGCGTGCCTCGCCCTCGCCGACCTCGTCGCGGCGCGGATCTAGCTTCTGCGCCGAGGCACATGCGGTTCCAGAACCGGCATCTGCCGCCGCATGAACGCATCGAACTGCGGCACGGTGAAGGCCGTCTCTCCGTGCCGCTGGCTCCAGATCATGCCCTTGTTGATGAGTTGCTGGCGCACCGTCGCAACTTGGCGAGGGTCCACCCCGAGCGCCGTGGCAATCAGGCCCGTCTGGTGCGGTCCCGGCCCGAGTTCAGCCATCCCGCGCAGGTATTTTTGCTGCAACGGCGTCAGTCGTTCGAAGCGAACCCGGAAAAAATTTCTGTCGAGGTGGCCTATCACCTGTCCCAGCGTCTCCTCGACCACCGCGTATTCCACCGGGCTGGCCGTCGCTGCGTTCCACAGATGAAACCCCCACTCCTGAATGAAATAGGGGTAGCGTTCGGTCAGGCCCAGCACCGCCTCGACCGCCTGGGGCGAGAACGTGACATTGTGGGATTCCGCAGGGCGTTCCAGCGCCGCCCGTGCCGCCGCGGGCTGCAAGGGACCGACTTCAGGATAGGAAAACAGGCGTTCTGCGTAGGATTTGGCGTTACCGGCCAAGGCGGCGATCTGCGGCAATCCGGCGCCGATCAGCAGCAGCGGCAGGCCGCGCTGTGCTGCCTCGTGGCACGAGACGATCAGCGCCGCCAGTTCGTCGGCGGAAAGGTATTGGACCTCGTCGATGAACAGCGCGACCGCGGTATTTCGGGCGGCGGCGGCCTCGGCAACCGCGATCAGCATGTCGGGAAGGTCCTGCTGAAGCACACCGGTGTCGGCCAAGCCCCTTTCGGGGTCGATGCCGAACTCGAAATCGCCCGCCGAGACGCGGAACACGCTGCAAAAATTCCGGATCGCGCCCCAGGCGCGACGCACTGCCTGCCCGGTGGCCTCGATCAGGTCGATGCGGGCCAGAATCCGCCTGAGTTCGGGCGCGAGAAGCTGGGGCAACCGCCCGTTCTCCGGTGCCTCGACTTTTCCGGTCTGAAGGCCCTTGTCGTCCGCCATCCGATGCAGGCGGTTGAGCAGAACGGTCTTGCCTACTCCCCTCAGCCCCAGGAGGAACATTCCCCGGACCGGCAGGCGGGCAAGCATGCGGTCCATCGCGATCGAGGCGTCTTCAATCAACGCGTCGCGGCCCGCCAATTCCGGAGGTTGCAATCCGGCGCCAGGAGCATAGGGGTTACGTCGAGGATCCATGGTCGGATTCCTAACTGAATTATCGAATTTACCGTAACTCTCGTTAACTTCAATAAACTTGATAGCCTCAATCGACTGTGCTTGCAAGCCATGACCCAACCGCTCCACCTCTGATAGACTCCTCCCGTCATTCTCCTCCCGTTTTCCCGGCCGAGGTATCCGACATGCCGCAGAACCGTGCCTTTCCCGAGCTTCCCGATTCGCCCGCGTGGCAGGCGCTCGCCCGTCACCGCGATGCCCTGGCGGGCACCCGCACGCTCGACCTGTTCGCCGCCGATCCCGGGCGCTTCGACGCGCTGGCGCTGACCCTCGACACCGACGAGGGACCGTTCCTGCTCGACCCCTCGAAGAACCGCATGACCGCCGAAACCTTCGACCTGCTCTGCGCGCTCGCCGACGAGGTCAACCTCGCCGGGGCGATCCAGGCGATGTTCGCGGGCGTGGCGATCAACGAAACCGAGAACCGCGCCGCCTTCCACGTCGCGCTGCGCCACCTGTCGGGCAAGCCGCTGCCCTCCGGCGGGGTGGACGTGATGCCCGAGGTGCGCAAGGTGCTCGACAAGATCACCGGCTTCGTCTCGGCGGTGCGCGGCGGGGTGTGGCTGGGCGCCACCGGCCGGGCGGTCACCGACGTCGTCAACATCGGCATCGGCGGCTCCGACCTCGGCCCGGCGATGGTGGTGGAGGCCCTCGGCCCCTACGGCCGGGAGGGCCTCTCCGCCCATTTCGTCTCCAACGTCGACGCCACCCACATGATGCGGGTGCTGAAGCGCCTCGACCCGGAAACCACGCTGTTCATCGTCACCTCGAAAACCTTCACCACCCAGGAAACCCTGCGCAACGCCCGCACCGCGCGGGAGTGGCTGGTGAAGGCCCTGGGCGAGGCGGCGGTGGCCAAGCATTTCGTCGCCGTCTCCACCAACGCCGCCGAGGTCGCCAAGTTCGGCATCGACACCGTCAACATGTTCGGCTTCTGGGACTGGGTGGGCGGCCGCTATTCCCTGTGGTCGGCGGTGGGCCTGTCGATCGCCCTGGCGGTGGGGATGGACACCTTCGTCGGCCTGCTCAAGGGCGGCTTCGCCATGGACGAGCACTTCCGCTCCGCGCCGTTCGCCGACAACCTGCCGGTGGCGCTGGCGCTGGTCGGCATCTGGAACGGCACGATCCTCGGCGCCCCCTGCCACGCGGTGCTGCCCTACGACCAGTCCCTCGCCCGCTTCCCCGCCTTCCTCCAGCAGCTGGAGATGGAAAGCAACGGCAAGGGCGTCACCCTCGCCGGGCTGCCGGTGCCCACCGCCACCGCGCCGGTGCTGTTCGGCGAGCCGGGCACCAACGGCCAGCACTCGTTCTACCAGATGCTGCACCAGGGCACCCTGCCGGTGCCCGCCGACTTCGTCGTCGTCGCCCGCTCCCACCACGAGGTGGCCGACCACCAGCCGATGCTGCTGGCCAACGCCCTGGCGCAGACCGAGGCGCTGATGAGGGGCCGCACCGCCGCCGAGGCCGAGGCCGAGATGCGCGCCAAGGGCATGGACGCCGCCAAGGCCAAGGCGCTGGCGCCGCACCGCGCCTTCCCCGGCGACCGGCCGTCCACCACCATCCTGATCCCGCGCCTCACGCCCGAGACCCTCGGCATGCTGATCGCGCTCTACGAGCACAAGGTCTACGTGCAGAGCGTGATCTGGGGCATCAACGCCTTCGACCAGTGGGGGGTGGAACTGGGCAAGACCCTCGCCTCGGCGATCCTGCCGGAGCTGACCTCCGACGCGCCGCCCGAGGGGCACGACGGCTCCACCGCCGCGCTGATCGACCTGGTGCGCGCCCTGCGCGGCGAGGAGAGCGCCGGGGCATGACGATCCGCCGTCTGCCGCCGGTCCTGATCGACCGCATCGCCGCCGGCGAGGTGGTCGAACGGCCCGCCGCCGCCCTCAAGGAACTGGTGGAAAACGCCCTCGACGCCGGGGCCACCCGCGTCGAGGTGGCGATCCGCGACGGCGGCCGCGCGCTGATCGCGGTCGCCGACGACGGCTGCGGCATGACGCCCGACGAACTCTCCCTCGCGGTGGAGCGCCACGCCACCAGCAAGCTGCCGGGGGACGACCTCTCCGACATCGCGTTCTTCGGCTTCCGCGGCGAGGCGCTGCCCTCGATCGGCGCGGTGTCGCGGCTCAGCCTCACCTCGCGCCCGGCGGGGGCGGATTCGGCGTTCCGCGTCGTCGTCGAGGGCGGGCGCAAGTCGGCACCCGAACCCGCCGCCCACCCGTTCGGCACCCGGGTCGAGGTGCGCGACCTGTTCTACGCCACCCCGGCGCGGCTGAAGTTCCTCAAAAGCCCGCGCACCGAGGCGAGCCACGCCCTCGACACCCTGCGCCGCCTCGCCATGGCGCACCCGCAGGTGGGCTTCGGCTTCACCGACGACGGCCGCGAGCGCCTCGCCCTTGCGCCCGAGCCGGGCGACCTGTTCGGCGCCCGCCACGCGCGGCTGCGGGCGCTCTTGGGCCGCGAGTTCGCCGAGGCGTCGGTGGCGGTGGATCTCGACCGCGACGGCCTGCGCCTCACCGGCTACGCCGGGCTGCCGACCTTCAACAAGGGCACGGCGGCGGACCAATACCTGTTCGTCAACGGCCGCCCGGTGAAGGACCGGCTGCTGCTGGGGGCGGTGCGCGGCGCCTACCGCGACGTGCTCGCCCACGACCGCCACCCGGTGCTGGCGCTGTTCCTCACCGTCGATCCGGCGTTCGTCGACGTCAACGTCCACCCCGCCAAGGCCGAGGTGCGGTTCCGCGACCCCGGGCTGGTGCGGGCGATGATCGTCTCGGGCCTGAAGGCGGCGATCGGCCAGGGCGGCTTCCGCGCCGCCGACGCCGCGCCCCAGGCCCTCGCCGCGTTCCGCCCGGGCGGCTGGGGCGCGCCGCGCGCCGTCGCCCCGGCGCCGCGCGCGCAGCTCG
>JAUVUZ010000018.1 GCA_030604885.1 Alphaproteobacteria bacterium | reverse complement strand
GCGCCGGGCCGGGCGAGCAGCGCGGCGGGCAGGGCGGCCGCGAGGGCGACGCCGCCGAGCGCCAGCCACGCCGCGCCCACGTCGGCGACGGCGAGGGCGGCGAGACCGGAGACGGCGATGCCGACGCCGACGCCCGAGAACGCGAAGCCGCCCCAGTCGACGCGGCCGAGGCCGGAGAGGCGCTCCAGCATCAGGCCCGAGCCGAGCACGAACACTCCGGCGCTCGCCGGACCGGCGACGGCGCGCCACAGCAGCCAGGGGCCGAAGCCCTCCGCCGCCATCGCCGCGGTGGAGAGCACCGAGAGGGCGACGCAGGCGAGCAGGCCGCGCCGCCACCACGTGGGCGGGGTGCGGCCCACCGCCCAGCTTCCCACCACGTAGCCGAGGAGATTGGCGGCGGCGATCATGCCCGCGTCGGCGTCGGAAAGGCCGTGCGCCTGCATCGCCGGGAGCAGCGCGGTGTAGCCGAAGCGGCCGATGCCCATGGCCAGCGCCAGGGCCGCCAGCCCTGCCGCCACCGTCGCCGCCGCCTGCCGGTTGGTCATGATCCGCTCCGTGTGGACGCTGCCTCCGGTCGAAGATGGCGATGTCCACCCATCTCGACAAATGATATTATCTGCTGGCAAACATCACCGGAGAAGATGGATGTTGGACATCGTCGCGTTGGAGACGTTTCTCGCCATCGGCGAGACCGGCAGCGTCACCGCCGCCGCGCAGCGGCTCAACTGCGTGCAGTCGGCGGTGACGGCACGGCTGCGCAAGCTGGAGGAGGGCCTGGGCGCCAGCCTCGCCCACCGCCACGCGCGCGGCGTCACCCTCACCGAGGCGGGCGAGCGGCTGATGACCTACGCCCGCCGCATCGCCCATTTGGCCGAGGAGGCGGAGCACGCGGTGGCGGCGGCGCGGCCGGGGGAACGGCTGCGGCTCGGCACCATGGAGACCACCGCGGCGGCGCGCCTGCCGCCGGTGCTGGCGCGGCTGCGGGCGGAGCTGCCGGAGCTGCGGCTGTCGCTGGCGACCGGCCCGTCGGACCACCTGACGCGGGAGGTTCTGGCCGGGCGGCTGGATGCGGCGCTGATCGGCGGCCGGGTGGAGCACCCGGAGCTTGCGGCGCGCCGGGTGCTGACCGAGGAACTGGTGGAGGCGCGCGCCGAGGGCCTCGGCGCCGAGGCCTCGCGCACGCTGTTGGCGTTCCGGCGCGGCTGTTCCTATCGCGCGCGGGCGGAGGCGTGGCTGCGGCACGACGGCCGCGCGCCGTTCGAGGCGATGGAGTTCGGCAGCCTCGACGCGATTCTCGGGTGCGCCGAGGCGGGCCTGGGGGTGGCGGTGGTGCCGCGGGTGACGGTGGCGGCGCGGGCGCTGACGATCCGCGAGCTGCCGCCCGAGTTCGCGCGGCTCGACACCTGCCTGATCGCCCGGCTCGACGGCCCCCTTCCGGCGGCGCTCACCCGCCTGTGCGAGGCTCTCGGCGCGCCGCCACCCGGTCCAGCCACGCGTCGATGATCGTGCCCCCCGCCGCGGCGGCGGGGGCGAAGCGCGGGCCGCAATCGGCGGCGATGCGCGCGCGCTCGGCGGCGTCGAGGCTGGACGAGGTTGCGAGCCAGCCGCCGAGGATCTCCGGCGTCGCCTCGATGTGGCACTGGAACCCCCAGCTCGCGGCGCCGACGCGGAAGCCCTGGTGGGCGCAGAGGTCGGAGGAGAGGAACAGCGCCGCGCCCTCGGGCAGGTCGAAGGTGTCGCGGTGCCAGGAGGCGAGCAGCGGCGCCTCGCCCGCGCCCGCCATCAACGGCTCCGGCGCGGTGTGGCGCATCCGCACCAGGCCGCGCTCGAACGCGCCGCCGTCCATCCGCCGCACCGCCGCGCCCCAGGCCCGCGCCAGCAATTGCGCGCCCAGGCAGATGCCGAGCACCGGCTTGGCGGCGGCGTCGAAGGCGCGCATCAGGCGGAGCTGGTCGGCGAAGGCGGGATAGCGCGCGTCGTCCCACGCGTCCTGCGCGCCGCCCAGCACCACCAGGCCGTCGTGATCGTCGGGCGTGGGGGGCAGCGCCCCGCCCGGGGCGTGGGGGAATCGCTGGTCGGCGCGGCCGCCGCGCGCGGCGATGCGCTCGGCGAGCAGCCCCGCCGGGGCGTCGGTGGCGTTGACGACGACGAGTACATGCATCCTTCGGCCCTTTCGCGCGTTGAGGACGATGGTACCGCGCGGAACGCCGAGTCGGTAATTTTTTATCGTGGAAACGGTCTTAAATTCCCATTCGTTTCGCCGCATATACGATCATGTGCATGCAAGGTACGCGAAACGACGGCGGGGACGCTCCGCGATGGACGGCAAGACCCTGATTTTCATCCTTTCGCTCCTGATTGCCCTAAACGCGGCGATTCTGCTGCTGCTCAGCCGGATGCACGGCGAAATCCCCGGCCCGCGCGACTGGGCGTGCGGCGCCGCGTGCCTCACCGCCGGGGTGCTGGTGGGCACCCAGACCGACGGGCGCTTCGCCGTGGCGGCGGTGACGGCGGCCAACTGGCTGGTGGTGGTGGGCTACGCGCTGATTTTCATCGGCGTGCAGCGGTTCGCGGGCTTCAAGCCGCGCGCCGGGTCGATCGTGCTGATCGCCTCGCTGAGCGTGGCGCCGGTGCTGGCGATGACCGACCTCGCGGCCCACGCGGTGGCGCGCGGCGTGCTGGTGGGCGCGGTGATGGGGTGCTTCTCGGTGGCGATCGCCGCGACCCTGGTGGGCGGCGGCGGCATCCAGCGCGTCACCGCCGGGGTGTTCGCGATCAACGCGGTGATGGATTTCGGCTACGGCGCGTGGTTGATCTCGGCGCCCGCCGACGACGGCTGGGCGACCACCGCGTTCCTGGTGTGGACGATCATGCTGGCGTTCGTCACCGGCGCCGCCCTGGCGCTGATGGTGTCGGAGCGCCTGCGCGACGAACTGGACCGCCAGGCCAGCCACGACCCCCTCACCGACAGCCTCAACCGGCGCGGTTTCGACCTCGTCGCCGACAAGCTGTTCGCCAGCCGGATTCAGGCGATGCACCCGTTCTCGGTGCTGATGATCGACCTCGACCACTTCAAGAACGTCAACGACGGCCACGGCCACGAGGTGGGGGACCGGGTGCTGACCCACGTGGCGCGCACCCTGTCGCTGCACCTGCGGGCGGAGGACGTGTTCGCGCGCTGGGGCGGCGAGGAGTTCATCGTGCTGATGCCCAACTGCGACGCCTTCCAGGCGGCGGAGGCGGCGCAGCGGCTGCGCATGGCGCTGGCGCTCAATCCGTCGGAGCCGCGGGTGACGGTGAGCATCGGCATCGCCTCCAGCGACGGCGAGACATCCGGCCTCACCGACCTCAAGCGCCGCGCCGACGGCGCCCTCTACGAAGCCAAGGCGAGCGGCCGCGACCGCGCCGTCGCCGCGGGGGCGACGGCGCGGCCGGGTCAGGCGGTCTGGGCCGAGTAGACCTGCGGGTTGAGGCAGCGCGGCGAGCGCTCGCCCGCCAGCACCAGATCGGCGTCGGCGATCACCGAGAGGCCGCAGCGCTCCGAGGATTCCGCCGTGTCCGCCCCCGAGTGGGGGGTGAAGACGACGCGCGGATCGGCGAAGATCGGGTGGCTGCGGTCCGGCGGCTCCACCTCGTAGGCGTCGATGGCGGCGCCGCCCAGGCACTCCGCCTTGAGGGCGGCGGCGAGGGCGTCGAGATCCACCACCTCGCCGCGCGCGTAGTTGAGCAGGAACGCGCCCGGCTTCATCAGCGCCAACTCGGAGGCGCCGATCAGGTGCGCGTTGCCCTGGCCGCCGAACACGTGCAGCGACACGTAGTCCGCCCGCGCCAGCAGCTCGGCCAGCGGCAGCAGCTCGATGCGATGCTGGGCGACGAACGCGGCGTCGGGGTAGAGCTCGGTGGCGATCACCTTCATCCCCAGCGCCGTGGCCTTGGCGGCGAGGTTGCGGCCGATGTTGCCGAGGCCGACGACGCCGAGGGTCTTGCCCGAAAGCTCCGTCCCCACGTGGCGCACCCACTGGCCGCCCACCACCGCCATGTGCCCCTGCGGAATCCGCCGCGCCAGGCTGAGCATGCCGCCCAGCGCCAGCTCGGCCACCGCGTTGGCGTTGGTGCCCGGCGCGTTGATCACCGGAATGCCGCGCGCGGTGGCGGCGGCGACGTCGATGTTGTCGACGCCGACGCCGTTCTTGATCACCGCCTTGAGGCGCGGCGCCGCGTCGAGCTGCGCCGCGGTGACCGGAAACAGGCCGGAGACGAGAATCTCCACCCGGTCGATGTGGGCGGAGACGCCGCCGTCGGGCAGGGCGGTGTCGGCGCAGCGGACGAACTCCCAGCCGCGCCGGGCGATCTCCGCCGCCGGGCGGCCGCTCTTGGCGAACCCGGGGGAGGTGGTGAGGACGACGGTCATGGCGGCCTCCCTCACGCGGCGATCAGGTGTTTTTCGAGAATCGCGCGGATCTTGGCGTCCAGTTCCGGCGTCGGCAGCAGCGCCGGCTGGCGGCTGGCGCCCACCGAGGAATCCGAGAGGTAGAGCGCGCGCTTGACCATCGCCGGCGGGTAGCCGAGGGCGTAGAGATCGACGCGCAGGGCGGTGAAGCGCTCCTGCGCCTTTTCCGCCGCCGCCAGGTCGCCCGACTCGAAGCCCTTGACGATGGCGTTGAGCACCTCGGGCATGACGTTGCCGAGGCCGGAGATGCTGCCCTTGGCGCCCTTGGAGAGGGCGTAGTAGACCAGCGAATCCGGGCCGGAGAAGACGTCGAAGTCGTCGCGGCCGTTGGCGATCGCGAGGTAGGCGTCGAGGCTTTCCTTGGCGCCGCCCGAATCCTTGATGCCGAGGATGTTGGGGTGGTCGGCGAGGCGGGCGCAGGTCTCCGGCTCGATGTGGTTCTGGGTGCGCGCCGGGATGTCGTAGAGATAGGTGGGCACCGTCACCGCGTCGGCGACGCGGCTGAAGTGGTTGAACAGGCCCTCCTGGGTGCAGCCGATGAAGTAGGGCGTGATCACCGCGAGGCCGTCCACCCCGGCCTTCTCCACCGCGCGGGCGAGCAGGATGGTTTCGTGGGTGGAGGGGGTGCCGACGTTGGCGAACACCTTCACCTTGCCCGCCGCTTCCTCGACCACCTCGGCGGCGAGGCGCACCTTCTCCTCGAAGGTGAGGGCGGTGAAGTCGCCGTTGGTGCCGAGGCAGAGGATCGCGTTCCCCGCCGCCACCTGGCGGCGCACCTGGCGTCGGGTGGCGCCGTAGTTCAGGGTTTCGTCGTCGTCGAAGCAGGTGACGAGGGCGACGAAGGGCAGGCGTTCGGTCATGACGAAACTCCTTCAGCGGCGGCCGCGCGGGCGGCCTTCTGTTTGGCCCGGCGCTGCTGCCAGATCGGCCAGGCGAGCGACAGCGGCGTCAGCAGCAGGAAGACGAGGGTGATCGGCCCCGAGCAGAACTTCACCACGTCGTTGCCCGCGCTCAGCAGGCCGAGACGCAGGTTGGCCTCCGCCATCGGCCCGAGGATCAGCGCGATGCACAGCGCCGCCTGGGAGAAGCCGAACTTCTGCATCGTGTAGCCGAGCACGCCGAAGCCGAGCATGGTGTAGAGGTCGACGACGTTGAGGTTGATCGCGTAGGAGCCGATGAAGCAGAACAGCGCGATTGCGATGGTGAGGATCCGCTTCGGCACCAGCAGGATCTTGGAGAAGTAGGCGATTCCCGCCATGCCGAAGATGAACATGAAGACGTTGGCGACGAAGTTGCTGGTGAACAGGCCGACGACGATCTCCGGATGCTCCTGGAACAGCAGCGGCCCGGGCGCCAGGCCCTGGATCATCAGACCGCCCATCAGCACCGCGGTGACCACGTCGCCCGGCAGGCCGAGGGCCAGCAGCGGCACCAGCGCGCCGCCGCACACGGCGTTGTTGGCGCTTTCGGTGGCGGCGATGCCGGGGGCGTAGCCGGTGCCGAACTTTTCCGGAGTCTTCGAGACGCGGCGCGCCTCGTTGTAGCTGATCCACGACGCGGTGCCCGAGCCGACGCCCGGCACGATGCCGATGAAGGTGCCGATCACCGAGCCGCGCACCAGCGCGTTGCCGCTTTCGCGGATGTCGGCCCAGGTCGGCCAGATCCCCGACACCTTCATCGTCTTCACCCGGTCGTCGAAGATGTTCTCGAGCTGGACGAAGATTTCCGACACCGCGAACAGGCCGATCAGCGCCGGGGTGAAGGCGAACCCGGCGGCGAAGCCGGTGACGCCGAAGGTGTAGCGCGACGCGCCGGTGATCGGGTCGGCGCCGACGCACGAGATCAGCACCCCGAGCATGCCCGCGATCGCGCCCTTCAAGAGGTCGCCCGAAAGGCTCGCGATGATGGTGAGGCCGAACAGGGCGAGGGCGAAGTATTCCGCCGGGCCGAAGCGCAGCGCGATGTCGGCGAGTTGCGGCGCGAGGGTGGCGAGCACCACCGCCGCCACCAGCCCGCCCACCGCCGAGGCGATCGTCGCCATGCCGAGGGCCTTGCCCGCCTCGCCCTTCTGCGCCATCGGGTAGCCGTCGAGGACGGTGGCGGCGGAGGCGGGGGTGCCCGGCGTCTTGATCAGGATCGAGGAAATGCAGCCGCCGTAGATGCCGCCGACGTAGATGCCGATCAGCATCGACAGGCCCTCGACCGGGTCCATGCCGAAGGTCATCGGGATCAGCAGCGCCACGCCCATGGTGGCGGTGAGGCCCGGCAGCGCGCCGATGATGATGCCGCCGAGGGTGCCGAGGGCGATCACGCCCAGGATTTCCGGCTCGAAGACGTGCAGGATGTACGACGCGTAGTCCATCGGGACGACCTCCGGGGAGCGTTAGGGCAGGTAGACCTTCATCACCTGGGTGAACACCACGTAGACGCCGCCGACGACGCCGGGCGGCACCAGCAGCAATTGCAGCCAGCGGCGCTCGCCCAGCACCAGCAGGGCGACGACGAAGAACACCAGGGAACTGACGAGATAGCCGCTCGGCTCGTAGGCCACGGCGTAGACCAGCATCAGCAGCAGGAAGCCGCCGAGCTTGAGCAGCATCCGCACCGCGGGTGCCTCGGCCGACATTTCGGCATGGCGCTGGGAGCGCCACAGCAGGCCGAGCGCGCCGAGGGCGATGCCCGCCAGCATCAGCCAGGGGAGGAAGCTGGGGCCGAGGGTGCCGCCGGTGCCGCCGGAGGGGACGTCGAGCGTCCACGCCGCGACCAGGGCGGAAAAGCCCAGCAGACCCAACGACAGCCAAAAATCACTGTTCCGGCGCATGCGACCCTCTCGGGTTGGTGGGGCAGTCGCCCGTGCGGCGACGGCCCCATTGAGGCATGGCCGTTCGGGGTTGTCAATATGTTGTAATTTTATCGTGGGATTGCCGCGACCTCGCCGCCGCGGCGCCGCGCCGCCCGCTCGCCCGGGTGGGGCGGCGTCACAGCGCGAGGTCGAGGAGTCGGCCTTCGAACACCCGGTCGCGTGAGCCTTCGAGGTGGGCGCGCATCAGCGCCGCCGCGAGGTCGCCGTCGCGTTCGCGAATCGCCGCGAAGATCGCCTGGTGTTCGGCCAGCACGCCCTCCAGGTGATACTGCGGCCCCAGCAGGGCGGCGCCGTGGAACTTCATCACCACGCCGATCTGGTCTTTGAGGGCCAGCATCGTCGAGATGTAATAGTGGTTGTTCGCGGCTTCGGCGATCGCGACGTGGAAGGCGAAATCCGCGTCCGAGCGGTGGGTGTGGCCGAGGGTGGCGTCGCGCAGCAGGTCGAGCGCCGCCGCCATCGCGTCGAGGGCCGCGTCGTTGCGGCGCTGGGCGGCGCAGCGGGCGTAATCCGGCTCGATCGACAGGCGGAATTCGTAGCACCGCTGGATGTCGGCGATGGTCTCGACCGGCGCGTAGTTCAGCACCCCGCCCTCGCGTCCGCGGGCGGAGACGAAGCTGCCCGCCCCCTGGCGCGAGTAGATCAGCCCTTCCTCGCGCAGGTGGCCGAGCGCCTCGCGCACCACCGGGCGGGAGACGCCGAACTGCGCCGCCAGCTCGTATTCCCCGGGCAGCCGCTGATTGTGGCGATAATCCCCGGCGGTGATCTGCGCGAGCAGGCGCTGGTAGACCTTGCGCACCAGGGGCGAGCGCGGCGGGCGGTCGCCGCCGGGCTGCGGTGCGGCGCTGGAAGACACGTCGTCCATCGGGACATCCACTCCATGTAAGATTTACATCTGGCACGATTTTGCCCCGACTTGTAAACAGACAAGTCGCGAATCCGCCGCACCGCCCGCCGAACCGGGGATCCCGGGGCCGGTACAACGCGTTTATCGTGGCGCGAATCGCCGTCGAACCCGCCCGCGCGGCGGAGGTTGTCGACATGTTGACAATTTTGTTCCCTCGTGCCTGAATGATGGCAGGTTCCTGCATCCGGAGAACCACCGATGTCGCTCCATCTCATCGCCGACGACCTCACCGGCGCCCTCGACACCGCCGCCCAATTCGCGCTGGCGGCGCCGGTGGCGGTGCACTGGAGCGTGCCGGAGCGCCTGCCCGCCCGCGTCGCCCTCGATTCCGGCACCCGCGAAGGCTCGGTCGAGGCCGCCCACGCCACCGTGCGCGCCCTTGCCGCGCGGTTGCCCGAGGTGCCGGGCGCGCTGCGCTACGCCAAGCTCGACAGCCTGCTGCGCGGCCACGCCGCCGCCGAGATCGCCGCCTGGATCGAGGCGGTGCGCCCCGCCCACTGCGCGATCGCCCCGGCGTTTCCGTTCAACGGCCGCGCCACCCGGGGCGGCCGCCAGGGCGTGCTGAGCGACGGCACCTGGACTCCGGTGGCGTGCGATCTCGCCGCCGATCTCGCCGCGCGCGGTCTCGCGCCGACCCTCTGCCGCCCCGGCGACGCCCTGCCGCCGGGCGTGAGCCTGTGGGACGCGGAAACCGACGCCGATCTCGCCGCCATCGTCGCCGCCGGGCGCGCCGCCCGGGGTCCGGTGCTGTGGGCGGGCACCGGCGGCCTCGCCGCCGCCCTCGCCGGAGTGGCGCCGCCCGCGGGCGACGCCTTCCCGCCGCCCGATCTGCCGCGGCCGCTGCTCGGCCTGTTCGGCACCCATCATCCGGCGACCCTGGCGCAGCTGGCACCCCTCGCCACCCATTCCGCCACCGAAACGGCGGCGGTGGCCGAGGCGCTGCAAGGCGCGGGCGTCGCCCTCGTCACCCCCGGCCTGCCGGAGGGGCCGGACCCGGCCGCCGCCGCCGTCGAGATCGCGCGCCGCTTCGGCGCCCTGGCGGCGGCGCTGCCGCGCCCCGGCAGCCTGATCGTTTCGGGCGGCGAAACCCTGCGCGCCCTGTGCGAGAGCCTGGGCGCCGACCACCTCGACCTCACCGGCCAGATCGTTCCGGGCGTGCCCGCCTCGATTCTGCGCGGCGGGCGCTGGGACGGCGTGCGCGTCGTCTCCAAGTCCGGCGCGTTCGGCCAGCCGCCCCTGCTCGGGCGGCTGCTCGCGGTTTCCCCCAGTTCGGAGTTCTGCAAATGACCGCTCGTCTCGCGATCACCATGGGCGACCCGGCAGGGGTCGGGCCGGAGATCATCGTCAAGGCCTGCGCCCAGCTCAAGCCCCGCATCGACGCGGGCGAGCTGGCGCTGCTGGTGATCGGCAGCGTGCCCGCCCTGCGCGCCGCCGAAGCCCTGCTCGGCACTTCGCCGATCCCCGAGACCGACTCCGACGACGCGCCGCTCGCCTGCCTTCAGGCGGGGGCGGAGGGCGAGCCGATCCTCCCCGGCAAGCTCTCCGCCGACGGCGGCCGCTTCGCCTACCTCGCGGTGGCGAAGGCGGTGGAACTGGCGATGGCGGGCCGCATCGGCGGCATCGTCACCGCGCCGCTCAACAAGGAAGCCCTCAACCTCGCGGGCTATCACTACTCGGGCCACACCGAGATGCTCGCCGACCTCTCCGGCGCCAAGGGGTCGGTGATGATGCTGGCCCACGGCAACATGCGGGTTTCCCACGTCACCACCCACTGCGCCCTCGAGGAGGTGCCGAAGCGCCTCACGCCGCAGCGCCTGCGCACCGTCGTCGACCTCACCGACGCCGCGCTCAAGGGCCTCGGCCTCGCGCGACGCCGAATCGCGGTGGCGGCGCTCAACCCCCACGCGGGCGAGGGCGGGCTGTTCGGCCGCCAGGACATCGACGTCTCGGCGCCGACCATCGCGCAGTGCGTCGCCGACGGCCTCGACGTGGTGGGGCCGGTGCCCGGCGACACCGTGTTCGTCAAGCTGCGCGCCGGGCAATACGACGCGGTGATCGCGATGTATCACGACCAGGGCCACATTCCGGTGAAGCTGCTGGGGTTCAACGTGAACCCGGCCACCGGCACCTGGGAAGCCCTCAACGGCGTCAACATCACCCTCGGCCTGCCGATCATCCGCACTTCGGTGGACCACGGCACCGCCTTCGACATCGCCGGCACCGGCGTCGCCAGCGAACAGAGCCTGATCGAGGCGATCGACTACGCCGAAAAGCTTGCCGCTTCCAGGAGCACCCGATGACCGATCTTTCCGACCCGATTCTGCTCGTCCGTCCGCCGCGCGTGTGGTTCGGCTCCGGCGTCGCCGCGCGGGTGGGGCCGTGGCTGGCGGCGATGGGCTGCCGCCGCATCCTCGTCGTCGCCGACGCCTTCAACGCCGGGCGCGTCGCTTGCCTCGCGCTCGAGGGCACGGTGACGGTCTACGGCGGCATCACCGCCGAACCCACCACCGCCGATCTCGACGCGGTCACCGCCGCCGCCCTCGACTGCGGCGCCGAGGCGGTGGTCGGCTTCGGCGGCGGCAGCGCCATGGACCTCGCCAAGCTCGCGGCGGTGCTGCCCGGCTCGGGCCAGACCCTCGCCGAGGTGGTGGGGCCGGAGCTGGTGAAGGCGAAGCGCGCGGTGCTGGTGCAGGTGCCCACCACCGCGGGCACCGGCAGCGAGGCCGGCACCCGCGCCCTGGTCACCGACCCCGAAACCTTCGCCAAGCTCGCGGTGCAGAGCGAGCACATGCTCGCCGACCTCGCGGCCATCGACCCGGATCTCACCCTGTCGATGCCCGCGGCGATCACCGCCGCCACCGGCGTCGACGCCCTCACCCACTGCGTCGAGGCCTTCACCAACAAGAAGGCGCATCCGGCGGTGGACGTCTACGCCCTCGAGGGCATCCGCCTCGTCGGCCGCTGGCTGCCGCGCGCCATCGCCGACGGCGCCGACCGCGCCGCACGGGCGGGCATGGCGCTCGCCTCTCTCTACGGCGGCTACTGCCTCGGTCCGGTCAACACCGCGGGCGGCCACGCGGTGGCCTATCCCCTCGGCACCCGCCACCACATCGCCCACGGCGCCGCCAACGCGGCGATCTTCCCCCACGTGCTCGCCTTCAACGCCCCGGCGGTGCCCGAGCGCACCGCCCAGGTGCTGGAAGCCCTGGGCCTGTCGCGGGAGACCGATCCGGCGGCGGTGCTGGCGGCGGCCTACGGCTGGTGCGAACGGCTCGGCTGCACCATGCGGCTGCGCGACTTCGGCGTGCCGGAGCGGGATTTCGCGGTGATGGCGGCGGAGGCCCACGCGATTCGCCGCCTGCTCGACAACAACCCGCGCGACCTCGGCCGCGACGACATCGCCGCGATCTACGCCGCCGCCCACTGACGGTTCAGGGGTCGAGGTAGGAGCGCACGCCGAGATCGACGCCGGCCGACGGGTCGGCGTCGAAGATCAGCACGCCGCGGCGGCTGCCGTGGGGCGGCACGAAGTCGAGGGTCGCCTCGCTGGTCTCGCCGCCGACGCGGCCGCGCACCACCACCTCGGCGGCGGCGGCGTCGCCGGTGTTGGCGACGCGGAAGGCGAGGTGGTGGCGCCCCTGGATGCGCTCCACCCGCTCCGCCGTCACCGCGAAGGCGGGCGGATCGGTCTCGGCGAGGCCGCGCCACGCCAGATATCCCAGCAGCGCCGCCACCATCGCCGCCGACACCGCCCCCGCCGCCGTCTCGAACCGCCGCGCGTCCATCGCCGCGCCTACACGATCAGCCGCGCCGCCGCCGCGCCGATGGCGCAGGGCAGGCCGAGGGTCACCATCGCCATCACCCCCTGGTGGAAGCCGGTGCCGTCGAGGCGGCCGAACATCCACAGGGTGTAGACGCTCACCGCCGCGGCGAGCGCGTAGCCCGGCAGGGTGAAGCGCAGGAACGCCGCCCGCCCCGGCAACTCGGGGGAGTGGGCGGAGCCGCCGCGGAAGCCGACGGCGTAGACGAACGCATGCATCGCCAAGAGCGACCCCGCCACCGCCGCGATGCCGTGCCAGGGCGTCATGCGCGAGGCCAGGGTCATCACCTCCTCGGTGGGGGCGATGTTGAGGCCGAGGAACAGGGCGCCCACCCCCATCAGGAACATCTCGCCGACGTAGGGCGGCCCGGCGTCGGCGGGCGGGCGGGCGGATTCGCTGCCGAACTGGGTGCGCGCCAGCAGCGCGCCGATGGCGGCGGGAACCATCTGCACCGCCACCTGGCCGACCGCCTGATCGAAGGTCGGGCGCGGCCCGAACGCGGCGATCGCCCCCAGCAGCACCGCGCCGATCGCCGCGCCGAGGCCGAGGGCGTAGGCCGCGTCGAAGGCGGCGTCGCGCCAGCAGGCGGTGCGCTCGAAGCCGATGAAGTGGGAAAGCACGGTGAGCATCGGCACCGACAGCAGGATGAACGCCGCCAGCCGCAGCCGGTCCATGGCGAGGCCGAGGCCCCACATCTCGGCGGTCATCAGCATCGGCAGGGCGAAGATCAGCGCGCCGCCCGCCGCCCGGCCGCTGGTGGTGAGAAATCGTCGGGTCTCCCGCTGCATCGCCGCTGCCGCCGATCCGTTGTCCCGCGGATCAATGCGGCGGCTGCGGCTGCGGTTCCGGCCCGGCGCTGGGGAGGTTGTGGGCGGCGATGGCGCGGATCACCCGCCCGGCGGCGAGGAAGTCGCGCCGCGCCAGGTCGGCGAACGCCGCGCCGGGCCGGTAGTCCACGGTTTCGCCGAGGGCGGCGAGGCGGGCGCGGAAGTCCGGCTCGGCGAACATCGCGTCGAGGGCGGCCACCAGCCGCGCCCGCGCCTCGGCGGGCATGCCGCGCGGGGCGATCAGCCCCTTCCACGCCGCCCAGGTGAAATCCACCCCGAGTTCCCGCGCCGTGGGCACCGCGGGCATCTCGGGGATGCGCGTCTCCTCCATCACCAGCAGCGGCACCAGGTGCCCGGCGCGCACCGCCACTTGCACCTCGGACGGGTGCGCCACCACCGTGTCGATGCGGCCGTCGAGGCACGCCGCCACCGCCGCCGCGCCGCCCGCGAACGGCACGCTGCGGATGCGGATACCCGCCGTCATCGCCAGTCCCTCGGCGGCGACGTGGTTGGCCCCGCCCGCGCCCGAGTTGCCCACCGTCACCGTGCCCGGGTGGGCGCGGGCGTGGGCCAGCAGGGTTTCCGCGTCGGCATAGGGCAGGCCCGCGCGCGCCACCAGCACCATGCGGTTGCGGGCGATCAGGGCGATGAAGTCGACGTCGTCGATGCCGTAATCGAGGCCGCCATATTGCGGCAGCATCGCCAGCGGCCCCTGGGACCCCGTGCCGATGGTGTAGCCGTCGGGCGGCGCGTGCAGCACCTGACTGGTGCCGATGGAGCCGCCGCCGCCCACCACGTTGCGCACCTCCACCCGGCCGCCGAGCTGGGCGGCGAGGCGCTCGGCCACCAGCCGGGCGACCACGTCGGTGCCGCCGCCCGCCGCATAGGGCACCACCAGTTCCAGCGGCCGCGCCAGGAATCCCGAGGCCCACGCCGCCGGAGCCAGCCCGACGAGCGCCAACGCCACCGCCGCGCCGCGAAGCCATGCGCCCATCGCCCCCTCCGCCACCCTCCCGAAACTTTCGAAGTTTCGCATAAAATTCAAGATTGCGCAGGGGGGGCCGGAAACCGCAATCCCGCCAAAGGAGAAGGGGCCGCCGGAAACCGGCGACCCCTTCGGAAACTTGGTGGGCGCGCACGGACTCGAACCGTGGACCCGCTGATTAAGAGTCAGCTGCTCTACCAACTGAGCTACGCGCCCGCAAACCGTTGCGAGGTGCGTTTTATAGGGGGTTCGCCCGGCCTCCGCAAGCAAAAAAACGCGCCGGAATCCGGTTATGGATCGCCGCCGCCGCGCCCGAGCTGGACGTCGCGGTGGACGTTGACGCACTGCACCACGCCGAAGCCGCACATCAGCGTCAGCATCACCGTGCCGCCGTAGGAAATCAGCGGCAGCGGCACCCCCACCACCGGAATCAGGCCCATCACCATGGCGATGTTGATGAACACGTAGAGGAAGAAGTTGGCGGTCAGCCCCAGCGCCAGCAGGCGGCCGAAGTGGTGGCGGCAGCGCAGCGCGATCACCAGGCCGAAGATCACGATCAGGGTGTAGAGCGCCAGCAGGGTGAGGCCGCCCACCATGCCGAACTCCTCGGCGAGCATGGTGAAGATGAAGTCGGTCTGCTTTTCCGGCAGGAAGTTGAGGTGGCTTTGCGTGCCCTGCATGAAGCCGCGCCCGAACACCCCCCCGGAGCCGAGGGCGATTTTCGATTGCAGGATGTGGTAGCCCGCCCCGAGGGGGTCGCGCTCCGGGTTGACGAAGGTGAGCACGCGGTTGCGCTGGTAGTCGTGCAGCATGCCCCACGCCACCGGCACCGCGGCCAGCCCTCCCGCCAGCAGCAGCACGAACTTCCAGATCCGCACCCCGGCGGCGAAGAACACGATGCCGCCCGCCATCACCAGCATCAGCGCGGTGCCGAGGTCGGGCTGCTTGAGAATCAACGCCACCGGCACGAAGGTCAGCAGCATCGGCGCGACCAGCTTCGACGGGCGGCCGATCTCGTCGATCGAGAGGCCGTGGAAGTAGCGGGCGAGCGTCAGCATCAGGGCGATTTTCATCAGCTCCGAGGGCTGCAGGCGGATGAAGCCGAAGTCGATCCACCGTTGCGCGCCCATGCCGATCACGCCGCGCACGTCCACCGCCACCAGCAGCACCAGGGCGAAGGCGTAGAACACGTAGGCGTAGCGCAAATAAACGCGGATGTTGAGCACCGCGAGTCCGATCATCGCCAGCACGCCGACGCCGAAGCGCACCACCTGGCGGTCGGCCCACGGGTCCCACTGGCCGTTGGCGGCGGAATAGAGCATGCAGAAGCCCACCGTCGCCACCACCGCGATCAGCAGCAGATAGCTCCAGCTGATCTGCCGCAGCTTTTCGCCGAGGGTCATGTCCTGGTGGTGCAGGCGGTCCTGCAGGGTGCGGAATTGCGCGGGCATCAGGCCTGACCTTCCGTGGGCGCGGGCGGGCGCTGGCGCGAGGGGTCGCGCCGCAGGGTTTCCTGGAGGATCGCCGAGGCGATCGGCGCCGCCACCGCCGAGCCGCCGCCGCCGTGCTCCACCACCACGCACACCGCGTAGCGCGGCGCCTCGACCGGCGCGTAGGCGACGAACAGGGCGTGGTCGCGCTCCCGCCACGGCAGCGCGTCGTTCTTGAGCACGCCGGTGGTTTCGCGTTCCTTCATGCTGATGCGGCGCACCTGGGAGGTGCCGGTCTTGCCCGCCATCTTCTGGCCGCCGAGGTCGAAGGCGGCGCGGTGGGCGGTGCCCTGGGGGTGGTTGACCACGTCGTTCATGCCGCGCCGCACCACCGCGATCGACTTGGGGTTGATCCCCACCTGGGCGACCGGCTCGGTGGACGACACCCGCACCCCGGAATGGGTGAACGACTCGCGGGTCAGGCGCGGCCGCACCATCACCCCGCCGTTGGCGATGCGCGCCGTCATCACCGCCAGTTGCAGCGGCGTCGCCAGCACGTAACCCTGGCCGATGCCGGCGTTGAGGGTTTCGCCCGGCAGCCACGGCTGGCCGTTGAAGGCGCGCTTCCAAGCGCGGTCGGGAACCAGGCCGCCCACCTCGTTCGGCAGGTCGACGCCGAGGGGCTGGCCGAGGCCGAAACGCCGCGCCACCTCGGCGATGCGGTCGATGCCGACGCGGCGCGCCACCTCGTAGAAGTAGACGTCGCAGGAGTGCTGGATCGCGTCGGTCATGTTCATCGAACCGTGGCCGTGCTTCTTCCAGCAGTGGAAGCGGTGCGAGCCGAGGTCCACCGAGCCGGAGCAGAACACCGTCTGCTCGGGGGAGATCACCCCCGCCTCCAGCGCCGCCATCGCCACCACCATCTTGAAGGTGGAGCCGGGCGAGAACTGGGCGGAGATGCACTTGTTGCGCAACGGCGCGCGCTCGTTGTTGATGAGCGCGTTCCACTCCTCGCCGGTGAGGCCGCGGTTGAAGGCGTTGGGGTCGAACGACGGCGTCGAGGCCATCACCAGCACCTCGCCGGTGTGGACGTCCATCACCACCGCCGCCGCGCTCTCCTCGCCGATCTTCTCCACCGCGTACTGTTGCAGGTCGAGGTCGATGGTGAGGGTGAGGTTGACGCCCGGCGTGCCCTCCTTGCGCTCCAGCTCGCGGATCACCCGGCCGAGGGCGTTGACCTCGACCTTGGAGTTGCCGCCCTTGCCGCGGAGCGCGAGGTCGTAGACCTTCTCGATCCCCGCCTTGCCGATGCGGAAGCCCGGCAGTTCCAGCAGCGCCTCGCCGGTGAGGTCGCGCTCGGACACCGAGGAGACGTAGCCGAGAATCTGCGCGCCGCCGTCGCCGTGGGGATAGAAGCGGGTCAGGCCCTCGTCGATCACCACCCCCGGCAGGTCGGGCGCGTTGAGCTGGATCTGCGCCATTTCCTCCCAGGTGAGGTTTTCCTTCACCTGCACCGGCATGAACGCGCGCTTGCGCTCCACCTCGCGGCGGATGCGGCGCTTGTCGGCGTCGGTGAGGGGGATGATGAGGCCGAGGGCGTCGAGGGTCTGGCCGAGGTCGGGGGTCTGCTCGCGCACCACCAGCACGCGGAAGTTCTGGCGGTTGACCGCCAGCTCGCGGCCGAAGCGGTCGACGATCAGGCCGCGCGGCGGCGGCAGCAGGCGCAGCGAGATGCGGTTCTCGTCGGCGAGGATGCCGTAACGCTCCGCCTCCACCACCTGGAGGTAGTACATCCGCCCGGCGAGGGCGAGGGTGAGCGCCCCCTGGCCGCCCGCCAGCAGGGCGGCGCGGCGGCTGAAGAGCTTGCCCCGTTCGCTGTCGCGCGCGCCGCTCATGGCTCCTCCGCCAGCAGCCGCTCGAACAGGCTGCAAATGCCGTAGGTGACCGGGAACGCCACCACCCCCAGCAGCGCCGACATCACCACCAGGTGGATCGGCGCCAGCACTCCCAGCACCACCGCCGCCACCAGCCACGAAACCGCCGCCACCGCCGCCGACAGCAGGATGAACCCCCACCAGTGGACCACGAACGGACGCCCGAGGAACAGCCGCGCCTGGGGCGCCAGGATGGCGCGGGTGAGCAGCAGGATCAGGGTGCCGAGGCCGAGCGGCACGCCGGTGACGAGGTCCTGCAACAGGCCGATCACGAACGCCGCGCCCATGCCGAACAGCTGCGGCCGGTGTACCGACCAGAAGAACACCACGCCGAGGCTGAGCATCGGCATCATCGAGTTGAGGCGCGGCACGTGGGTCTGCGTCGCCATCAGCAGCGCGGCGACGAAGGCGGTGACGAACGGCAAGGTCTGGCGGATCGCCAGGCTGGTCTTTTGCCGGAATGTCTTCTCGATCAGCACGGGCGTACCCTCAAACCGGTGCGCGGCTCACGGTTCGCCGCCGTCCGGAACCGACTGCTGGGCGTCCTGGAGGCGCTGCGCCTTGCCGCGTTCGCGGGCGGCCTTGAGCGCCTCCGCCTGGGCGGCCCGGCTCTCCTCGTCGAGGCTGCCGAGAATCCCCGCCAGGCCGTAGTCGACGACGCGGACGATCTCCAGGCGGTCGCGGTCCATGTACGGCTGCACCCGGATCACCGTGTCGTCCACCGACGACACCACCCCCACCGGAATCCCGGGGGGGAAGGCGCCCGCGTGGCCCGAGGTCACCACCCGGTCGCCGGGCGAGACCCGCGCGCCGGCGGGCAGATAGATCAAGCGCGGCTTCTCGCTGTTGTTGCCGGCGAGAATCGCGCGGGTGCGGGTGCTCTCCAGCACCACCGGCACGCGGGAGGTGATGTCGGTGATCAGCACCACCCGCGAGGCCTTGCGCCCCACCTGGGCGACCCGGCCCACCAGGCCGTCGCCCGAAAGCACCGCCATGCCCTTGCGCACGTTGTCGCGCGCCCCCGCCGCCACCAGCACCGAGTGGGCGAAGGCGCCGCCGGTGTCGCCCATCACGCGGATCGAGAACGCGCGCGCCTCGGGCAGCGGCACGTAGTCCAGCAGCGACTGGAACTGCGCGTTCTCCGCCTCCAGGGTGCGGGCCATGTCGCGCCAGCGCAGGAGCTGCTCGTTCTCCTCGCGCAGGCGGGCGTTCTCGGCGCGCAGGTTGGCGAGGTCGCGCACGTTGTCGGAAATCTCGGCGATCGCGCCCGCGGGCTGGGAGAGGGCGCGGATCACCGGCGCCATCGCGTCCACCACCACGGTGCGGGCGCGCTCCACCAGGATGGTGTCGGCCTTGCCCAGCAGCATCAGCGCGAACGTGGCGCCCACCAGCGCCACGAACGCGAAACGCTGCAGCAGCAGCCGCGCGGTATGCCAACGTCCGGTGACGGCGCTTCCCTTCACGCGCGGATCTCCCGATCGGTTCGAGACATCTGACCGAAGTGCGCGCCGCCGACCATCTGGCCTCAGTACATCCGCGACAGCACGTTGCGGAAGGTCTTCGGGTTGTCCAGCGCGCGGCCGGTGCCGATGGCGACGCAGGTGAGCGGGTCGTCGGCGATCGAGACCGGCAGGCCGGTGGCGTGGCGCAGCACGAAGTCGAGGTTCGACAGCAGCGCGCCGCCGCCGGTGAGCACGATGCCCTTGTCGACGATGTCGGCGGCCAGCTCGGGCGCGGTGTGCTCGAGCGCGACCTTGACCGCGTCGATGATCTGGCTCACCGGCTCGGCGAGGCTCTCGGCGATCTGCCGCTCGGAGAGGACGATCTCCTTCGGCACGCCGTTCATCAGGTCGCGGCCCTTGATCTCCATGGTGCGGCCCTCGCCGTCCTCGGGCGGGCAGGCGGAGCCGATTTCCTTCTTGATTCGCTCGGCGGAGCTTTCGCCCACCAGCAGATTGTGGTTGCGGCGGATGTAGCCGATGATCGCCTCGTCCATCTTGTCGCCGCCGACCCGCACCGAGCGGGCGTAGACGATGCCGCCGAGCGAGAGCACCGCCACCTCGGTGGTGCCGCCGCCGATGTCCACCACCATCGAGCCGGTCGGCTCGGTCACCGGCAGACCCGCGCCGATCGCCGCCGCCATCGGCTCCTCGATCAGCATCACGCTGCGGGCGCCCGCGGCCTCGGCGGATTCCTGGATCGCGCGGCGCTCCACGGCGGTCGAGCCGGAGGGCACGCAGATCACCACCATCGGCGAGGCGAAGCTGCGGCGGTTGTGAACCTTGCGGATGAAGTGCTTGATCATCTCTTCCGCGACCTGGAAGTCGGCGATCACGCCGTCGCGCAGGGGGCGGATCGCCTGGATCGAGCCGGGCGTGCGGCCGAGCATCAGCTTCGCCTCCTCGCCCACCGCCAGCACGTGGGTGCGGCCGCGCTCCTCGGCGATCGCGACCACCGACGGCTCGTTCAGCACCACGCCCTTCCCCTTCACGTAGACCAGAGTGTTGGCCGTGCCCAGATCAATGGCGATGTCGCTCGACAGCCATCCCGTCAGCCTGGAAAACATTCGTCCTCGCTTTTGAACTCCGACGCCCGCGGCGTACCACGACAAGAATACGTCCGTCCCTCTCAACCCGGCCGCGCGCAGCCCTGGTCGCGGGGCCATAGAAAATGCCGGGGAGCGAACCCCGGCATTCTTAGCACATGTTTTCGGCAAAGGCAGAGGCGATTTTACATTTCGACATTTTCGCCGAAAGCCGCCCCCCGCCTGGGGTTGCCCCGATCGCTGCGGGCGGTGCGCCCGGTCACACCGCGATTCCGTCGGGAACCGATTTCTCACGCTTGACGAGGAGCTTGTTCAACGCGTGGATGTATGCCTTCGCGGAGGCCACCAGGGTGTCGGTGTCGGCGCCCTGGCCGTTCACCGATTTTCCGTCCTCGCGCAGGCGCACCGTCACCTCCGCCTGGGCGTCGGTGCCCTTGGTCACGGCGGACACCTGATAGAGCTCCAGCACCGCCTCGTGGGGCACCATTTCCCGAATCGCCTTGAAGATCGCGTCCACCGGGCCGTCGCCGGTGGCGTCGCGCGAGTCGGTCACGCCGTCGATTTCCAGCGTCATCCGTGCGTGCGGCGGCCGGTGCGCGGTGCCGCAGCGGATGTCCAGCTCCACCAGCTTGATGCGGTCGTGGCTGCGCATCGCGGTGTCGTCGACGATCGCGGCGATGTCCTCGTCGAACACCTCCTTCTTGAGGTCGGCGAGGGCCTTGAAGCGGGCGAACGCCTCGTTCACCGCGTTGTCGCCCAAGTCGCCGTAGCCCATCTCGCCGAGCTTCTGGCGGAACGCGGCGCGCCCGGAATGCTTGCCGAGAACCAGGGTGGAGCGGCTGAGGCCCACGGATTCCGGCGTCATGATCTCGTAGGTTCCGGCGTGCTTGAGCATGCCGTCCTGGTGGATGCCGGACTCGTGGGCGAACGCGTTCGCCCCCACCACCGCCTTGTTGGGCTGGATCGCGAAGCCGGTGATGCCGGAAATCATCCGCGACATCTTGGTGATGTGCTCGGTCTTGATCTCGGTGGTGAAGGCCATCGCGTCCTGGCGGGTTTTCAGCGCCATCACGATCTCTTCCATCGCCGCGTTGCCCGCGCGCTCGCCGAGGCCGTTGACGGTGCACTCGATCTGCCGCGCGCCCGCCCGCACCGCCGCCAGCGAGTTGGCCACCGCGAGGCCCAGGTCGTTGTGGCAGTGCACCGAGAAGATCGCCTTGTCGGCGTTGGGCACCCGCTCCATCACCATGCGGATCAACGCCGCGTATTCGTCGGGGATGGCGTAGCCCACGGTGTCGGGGATGTTGATGGTCGAGGCGCCCGCCTTGATTGCCGCCTCGACGCAGCGGCAGAGGAAATCCGGATCGGTGCGCGAGCCGTCTTCCGCCGACCACTCCACGTCGTCCACCAGCGAGCGGGCGTAGGTGACGCTCTCGGTGACGCGTTGCAACACCGTCTCCGGCTCCATCTGCAACTTGTACTTCATGTGCAGCGGGCTGGTGGAGATGAAGGTGTGGATGCGCTTGCGCGGCGCGGGCGCGATCGCCTCGGCGCAGCGGGCGATGTCGCCCTTGGTGGCGCGGGAGAGGCCGCAGATGACGCTGGAGCGCGAGCGCTCGGCGATCGCCCGCACCGCCTCGAAATCGCCCACCGAGGCCACCGGGAAGCCCGCCTCGATCACGTCCACGCCCATCGCCTCCAATCCCTCGGCGACGCGCAGCTTCTCCTCGAGGTTCATCGACGCGCCGGGCGACTGCTCGCCGTCGCGCAAGGTGGTGTCGAAAATCACGACGCGCTGGTTGTCGCCGGTGGCGACGCTTCGGTCCGTACTCATGGGGTGTCTCCGTTCTTCAGTCTCTGGCGTTGGGCGGTCGCGCTTGGGTTCCGGTTATCCCCTGAACGTCGGGTGCGCGAAGCAAACCTCAGACCGCCCAGGGGCCGATAAGTCGCAGGGCCAGAAGAAGAAGGAACAGCGAGGAAAGCGCCGGAACCCACGCCGGAACGGAAGCGGTCCGGGCCAACGCCCGCGCCTTCCGATGTCCGCCGTGGTGGGTGCGATGAGTCATCGCGGCGCCTCTCATGGATGCAAGACATTCATGTGACCGCAGCGCCGCCCGGTTGGCAAGCACAATTTTTCCGCACGCGACCATCGGTTTTGTCGAAGTGCCGAAATATAGGTCAATGAAGCTGTCGTAGTGGGGGAAGAGAAGGACGCGGAGGGACTCGGTCCCTCCGCACCTCCCGGACGTTTTGGCTTTCGCGCGCAGCGCCAAAAGACTTGCGCGCGGCGGCGCTGATTTATCCCGCTACGCGGAAAAACCAGGAATGGGGTCGAGGGGACCTCTGTCCCCTCGCGGGTCCGGGCAGCGCCCGGCCGTTTTCAGTTCTTCGCCTTGTCGACCAGCTTGTTCTTGGCGATCCAGGGCATCATGTCGCGCAGCTTGGTGCCGACTTCCTCGATCGGGTGTTCGGACCACAGGCGGCGGGTGGCCTTGAACGACGGCTGGCCGACGGCGCATTCCGCCATCCAGTCGCGCACGAAGCGGCCGGACTGGATGTCGGCGAGGACTTCCTTCATCCGCGCCTTGACCTCGGGGCCGACGACCCGCGGGCCGGAGACGTAGTCGCCGTATTCGGCGGTGTTGGAGATCGAGTAGCGCATGTTGGCCATGCCGCCCTCGTACATCAGATCGACGATCAGCTTCACTTCGTGCATGCACTCGAAGTAGGCCATTTCCGGCTCGTAGCCCGCCTCGACCAGGGTTTCGAAGCCCGCGCGGATCAGGCTGGTGAGGCCGCCGCAGAGCACCGCCTGCTCGCCGAACAGGTCGGTTTCGCATTCCTGGCGGAAGGTGGTCTCGATGATGCCCGAGCGGCCGCCGCCGATGGCGGAGGCGTAGGAGAGGCCGAGATCCATGGCGTTGCCCGAGGCGTCCTGCGCCACCGCCACCAGGCAGGGCACGCCCGCGCCGCGCAGATATTCGCCGCGCACGGTGTGGCCCGGACCCTTCGGCGCGACCATGATGACGTCGAGGTCGGGCCGCGGCTCGATCAGGTTGAAGTGGACGTTGAGGCCGTGGGCGAAGAACAGCGCCGCGCCCTGCTTGAGGTTGTCCTTGAGGTCCTCGGCGTAGATCTTGGCCTGGAGTTCGTCGGGGGTGAGCATCATCACCACGTCGGCCCACTTCGCCGCGTCGGCCGGGGTCATCACCTTGAGGCCGGCGGCTTCGGCCTTCTTCGCCGAGGCGGAGCCGGGGCGCAGGCCGACGCAGACTTCGGCGACGCCGGAATCCTTGAGGTTGAGCGAGTGGGCGTGACCCTGGCTGCCGTAGCCGATCACCGCGACCTTCTTGGACTTGATGAGACCGACGTTGGCATCGCTGTCGTAGTAGACGCGCATTTGAAATGCACCTTTCCGTTCAGAGAGTTGGCAGATATGGACTAGAGGGATTCGGCGCCGCGGGAGATCGCCGCCACGCCGGTGCGCGACACGTCGACCAGCCCGAGCGGCTCCATCAGGCGGATGAAGGCGTCGAGCTTGCCGGTTTTGCCGACGATCTCGAACACGAAGGATTCGTTGGTGGAATCGACCACGCGGGCGCGGAAGATGTCGGCGATGCGCAGCGACTCGACGCGGCGCTCGCCGGTGGAGGCGACCTTGACCAGCGCCAGCTCGCGCTGCACCGAGGGGCCGTCGGCGGTGAGGTCGCGCACCCGGTGGACCGGCACCAGGCGGCCGAGCTGCGCCTTGATCTGCTCGATCACCATCGGCGTGCCGGTGGTGACGATGTTGATTCGCGACAGGCGTTCGCGGTGGTCCACCTCGGACACGGTGAGGCTTTCGATGTTGTAGCCGCGGCCGGAGAACAGGCCGATGACGCGGCCGAGCACGCCCGCCTCGTTGTCCACCAGCACCGCGATGGTGTGGGTTTCGCTCGTTTCGATGGCGTTCACGATATCCCCCCTCATCACACCAGCCCCTTGCCCGCCTCGGTCACCGCCGGGCCGCGCCCGCCGACCAGCTCGCCCAGGAGCATGTTGTCGTGGGTCGCGCCCGAGGGAATCATCGGGAAGCAATTCTCGTCCGGGTCCACCCGCACGTCCACCAGCACCGGGCCGGGGGTGTCGATCATCCGGCGGATCGTCGCGTCGAGGTCGGCGGGTTTGTCGACCACCAGGCCGGTGCAGCCGAAGGCGTCGGCGAGCTTGACGATGTCGGGCAGGGCCTCGGTGCGGCTTTCCGAATAGCGCGAGCCGTGCAGCAGCTCCTGCCACTGGCGCACCATGCCCATGTAGCTGTTGTTGAGGATGAACACCTTGGCGGCGAGGCCGTACTGCACCGCGGTGGCGATCTCCTGCATGTTCATCATGAACGACGCCTCGCCCGCGATGCACACCACCAGGCTTTCGGGGTGGGCGATCTGCACACCGAGGGCGGCGGGGAAGCCGTAGCCCATGGTGCCGAGGCCGCCCGAGGTCATCCAGTGCAGCGGCCGGTCGAAGTGGAAGTGCTGCGCCGCCCACATCTGGTGCTGGCCCACCTCGGTGGTGATGAAGGTCTCGCGGTCCCGGGTGAGCTGGTAGAGGCGCTCGATCGCGTATTGCGGCTTGATGATGGTGTCGGACTGGCCGTAGGCGAGGCACTTGCGCGCCCGCCAGGTGTCGATCTGCCGCCACCACAGGGTCAGGGCCTCGGCGTCCGGCCGGGCGTCGCGGGCGCGCCAGGCGGCGTGCATGTCGGCGATCACCGATCCGGCGTCGCCGACGATGGCGACGTCGGCGCGGACGTTCTTGTTGATCGAGGCGGCGTCCACGTCGACGTGGACGATCTGCGCGTTGGGGGCGAAGCCGTCGATGCGGCCGGTGACGCGGTCGTCGAAGCGGGCGCCGATCGCCACCATCACGTCGCAGCCGTGCATCGCGAGGTTGGCCTCGTAGGTGCCGTGCATGCCGAGCATGCCGAGGAACTGCTTGTCGGAGGCGGGGAAGGCGCCCAAGCCCTGGAGGGTCAGGGTGATCGGGTAGCCGGTGTCGCGCACCAGCTCGGCCAGCGCGGCGCACGCCGCCGGACCGGAGTTGACGACGCCGCCGCCGCAGTAGAACACCGGGCGCTTGGCCGAGGCCATCAGCGCCACCGCCTTCTCGATCTGCGCCGCGTCGCCCTTGACGCGCGGGCGGTAGGACTTGTGGCGCACCTCCTCCGCCTGAACGTAGGTGCCCTCGGCCACCTGGACGTTCTTCGGCAGGTCCACCACCACCGGGCCGGGGCGGCCGGTGCGGGCGACGTGGAACGCCTCGTGCATCACCCCGGCGAGGGTTTCCACGTCCTTGACCAGATAGTTGTGCTTGGTGCAGGGGCGGGTGATGCCGGTGGTGTCCGCCTCCTGGAACGCGTCGGTGCCGATCAGTTGCGTCGGCACCTGGCCCGAGAGGCACACCAGCGGCACCGAATCCAGCAGCGCGTCCAGCAGGCCGGTGACGGCGTTGGTGGCGCCGGGGCCGGAGGTGACCAGCACCACGCCGACCTTGCCGGTGGAGCGGGCGTAGCCCTCCGCCGCGTGCACCGCCGCCTGCTCGTGCCGGGTCAGCACGTGGCGGATGCGGTTCTGCTTGAACAGGGCGTCGTAAAGCGGAAGTACGGCGCCGCCCGGATAGCCGAATACGACCTCCACGCCCTGATCCACCAGGGCCTTGAGGACAATTTCCGCTCCGGTCATGCGCTGCTGCAACATCCGTTTCGCTCCGTTGAAACCGCAAAGAAACCACGGCCCAGGCGACCTGCCCGGCCGCGAAAGAGCATCCTACTTATGAAATCGCCGGGCCAGGGTCAATCGAAACATGCAAACATCCGAAAAGTTTTCGGGTTGGTATGGCAAGATTGTTACTCGCTCTCCGGCGCGGGCGCGGAACTCTTGCATCCGCCGCCGCGCCTTTCCCCCAAGATTTCCAAGACCTTTCCGGCGATCGCGGGCGAATCGAGGGGGTCCTGCGGCGGCCGCAGCACGAGATCCGCGCGCAACTGGCCGCGAAACCAGGTGGACTGACGCTTGGCGTAGTTGCGGGTTTCCTGCTTGGCCCGGGCCACCGCTTCGTCCCAGGGCAGGGCGCCCGCAAGCGCCGCCATCAGCGCCCGGGTGCCGAGGCCGCGCGCCAGCGGCGCCTCCGGCCCCAGGCCCTCGGCCATCGCCGCCTCCACCTGCCGCGCCGCGCCCGCCGCCAGCATCGCGTCGAAGCGGGCGTCGCAGCGGGCGTAGAGCCAGTCCCGCTCCGGCGCGATCGCCACCACCGCCGGCGGGCGGGCAAGGCCGCCCCGGTGCGGCTCCGCCTGCCACGCCGAGATCGGCCGCCCGGTGGCGCGCCACACCTCGGTGGCGCGGATCATCCGTTGGCGGTTGGCGGGCGGGATCGCCGCCGCCGCCGCCGGGTCCACCGCCGCCAGCGCCGCCGCGAACGCCGCCGGGTCGCGGTCGTAATCGGCGGAGACCTCGGCGCGCACCGCGGCCGGAACCTCGGGCACCGGGGCCAAGCCGTCGATCAGCGCGCGGAGATAGAGGCCGGTGCCCCCCACCACCACCGGCACCCGGCCGCGCCCCCAGATCTCCGGCAGCAACGCGTGCATCCAGCCGAGCCACAGCCCCGCCGCGCAGGTCTCGTGCGCCGCCAGCAGGCCATAGAGATGATGCGGCACCCCGGCCATCTCCTCCGCCCCGGGGCGCGCGGTGAGGATGGACAAATCCCGATAAACCTGCATGCTGTCGGCGTTGACCACCTCGCCGCCGAGCGCCCGCGCCAGCGCCACCGCCAGCGCGGACTTGCCCGACGCGGTCGGCCCGGCCACCACCACGCAGTCGCCCCCGAACCCCTCCGCCGCGAAAGACCCCATGAGCTTCGTCCTCACCCTGATCGCCGCGCCCGCCGTCGCAGCCCCCGGCCCCGGTTCCCTCGGCCGGTTCCCCGAAGGCGTGCCGCTCGCCCCCGCCGCCGTGGACGCGGCGCGCGCCGCCCTCGACGCCCTCGGCGCCGACACCGCCAGCCCCGCGTGGCTCGCCGATGCCGGAACCCCGGGCGCCGCCTGCGACATCCCGTTCGAGGGCCTCGCCCCCGACCAGGCGGACGCCGCCGCCCGCGCCGCCCTCGACGCCCACTATCCCACCGGCGGCCTCGACGTCATCGCCCAATCCGCCGAGGGACGCAAGAAGACGGTGCTGGTGGCCGACATGGACAGCACCATCGTCACCGCCGAAACCCTCGACGAACTCGCCGCCTTCGCCGGGCTGAAGGATCTTATCGCCGCGATCACCGCCCGCGCGATGAACGGCGAACTCGACTTCAAATCCGCCCTGCGCGAGCGCGTCGGCCTGCTCAAGGGCCTGCCCGCCGACACCATCGCCAAAACCCTGGCCGAGGTGCGCTACACCCCCGGCGCCCGCACCGTGGTGCGGACGATGCGCGCCGACGGCGCCACGGCGGTGCTGATCTCGGGCGGGTTCCTGCCGTTCGCGCGGCCGGTGGGGGCGCACTGCGGCTTCGACCGGGTGTACGCCAACGACCTGATCCTCGACGGCGACACCCTCGCGGGCACCGTCGCCGAGCCGATCCTCGACCGCAACGCCAAGCTCGACACCCTGGTCGCCACCGCCGCCGAACTCGGCGTGCCGATGAGCGCCACCCTGGCGGTGGGCGACGGCGCCAACGACCTGCCGATGATCCAGGCGGCGGGCCTGGGCGTCGCCTTCCACGGCAAGCCGACGGTGGTGGCGGGGGCGCGCGCCGCCCTCAACTGGTGCGACCTCACCGGCCTGCTCTACGCCCAGGGCTACCCCCGCGACGCCTTCGTTTGCGACTGACGCGCCGCCGCACCATCTGATGACTCCCGAGCCACCAACGGGAGTCATCAGACCCATGGCCGACTTTTCCGAACTGCCGCCCGACCGCCGCCGCATCCTCGAATTCTGCGGCACCGAAGCGCCGTTCTCCAGCCCGCTGCTCGACGAACACCGCGACGGCCGGTTCGTCTGCGCCGCCTGCGGCCACCCGCTGTTCGCGTCGGATACCAAATTCGATTCCGGCAGCGGCTGGCCGTCGTTCCACGACGTGATCGCCGAGGGCGCCGTCTCCAGCCGCACCGACGACAGCCACGGCATGACCCGTACCGAGGTGATCTGCGCCAACTGCGGCGGCCACCTCGGCCACGTCTTCCCCGACGGGCCGCGGCCCACCGGCCTGCGCTACTGCATCAACGGCCTGGCGCTGGAATTCGAGGAACACGCGGGGTGAGGGGAAAACCAGGCCGGGCGCTGCCCGGACCCGCGAGGGGACTCGGTCCCCTCGACCCCATTTGTTTTGGTTTTTCCGCGGAGCGGGAGTCCCCCGTCACGCCGCGCGACGATGGTATGGCGCTTCGCGCGAAAACCGAAACGTCCGGGGGGCGCGGGGGGACCGAGTCCCCCCGCAAGTTTTACTTCGCCGCAGGCCGCAGCTTCCGCGCGGTTTCCGCGTCGGGCAGCACTTCGCTGCCGTCGACGTAGCGCCATTCGACCATTTTGCCCTTGCCGTCGACGCGGGCGGTTTTGCCGACCCAGGCGCCCATGGTGGACTGGTGGTCGGAGGCGCGGAAGGTGATGGGGCCGGAGGGGCTGTCGAAGGTGAGGCCTTCGAAGGCTTTGATGAGGTCGTCGCGTTTGGTGGACCCGGCCTTGTCGAGGGCGGCCTTGAGGGCGAGGGCCATGTTGTAGCCGACCAGCGTGCCCATGCGCGGGTCTTCCTTGAACCGGGCGCGGTAGGCGGCGACGAACGCGGTGTGTTCGGGGGTGTGGATTTCGTCCCACGGGTATCCGGTGACGATCCAGCCTTCCGGGGTTTCGGCGCCGAGCGGCACCAGGTAGTCCGGCTCGCCGGTGAGCAGGGAGACCACCGGGCGGTTGGCGAACAGGCCGCGCGCGGTGCCTTCGCGCACGAACTTGGAGAGGTCGGAGGAGAAGGTGACGTTGAAGATCGCGTCGGGCTTGGCCTGTTCCAGGGCTTCCACCGTCGGCCCGGCCTCGAGGCCGAACTGGGCGGGCCATTGTTCGGCGACGAATTCGACGTCGGGCCGGGCGGCCTTCAGCAGGTCCTTGAAGTTGCGCACCGCCGCCTGGCCGTATTCGTAGTTGGGCGCGATGGTGGCCCAGCGCTTGGCGGGCAGCTTGGCCGCCTCGCGCACCAGGATCGCGGTCTGGACGTAGGTGGAGGGGCGCAGGCGGAAGGTTTCGGCGTTGCCGTTGCTCCAGGTGAGGGCGTCGGTGAGCGGCTCGGAGGCGAGGAACACCACGCCGCGCTTGGCGGCGTAGTCGGAGACCGCGAGGCCGACGTTGGAGAGGTAGGTGCCCGCCAGCATCGCCACGCCCTCGCGCCGCACCAGTTCGTTGGCGGCGGTGAGGGCCTGCTCGGGGGATCCGGCGTCGTCGCGGCCGATGATTTCGAGCTTCTTGCCGCCCATCACGCCGCCCGCAGCGTTGATCTGCTCCACCGCCAGCTCCCAGCCGTTGCGGTAGGGCAGGGTGAAGGCGGGAATGCGGGAATACGAGTTGATCTCGCCGATCTTGACGCTGTCGGCGGCGTCGGCGCGCGGCGCGGGCAGGACGGCGAGCCACGCGGCGAGCGCGGCGGCGAACGGGCGAAGCGACATGGAGACCCCCTTTTCCGGATCGGCGATTACGCCGTTCGATATAATGTCCCCCTGCCGCGCCGGGTCAAGCGCGGCCGTGCGAAATCGTCAGAAGCGGAAGGAGACGCCGGTTCCGGCGCGGAACTGGGTGGCGCTGCCCGCGTCGTCCACCAGCGGGCCGTCGGCTGCGTCGCCCAACAGGCGGCTGACGCCGACGGTGCCGAACACCGACCAGTTGTCGGTGAACGCCCAGCGCAGCTCCGCCGCCAGCCCCGCGTCGCCGAGGCCGCGCCCGGGGGCGAACGCCGGGTGGCCGCTGGCGGCGGCCTGGGCGGGGGAGACGCCGAAGTACGCGGCCATGTCGTCGGCGTCGAACCACCGGGTGTGGGCGGTGAGGGTGAAGGCGGCGGCCTCGGAGGGGGCGAAGGTGCGGCCGCCGTAGAGGGTGACGGCGTCGCCCCGGGTCTCGCCCGAGACGTCGCTCTCCCAGCCGAGGCCGAAGAAGCTGCCGGTGTCGGCGGTGGGTTCGCTTTCGAGCTTGAGGCGCAGCACCGGCTGGCCGCGCACGTCGCCCATGCCGCGGAGGGCCGGGTTGTCGTCGGCGTCGCGGCCGTGGCGGTATCCGGCGCCGACGCGGAGGGTGACCTGCCGCTCCGGCGTGGCGACGCGGGCGACGCCGAACGACACGCCGTGGGGGAAACCCGCCGTGGCGTCGACGATGCCGAAGCTGGTGCGGGTGCCGTCGTCGGGGGGCTTGGCGGCCTCGCCGCTCCATTTGAGGCGGAGGGCGGGCAGGGCCTCGGCCCGATAATCGTCGGAGCCGGGATAGTCGGGGCGGACGCCGACGCCCGCGCCGACGAGCGCTTCCGTCTCGGCCGCGGCGGGCGCGGCGAGGCCGATGAGCAACGCAACCCAGGCACACACGCACCGCGCCATGCCGCCTCCGCCGGAAGATGCTGCCGTTCCTAACGCGCGCCGAGGCGCCGAAGTTCACGGTCGATCCACAGCCGGGTGAGAGATTCCTGCGCGGTGTTCTGCGACAGGCGGTCGTGCAGGCTGACGAAGTCCACCCGGTCGAGGTCCTGGTCCTGGTTGGCGCAGGAGTAGACGACGCTTTCCTCGCCGGTGTCCGGGTCGACGTGGCGTTGCAGGCACTGGGCGCAGATTTCCTTCATCATGCACTGCATCGGCGAGTTGACCGAGGCCACCGCCGCGTGGCGCGGCTTGAGGAAGGGCGCGAGCACGCCTTTGCGCGCCGCCTTGACCGCCGCCATCATCCGGTCCGAGCCGATCACGATCATCCGGTCCGCCTCGGCGAGGGGGATCGGCGTCTCGCCCAGCTCGCCTTGGGCGTAGGCGGCCATCGCCTGGACGATGTTGCCGGTGAAGGCGCGGTCGCCCGGGCGTTCGGGGGTGAAGTCGGCCGGTTCGTCGCAGCACCACACCACCGCGTCGGAGGCGGCGAGGATGTCCGGTACCTTGAAGCGGTCGGCGGCGCGGCGGTAGCCGGCGAAATAGAGTACCCGGCAGCCGTTGTCCTTGAGCGCGCGGCCGATCGAGAACAGCACCGCGTTGCCGAGGCCGCCGCCCACCAGGCAGACGGTCTCGCCGCGCGGGATCTCGGTGGGGGCGCCGGTCGGCCCCATCACCACCAGCGGCTCGCCGGGGCGGAGCTGGGCGCAGAGGTCGGACGATCCGCCCATTTCGAGCACGATCATCGCCAGCTCGCCCTTGTCCGCGTCCACCCACGCGCCGGTGAGGGCGACGCCCTCCATCGCCAGCAGGGTTTCCGGCGTGCCCCGGGCGTGGGCGGCGTAGTTCTGCAGGCGGAAGAACTGGCCGGGCCGGAACCGCCGGGCGGCGAGCGGCGCGCGCGCCACCACCTCGACGATGGTGGGGGTGAGGCGGGTGACGCGCGCCAGCGTCGGCCGCAGGTCGGCGTTGAGGCGGTCGAAGCGGGTTTGCCAATCGGCGTCGCGCGGCGGCGCCTTGGCGAGGGCGCGGCCGATCACCGGCGCGCCCGCGCGGGCCGAGGCCATGGCGGTGACGACGTTGCCCGAGAACCCGGGGTGGAGATCGCCGAAGAACGACACCGGCATTTCGGCGCGCTCGGCGGCGATCAGCACGTGGGCGGTCTCGGGCTTGGCGGAGGGTTCGGGGCGGATCGGCGCGCCCGCCTCGTCGAGGGCCTGGAAGTGCTTGCCGTCCACCTTGAGGCCGCCCACGCCCTCGCGCGCCAGGGTGGTGTTGGGCACGGTTCCGGCGGCGACGATCACGGTGCGGGCGGGAATCGCGATCTGCCGCCCGTCCTCGGCGTGCTTGATCTGCAGGCTTTCGGCCCAGCCGAACGAGTCGGTGTGGATCGCGGTGGGGGTCCACTCCTCGGCCACCGAGATGCCTTCCTCCAGCGCCTTGACGATTTCCTCGTGGTTGTTGCGGTAGGCCGGGGAGTCGGTGAGCTTGCGGCGGTAGACCAGGGTGGCGCCGCCCCAACCGCGCAGCAGCTCCAGCACCTTGGGCGTCTCGCCCGCCGCCGCCGCGCGGGCGCGCTCGGCGCGGATCGCCCGGGCGTGGGCGAGGAACTCCTCGGCCACCGCGCGCTCCGCCGCCGTCCAGCGGCCTTCCACGGCGGTGCGGCCGCGCTCGGCCACCAGGGCGTCGTAGCGCGCCAGGAACTTCTCTACCTGCACCGGATAATAGGCGAGCGCCTCGGTGCAGGCGTCCACGGCGGTGAGGCCGCCGCCGATCACCGCCACCGGCAGCCGCACCTGCAGGCTGGCGACGGTGCGCGGATGCGCCGCGCCGGTGAGCTGCAGCGCCATCAGGAAGTCGGAGGCCTGGCGCACGCCGGAAGCGAGCTTGCCGGTCATCGGCACCAGGGTCGGCTTGCCCGCGCCGAGGCACAGGGCGACGTGGTCGAAGCCGTAGGCGGCGGCGTCGGCGAAGTCCATGGTCGAGCCGAAGCGCACCCCGCCGAACATCCGGAAGCGCCGGTCGCGCTCGAGAATCAGGCGGATCAGGGTGAGGAAGTTCTTGTCCCAGCGCACCGTGATGCCGTATTCGGCGACGCCGCCGAAGCCCGCCGTCACCCGTGCGTCCAGGCTCTGCCACAGCTCCGCCACGTCGCGGATCGGCCGGAACGGCACCGCCGAGCCATCCGCCGCCACGCCCGAGATCTCGGGCGGCAGCGGCTCGATCTTGAGGCCGTCCACCGCCGCCACCGCGTGGCCCTCGCGCAGCAGCCGCTGCGCCAGGCTGTAGCCCGCCGGGCCGAGGCCCGCCACCAGCACCGCGTAGCCGGTTTCCGGCGCGGGCAGGGGGGCGCGCAGCGAGAACGGGTTCCAGCGCGTCATCAGGGCGTAGATCTCGAAGCCCCAGGGCAGGCCGAGCACGTCCTTCAGCACCCGGGTCTCGATTTCGGGAATGTTGACCGGGTCGCGCATCTGGTTCTGGTAGACGCAGCCGACCATGCAGTCGTTGCAGATGCGGTGGCCGGTTCCGGCGCACAGCGGGTTGTCGACGGCGATCAGGCCGAGGGCGGCGGCGAAGTGGCCGTCGCGCCGCGCCGCGATCATCTCGGAAATCCGCTCCTCCAGCGGGCAGCCCGCCATGCGCCGCCCCAGCGGGTTGACCGCGATCGCGCCGGTGGCCTTGTCCTTCATCCCCTTGGAGCAGCTGTCCTTGCCCTGCTTGTGGCAGGTGATGCAGTAGTTGGCCTGGTCGGCCACCTGCGCCATGTCGGCCCCCGCGTCGGTGAGGGCGAAGCCCTCGCGCCGCCGGAACGCCGGGGCCTCCCGCACCGTCAGCGGCCCGGCGTCGCGCGGCACCGTCGGCACCAGGGCGAGGGGGTCGTGCTTGTCGGGGTGGACGAACAGCACGCCCCGGCGGTGGGCGCGGCGGCCCTCGTCGGTGTGGCTCGCCCAGGCGGCGAAGCGGGCGAACAGGTCGAGGTCGTCGGCGTGGGCCTCGGCGTCGTCCAGCCACGCCATCGCCGCCTCGGCGAACCCGAGTTCGGAAAACCGGCCGCCGAGCTTGCGCGCCACCGCGAGGGTGAGCGCCGCGCCGTCGAACCCGGCGGCGGCCTCGGGCGGATAGGCCTTGAGCGCGCGGCGCTGCACGAACAGGCGCTTCGCCGCCGCCAGCGGCGCCAGCGCCGCCTGCCGTGCGCGCAGCTCCGCCAGCTCGGCGGTCACGCCGAACAGCTCGCCGACGAAGGCGTCGAAATCCGGCGCGATCTCCAGCAGCAGGTCCGCCTCGGCGCGGGGCGACAGCGCGCCCGGATCGGCGCGCCCGGCGGCGAGGGCGTCGGCCCGCTCCGGCGCGCGGGCGCGGAGGAACGCGAGAAACGCGGCGTCGAGCCGGGCCAGCCCGTCGCGCGCGTAAAGGTCCGCGAACCCCAGCCCGAAGCCGAGGCGGAGATCCGAACCCGTTACGCTGTCCATGAAGAAACCCCCGGAAAAGGTCACAATCCGCTCGAACATCCGGTGGCGAATACCGAACTGCTTTGCTCAGGAAATTTGGCTTCGCGGCGCCCCGGTTGCAAGCGCCCTTCCGCGGTTTCGCGGTGCCGCGCTTGCTTTTTCCGGCGCGGGAGGCGATGTCAGAAGCGTCGCCCGCTTGCCAGGAGAACCCCATGCCCGACGCCCGCACCCCCGCCGCCACCCCCGAGGCGCTGTTCTTCGCCCCCGCCGGGCTGGCGCCGGAAGCCGCCCGGCGCATCGTCGCCGACGCGCTCGCCGGCTGCGACGACGGCGAACTGTTCCTCGAGGCGCGCCGCGCCGAGGGCCTCGCCCTCGACGACGGGGTGGTGAAAACCGCCAGCTACGAGCAGGGCATCGGCTTCGGCCTGCGCGCGGTGGCGGGCGAGGCGACCGGCTACGCCCACGCCGAGGGCTTCGACGAAACCCTGCTGAAGCGCGCCGCGCACACCGTCAAGGCGGCGCGCGGCGGGCACGCGGGCAGCCTCGCGCTGCCGCCGCCCGGCACCAACCGCCACCTCTACGGCGAACTCAACCCGGTGGAGGACCTGGATTTCTCCGCCAAGGTGGGGATCCTCAAGGAGATCGACGCCTACGCCCGCGCCAAGGACCCGGCGGTGCGCCAGGTGATGGCCTCGCTCGCCGCCAGCTGGCAGGCGGTGGCGGTGCTGCGGGCCGACGGCTCCCTCGCCTTCGACGTGCGCCCGCTGGTACGGGTCAACGTCTCGGTGATGATGGAGCGGGGCGGCCGCCGCGAAACCGGCTCGTTCGGCTGCGGCGGGCGCGAGGCCTACGACCGCTTCGTTACCCCCGACGCCTGGAAAAAGGCGGTGGACGAGGCGGTGCGCCAGGCCGAGGTCAACCTCGTCTCGGTCGACGCCCCGGCGGGCGAGACGACCGTGGTGCTGGGGCCGGGCTGGCCCGGCATCCTGCTGCACGAGGCGATCGGCCACGGCCTCGAGGGCGACTTCAACCGCAAGGGCACCTCCGCCTTCGCCGGGCGGGTGGGCCAGCGGGTCGCCGCCAAGGGGGTGACGGTGGTGGACGACGGCACCATCCAGGACCGGCGCGGCTCCCTCACCATCGACGACGAGGGCACCCCCTCCCAGCGCACCGTGCTGATCGAGGACGGCATCCTCAAGGGCTACATGCAGGACCGCATGAACGCGCGGCTGATGGGCACCGCCTCCACCGGCAACGGGCGGCGCGAAAGCCACGCCTACGCGCCGATGCCGCGCATGACCAACACCGTGATGGCGGCGGGCGATCAGGACCCGGGGGAAATCCTCGCGTCGGTGAAGTCGGGCCTCTACGCCGTCAACTTCGGCGGCGGGCAGGTGGACATCACCTCGGGCAAGTTCGTGTTCTCGGCGTCGGAAGCCTACCTGATCGAAAACGGCAGGCTCGGCGCGCCGGTGAAGGGCGCGATGCTGATCGGCCACGGGCCGGACGTGCTCACCCGCGTCGCCATGGTCGGCAACGACCTCGCCCTCGACCACGGCGTCGGCACCTGCGGCAAGGACGGCCAGGGCGTGCCCGTGGGCGTCGGCCAGCCGACCCTACGCATCGACGGCATCACGGTCGGCGGCACGCGGGTGTAAGGCGTCCCACGCCTTCGCCTCCTCGCCGATCGAGACGTCCATCAGCGCGCGGTAGATCGCCTCCAGCACCGCCGGGTCCGCCCCGGCGGCGGCGGCGTGGGCGCGCACCTTGTCCACCACGTCCTCGATCCGCCACGGCACCACCACCGCCTCCCGCGTCGGCTTGAACGCGGCGGCGCTCTTCACCCACGCCACCCGCTCCGCCAGCAAGGGCACGATGCGCCGGTCGAGGTCGTCGATGGCGTCGCGAATCTCGTCCATGCCGGAGGGGGTGAGGTCCATCTCGTGGTCTCCTAGGAAAAACCAGGCCGGGCGCTGCCCGGACCCGCCAAGGGCCGGGAGGCCCTTGGATCCCGTTCGTTGTACGGGTTTCCGCGATGCGGGATCAAGCCATCGCGCGGCGTGACGGCGCTTCGCGCGAACACCACAGGACTCGTTCTTCAGTACGAGAACGCCTCGAACGCCGGGTCCACCGAGCCGTTCCAGGCGCCGTGGTAGAGGTCGAGGAGTTCGTCGGCCTGGGTGCGGCCCGAGGCGACCATCGCCTCGAGCACGGCGAGGAACTTGGTTTCGTCCTCCCCCGCGGCGTTGCGCCGGGCGCGGCGGGCGAGGCCGTCCTTGGCGATGGCGAGAACCTCGTGGGCGAGATCCTTCACCGGGCGGCATTTGAAGCTGCCCGCCAGGCCGTCGCGGCGGGCCACGGCGGCGAGGCCGAAGCGGTCCGCCGGGGTCCAGGATTTCACCAGATCCCACGCGGCGTCGAGGGCGGTGTCGTCGTACAGCAGGCCGACCCAGAAGGCGGGCAGGGCGCAGAGGTGGCACCAGCGCGAGCCGTCGGCGCCGCGCATTTCGAGGTAGCGCTTCAGGCGCACCTCGGGGAAGGCGGTGGTGATGTGGTCGGCCCAGTCGTCGAGAGTCGGCCGCTCGCCCGGCAGGGCGGGCAGCTTGCCCGCCATGAAGTCTCGGAACGACTGGCCCGAGGCGTCGATGTAGCGGTCGCCGCGGTGGACGAAGTACATCGGCACGTCGAGCATGTAGTCGACGTAGCGCTCGAAGCCCATGCCGTCGTCGAACACGAATTCCGGCGTGCCGGTGCGGTCCGGGTCGGTGTCGGTCCAGATGTCGGCGCGGTAGCTCTTGAAGCCGTTGGGCCGCCCCTCGGTGAACGGCGAGTTGGCGAAGAGAGCGGTGGCGATCGGCTGGAGCGCCAGGGAGACGCGGAACTTCTTCACCATGTCGGCTTCGGAGGAGAAATCCAGGTTCACCTGCACGGTGCAGGTGCGCAGCATCATGTCCAGCCCCCGGGTGCCGCGCGTGGGCATGTAGCGGCGCATGATCGCGTAGCGGCCCTTGGGCATCCAGGTGAACGCCTCGCGCGGCCACTTGGGGTGGAAGCCCAGGCCGATCATGCCGATGCCGAGCGGCTCGGCGATCGCCTTGAGGGTGTTGAGGTGGGCCGAGGTTTCGACGCAGGTGTCGTGGATGGTTCCGAGCGGCGCGCCCGAAAGCTCCAGCTGCCCGCCCGGCTCCAGGGTGATGGAGGAGCCGTCGGCGTGGGTCAGGGCGATCGGGTTGCCGCCCTCCATCACCGGGGTCCAGCCCTGGGGGATCATCGCTTCCAGGAGGGTACGGATGCTCTTGTCGCCGTCGTAGGCCAAGGGCTTCAGGCTGTTGCGGCAGAACACGAACTTCTCGTGCTCGGTGCCGATCCGCCAGGCGGATTTGGGCTTGCAGCCGTCGGCGAGATAGCGCGCGAGGTCGACAACGCCCGCGATTGCCGGGGAGTCCGAAACGGTGGTCGTCATTGGTCATCGAACTCCTTGATTTTCCTAGCAGCCCGGGGTCAGGCCACCATCCCCCCGCGTCGCCTGCCACAGCGACAGGGCGGCCAGGGCGGCGGTCTCGGCGCGCAGGATGCGGGGGCCGAAACCGACCCCCAAAGAAAAGGAAGCGGCCCGCAAAACGTCAAGCTCGCGGGGTGAAAATCCTCCCTCCGGCCCCACCAGCAGCGCGTCGCCCCCCGCCCCCGGCGGCGCCGAAAACGCCGCCAGCGCCGGGGTTCCGCCGCCGGTCTCGTCGCCGTGGAATAGGGTGCGCCCGGCGGGCCAGGCGGCGAGCAGGTCGAACAGGTCGGCGAGCGGCCGCACCTCGGGCAGGGTCAGGCGTTCGCACTGCTCGGCCGCCTCGACGACCTGCGCGGCGAGCCGCTCGGGGTTGACGCGGCGGGTCTGGGTGCGCTCGGTCAGCACCGGCTGCAACACCGAAACCCCCAGCTCCACCGCCTTTTCCACCAGCATGTCCTGGCGGGCGGATTTGAGCGGCGCGAACAGCAGCCACACGTCCGGCTCCGGCCGCTGCGGCGCGATGCGCTCGGCGCAGCGCACCGCCCCCTTGCCCTTGCCGAGGGCGGAAATCTCGGCCAGCCAGGCGCCGTCGCGGCCGTTGAACAGCCGCACCGCGCCGCCCGGCGCCATCCGCATCACGTCGCGCAGATAATGGGCCTGGGGCGCGGCCAGGGGAACCTCGGCGCCCGGCGCCAGGGGGTCGGGAACGTACAGGCGCGGCGCGGTGGAGGCGGTGCGGCTCATGGCGATTCCGTTGTTCGGCGAAGGGGCTTGGCGTAGTGTATGCCCCATGGACACCGCCAAGCCAACCTTCACCGACATGCGACCGGACGGCTGGGTCGACCGGATGCCCCGGCGCGTCCGCCCCTATCTCAAGCTGATGCGCCTCGACCGGCCGATCGGCACCTGGCTGCTGCTGCTCCCCTGCTGGTGGAGCGCCGCGCTCGCCGCCGACGGCCCGGGCGACGCGCGCATCTGGCATTACGGCCTGCTGTTCGCCCTCGGCGCGGTGATCATGCGCGGCGCGGGCTGCGCCATCAACGACATCGCCGACCGCGATTTCGACGGCCGCGTCGAACGCACCGCCACCCGCCCGATCCCCTCCGGCGAGGTCGGCGTGCCCGCCGCCGTCGCCTTCACCCTCGCCCTGATGCTGGCGGGCCTCGGCGTGCTGGTGCAGTTCGACCGCTTCACCGTCGTCGTCGGCGCGCTGTCGGTGCCGATCCTCGTCGCCTACCCGTTCATGAAGCGCATCACCGACTGGCCCCAGGCGTGGCTCGGCCTCGCCTTCAACTGGGGCGCGCTGGTGGGCTGGGCGGCGGTGGCGGGCACCCTCGATTGGCCCGCCGCCCTGCTCTACGCGGGCGGCATCTGCTGGACCCTCGGCTACGACACCATCTACGCCCACCAGGACAAGGACGACGACCGCAAGATCGGCGTGCGCTCCTCCGCCCTCGCCCTCGGCCGCCGCACCCGCCCCTTCCTCGTCGCCATCTACACCCTCGCCATGCTGTGCGTCGCCGCCGCCTTCGCCGTGGCCGGAAGCGGCCCGTGGGCGTGGCCGCCCCTCGCCCTCGCCGCCCTCCACCTCGCCTGGCAGGTCGCCACCGTCGACACCGACAACCAACCCAACTGCCTCGCCCGCTTCAAATCCAACCGCGACTTCGGCCTGCTGGTGACGGTCGCGGCGCTGGCCGCGCACGTGTGAACCAAAAACTTCGCGGAGGGACTCGGTCCCTCCGCACCTCCCGGACGTTCTGGTTTTCGCGCGAAGCGCTATCCCATCATCACGCGGCGTGACGATTCGATCCCGCTACGCGGAAAACCAAAACAATGGGGTCGAGGGGACCGAGTCCCCTCGCGGGTCCGGGCAGCGCCCGGCCTTGTTTTTCAAAGGAGACCGCCATGATCCGCCCCGGCCCCCGCAATCTCATCACCGACGTTCCCGGCATTCGCGTGGGCAACGCGGAGGATGCCCGGGTGTTGACCGGGGTGACGGTGGTGTTGCCCGACGAGCGGGCGCTGGCGGCGGTGGACGTGCGCGGCGGCGGCCCGGGCACGCGGGAGACGGACGCGCTGGCGCCGGGGCGGCTGGTGGAGCGGGTGGACGCGGTGGTGCTGGCGGGCGGTTCGGCGTTCGGGCTGGCGGCGGCGGATGCGGCGATGGGTTGGCTGGCGGAGCGCGGCCGGGGGTTTCCGGTGGCGGACCGGGTGGTGCCGATCGTGCCCGCGGCGGTGCTGTTCGACCTCGCCAACGGCGGCGACAAGTCCGGCCCGCCGCCGCACCGGGAGCTGGCGCTGGCGGCGTGCGAGGCGGCGGGGCTGGAGTTCGCCCTGGGCAACGCGGGCGCGGGCATGGGGGCGAAGGCGGGGGATTTGAAGGGCGGCCTCGGCAGCGCCTCGGCGGTGCTGGACGACGGCGTGACGGTGGGCGGGCTGGCGGCGGTGAATTCGCTGGGGGGCGTCACCTATCCGGGCACCTCGACCCTGTGGGCCTGGGCGTGGGAGCAGGCGGGGGAGATGCTGGGGCAGGCGCCGCCCGCCGCGCCGGTGGGACTTTCGCCGGATCTGCCGATGCTGGGGGCGCTGGAGCCGGGCGCCAACACCACCCTGGCGGTGGTGGCGACGGATGCGGATCTCACCCGGGAGGAGGCGCTGCGGGTGGCGACCATGGCCCACGACGGCCTCGCCCGGGCGATCCGGCCGCTGCACACGCCGTTCGACGGCGACAGCGTGTTCGTGCTCGCCACCCACCGCCGCCCGCTGGCGCGGCCGCGCGCGGCGGGAGTCGCGGTGCTGGGGGCGGTGGCGGCGGATTGCCTGACGCGGGCGGCGGGCCGGGCGATCGTCGCGGCGGAAAGCGCCGGCCGCTTCGAAAGCTGGCGCGCGCGGTTTCGGAAAGGATGACGCACGCTTGCGCCGACGATTCGAATGCAAGCGATTCGCATTGGGGATTCCGTTGTTTTTCAAGGGTTGACCCGCCGCGCACAGGGGGGTATGTGGGCGCCATCGGGGAGTAGCCACCGCCTTCGGGCGGGGCCGCGTCAACACACTCGCATTCGCGTGGCGCGGCCAGCCGGATTTCGTCCGGCCCGGCAAGACCGTGGCGACACCGGCCGTTCGGGCTTGGCCGGAGGTGCGCCCGGATCCCGGCCCACCGTTAGGAATTCCCATGTCTCCGTTTGCCATCGCCGTGATCGCCTTCGGCATGTCGATCGACGCGCTGATCGTTTCCGTGGGTCGCGGTGCGGCGCGCACGCCGGGCTTCGGCGAGGCGGTGCGCGCGGGCTTCGTGTTTGGCGCGGTGGAGATGCTGACGCCGCTGATCGGCTGGCTGGCGGGGATGGCGGCGGCCCATTACGTCGCCGCGGTGGACCACTGGATCGCCTTCGCCCTGCTCGCGGCGGTGGGCGGGCACATGGTGTTCCAGGCGGTGCAGAACGCCGACGACGCGGGCGCGGCGCCGGGCGGCTCGCGCCTCGGCCTGGTGGCGACGGCGATCGGCACCAGCATCGACGCGATGGCGGTGGGCGTGTCGCTGGCGCTGCTGGACGTGGAGATCGTGACGATCGCCGCGGCGATCGGCGCCACCACCTTCGTGATGTCCACCGGCGGCATGCTGGTGGGCGGCCTGATCGGCCGCCGCTTCGGCCGCTGGGCGGCGGGCGCGGGCGGTCTGGCGCTGATCGCGCTGGGCGTCGGCATTCTCGGCGAGCATCTGGCGCTGGTCTAGGCTTCGTCCGGCCAGACGATCTCGGCGTCGCCCACCAGGCGGCCGAGCTGCGGCCGCGCGAACAGGAATCCCTGGAACAGCCGCACCCCCAGGCTCCGCAGGACGCGGAACTCCTCCGCCCGCTCCACCCCTTCCGCCACCACGTCGAGGCCGAGGCGCGCCGCCGTCAGCATCACGCCCTCGACGATCGCCTGCCGCGCGGGCGAGGCGTCGACGCCGTCGACCAGCGCGCGGTCGAGCTTGAGCGTGTCGGGGCGGAACTGGGCGAGCATCGACAGTCCGGCGTAGCCCGCGCCGAAATCGTCGAGTGCGGTGCGGAAGCCGTGGTGGCGATAGGTCTCGACGATCTCGCGCAGGCGGTCGTGGTCCACCACCCGCTGGTTTTCGGTGAACTCGAAGGTGATGCGGTCGAGCGGCAGCCCCGCCTCCCGCGCCGCCTTGAGGGTCAGGCGCAGGCAGGCCTCGGGGCTGTAGATCGCCTGGGGGAGGAAGTTGATCGACAGCCGGGTGTCGAGGCCGAGGGCCACCGCGCTGCGGATCGCGGCGACGCGGCAGGCCTGGTCGAAGGCGTAGAGGGTGTCCTCGGTGACGCCGGCGAGAACCTCGGCGGCGGAGGCGCCGTTCGCCCCCCGTACCAGCGCCTCGTGGCCGTGGATGCGCCGCCGCTCCGCGTCGACGATCGGCTGGAACGCCATGACGATGGGGAAATCCAGGGACTGGGCGCAACGCCGCCCGCATGCGTCGGTCACTTCGGCACCCGGGGTGGTTGGGCGGAGGGTTCATCTCATCACGTTCGGCGCGTCCGCGCCATCGGTTTTCCCCGCCCCGCGAGGCTTGACGGCGGGGCGGTAAACCTCCCTTCTGGGGTCGGGGCGGGTCCCTCCGCCGCAAGCCGAGGACACGCTTCATGCCGTTCGCATCGCTCAGGGATTTCATCCGCCGTCTGGAGGCCGAGGGCAAGCTCGCGCGGGTGGCCGCGCCGGTCTCGCCCGATCTCGAAATCACCGAAATCCAGACCCGCCTGCTGGCCGAGGGCGGCCCGGCGGTGCTGTTCGAAAATCCGGTGCGGGCCGACGGCACCCCCTACGGCGTGCCGGTGCTGGTGAACCTGTTCGGCACCGTCGACCGCGTCGCCATGGCGATGGGGCGCAAGCCCTCCGAGCTGCGCGAGGTGGGCGAGACCCTCGCCTTCCTCAAGCAGCCGGAGCCGCCCGGCGGCCTGCGCGAGGCGATGGCGATGCTGCCGCTGGCGAAGACGGTGTTCGCGATGAAGCCCAAGGAGGTCTCCCGCGCGCCGTGCCAGGAAGTGGTGCTGACCGGCGACGACATCGACCTGTCGCAGCTGCCGATCCAGACCTGCTGGCCCGGCGAACCGGCGCCGCTGATCACCTGGCCGCTGGTGGTGACCCTGGGGCCGAAGGACAAGCGCGACGTCTTCAACCTCGGCATCTACCGCATGCAGGTGACCGGCAAGGACACCACCCTGATGCGCTGGCTCAAGCACCGCGGCGGCGCGCAGCACTTCCGCCGCTGGAAGGAGAGCGGCAGGCCCGAGCCGATGCCGGTGGCGGTGGTGCTGGGGGCGGACCCGGCGACCATCGTCGCGGCGGTCACGCCGGTGCCCGAGAGCCTGTCCGAATACCAGTTCGCCGGGCTGTTGCGCGGCAAGCCGGTGGAACTGGTGGCGTGCAAGACGGTGCCGCTCAAGGTGCCCGCCGAGGCCGAGATCGTGCTCGAGGGCCACGTGATGCTGGACGAGCTGGGCGACGAGGGGCCGTATGGCGACCACACCGGCTACTACAACGGCGTCGAGCGCTTCCCGGTGTTCCGGATTTCCGCCATCACCCGGCGCAAGGACCCGATCTACCTCTCCACCTTCACCGGCCGCCCGCCCGACGAACCCTCGGTGCTGGGCGAGGCGCTGAACGAGGTGTTCGTGCCGCTGCTGATCCAGCAGTTCCCCGAGATCGTCGATTTCTGGCTGCCGCCGGAGGGGTGCTCCTACCGCATCGCGGTGGTGTCGATGAAGAAGGGTTACCCGGGCCACGCCAAGCGGGTGATGATGGGGGTGTGGTCGTTCCTGCGCCAGTTCCTCTACACCAAGTTCGTGATCGTGGTGGACGACGACATCGACGTGCGCGACTGGAAGGACGTGATGTGGGCGGTCTCCACCCGCATGGACCCGGTGCGCGACACCCTGCTGGTGGAGAACACGCCGATCGACTATCTCGATTTCGCCTCTCCCGAATCCGGCCTCGGCGGCAAGATGGGCCTGGACGCCACCAACAAGTGGCCGCCGGAGGTGAAGCGCGAATGGGGCCGGGTGCTCGCCATGGACCCGGAGGTGGTCGCGCGGGTGTCCGCCAAGTGGGCCGACTACCGCCTGCCGGGTTCGGGCCGGCCGATCTGGAAAACCACGGAGGAATCATGACCGACGCCCTCGACCGCCTCACCGAAGTGCTTCGTCTCGCCCGCGCCAAGGGGGCGGACGCGGCCGACGGCGCGGTCGCCGACGGCGACGCGGTGTCGATCGCGGTGCGCAAGGGCGCGCTCGAAAAGCTCGAGCGCTCCGAGGGCGCGGAGCTGGGCCTCAGGGTGTTCGTGGGGCGGCGGGCGGCGATGGTCTCCACCTCCGACCTTTCCAAGGCCTCCCTCGAGGCGCTCGCCGAGCGCGCGGTGGCGATGGCGCGGGTGATGCCCGAGGACCGGTTCGCCGGGCTGGCGGACCCGGAACAGCTGTTCGCGGGCGAACTGCCCGATTGCGACCTCTGCGACCCCGACGACCCGGCCGAGGACGACCTGATCGCCGCCGCCCGCCGCGCCGAGGAGGCGGCCCTGGCGGTGCCCGGGGTGGTCAACTCGGAGGGCGGCGAGGCGTCGTTCGCGCGCTCGAAGATCGCGCTCGCCGCCACCAACGGCTTCGCCCGCGCCTACGCCAGCAGCCATTCGGCGCTCTCCGCCTCGGTGCTGGCGGGCGGCGCGGACGGCCTGGAGCGGGATTACGAGTCCGCGGTGGCGGTCTACCGCGCCGACCTGCCGTCGCCCGAGGCCCTGGGGGCCGAGGCGGGGCGCCGCGCGGTGGCGCGCGTCGGCGCCGCCAAGCTCAAGTCCGCCACCCTGCCGGTGGTGTTCGACCCGCGGGTGTCGCGCTCGCTGCTCGCCCACTTCCTCGGCGCCATCAACGGCGCCTCGGTGGCGCGCGGCACCAGCTTCCTCGCCGAATTCCTCGACCGGCCGGTGTTCGCGCCGGGGGTGAGCATCGTCGAGACGCCGCATCTCAAGCGCGGCCTGCGCTCGCGCCCGTGCGACGCCGAGGGCCTCGCCACGCGCGAGCGCAAGCTGGCCGACGACGGCCGCCTCACCGGCTGGCTGCTGGACCTGCGCGCGGCGCGCCAGCTCGGCCTCGCGCCCACCGGGCACGCCGGGCGCGGCGTCGGTTCGGCGCCCTCGCCCTCGGCGTCCAACGTGGCGCTGCGGCCGGGCACCGCCTCGCCCGCCGCGCTGATGGCCGACATCAAGGACGGCCTCTACGTCACCGAGATGATCGGCTCCGGCGTCAACGGCGTCACCGGCGACTATTCGCGCGGCGCCGCGGGCTTCCGCATCGTCGACGGCGCGCTCGCCGGGCCGGTGAGCGAGGTGACGATCGCGGGCAACCTCAAGGAGATGTTCGCGCGCCTGATCGTTGCGAACGATCTCGCGTATAAATACGGCATCGACGCGCCGACGGTGCGCATCGACGCCATGGCGTTGGCCGGGAGCTAGGCTCCCAGGGAACGGCCGCGCGGAGGGGATGCCGCGCGCCCGGGGGAGACGAGGGGCATGAAGGTGGATTCGCGGCAGGAGTTCCTGCAGAACAGCCCGCTGTTCGCGGGCCTGGATTCGGCGATCCTCGCACGGGTGCTGGCGGTGGCGGTGACGCGGCGGCTGGCGCGCGGCGAGACCCTGTTCCAGAAGGGCGACCCGGGCGACCGGCTGTTCGGCGTGCTGTCGGGCCGGGTGAAGGTGCACACCACCTCGCCCGAGGGCAAGGAGGTGACCCTCAACCTGTTCAAGGAGGGGCAGTTCTTCGGCGAGATCGCGCTGCTGGACGAACTGCCGCGCACCGCCGACGCGATGGCGATGGCGCCCTCGGAGCTGCTGGTGATCCACCGCCGCGACTTCATGCCGCTGGTGGAGAGCGAGGGGCGGCTCGCCATGCACATCATCCGCCTGCTGTGCCAGCGCGTGCGGGTGGCCTCGGAAATGGTCGAGGACGCGGCCTTCCTGCCGCTCGAACTGCGGCTCGCCAAGCACCTGCTGCGGCTGGTGGGCACCTACGGCCAGCCGGTGGCGGGCGGCATCGAGATCGGCCTCCGCCTCTCCCAGCAGGAGCTGGCGCACATGATGGCGACGACGCGGGAAAGCGTGAACAAGCAGCTTCAGGCATGGGCGCAGGCGGGCTGGATCGACCTGCGGCGCAGCCGCGTGACGGTCACCGACGTGGCGGCGCTGGAAGCCCTGCTCGACAAGGACGCCTGAAACGCACCCGGACGGCAGCCGGGGCCGCCGTCCGTACCGTTGGCACGAGGAGGAGGGGGCGCCTCAGGCGGCGCGCACCTTGCGCAGGAAGCCCTCGACGATGGCGCGCAGCTGCTCGGCGCGGCGCGCCATGTCCTGCGACGCGGCGAGCACGTCGCGGGCCGAGGCGCCGTTGCCGCGCGCCGCCTCGGTGACGGTGGCGATGCTGCGGGTGACGTCGTCGGTACCGGTCGAGGCTTCCTGAACGTTGCGGGCGATTTCCGCGGTGGCCGCGCCCTGCTCCTCGATCGAGGCGGCGATGGTGGCGGCGATGCCGTCGAGATCGCGGATTTCGCGGTCGATGGCGCCGATGGCGGCGACCGCGCTTTCGGTCTCCTTCTGCACCTTGGCGATCTGATCGCCGATCTGGTCGGTGGCGCGGGCGGTCTGGTTGGCGAGGGTCTTGACCTCGCCCGCGACCACCGCGAAGCCCTTGCCCGCCTCGCCCGCGCGCGCCGCCTCGATGGTGGCGTTCAAGGCGAGCAGGTTGGTGCGGCTGGCGATGTCGGTGATGAGGGTGACCACCTCGCCGATCTGCGCCGCGGCGGCGTCCAGCGCGCGCACCTTGCCCACGGTTTCCTCCGCGCGGCGGCTGGCGCGCCGCGCCGCCTCCGACGACTGCGTCACCTGGCGGGAGATCTCGGCGATCGCGGCATAGAGCTGCTCCGAGGCGGCGGCGACGTTCTGCACGTTGCCCGAGGCCTGGGCGGCGGCGCTCGCCACCACCGCGGTCTGCTCCGAGGCGGCGTCCGCCGAGGCGCTCATGGCGGTGGCCGAGGCGCGCATCGCCTCCGCCGAGTTGCCGACGCCCTCGACGATCCCCAGCACCTCGCGCTCCAGGCTGTCGGCCAGCTCGTGCAGGGTGCGGCTGCGGGCGGCGTCGATCTCCGCCCGGGCGGCGGCGTCGCGGACCTTGGCCTCGATCAGGCGGGTCTTGAACACCTCGAGGGCGCGGGCCATCGCGCCCACTTCGTCGCGGCGCCCGGTGGCGGCCACCTCGGTCTCCAGGTTGCCCTCGGCGAGGGCGGCGGTGGTGCGGGTGAGGGCGTTGACCGGCGCGCTGACGCCGCGCGCGATCCACAGCGTCGCCGCCGCCAGCGCCGCCAGCGCCGCGAGGCCGATGCCGCCCACCTCGATCGCCTTTTCCAGCACCATCGCGTCGATACGGTCGATGTAGACGCCGGTGCCGACGATCAGGTCCCAGTGGGGCGAGGCGGCGACGTAGGAAAGCTTGGGCACCGGCTGGTCGCGCCCGGGGATCGGCCAGAGGTAGTCGACGAAGCCCGCGCGCGCGGGCGTGTCCACCGCCTGGGCGAAGGCGACGAAGATGCGCTTGCCGGTGGGGTCGGCGAAGCCCGAGACGTCGGTGCCGTCGAGCTTGGGGTTGATCGGGTGCATCACCATCCGCGCCGACTTGTCTTGAATCCAGAAGTAGCCGTCGACGCCGTAGCGCAGCGCCGCCACGTCGGCCAGCGCCTCGGCGCGGGCCTCCGCCTCGGAGAACCGGCCGGAGGCGGCGAGCGCGGCGTTGTTGGCGATCGACGCCAGCGCCACCTCCACCAGTCCGGTGAGTTCGGTCTTGCGCTCGGCGATCAGGGTGCGGCGGTAGTCCCAGACGTTCTGGGCCACGGTGGCGGCGAGGCCGAGGCAGCTCACCACCAGGATCAGGGCCAGCTTGCGGGCGATCGGCAGGTCGTCGAAGGTGCGCTTCAGGTTCATCGTCTCTCTCCTCGTCCGGTTCGGGTCGCTCCGGCGGCGGGTCAGTTGGGGCGGCGCAGCGCCGCCGAGGCGATGGCGCGGCCCTGGGTCACCAGATGGTCGAAGGAGTCGCCCCGCGCCGCGGCGGCCTCGATGGCGACGATCAGGGTGGCGGTGCGGTCGGCGGTTTCGGCCACCGCGCGGGCCTCGCGGGCGCGCCGGTTGAGCATCTCGCCCGCCGCGCCGAGGCGCTCCACGCCCTCGCGGATGTTGCGGCTCGACCGCTTGAGGCGGGCGCTCTGGAACTCCAGGCGGGCCTCGGCGGCGCGCAACTGGGCCGCGCTTTCGGCCATCCGCGCCAGGGCGTTGGCGATGCGCGCGCTGCCCGAGTTGAGGGCGTGGGTGGCGCTGCCGATGCGGGCGTTGGCGGCGGCGTTGCGGTGGGCGGCGTCGGCGGCGTCGGCGGCGTGGACGGAAACGTCGTCGAGGAGGGCGGCGACTTCGGCGATGCGGTTGCGGAGCGGGTGGGCCATGGAGATGTCCTTTCCTCGGCGTGGGTTTTGTCGAAGGGAACGTCGCAAAGCCCGTGCCGGTCTTCGGGGATTTCTCCGGAAGGGTCATAAGCGTTTGAAGAAGAAAGAGAATGGCGCGCGCCCGGATCGGCCCGGCCGGGCAAGGGGGCGGAGCGGCAAGCGAAAAATCCGCATTCCGGTTCGCAAATTGCAGAGAGCGTCGATGGGGTATTCGCAAAAAACGCGGCTTGACTCGCTCCGGCGCGCGGGCGAAACTCCCCCCGTTATGCGACGGTCCCCCAGGTTCAGGGGGCTGAAAAGGGAAGCCGGTGCGAATCCGGCGCTGTACCCGCAACTGTCAGCGGCGAGTCCCGATCCGCGATCCACTGGGGGATTGACCCCTGGGAAGGAGGATCGGTGGCGATGACCCGCAAGCCAGGAGACCTGCCGTCGCATGCGTCATGTCCGTGGGTCGGGAGTTGCCCATGGCGCGGGATTCCGTTTGTGACGCTTCGGTAGTGGTGGTCACGAGTGCGGAAAGTCCCGATGCGACGCATTGAGATTCCCCCGTTTCGGCGATTTCCGCAGGGTTGTCGGCGTGCGTTCCGCGCGCGCCGCGCAACCGGTGTGTATGACGTCTCCGTCGCGGGCGACCGCGGCGGCAGTTTCCCCCGATCGTAGAAGGCCGGGAGGGAACCGGCATGTTCGGCCGCCGGTTCCCGATCCCGCAACGACTTGACGGCGGCTCCCCCGGGATGCCGCCGTTTTTTTCAGCGCAGGCCGACGGCGGCGGTGTAGGCGCGCCAGAAGCCGCGCGCCCCGGCGGTGAGCTCGGGCAGCGCCGCCTCGGTGGCGGCGGCGAACTCGGCGGCGCCCTCGGCCCCCAGCGCCGCCTCGAGGGAGCGGGCGTATTCCGGCACCCGGCTCCACTCCGGCACGGTGTCGGGCGTCACCTCCACGTGATACTGGAAGCCGTAGGCCTTGGCGCCCACCCGCATCGCCTGGATCGGGCAGGCGGCGTTGGCGGCCAGCGCCACGCCGCCCGGGGGCACCGCCTTGACCTCGGCGCCGTGCCACTGCAGGCAGACGATCGGCGCGGCCAGCGCCGCCATCACCGGGTCGGCGGCGGCTTCGGGCGTGGCGGTCACGGCGGTGAGGCCCACCTCGGGCGCCGCCATCCGCCCCACCGGCGCGCCGAGGGCGGAGGCCAGCAACTGGTGGCCGAGGCACAGGCCGAGATAGGGTTTCTCCAGCTCCCGCACCCAGCGGCGGATGTAGGCCTTCTCGTCGGCGAGCCAGGGGAGGCGCGCCTCCTCCCACACGTCCATCGGCCCGCCCATCACCATCAAAAGGTCGTAACCCTCGGGTTCCGGCGGGGTTTGCCCCTTGTCCCAGGCCACCGTATCCCAGGTTGCGCCGTCGGCCGCCATCAACTCGCGGAACGATCCCGGATGCTCGACATCGATATGCTGGAAAACCAGAACGCGCATGGTGTAATACCCTCTCTGCGGCGACGGCCCATCATCCGCCGAAGCGCGCGCCCCGGCAATCGAATCCGGCCCTGGAAAGGACACCCGTGAGCGTACCCGTTCCGCCCCCGCGCCTCGCGCTCAAGGGGATCACCAAGCGATACCCCGGCTGCCTCGCCAACGACGGCATCGACCTCGCGGTGATGCCGGGCGAATGCCACGCCCTGCTCGGCGAAAACGGCGCGGGCAAGTCGACCCTGGTCAAGATCGTCTACGGCGTGCTCCAGGCCGACGAGGGCGAGATCCTCTGGGAGGGCGAGCCGGTGCGGATCGACAACCCGGCGGCGGCGCGCAAGCTCGGCATCGGCATGGTGTTCCAGCACTTCTCGCTGTTCGAATCGATGACGGTGACCGAGAACGTCGCCCTCGGCACCGGCGACCCCTCGCCGCTGCCCGAGCTGGGGCGGCGCGTCGCCGAGGTCTCCGCCCGCTACGGCCTCGCCCTCGATCCGGAGCGCCGCGTCGCCGATCTCTCGGTGGGCGAGCGCCAGCGCGTCGAGATCGTCCGCTGCCTGTTGCAGGACCCCAAACTCCTGATCATGGACGAGCCGACCTCGGTGCTCACGCCGCAGGAGGCCGAGGCGCTGTTCGAAACCCTGCGCCGCCTGATCGCCGAGGGCCGCAGCATCCTCTACATTTCCCACAAGCTCGCCGAGATCCGGGTGCTGTGCGAGGCCGCCACGGTGCTGCGCGGCGGCCGCCTCGCCGGGCGCTGCGACCCGCGCCGGGAAACCGCCGCCTCGCTGGCGCGGCTGATGATCGGCGCCGACCTGGCGCCGCCGGTGCGCGAGGAAGGCACGGCGGAAACGGGGGCGCCGCGCCTGGTGGTGGACCGCCTGTCGCTGGCGCCGCTGGTGCCGTTCGCCACGCCGCTCGCCGACATTTCCTTCACCGTGCGCGCGGGCGAGATTTTCGGCATCGCCGGGGTGGCGGGCAACGGCCAGGCGGAGCTGCTCGGCACCCTTTCGGGCGAGACCCTGGTGGCGGTGCCCGAGGCGATCCGCATCGACGGCGAGGCGGTGGGGCAGATGGGGCCGCGCCGCCGCCGCGAGCGCGGCATGGGCTTCGTGCCCGAGGAACGCCTGGGGCGCGGCGCGGTGCCCGACATGTCGTTGGCCGACAACGCCCTGCTCTCGGCCCACAAGGCGGGCGGCATGCTGAAGCGCGGGCTGATCCGCTTTTCCCGCGCCCGCAGCTTCGCCGAAAAGGTCATCGACACCTTCCACGTCGCCGCCACCGGGCCGGGCGCGGCGGCGCGCAGCCTCTCCGGCGGCAACTTGCAGAAGTTCATCGTCGGCCGCGAGATTTTGCAGAATCCGCGCCTCCTGATCGTCGCCCAGCCCACCTGGGGGGTGGACGCGGGCGCGGCGGCGGCGATCCACCGCGACCTCATCGCCCTCGCCGAGGGCGGCACCGCGGTGCTGGTGGTGTCCCAGGATCTGGACGAGCTGTTCGCGATTTGCGACCGCATCGCGGTGATGAGCCACGGCCGCCTCTCCCCCGCCCAGCCCGCCCGCGCCACCAGCGTCGAGCAGATCGGCATGCTGATGGGCGGCGTCTTCCACCTCGACGGGGAGTCCCGCAATGCTGAGGCTTGAACTCCGCCCCCAGGCCTCGCGCACCATGACCTTCGTCGCGCCGCTGCTGGCGATCGCCGCCACCGTGGCGGCGGGCGGGGTGCTGTTCGCGGCGCTGGGCTTCGCGCCGCTGCCCGCGCTCGCCACCTTCTTCCTCTCGCCGCTGGGCGACCTTTACGGCGTCACCGAATGGCTGCTGAAGGCGACGCCGCTCGCGATCATCGCCTGCGCCCTGGCGCTCGGCTTTCGCGGCAACGTCTGGAACATCGGCGCCGAGGGCCAGCTGATCGCCGGGGCGATCGCGGCGGGCGGCACCGCGCTCGCGCTCTACGAGGTGTCCGGCCTGTGGGTGCTGCCCACGGTGCTGCTGGCGGGTGTCGTGGGCGGCGCCGCCTGGGCGGCGATTCCGGCTCTCTTGCGCATCCGCTTCCACGCCAACGAAATCCTCACCAGCCTGATGCTCAACTACGTGGCGGTGCTGCTGCTGGCGTGGCTGGTGCACGGGCCGTGGCGCTCGCCCGAGGGCTACAACTTCCCCGAAACCCGGATGTTCACCGACAGCGCGCTGATGCCGCTGCTGGTGGAGGGCATGCGCCTGCACGTGGGCGTGCTGTTCGCGCCGCTGGTGGCGGTGGTGGCGTGGGTGATCCTGTCGCGCAGCTTCCTCGGCTTCCAGATCAAGGTGATCGGCATGACCCCGGCGGCGGGCAGCTATGCCGGCTTCGGCCCCAACCGGGTGATCGCCTTCACCCTGATGTTCGGCGGCGGCATGGCGGGCCTCGCCGGGGCGATGGAAATCACCGGCCCGATCGGCCAGCTCGTCCCCACCGTCTCGCCGGGCTACGGCTACACCGCGATCATCGCCGCGTTCCTCGGCCGCCTGCATCCCATCGGCATCCTGCTCGCCGCGCTGCTGCTGGCGCTCACCTACATGGGCGGCGACGCGGCGCAGATCGCGCTCGGCGTGCCGCTGGCGGTGACTCAGGTGTTCCAGGGAATGATCCTGTTCTTCCTGTTGGCCGCCGACGTGCTGATCCGCTATCGCGTCCGGCTCTCCCTGCCCCACGGAGCCCGCCGATGAGCGAAGCCGAACTCGCCACCCTCGCCGCGATCCTCGCCGCGATGATCCGCGCCGCGACGCCCCTGGTGTTCGCGGCCCTGGGCGAACTCGTCACCGAGCGCGCGGGCGTGCTCAACCTCGGCCTCGAGGGAATGATGCTGATGGGTGCGGTGGCGGCCTTCGGCACCGCCCACGCGGGCGCGGGCCACGGCGCGGCGATGGCGGCGGGCGCCGCCGCCGGGGTGGGCATGTCGTTGCTGTTCGCCTTCCTCGCCCTCGGCCTGCGCGCCAATCAGGTGGCGTGCGGCCTGGCGCTGTCGATCTTCGGCGTCGGGTTGTCGGCGTTCGTCGGCAAGAGCTTGGTGGGCACGCCGATCGCCGCCCTGCCCGCGCTGCCGATTCCGCTGCTGTCGGAGATTCCGGTGCTCGGCCCGGCGCTGTTCTCCCACGATATCCTGGTCTACGCCTCGATCCTCGCGGTGCCCGCGATCTCGTGGTTCCTGTTCCGCACCCGCGCCGGTCTGGTGCTGCGGGCGGTGGGGGAAAACCACGACGCCGCCCACGACATCGGCTACGGCGTGCTCAAGGTGCGCACCCTGGCGGTGATGTTCGGCGGCGCCATGGCGGGCCTCGCCGGGGCCTATCTCTCCCTCGCCTACACGCCGATGTGGGTGGAGAACATGAGCTCGGGGCGCGGCTGGATCGCGCTGGCGCTGGTGGTGTTCGCCACCTGGGTGCCGGTGCGGGCGCTGATGGGCGCCTATCTCTTCGGCGGCGTGACGATTCTCCAGCTCCACGCGCAGAACTGGGGGGTGCCGGTGTCCGCGCAGATCCTGGCGATGCTGCCCTACCTCGCCACCATCGTCGTGCTGGTGCTGATTTCACGCGACGAAACCAAGATCAAGTTGAACGCGCCCGCGTGTTTGGGGAAAGTGTTCCACTCGGGACGATAACAACGGTCGGAGGAGACCACACCATGAAGATCACGCGACGGGCCGGATTGGGCCTTGCCCTGGCGATGGGGCTGTTCGGTGCGACCCAGGCGCTGGCGGCCGAGCCGCTCAAGGTCGGGTTCGTCTACGTGGGGCCGATCGGCGACCACGGCTACTCGTATCAGCACGAGCAGGGCCGCCTCGCGGTCGAGAAGCACTTCGGCGACAAGGTCAAGACCACCTACGTCGAGAACGTCCCCGAGGGCGCCGACGCCGAGCGCGTCATCCGCCAGCTCGCCTCCTCCGGCCATGAGCTGATCTTCACCACCTCGTTCGGCTTCATGAACCCCACCGCCAAGGTGGCCAAGCAGTTCCCCAAGGTGAAGTTCGAGCACGCCACCGGCTACATGCGCGCCCCCAACCTCGCCACCTACATGGCGCGGTTCTACGAGGGCCGCTATGCCTCGGGCGTCGCCGCCGGGCGGCTGACCAAGAGCAACAAGCTCGGCTACATCGCCTCCTTCCCGATTCCCGAGGTGGTGCGCGGCGCCAACGCCTTCACCCTCGGCGCCCGCAGCGTCAACCCCAAGGCCGAGGTGCGGGTGGTGTGGGTGAACTCGTGGTACGACCCGGGCAAGGAGCGCGAGGCCGCCGAGGCGCTGATGGCGCAGGGCGTGGACGTGATCGCCCAGCATACCGATTCCGCCGCGCCGGTGCAGGCCGCCGAGGAAAAGGGCGTGTGGGCGATCGGCCAGGCGTCCGACATGTCGCGCTTCGGCGCGAAGTCCCACCTCACCGCGATCATCGACGACTGGTCGGGCTACTACATCGCCCGCGTGCAGGCGGTGCTGGACGGCAAGTGGACCTCCACCGACACCTGGGACGGCTTCGACAAGGACATGGTGCGCCTCGCGCCGTTCAACCCCTCCACCCCGGCGGCGGTGCGCGACGAGGCCCTGGGCGTCGAGCGGCAGATCAAGGAACACAAGTTCCACCCCTTCACCGGCCCGATCAAGGACCAGTCCGGCAAGGAAGTGGTGGCCGCGGGCCAGATCGTTCCGGATTCGGACCTGCTCAAGATGAACTGGTTCGTCGAGGGCGTGGTCGGCAGCATTCCGAAGTAACGAAGCTCCGTCTTCGGCAGGGGGGGAACGCTCGCCGCGTTCCCCCCTGTTTTTTTGCGCGCAGCGCGAGATCAACCGGCCCCGTGACGGATGCTTCGCCAACGGGGTCCAGGGGTCCGCCCTTCGGGCATTTCCGCCTGGAAAACGCCCACCGGGCGTTTTCCTCGCCTTCGGCGACCGGCTCCAATCCCCTGGCGGGTCCGGGCAGCGCCCGGCCTTGTTTTTTATTTCAGCGCGCCGGACCGATACGGTGGAGGGCGGAGCCGTGGCGGTGGAGCCAGGCGCGGGCGGTGGCGGCGTCGGGGTGGAGGCGTTCGACGACTTGCCAGAATTTCGGCGAGTGGTTCATTTCGGCGAGGTGGGCGACCTCGTGGGCGACGAGGTAGCGGAGGATGTCCGGCGGCGCGAGGATGACGCGCCAGGAGAAGCGCAGGGTGCCGTCGGCGGCGCAGGACCCCCAGCGGGCGCGGGTGTCGCCGACGCGGACGGCGCCGAGGGGGCGGGCGCGGACGCCCTGGAGGCGGGCGACGGCGGCGGCGGTTTCGGCCTTGAGTTCGGCTTCGGCGGCCTTGAGGAGGGCGTCGCGGACGCGGCGGGCGAAGTGCTCGGGGCGGCCGCCGACGGCGAGCACCGGGCCGGTCTCGGTGTCGCGCCAGACGGTGCGGACGCCCTCGGCGCGCGCGAGGAGAAGCGTCCGCCCCCGGAACGGCAGACGCGCGCCCTCGCGGAAGTCGAGGCGGGGCGGCAGCTTGGCGGATTGCGCGGCGAGGGCGTCGGCGTGGCGGTCGAGGATGTCGCGGATGTCGGCGAGGGCGGTGCGCGCCGGGGCGGAGATGCGCAGGCAGTCGGTGAGCGGGCAGAGGCGCAGGGTGACGCGCCGGGTTCCGGCGCGTCGGGTGAGCACCACCGGCCAATCGGCCGCGCCGATGCGCCACGTGTCGGGCAGCGCGGCGCGGCGGCGGAACAGGCTCAGAGGTCCGGCCATGCGACGACGTGATCCTCGAAATCCACCACCTCGTCCTCGCTGACGGTGCGGCCGCGCACGGAAATTCCGGCGCGGTGGACCGCCTCGGGGTCGCCGCAGACGAGGTGATGCCAGTCGGGCAGGGGTTTGCCCTCGGCCAGCAGGCGATAGGCGCAGGTGCGCGGCAGCCAGCCGAAAGTGGCGGCGCTCTTGGCGGTGAGGCGCACGCAGTCGGGCACGTGGATGCGGCGGCGGGCGTAATCGCCGCAGCGGGCGGTGGCGCGGTCCAGCAGGCGGCAGGCGACGCGGGTGAAGACGATTTCGTCGGTGTCCTCGTCCTGGAGCTTGTGCAGGCAGCACTTGCCGCAGCCGTCGCAGAGGCTTTCCCACTCGGCGTGGGTCATCTGGGCGAGGGTCTTGGTTTGCCAGAAGGGGGCGTCGGTCATGGCGCCTCGCGGTCGATGAGGTGCATGAACGACCCGGCCACCGCGCCGCGCGCGAGGCCGACGCTGCCGCGCGGCTCGCCGGAGGCGTCGACGACGCGGAACAGCCGATCGCTTTCGGATTCCGAAACGATCGCGGCGTAATGGAACTCGTGGGCGCGGAAGCGGATGCCGCGCGGCCCGAGCGGCGAGGCCGCTTCGAGGGTGGCGACGCGGTAGCCCATGTGCAGGCGGCGCTTGGCGAAGCTGGTGGCGACCGGCAGCAGGCCGAGCATCGGGTGGGCGACGCCATCGGCGTCGGTGATGGCGTCGCCGAGGGTCATGTAGCCGCCGCACTCGCCGAACACCGCGTGGCCCGCGCGGGCGGCGGCGCGCACCCCCGCCATGAACGTTGCGTTCCCGGAAAGTTTTCCCGCGTGCAGCTCGGGGTAGCCGCCGGGGAGGTAGACGGCGTCCGCCGCCGGGTCCGGCGCCTGGTCGGCGAGGGGGGAGAAAACGCTCAGCTCCGCCCCCTGCGCGCGCCACCCCGCCAGCAGCGCGGGATAGGCGAAGGCGAAGGCGACGTCGTGCGCGACCGCGATGCGCTGGCCGAGCGGCGGCACCGGCTTGGCCGGGGGCGCGGGCGGGAAGGCGGTGGGCCGGGCGAGGGCCTGAAGGGCGTCGAGATCGAGGGACGCTTCCATCAGGTCGGCGGCGGCGTCGAGGAAGCCCGGCAGATCCGGGTGCTCGTGGGCCTGCACCAGCCCGAGGTGACGTTCCGGAACCGAAAGGTTCGGCGTGCGGGGAATGCCGCCCAGCACCGCGAGGCCGGGCACGGCGGCGGCGGTGGCCTCCTTCAGGATGTCGAGGTGGCGGCCCATGCCGACGTTGTTGAAGATCACCCCCGCCAGCCGTACGCGCGAATCGTGGGCGGCGAAGCCCCGCACCACCGCGGCGGCGGAGGCGGCCTGGCCCTTCACGTTCACCACCAGCACCACCGGCCAGCCCGAGAGGCGGGCGAGGGCGGCGGTGGAGCCGTCGCGCTCGGTGCCGAGGGGCACCATGGCGCCGTCGAACAGGCCCATCACCCCCTCGGCGACGACGAGGTCGGCGTCGCGCGCCAGCTCGGAGGCCAGCCCGGCGAGGGTGGCGTCGCGCATCGCCCAGGTGTCGAGGTTGAGGCAGGGGCGGGCGGTGGCGGCGGCGTGGAAGCAGGGGTCGATGTAATCCGGCCCCACCTTGGCGGAGGCGACGCGCACGCCGCGGCGCGCGAACGCCCGCAGGATGCCCAGGGTGGCGAGGGTCTTGCCCGAGCCGGAGGCGGGCGCGGCGAGGATGAAACCGGGTACGGTCACGGAATGTCCTTGGTTGCGCGGGCGAGGGCCTCGGCCAGCACCGCGGGGTCCACGTCGTGGGGGAAGCTCCGCAGGTAGCGGCCGTCCGGCCCCATCAGGTACACCAGCGTGGTGTGGTCCATGAGATACTCCGCCGCCCCCTGGCCCTCAACCCTGTTGTAGAAAACGTGATAGGCGCGGGCCGCCGCCGCCACCTGCTCGGGCGCGCCGGAGAGGCCGACGAGCTGCGGGTGGAAGTGGCGGGTGTACTCGGCGAGGAGTTCGGGGGTGTCGCGCGCCGGGTCGACGGTGACGAAAATCGCCGCCACCTTGGGCCGTTCCGCCTCGGGCAGGAGGTCGATGCCGTCGGCGATCTGGATCAGGCTGGTGGGGCAGACGTCGGGGCAGAAGGTGTAGCCGAAATAGACCAGCAGCGCCTTGCCGCGGAAATCCGCGTCGGTGACGGTGCGACGGTCCGGCCCCACCAGTTCGAACCGCCCGCCGATCCCGGCGTCGAAGGCGGGCTTGGCGAGGCCGTAGGCGAGAAACAGCAGGAACGCCGCGTTGGCGAGAAAGAGGATCGGCAAAATTCTTGCGGAGGCGGAACGGAACCGTGCCGCCGCCCAGCCGCCCGCGATGCCGAGCCCCATCAGCGCGGGCATGGTGCCGAGGGCGAACGCCAGCATCCCCGCGAACCCGGCGAGCGGGCTGCCGGTGGAGGCCGCCGCCGCCAGCGCCGCGTAGACCAGGCCGCAGGGAATGAACCCGAGGGCGACGCCCAGCAGGTAGCCGCGCACCCCGACCGGTCGCGCGAACAGCGGCTTCGCCACCCGCTCCACCGCGCCCGCCCAGGCGGGGCTGGCAGCGAGCGGCAGGCGCAGGCCGAGTCGCGGCAGGGCGTAGCCGACGAAGCCGATCGCCGCCGCCACCAGCAGCGCCGCGCCGACGATGCCCGCGACGCGCGGCGACGCCATCAGCCCGAACAGCCCGGCGGCGAGCGCGCCGAGGGCGGCGTAGGTGGTGGCGCGCCCCAGGTGGTAGGGCAGCAGCACGCCGCTCTTGACGCGGTGCCACTCGCGCATGCCCGAGGCGGGAATGCCTTCGAGTACCGCGCCGGTCTGCGCCAGCACCAGCGGGCCGCACATGCCGACGCAGTGGGTGGCCGAGCCGAGCAGGCCGGTGATGAGCAGCGACAGCAGCAGGCCGCCGTGGTCCTCGACCAGGGCGACGCAGTGGGCGGCGCCGAGGGCGAAGGCGTCGGCGATGAAGGCGGGGCTGTCCATGGCCCTCAGGGTAAATCAAGCGGCGCGGCGATCAACCGCTATCGGCGAGGCTGCGTTCGATCTGGCCGATCAGGCCGAGGCTGAGGCGTTCCAGCAGGCGGGCGAGGTCGGCGCGGTCGCCCTCGGGCCAGTCGGCGATCAGTTCGGCGACGCGGGCGGCGCGGGCGGCGCGCATCTCCTCGGCGCGGGCGAGGCCGAAGGCGGTGGGGGCGATCAAATGGCTGCGGCTGTCGGTGGGGTGGGGCTGGCGGGTCACCAGCCCCGCCACCTCCATCACCGCGATCTGGCGGGTGACGGTGGAGGCGTCGAGCAGCAGGCGCGCCGCCAGGCTCGCCACGGTGCGCGGCCCCTCGGCCTTGAGCACGCAGAGGTGCAGGTATTGCGCCGGTTCGATGGGATAGCTGCGGTGGCGGCGCACCGCCTCCAGCACCCGGGCGAGGCGGGTGAGTTCGAATTCGATGCGGGCGACGGTCTGTGCTCGCGGCGCGGCCATGATTTCCCCCTGGGCGTCCCGACAACGGCGCAGATGAGATATGTGCAGGGCGCGGCTTGATTCGAGGGGGCGGCGGATATAATTGCATCATACATCTTTTTCCCCTCCAGGATCCTCCGCCATGTCCGACGCCGGTTCGTCGTTCTTCCGCCAGCCCCGCGCCGTCTGGGCCACCGCCTTCGCGGCGATGGTCGGCTTCATGGGGATCGGCCTCGTCGACCCCATCCTCACCGCCATCGCGCGCGGGCTGAACGCCAGCCACGCCGAGGTGTCGCTGCTGTTCACCAGCTATTTCGCCGTCACCGCCGCGATGATGCTGGTGACCGGCGTGGTGTCCTCGCGCCTCGGCGGGCGGGCGACGCTGCTGATCGGCGCGGCGCTGATCGCGGCGTTCGCCGCGCTTTCGGGCACCTCGCAGTCGGTGGCGGAGCTGGTGGGCTTCCGCGCCGGGTGGGGGTTCGGCAACGCGCTGTTCGTCGCCACCGCGCTGTCGGTGATCGTCGGCGCCGCCTCGGGCGGTGCGATGACCGCGATCCTGCTCTACGAAGCCGCCATGGGCCTCGGCATTTCCGTGGGGCCGCTGTTGGGGGCGGCGCTGGGGTCGGTGTCGTGGCGCTATCCGTTCTTCGGCACCGCCGCGCTGATGGCGGTGGGCTTCGCGGCGATCGCGCTGTTCCTCGGGCCGACGCCCCGCCCCGCCGCGCGCACCGGCCTGCTCGATCCGATCCGCGCCCTCGGCCACAAGGGGCTGAGCGCCACCGCCTTCACCGCGGCGTTCTACTACTACGGCTTTTTCACCGTGCTCGCGTTCGTGCCCTTCGCCCTCGACATGTCGCCGCGGGCGATCGGCGCGATCTTCTTCGGCTGGGGCGTGGCGCTGGCGGTGTTCTCGGTGCTGGTGGCGCCGTGGTTCCAGCGCCGCTTCTCCGGCGAGCGGCTGATCGCCGGCGGGTTGGCGGCGATGGCGGCGCTGCTGGCGGCGATGGCCTGGGGCGACCCGGCCCTCACCATCGGCGCGGTGGTGGTTTCGGGCGCGGTGATGGGGGTGAACAACACCGTGTTCACGGAAATGGCGATGGAGGTCTCCGGCGAGCCGCGCGCGGTGGCCTCCGCCGCCTACAACTTCGTGCGCTGGTCCACCGGGGTGGTGGCGCCCTATGCCGCGCCCGCCATCGCCGCGCGCTTCGGCGCGTCGGCGGCGTTCGGCGTCGCCGCCTGCGCGTGCCTGGCGGGGATCGGCGTGCTGCGCGCGCGCCGCCGCCACCTCGGGCGCTTCGGCGCCGTGCCGCTCGCCGCCGAATGAGCCGTGAAAGCCGTTGACGCGGGGCGGCGCGCCCCCCGATCATGCGCGCCATGATGCAGACCGTTTCCCCCGCCTGGGTGCTCCTCGCCGCCCTCGTCCTCGACGCCCTGATCGGCGATCCCTATGCCCTCTATCGCGCCGTGCCGCATCCGGTGGCGCTGATCGGCCGCGCCATCGCCGCCCTCGACGCGGCGTGGAACCGGCCGGAGCGCTCCCGCCGGGTGCGCCGCCTGCTGGGCGTGCTGCTGCTGGCGACGATGGTGGCGGGGATGCTGGCGGTGGGCGGCGTCATCGTCGCCGTCGCCGCGCGGGTGCCTTACGGCTGGCTGATCGAGGCGGTGGCGGTGTACGTGCTGCTCGCGCAGCAGAGCCTCTATCTCCACGTCCGCGCCGTCGCCCGGGCGCTGGAGCGGGACGGCCTCGCCGCCGGACGCCGTGCGGTGGGGATGATCGTCGGCCGCGACCCGGAAACCCTCGACGAGGCCGGAGTGTGCCGCGCCGCGGTGGAATCCTGCGCCGAGAGCTTCGCCGACGGCGTGGTGTCGCCGATCTTCTGGTACGTCGTCCTCGGCCTGCCGGGGATGCTGGCGTTCAAGGCGGTCAACACCCTCGATTCGATGGTGGGGCACAAGTCGGAAAAATACGTCGACTTCGGCTGGGCGTCGGCGCGCTTCGACGACCTGATGAACTTCGTCCCCGCCCGCATCGCCGGGTGGCTGCTGGTGGCGGCGGCCGGTTTCTCCCGCGCCGCCGACGGCCACCGCGCCGCCTGGGTGATGCTGCGCGACGCCCGCGTCCACCATTCGCCCAACGCCGGGTGGCCGGAATCCGCCGTCGCCGGGGCGCTGGGCTTGCGGCTCCTCGGCCCCCGCGTCTATCCCGGCGAGGTGGTGGAGGCGCCCTGGATCGGCGAGGGCACGGCGGCGGCCGCGCCCCGGCACATCCGCCTGGCGCTCCGGCTCTACGCGGTCGCCTGCGTGCTCGGCGGCCTCGGCGCGGTGGCGCTGCTGGCGTGGGTCTGGGGCGCCTGAGGCGAGGCGCTTCACAGACGCGCCGCGCCGGACGCCCTATATCTGCCCGACATTCGATTTTCGCGAGTTTTCATGACCCAGTCGTCTTCGCCGGGCCGCTCACGCGGGTCCTGGCTGCTGTATCTCACCGTTCTCGTCGCCACCGGGCCGGTGTCGATCGACCTCTACCTGCCGTCGCTGCCCGAGATGTCGCGCGCCTTCGACGCCAGCGTCGCCGAGGTGCAGACCACCCTCAGCATCTTCATGATCGGCTTCGCCGCCTCGCAACTGATCGCCGGGCCGCTCTCCGACCGTTACGGGCGGCGGCCGGTGATCGTCGGCGGCATGCTGCTGTATTTCGCCTCGAGCGTGCTGTGCTGGTTCGCGCCGAGCATCGAGCTTTTGATCGTCGGGCGGCTGTTCCAGGCCCTCGGCGCGTGCGTCGGGCCGGTGGTGGGGCGGGCGATCGTGCGCGACCTCTACGAGCCGGACAAGGCGGTGGGGATCATGGCGGCGATGGGCACGGCGATGGCCGCCGCCCCGGCGCTGGCGCCGATTCTCGGCGGCTGGCTGCTGGAGCTGTTCGACTGGCGCGCGCCGTTCGCGGGGATGGCGATCTTCGCCGCGCTGCTGCTGGGCGCCACCGTGCTCACCCTGCCCGAGACCAACGCCTACCGCGGCGAGGTGCCGATCTCCCTGCGGGGGATCGGGCGCAACTTCGCCACCCTGCTCGGGCACCGCACCTTCCGCGCCTACGCGGCGCTGCTGGCGCTGTCGTTCGGCGGCATCTTCTGCTTCGTCTCCGGCTCGTCGTTCGTGCTGATCGAGGTGCTGGGCCTCGCGCCCTCCGACTTCGGCTATGCCTTCGCCTGCGTGGTGGCGGGGCTGGCGCTGGGGTCCACCCTCGCCGGGCGGCTGGCGCGCAGCCTGCGCCCCCACGAGATCGCCGGGTTCGGCGCCGCCGCCATGACCCTGGCGGCGGCGACGATGGCGGCGCTCGCCTGGGCCGGGGTGGCGACGGTGGCGGCGATCCTGGCGCCGATGGCCGCGTTCGCGGTGGGGGTGGCGATGATCATGCCCACCGCCATGGCCGCGTCGATCGGGCCGTTTCCGCGCATCGCCGGGTCCGCCTCCTCCCTCGCCGGGTTCGCGCAAGGGGTGACGGCGGCGTGCGCCGGGTGGATCGTCGCGGCGCTGCACGACGGCACCACTCGGGGCTTCGCCACCGCGCTGTTCGCCCTCGCGGCGGCGGCGGCGCTCGTCTACCTGTTCCAGGTGCGCGGCGTCAGCGGTGCAGGTCGGTCATGACGTCGCGCCAGATCCGCGCGGGCAGGGTGCCGCCGCCGACCTTTTCCATCGGGCTGTTGTCGTCGTTGCCGAGCCACACCCCCACCACGTAGCGGTCGCTGAAGCCGACGAACCAGGCGTCGCGGCCGTCCTGGGTGGTGCCGGTCTTGGCGGCGGCGGCGAACGGCAGGCGCGCGGCGCGGCCGGTGCCCTCGGTCAGCACCCGGGCGAGGATGTCGGTCACCCGCGCCACCGCGTCCGCGTCGGCCACCCGGCCGGGGCCGCCGCCGGAGGGCTTGTCCACCACCCGGCCGTCGCGGTCGCGCACGCTGGCGAGGCCGTGGGGCCACACCCCGACGCCGCCGTTGGCGAGGGCGGCGTAGGCGGCGGTGAGGTCGAGCAGCGTCACCGCCCCCGATCCCAGCACCAGGCTCGGCCCTTCGTCCTGCTGCGGAATGCCGAAGCGGGCGCACATCGCGAGAATCGGCTCGGCGCCGATGGTCTGGTAGATCCGCACCGGCACGGTGTTGAGGGAGTGGATCAGCGCCGTGCGCAGGCTGACGACGCCGCGGAAGCGGCCGTCGGCGTTGCGCGGCGACCAGTTGCGGATGGTGACCGGCGCGTCGTCGGCCATGGTTTCGGGCGTCAGGCCCCGGTCGAAGGCGGCGAGATAGACGAACGGCTTGATCGTCGAGCCGGGCTGGCGCACCGCCTGGGTGGCGCGGTTGAAGCCGCCGGGCACGTAGCGCTTGCCGCCCACCATCGCGCGCACCGCGCCCGAGCGGTCGAGCACCACCACCGCGCCCTCGCGCGCCTTGTGGGCCGGGCCGTCGCGGTCGAGCGTCGCGGCGAGCGACTCCTCGGCGATGCGCTGGGCGCGGGGGTCGAGGGTGGTGCGCACCCACAGGTCCCGGTCCGCCGGGCCGAGGCGGTCGCCCACCGCGTCGAGAATCCAGTCGGAGAAGTATCCGGCGCCGCCCGCCGGGGGCACCGCCCAGCGGCGCGGCACCCGCTTCGCCGCGTCCTCGGCGAGATAACCGGCGTCGGCCATGTTGGCGAGCACCTGGCGCGCCCGGCGGTCCGAGTTCTCGGGGTTGGAGAGGGGGTTGTAGCGCGAGGGCGCCTTGAGCGCGCCCACCAGGGCGGCGGCCTGGTAGACGTCCACGTCCTTGGCCGAGACGCCGTAGAACCGCCGCGCCGCCGCCTCGATGCCGTAGGTGCCGCCGCCGAAGTAGACGCGGTTGAAGTAGAGCGCGAGAATCTGGTCCTTGGAGAACTTGGTCTCCAGCCAGAACGACAGCAGCAGCTCCTGCACCTTGCGGCGCATCGTGCGGTCGGGGGAGAGGAAGAGGTTCTTCGCCACCTGCTGGGTGACGGTGCTGCCGCCCTGGCGCACCACGCCCGCGCGGTAGTTCACCCACATCGCCCGGGCCACCGAGAACGGGTTGACGCCGAAGTGGCGGTAGAAGTTGCGGTCCTCGGTGGCGAGCAGGGCGTGGATCAGGTTGGGGGAGATCCGCTCGATGCCGACGTAGCCGCCGTGGAGGTCGCCGTAGGAGGCGAGCACGCGGCCGTCGGCGGCTTCCACCACCATCGCCGGGCGCCGGGGTTCGCGGGCGGCTTCGTCGACGTCGGGCAGGCCGTAGGCGCACCACACCAGATACGCCCCCACCGCCAGCCCCGCCCACACCAGCAGCGCGGGCAGCCAGCGTTTGAGAACGCGGCGGAAGCCGCCGGATTTCGGCGGCGGCGCGGCGGCGCGCGGCCGGGCCGGAGCGCGCCGGGGCTTCGGCGGGTTGGCTTTGGCGGACCGGGCCATGCTATGGTCGCCGGCGTGTCTGTAATTGTGCGAAGTCCGTCATGTCCCTCGCAACCTACACCGTCTCGCTGCCGCCCGAAACCGCCGATCGCCTGGAGGCGCTCGCCGCCGCGCGCGGCATCGGCGCCGAGGACGCGATCGTCGCGGCGATCGCGGAGTCCCTCGACGCCTGGGAGACCCACGCCGCCGACCTCGCCGACGAGGGCCGCGACGACCTCCCCTGGCTCAACAAGCCTTGAGGGTTCCGCAAGATCCGGACAGCAAGAAGCCGCGCCCGAGGATCGGTCGCGGCTTGCGGATGGTCGCGGCCGTGCCTCCGGCGAACCGGAGGCACGAGCGTCGCGAAGCGGCTCAGACGAGCTTGAGGTCGACCGCCGAGGACTTGCCCTTGCGCGGATCCATCTGCAGCTCGTAGGCGACCTTCTGGCCGTCGTTGAGGGTCGAGAGGCCGGCGCGCTCAACCGCGGAGATGTGGACGAACACGTCCGCACCGCCCGCTTCCGGCTGAATGAAGCCGTAACCCTTCTGCGCGTTGAACCACTTCACGGTACCGTTAGCCATAGTCGTATTCCTTCGTGTTCCTGGATGTTAGTCGTACCCTAGCCGGGACCTGCCCCGATTTCGGATGGGTTCACGCCGCGTCGGACACCCGCCGCGGAGAATGTTTGCGCCGACGACGTCTCGTCGGAGCGGTTTTGCTTCCCTCCGGTTTCCCCGGGCGGGGGAGTCCGTTGCTGGGCGCAGGGGAGGCCTGCAACAGAGTCTTGCCGATCAATCGTTCAATGTCCCGGAGGAGTTTCCGTTCCATCGGATCGCACAAAGAAATCGCGATGCCGTTGGCGCCCGCGCGGGCGGTGCGGCCGATGCGGTGGACGTAGACCTCCGGGACGTTCGGCAATTCGAAGTTCACCACGTGCTCCACGCCGTCCACGTCGATGCCGCGCGCGGCGATGTCGGTGGCCACCAGGATCCGGGTTTCGGCGCTCTTGAACGCCTCGAGGGCGCGGATGCGCTGGTTCTGGCTCTTGTTGCCGTGGATCGCCGCGGCGGGCAGGCCCGCCTGGGCGAGGTGCTTCGCCACCCGGTCGGCGCCGTGCTTGGTGCGGGTGAAGACGATGGTGCGGCCCTGCGCCTCGTTGCGGAGGATGTCGGTGAGCACCGCGCGCTTGTCTTCGGCGGCGGTCTCGATCACCCGCTGGGCGATGCGCTCCACCGGCTTCGACACCGGGGTGGCGCGCACTTCCTTCGGGGCTTTCAGGAAATCGGCGGCGAGCGCGCGGATCGCCTCCGGCATGGTGGCCGAGAACAGCTGGGTCTGGCGGGTCTTCGGGGTCTTCGCCATGATCCGGCGGATCGCGGGGAAGAAGCCGAGGTCCAGCATCTGGTCCGCTTCGTCCAGCACCACGACGCGGGCGGTGTCGATGCGCACCACGCCCTCGCCCATGTGGTCGAGCAGGCGGCCGGGCGTCGCCACCAGGATGTCGACGCCGGGGGTCAGCGCCTTGATCTGCGGCCCCGCCTTCACGCCGCCCACCACCAGGGTGGAGCTGAGCTTGAGGAAGCGGCCGTAGGCGCGGATGCAGTCGAGGATCTGCGCCGCCAGCTCGCGCGTCGGCGCGAGGATCAGGGCACGGCAGGTCCGGGGTTCGGGTTTGCGGCCGTCGGCGGCGAGGCGCTGCAGCATCGGCAGCACGAACGCGGCGGTCTTGCCGGTTCCGGTCTGGGCGATGCCGAGGACATCCTCGCCCGCGAGACCGTGGGGAATGGCGGCGGCCTGGATGGCGGTGGGGGTTTCATACCCTTCCGCCGCAACCGCACGCAACAGGGACTCGGCGAGGCCGAGGTCGGAAAAAGTCGTCAAATCGTTTCCATTCGTGCCGCCGTCGCCAAAAGGGGCGCCCGCGGCGTCTGGTCTTTCGGGAGCAAGCCGGCGTAGATCCGCTGCCTGTGTGTGTCCGCCGTCGAGGGCGGGGATGGCGGCAGTCCGGTATCCAGGCATAGCGCGCATCGGAGGCGCCGCCATCGACCCGCTCGGGGTCCGTCTACGCGCGGCGCTCGTAGTGATGAGAAGCACACACTTTGCGACCGAGCGCAAGCACAATTTCGCGCACCGCGGAGTCCCTCGGGCCCCGCGATGCGCCGATGCGTAACCGCTTATTCCGGCTTGGCCTCGCGGGTGCCGGTGGTGAAGTTGCGGTCGTAGAGGAAGCTGTCCGGGTATTCGACGTTTTCCGCCAGCGCGTGGCCCACCAGCACCAGGGCGGTCATCTTGATGCCCGAGGCCGCCACCTTGTCCTCGATGTCGGCGAGGGTGCCGCGGATGATCTTCTCGTCCGGCCAGGTGACGCGGTAGGCGACCACGCACGGGCAGTCGGCGCCGTAGATCGGCGACAGCTCGTCGACGATCTGCCGTACGTTGGCGGCGGAGAGGTGGATCGCCAGCGTCGCCTTGGTCTTGCCGATGGTGGCGAGGTCCTGGCCCTCGGGCATCGGCGAGGTGCGCACGTTGGTGCGGGTGAGCACGATCGTCTGGCTGATCGTCGGCAGGGTGAACTGGCGCTTGAGCGACGCCGCCGCGCCGCAGTAGGCGGGCACGCCGGGGGTCACGTCGTAGTCGATGCCGAGGGCGTCGAGGCGGCGCATCTGCTCGTCGATGGCGCCGAACAGCGAGGGGTCGCCGGTGTGGACGCGGGCGACGTCGTGCCCCTTGGCGTGGGCGGCGGCCATCTCGTCGACGATTTCGTCGAGGTTCATCTTCGCGGTGTCGAGGATGCGGGCGTCGGCGGGCGCGGCGGCCACCACCTCGCGCGGCACCAGCGACCCGGCGTAGAGGCACACCGGGCAGCGCTCGATCAGCTTCAGGCCGCGCACGGTGATGAGGTCGGGCGCGCCCGGGCCGGCGCCGATGAAATGGACGGTCATGGGATTCTCCTCCGATCGCGAATCGCCCGCTTATAATCGCGCCTGCGCGCGGTGTCAGCGGAAAACGAAAACGCTTGTCGGCGCGACGCCCTTGCGAATAGGTTTGCGCCGCGCCGGGGTTGCTGGTAACCGAAGTTACTTTGTTGCATTCCACCGCGCATCCGGAGCATCGACGCCATGTCCGCCACCCCCGCCATCCTGATCTGTTCCCACGGCAGCCGCGACCCGCGCGCGGTGGAGGAGTTCGGCCTGGTGGCGCAGGCGCTGGGCGCGCGCCTGCCCGACGCGGTGGTGAAAAGCGGCTATCTCGAATTCGCCCGCCCCACCATCACCGAATCGCTCGAGGCCCTGGCCGCCGAGGGCGCCACGGAGATCTGGGCGCTGCCCGGCATGCTGTTCGCGGCGATGCACATGAAGACCGACATCCCCGCCGAACTGGACGCCTTCGGCCGCAGGCACCCCGAGATCGCGCTGCGATTCGGCGCCGAGCTGGGGCTGGACTGGCGGATGCTGGAAGCCGCCAAGGACCGCATCGAAACCGCCCTCGACGCCGCCGACCGCACCTTCGGCAAGGTCGCGCGCCGCGACACCCTGCTGGTGGTGGTCGGCCGCGGCACCTCGGACCCGGACGCCAACGGCAACGTCGCCAAGGTGGCGCGGATGCTGTGGGACGTGATGGGTTTCGGGTGGGTGGAGGCGGGCTTCTCCGGCCTCGCCCACCCCACCGCCGACGTGGTGATGCTCAGGGAATTGCAGCGGGACGCTTTCCGTCGCGTCGTGGTGTTCCCATATTTCCTCTTCACCGGCATCCTCGTCGATCGAATCTACGATTGGGCGGATGCGGTGGCGGATCGCTACCCCGAAGTTCAGGTCGTCACGGTGCCCTACCTCAAGGACCACCCCCGGGTGATCGAGACCTTCATGGAGCGTCTGCAGGACATCGCGCGCGATTCCTCGGGCGGGCAGGACCGCCTCGCCCAGTATCGCGCATGGAAACAAGCCGGCGAACCCCTGGAAGGAGAGCCCTGGATGAAGAAGCTGTTCGAACACGAGCACGGCGGCTGCTGCGGCGGCCACGGTCACCACCACCACAAGGACGAGGCGCAGGAGCACGCGCACGACCACGGCGAAGGCTGCTGCGGCGGCCACGGCCACGCGCAGGCTCACGCCCACGCGGACGACCACGAGTGCTGCGGCGGCAAGGGTCATGCCGACGACGACCACGAGTGCTGCGGCGGCCACGGCCACGCGCACGACCACGAGCACAAGCACGAACACGCCCACGAGCACGCCCACGGCGGCTGCGGCTGCGGCGGCAAGCACTGAACCACGCCTCTAGACCATGCCGGGTCCGCCACGCGGGCCCGGCCAAATCTTGCCTGATTGCCTGAAGTATTGGGGGGAGACGCCGCATGAAGTTCGATTTCATCACCGATCCGGACGAGATCTATCGCCGGTCGTTCGAGATCATCGAGGCGGAAAGCGACCTCTCCCAGGTGCCCGCCGACCTGCGCTCGACGGTGGTGCGGATGGTCCACGCGGCGGGCGACCCCAGCCTCGCGCGCGACGTCGCCTTCTCGGCGGACGCGGCGGGCGCGGCCAAGGCCGCGATCAACGCGGGCGCGACGATCTTCACCGACGTCGAGATGGTCGGCCACGGCATCCACCGCCCGCACTTGGTGGAGGGCACCGAGATCGTCACCCTGATCCGCCATCCGGACATCGCCGAGGCCGCCAAGCGCCTCGAAACCACCCGCGCCGCCGCCGCCGTCGACCTCTGGGGCGACCGCCTCAAGGACTCGATCGTCGCCATCGGCAACGCCCCCACCGCGCTGTTCCGCCTGCTCGAGGTGATGTCGGAAGGCGGGCCGAAGCCCGCGCTGATCATCGGCATGCCGGTGGGCTTCGTCGGCGCGGCGGAATCCAAGGACGCGCTGATCGCCCATTCCTGCGGCGTGCCCTACATCACCGTGCGCGGCCGCCGCGGCGGCAGCCCGCTGGCGGTCGCCGCGCTCAACGCGCTCGCGATCGCCGCCAAGGCGGAGCGCCCGGCGAAATGACCGCCGAGGCGCCGGCCCGCTGGCTGACCGTGATCGGCCTCGGCGAAGACGGCCTCGACGGCCTCTCCATCGCCGCCCGCGCCGCCCTCGACGCCGCCGACTGGCTGGTGGGCGCGCGCCGCCTGCTCGACATGGTGCCCCCCGGCCGCGCCCAGCGCATCGTCTGGGCGGGGCTGGACGGCACCCTCGACGGCATCGCCGCGGCGCGCGGCTCCCGCGTCGTCGTGCTCGCCTCGGGCAACCCGATGTGGTTCGGCGTCGGCGCCACCCTGGCGCGCCACTTCGACCCCCGCGAGATCCTCACCTATCCGGCGCCCTCGGCGTTCTCGCTGGCGTGCTCGCGGATGGGCTGGTCGATGCAGGAGGCGGTGGCGGTGTCCGCCCACGCCCTGCCGCTCGAATCCATCGCCCGCCACCTGTTCCCCGGCCGCCGCCTGGTGGTGCTCTCGCGCGATGGCGAAACCCCGGCGGGGATCGCCGCCTTCCTCGCCGAGCGCGGCTTCGGCCCGAGCCGGATGAGCGTGTTCGAAAAGATGGGCGGCGCGCGCGAGCGCCGCGTCGATGGCCTCGCCGCCACCTGGGGGCAGACGGACGTGGACCCCCTCAACACCATCGCCGTCGAGGTGGTGGCCGATGCGGGGGCGCGCATCTACGGCCTCACCCCCGGCCTGCCCGACGACGCCTTCATCCACGACGGCCTGCTCACCAAGCGGGAAATCCGCGCGGTGACGCTTTCCACCCTCGCCCCCCGCCCCGGCGAAACCCTGTGGGATGTGGGCGCGGGCAACGGCTCGATCTCGGTGGAGTGGCTGCGCGTCAACCCCAGCGGCCGGGCGATCGCGATCGAGCGCGACCGCCACCGCGCCGAGGTGCTGCGCATCAACGCCAACCGCCTCGGCGCCCCGTCCATCGAAATCGTCGAAGGCGCGGCGCCCGAGATCCTCGACGAGATCCCCGGCGACCCGGACGTGATCTTCATCGGCGGCGGCCTCACCTCCGGCGAAACCCTCGACATCTGCTGGGATCGCCTGCCCTCGGGCGGGCGCCTGGTGGTCAACGTCGTCGCCCTCGAATCCGCGGCGCAGCTGATCGCGTTCCAGAAACGCCGCGGCGGCACGTTGACACAGCTTGCGATTGCGCGTAATGCCCCGGTCGGCGCGATGACGAAGTTCGAACCGATGGCGCCGGTGATCCAGTATGCCGGAGTGAAAGCGTGACCGGAAAAGTGTACGGCATCGGGCTCGGCCCGGGCGATCCCGAGCTGGTGACGGTGAAGGCGGTGCGGCTGATCAACAGCGTGCCGGTGATCGCCTTCCCCGAAAGCCAGAAGGGCGGCAGCTTCGCGCGGGAGATCGCGGCGAGCTACATCCCCAGGACCGCGATCCTCGAACCCCTCGACACGCCGATGGCGATCGACACCGCGGTGGCGCAGGCGAAATACGACGAACACGCCGAGATCGTCGCCGCCCACCTCGACGCCGGGCGCGATGTGGCGCTGCTGTGCGAGGGCGATCCCTTCCTGTTCGGCAGCTTCATGTATGTCTACGACCGCCTCGCCGACCGCTACGAGGTCGAGGTGGTGCCGGGGGTTTCCTCGGTCACCGCGTGCGCGGCGGCCGCGGGCCTGCCGCTGTGCGGCCGCGAGGACATCCTCACGGTGCTGCCGGGCACCCTGCCCGAGGAGGTGCTGGAGCGCGAGCTGTCGCAGACCTCCTCGGCGGTGATCATGAAGGTGGGCCGCCACCTGCCGAAAATCCGCCGGGTGATCGAAAAGCTCGGCTGCACCGGCGGCGCCACCTACGTCGAACGCGCCCTCAACCCGGGCCAGCGGGTCGTCCCGCTCGCCCGCCTCGCCGAAGACACCGCGCCCTATTTCTCGGTGATCCTGGTTTTCCGCGATACGGACTGATGTTCCCATGACCCATGCCGCCCAGCCCCTCGCCATCGTCGTCTTCTCCGAAAGCGGCATGGAGGTGGCGAGAAAGCTCCGCGACGCGCTGCCCCAGGCGTCGATCCACGGTTTCGAGCGCCGCGTCTCCGCGTGCGACGAAACCTTCGCCGACGCGGGCGCGCATCTGCGCCGCCTGTTCGCCGACGGCACCGGCATCGTCGGCGTCTGCGCCGCCGGAATCCTGGTGCGCGCCCTCGCCCCCTGCGTCGCCGACAAATGGCGCGAGCCGCCGGTTCTCGCGGTCGCGCAGGACGGCTCGGTGGCGGTGCCGCTGCTCGGCGGCCACCACGGCGCCAACCGCCTGGCGCGCACCATCTCCCAGGTGCTGAACGGCGCCGCCGGGGTGACCACCGCGGGCGACGTGCGCTTCGACATCGCCCTCGACGAGCCGCCCCAGGGCTGGCACGTCGCCAACCCCACCGCCGCCAAGGACGTGGTCGGCCGGATGCTGGCGGGCGAGCCGGTGGCGCTGCGGGTCGAGGCGGGCGACGCCGCCTGGCTCACCGGCTGCGGCGCCAGCTTCGCCGCCGACGCCCCCGCCGCGATCCTGGTGACCGACAAGGCCCTCGCGGGCGACGACGCCACCCTGGTGATGCACCCGCCGGTGCTCGCCGTCGGCATCGGCTGCAACCGCGACACCGGCGCGGAAGAGGTGATCGAACTGGTCGAGACCACCCTCGCCGACGCGGGCCTCGCGCAGGGCGCGGTGGCCTGCCTCGCCTCCGTCGACGCGAAGATGGACGAACCGGCGCTGCACGCGGCGGCCGCCCATTTCGGCGTGCCGGTGCGGTTCTTCACCGCCGACGCCCTCAACGCCTTCGCCGACCGCCTCACCGAGAAGTCCGAACACGCGTTCGCCGCGGTCGGCTGCTACGGCGTCGCCGAGGGCGCGGCCCTCGCGGTGGCGGGGGCGGACGCGGCCCTCGCGGTCGCCAAGACCAAATCCGTCAACGCCACCTGCGCGGTCGCCCGCGCCGCCGCCACCCTCGACCCGGCGCGGGTCGGCCAGGCGCGCGGCAGCCTCACCGTGGTGGGCGTCGGCCCCGGCTCGGCGGCGTGGCGCTCGCCCGACGCCACCCAGGCGATCCGCCGCGCCGACGCGGTGGTGGGCTACAAGCGCTACCTCAACCTCGTCGCCGACCTGATCGAGGGCAAGCCGCAGCACGTCTCCGGCATGACCCGCGAGGAGGTGCGCGTCACCAAGGCCCTCGACCTCGCCGCCGAAGGCCGCGACGTCGCCCTGGTGTGCTCCGGCGACCCGGGCATCTACGCCCTCGCCTCGCTCACCATGGAAATGCTCGACAAGGCCGAGCACCGCCCGGATTGGAAGCGCATCGCCGTGCGCATCGTCCCCGGCATCACCGCCGCCCAGGGCGCGGCGTCGCTGGCGGGCGCGCCGATGGGGCACGACTTCTGCCTGATCTCGCTCTCCGACCTGCTGACGCCGTGGGAAACCATCGAGGCGCGGCTCAAGGCGGCGGCGCTGGGCGACTTCATCGTCGCCCTCTACAACCCGGTCTCCCGCCGCCGCCGCAGCCAGATCGAGCGGGCGCGCGACATCCTCCTCACCGGCCGCCCGGGCACCACCCCGGTGGTGATCGCCCGCAACGTCGGCCGCGAGGACCAGAGCGTCCAGGTCATCACCCTCGCCGAACTGACCCCCGACCACGCCGACATGTTGTCGATGGTGACGATCGGCAACTCCACCACCCGCACCTTCGACCTCGCCGGGCGCACCTGGGTCTATTCGCCGCGCGGCTACGCGAAGAAGCTGTCGTTCCTCAAGGACTAGCGGAACGATGTTGGAGCCGCGCCTCAAGGCCGAACTGTTGGTCCAGGCGCTGCTCCGACACGCCCACGCGGCGGCGCGCGGCGCCTACGTCACCCGCCGGGGCGACGCCCAGTCCGGCGCGGTGCTGGTCAAGCACGTCGGCCCCGGGTTCCGCTGCACGGTGTTCCAGACCGCATTCGTCGACGACGGCGCGCGCCGCTGGCTGCCGATGACCGGCGATCTGCCGGTGGCGGAGGCGGAGGCGGATGCCTTCGTCGCGCGGCAGTGCCGCTACGACGACGACCTGTGGGTGGTGGAAGTCGAGGCCCCCGAAGGCTGGACCCCCGAGGGTTGATCAAGGCTTGGCGAGGTTCCACTTGCCGCCCATGCCGTCGCCGGTGGTGTCGCCCGGGTTCTTGTCCTGCGCCCAGGCGTAGAGCGGCTTGCCGCGGAACGCCCACTGCCGACGCCCTTCCTCCCGCTCCACCAGGCTGAATTCGCCCACCGGCAGCGCGTCGGCGGGGGCGATCAGCGGCGGCCAGTTGTCGGCGCAGCCGCCGATGCACACCGACTGGTTCTGCGGGTCCTCCACGAAGGTGTAGAGCGTCATCCGCTGCGCGTTCGCCAGCACCTCGCCCTTGTCGGTGGCGTTGACGACGATTCCCTCCGGCGTGTCGAGGGCGAGGGCGGGGGCGGCCCACAGCGCCGCTGCGAGGGCCAGGCCGAAGCGGATGCGCGGCATCGGATCTCTCCTGATCGTGGAAAACAGGAGAACGACTTGGGCGCTCCGCCGGTTTCGCGCAACCGTACGTTTTTCAGCGGGCGGCTTCGCCTTCCGCGGCGGCGTCGATGAGGTCGAGCCAGTCGGAGCCGTAGGCGCGCTCGTAGGCGACGCGGTGCTGGGCGGTGATCGGCGCGAACGGATGCGGCGACATCGCCATCAGCCGGAGCTTGCGCGGCAGGCGCTTGCTCAGGCTGTCCTGATAGGTGCCCGCCAGTTGCGCGGCGGTGTCGGAGAAATCCAGGCCGATCTCGGTGAGGGCGGCGCGCTCGGCGTTGTCGAGGGAATGCCAGAACCGCTTCGACGCCACCAGGAAGGTCGGCTCGTACACATGGCGGGTGAGGGTGATGACCGGCGCGCGCTCGCCGATCGGCAGGCGCAGCAGGGTGTCGAGGTGGCCGTCGAAGGAATCGACGATACCCTTTTCCAGCGCCTCGGCGGCGTCGGCGGTGGGGTACTTCTGCGGCACCGCGCCGAGGGCGCGCCAGAGGTCCCGCAGCTTGCGCCCCTCGTTGACGAGAATCTTGCGCTGCGTCAGGTCGTCGGGCGCGGCGATCGGCCGGTCGGCGCGAATCTGGCGGAAGCCGTTTTCGTAGATCCCCACCACGATCAGCGGCACCGACTGCTCCACGTGGGTGCGGATCTCGTCCTCCAGCCCGGCGTAAAGCGCGCGCTGCACGTGGTCGCGGTTGGCGAACAGCCACGGCAGGCGGAACACCGACAGGCGCGGCACCTCGTCGATCAGCGCGTCGCCCATCGTCGCAAGGTCGATGCGGCCGTCCTTGATCTGCGCCAGAAGCTCCGCCTCGGGCGGGCAGGCGGCGCCGGTCTGCGGCAGAATCTGCAATCGATGCGGCAGGCGCTCCTCGATCCGCTTGGTGAGGAAGGTCATCTGCCGCGCCGCCAAGCCGTCCGGGTTCCCCGGAATCCACAACCCCACCGGGCGCGGGTCGGCGGCCTGCACCGGCTCAGCGGCCGTCAGGCACCACGCCGCCAGCATCGCGACGATCATCCCCCGAGGACGAAACGCAACCATAGGACACACTACCCGCGTTCGGCCTGCGCCGCTCCCACCCAACGAGACAGGAGGGTACTCGCTTCCGTCCGCGCCGCCAAGCGACGCGCGACTCGGGCGCGAAGTTTTCATCGGAAGTATGAGGTGGCGTTGGCGTTCGCCCTACGGTTGCATCAGGCCGGGCAGGCTTTCCGGGTCGAGGCGCCGGTCCAGCCAGCTTGCGCCCCAGTGCAGGTGCGGCCCGGTGGCGCGCCCGGTGGCCCCCACCAGCCCCAGGGTCTCCCCCGCCGCCAGCCGCTGCCCCACCGTCACGTCGATGCGGCTGAGGTGGGCGTACACCGTCTGCACCCCCAGGCCGTGGTCCACCATCACCGTCATGCCGGTGTAGAACATGTCCGGATGCGCCAGCGACACCACGCCCGCCGCCGCCGCCACCACCGGCGTTCCCTCCGGCGCCGCCAGGTCCAGCCCCGAATGGGGCGCGCGCGGCTCGCCGTTCAAAATCCGCTGCGAGCCGAACACCCCACTCACCCGCGCCCCCGCCACCGGCAGCCGGAACCCGCCCAGAAACTCCGCCAACGCCCGGCGGCTGCGCCGCGCCTCCGCCACCGCCCGATTGTCCGCCGCGATCCGCTCCAGCAACGCCTTCGGCGGCGTCACCTTCTCCTCCGGCAGTCCGTCGATGCGCTGCACCTGCCAGTCCCGCGGCCGCACCTCCAGCGCCACAACCTCGGCGCTCCCGTCCGCCCGCTCGACCCGCACCTCCGCCCGCGCCCCCGCGTCCCGCCCGAACCCCAGGACGAACCGCCCCTCGCCGTCCACCGGAACCGCCTCGCCGTCGAGAAACACCCGCGCCCCCGCCGCCGCGCGCCCCAACACCAACCCGCCCTGCTGCGGCTGGCCGGTGATTTCAAGGGCTTGCGCGGGAAAAGCGAAGAAAAGGGTGAAGAGGAAGAACAGGAAGATCGCGGAGGGACTCGGTCCCTCCGCACCTCCCATTCGTTTTGGCGCGAAGCGCGAGAGAATCTTCGCGCGGCGTGAAAGTCGATTGCCGCTGCGCGGCGAAAACTCAAGGGAGGTTCGGAGGGGCCGCGCCCCTCCGAGCGGGGTCCGGGGCGGCAGCCCCGCCTTGCCCGCCGCCGTCACAGCAGCGACCCCTGGCGCGGATCGCGCTTGCCGGGTTTCGCCGCCGGGCGGGGTTTTTCGCCTTCGGCGGTGGCGGACACGTCGGCGTCGGCGAAGGCGAGGGTGAGGGCGGCGCCGGGCGTGACTTCGGCGGCGCGGCCGAGGGCCTTGCCGGTGGCGGCGTCGCGCACCAGCGCGAAGCCCCGGTCGAGGACGCGGCGGTAGGAGAGGGTGTCGAGCAGCGCGGCCTGGCGGTCGAGGCGTTCGGCGGCGCGTTCGACGCGGCGGGCGAAACCGGTTTCCAGGTCGCGGCCGAGGGTGTCGAGGCGGCGCTGCCCGGCCTCGGCGGCGGCGCGCGGCGGGCGCAGGCGCTGGGCGGCGGCGTCGAGCCGGGCGCCCGCCCGCGCCCGGCGGCGGCGGGCGCGGGGGTGGGGGGGGTGGGGGGCGGCGGCGAGGCGCCGCCCCGCGGGGGCGGCCCCCGCGCGCGGGGTGGGGCGGCGCCGGGGGGGGG
>JAUVUZ010000020.1 GCA_030604885.1 Alphaproteobacteria bacterium | reverse complement strand
CCGACCTGCGCGACGCCGCCGCCCGTGCCGCCCTGGGGCGCGCGGTGGTGGAGCGCGCCGAGGCGCTGATCGGCGCGGCGGCGGCGGCGCGCCTGCCGCGCGCGACGTTTCCGCTGGTGGCGCCCGCGGTGTTGGCGCGCCAGCATCTTGCGCTGCTGCGCCGCAACGGCTACGAAATCTTCGATTCCCGCCTCGCCCTGCCGAGCCGGGTGACGCCCGGTTTCGCATTCGCCAAGTGGTGCGGCCGTCTTTGAGGCTGCGCGGAACGATGGGCGTTCCTATCTGTTTCCGCAGTGCCCGTCTCAAGCCGTTGGAAGTTTCGATGTTCGCCCGTGATCGCCGTTGGTTTCCCGTTCTCGCCGCGCTCCTGATCGGCGCCGCGCTCCTTTCCCCGGTCGCCCGCGCGCAGGAGGCCAAGCCCGCCGCCCCGGCCGAGGAGGCGAAGCCTGCCGATCCCTTCGGCCGCGACACGCCGGAAGGGGTGGTGCGCGGCCTCGTCAAGGCGATGGCAGAGCAGGATTACGTCCGTGCCGCGCAATACCTCGATCTATCCAAGATTCCGGCGTCGCGCCGCGCCGCCCAGGGGCAGGAGGCCGCCCAGGACCTCCAGCAGATTCTCGACCGGGGCGGCTGGATCGCCAGCGGGCGGGACCTCAGCGGCGTCCCCGAGGGGCTGCTGGACGACGGCCTGCCGCCGGACCGCGAACGCTTCGCCTCGCTGCGCACGCCGCAGGGCACCGTCGATCTCTTCCTCCAGCGCACCAAGAGCCAGGACGGCCGGGAGATCTGGCTGGTGTCGCAGGCGAGCGTGGCGCAGATCCCCGATCTCGTCGGCCGGGTGAAGACCGGCATTCTCGAACGCTTCGTGCCCGAGGTTCTCACCGGCCCGCGCCTGTGGGGCGTGCCGGTGGCGCACTGGGGGGCGCTGCTGGCGTGGGCGGCGATCTCCTACGTCGTCGCCAGCGGGTTCCTCCTCAGCATCGGCGCGGGGCTGCGGCGCTTCTGGCGCAACCGGCCGGATTCGGTGCGGCTGCGGCTGGTCGAGGCGGCGGTGCCGCCGCTGCGCATCAACCTCGCGGTGTGGATTTTCGCCATCGGCGGCATCTACCTCGGCGCCTCGGTGGTGGCGCGGCAGGTGTTCGGCATGCTCGCCGGGGTGGTGGGGTGGATCGGCCTCGGCTGGTTCCTGCTGCGCATCATCGACGCCGCCGCCACCCTGGTGATCGAGCGGGTGACCCAGCGCGCCCGCCTGGAGGCGCTGTCGGCGATCCGCTTCTTCCGCCGTGTCGCCAAGTTCCTGGTGATCGCCGCGGTCGGCATCGTCATCCTCGACGCCTTCGGCTTCAACGTCTCCGCCGGTCTCGCCGCCCTCGGCATCGGCGGTATCGCCATCGCCCTCGGCGCGCAGAAGACCATCGAGAACCTCGTCGGCAGCCTGACGCTGATCGCCGACCACCCGATCCGCGAGGGCGACTTCTGCCAGATCGGCGACAAGATGGGGGTGATCGAGGACATCGGCATGCGCTCCACCCGGGTGCGTACCCTCGACCGCACCATCGTCAACGTCCCCAACGGCCTGCTGTCGTCGATGCAAATCGAGAACTTCTCGGTCAAGGACAAGTTCTGGTTCCGCCCGAAGCTCGGCCTGCGCTTCGAGACCACCCCCGACCAGATCCGCCTGATCCTCATCGAGATGCGCGCCGCGCTCTACGCCCAGCCGAAGATCGACCCCAGCATCGTCCGCGTGCGCTACACCGGAATGGGGCCGGACAGCCTCAACATCGAGGTGTTCACCTACTTCCTCGTCAAGGACATGAACGAGTTTCTTGAGATTCAGGAAGAGGTGTTGCTGAAGTTCATGGAGATCGTCAACACCCACGGCGCGGGCTTCGCCTTCCCGTCGCAGACGCTCTACCTCGCCCGCGACGACAAGCCGGACCCGGAGAAGATGCGGGCGGCGGCGGAGAAGATGGCGGCCCTGCGCGGCCTGCCGCCGGATACCGGCGCCGACGAGGCCGAGGCCGAGCCGACCGAAACTTCCGAGGCCAGCGAGGGCCACACCGGCGAGGGGAACGAACCGTCGCGCGGCGGCCTGCCCACCCTGTTCCGGCGCTTCAGGCTGAGGCTTTGAGCCAGTCGGCCAGCGCCGCCAGCGCCCGCGCGGAGTGGGCCTTCTTGCGGTCCGCGCCCTTGAGGCGGCGGGGCTTGCCGCCCGGGACCTTGGGCGGCAGCTCCGGCAGGTCGGGGAACAGGCCGAAGGTGACGTTCATCGGCTGGTAGGTTTCCGCGTCCGCCCCCACGGTGATGTGGGCGAGCATCGCCCCCATGGCGGTTTCCGGCGGCGGCGGCAGGATCGCCCGCCCGAGCGCCTCGGCGGCGGCGAAGCGCCCCGCCATCAGCCCCACGGAGGCGCTTTCCACATAGCCCTCGCAGCCGGTGATCTGCCCGGCGAAGCGCAGGTGCGGGCGGGATTTCAGGCGGAGCGTCGGGTCCAGCACCCGGGGCGCGTTGAGGAAGGTGTTGCGGTGGATGCCGCCGAGGCGCGCGAACTCGGCGTTTTCCAGCCCCGGAATGGTGCGGAAGATGCGCTGCTGCTCGCCGTGCCGCAGCTTGGTCTGGAAGCCGACCATGTTGTAGAGGGTGCCGAGGGCGTTGTCCTGCCGCAGTTGCACCACCGCGAACGGCTTGACCCCGGGGGTGTGCGGGTTGGTGAGGCCCACCGGCTTCAGCGGCCCGAAGGCGAGGGTCATGGCGCCGCGCTCGGCCATCACCTCCACCGGCAGGCAGCCCTCGAAATAGGGGGTGTCCTTCTCCCACTCGTGGAATTCCACGTATTGCGCGGAGGTCAGCGCCGCGACGAAGGCGTGGTACTGGGCCTCGGTCATCGGGCAGTTGACGTAATCCTTGCCGGTGCCCTTGTCCCAGCGGGACTGGAACCACGCGGTGCCGAAGTCGATGCTGTCCTTCACCACCACCGGCGCGATGGCGTCGAAGAACGACAGGGCGTCGGCGCCGCTCGCCGCCTGGATCGCGGCGGACAGGGCCGGGGAGGTGAGCGGCCCGGTGGCCACCACCGCCAGCCCCTCGGACGGCAGCTCGGTCACCTCGCCGCGCACCACGCGGACGTTCGGATGGGATTCGAGGGCCGCCTGCACCGCGCCCGAGAATCCCTCCCGGTCCACCGCCAGGGCGCCGCCCGCGGGCACGCGGTGGGCGTCGGCGCAGGTCAGGATCAACGATCCGGCGCGGCGCATCTCCTCGTGCAGCAGGCCCACCGCCGAGCTTTCCGCGTCGTCGGAGCGCAGCGAGTTGGAGCACACCAGCTCGGCGAAGCCGCCGCCGGTGTGGGCGGGGGTGGAGACCTCGGGCCGCATTTCGTGCAGCACCACGGAAACCCCCGCCTGGGCGAGCTGCCAAGCGGCCTCGCTGCCTGCGAGTCCGGCGCCGATGACGTGGACGGTCGGGGTTTCGGTGGTCATGGGCGGTCCTCCAGAAGCGGGAGCCTCACTTAAGCCGAGCCGTGGCGCCTGTCCAGACTTGCTTCGCGGGTGCGGCTAAGGTAACTCCTGAGGCCGGAGTTCTGAGGAGGCAGGCGTGGACCAGGAACTGATCGACCGGATTATCCGCACCCCGCAGTTCTGGGTGGCCGCGGGCGCCCTCGGCATCGCGGTGTGGGGCGCGTGGTTCACCTGGCGGCGCGACCGCTGGAAGGGCCGCATCCTCACGCCTGCGCAGGTGCAGGAACTGGTCGCCGCGGGCGACGACCCGCTGATCTGGGACTCGCGCAAGCCCGCCCACCGCAAGCGCAACCCCGAGACGCCCAAGGGCGCGCTGGTGGTGCCGCTGGAGCAGATCCCCGAGCGCCTGCGGGCGCGGGCGGGCAACGCCCGCTTCCAGGAGCTGCGCACCGCCGAGGTGGTGGTGTTCGACGAAACCCTCGACCGCGCCACCCTGGCCGCCCGGCTGCTGCAGGCGGAGGGGATGCGCAACGTCGCGCTGCTGGCGGGGGGCCTCAAGGCCTGGCGCGCCGCCGGGCTGCCGACCCAACCCCTGAACGAGGAGGACGCACCGTGAGCGGGCGCGATTATTACGTCGTCGGCGGCGAATACGCCGACACCGGCTTCACCCGTGCCGCCGAGGGCGCCGGTCTCGAAACCCACGGTCCGATGACCGAGCGCGAGGCGCACGACCTCTGGCGCAAGCTCACCGGGCAGACCGTCGACAACGCCATGGTGCGCTATTTCGTCGAGAGCCGCGCGGCGGTGCAGCCGGTCTACGTGGTCGGCGGCGAATACGCCGACACCGGCTTCGACCGCATCGCGCCCAACGGCGCCATCGAGGTCTACGGCCCGTTCCCGCCCGCCGAGGCGCTGAGCCGTTGGCGCGCCAAGACCGCGGCGACGGTGGATTCCTGCCTCCACCGCTACGATTTGGTGAGCGCCGACGACCTCGAAGGCTTCACCGCGCGGATCGCGAACTGAACTCTTTCCAATCACGATTTCGCCCGCCGGGTTGCGCAAGCCCGGCGGGCTTTCCTACATAAGCCGACGACACCTGCCGCCCCGACGAGGAGGGACCATGGTTCGTCCGCCCCGCCGCTCCGGATTCGCCGCCGTCTGCGCCCTCGCGGCGCTGGCCTTTCCCTCCGTGTCCGACGCCGCCGAGAGCGCGGCGGTGCAATCCCCCCGTGCCATCGTCACCCTGGTGAGCGAGGCCGACGCGGTCGCGCCCGGCGCCACCGTGCGCCTGGGCCTGCGCCAGCGCCTCGCCGAGCACTGGCACACCTACTGGAAGAACCCCGGCGAGGCGGGCGCGCCCACCGAGGTGCGGCTAACCCTGCCCGAGGGCGCGGAGGCGGGCGAAATCGCCTGGCCCGGGCCGCAGCGGATCGCCGCCAACGCGGCAGTGAGCTACGGCTACGAAGGCGAGATCGTGCTGCCGATCGCGGTGACGGTGCCCGCCGCCGCCCGCCCGGGCGAGGACTTCGCGGTCGAGGCCCAGGCGGACTGGCTGGTGTGCGCCGAGGAATGCATCCCCGAGAGCGGCAGCTTCCGCCTCGTGCTGCCGGTGGCCGACGCGGTGCGCCCGGCGGAGGGGGAGGTGGCCGACGCCTTCCGCGCTGCCGACGCGCGCATGCCGCAGCCCAGCCCCTGGCCGGTGGAAATGCTCGCGTGGAGCGACGGCCTGCGCCTCCGCCTCGCGGGGGAGGGGCTGTCCGCCGCCACCCACGCCGAGGTGTTCCCCGACGGCTGGGGGCTGATCGATCCGGCGCAGCCGCCGCGCCTCAGCCGCACCGCCGACGACCGGCTCGACCTCGCCCTCTCCCTCGGCCCCGCGTTCGACCCGACCCAGGCGCTGACCGGCGTGCTCGCCCTCACCGACGGCAGCGGCGCCAGCCGCTGGTTCGCCCTCGACGCCCGCCTCGGCGCGCCCGCCGCCGGGGCCGCCGCCGAGGCGCCGCGCTCCGCCTGGACCCTCGCGGCGTTCGCCTTCCTCGGCGGGTTGATCCTCAACCTGATGCCCTGCGTGTTCCCGGTGCTGGCGATGAAGGCCACCGCCGTGGCCCGCCTGGGCGGCGGCCCGGCGCGCGAGGTGCGGCTGTCGGCGCTGCTCTACACCCTCGGCATCCTCACCGCGTTCACCGCCCTCGCGGCGCTGCTGCTGACCCTGCGGGCGGGCGGCGCGGCGGTGGGTTGGGGGTTCCAGTTCCAGTCGCCGGTGTTCATCGCGGCGATGGCGTGGCTGCTGATGGCGGTGGGGCTGAACCTCTCCGGCGTGTTCGAGGTGCGCGCGCCGGGCCTCGCGATCTCGGACCGGCGCGGCCATTCCGGCAGCTTTTTCACCGGCCTCCTGGCGGTGGTGGTGGCGACGCCCTGCACCGCGCCGTTCATGGGCGTGGCGATCGGCGCGGCCTTGACCCTGCCGCCCGCGGTCTGCCTCGCGCTGTTCCTCGCCATGGGGTTGGGACTCGCGGCGCCCTACGCCCTGCTGGCGGTGGTGCCCGGCCTCGCGGCGCTGCTGCCGCGCCCGGGCATGTGGATGGTGCGGCTGCGCCAGGCGATGGCGTTCCCGATGTACGGCTCGGCGGCGTGGCTGGTGTGGGTGCTGGCGCGCCAGACCGGCGACGACGGCCTGCTGGCGGGCCTCGCCGGGGCGGTGCTGGTGGGGTTCGCCGCGTGGCTGCTGGGCCTCGCCCAGGGCGGCGCGCGGCCGCGGGTGTCGGGCGGCCTCGCCGCCGCCGCCGCGGTGGCGCTGGTGGCGCTGCTGCCGCGTCTCGACGCCGAGGCCGGTCCGTCGCCGCGCGCCGAGGCGGGCGGCGGCGAGCGCTTCACCGCCGAGCGCCTGCAAACCCTGCGCGATGCCGGAACCCCGGTGTTCGTCAACATGACCGCCGACTGGTGCCTGAGCTGCCTGGTCAACGAGCGCGTCGCGCTCTCCACCGACGCGGTGCAGGCGGCGCTCAAGGATCGCGGCGTGGTCTACCTCAAGGGCGACTGGACCCGGCAGGACCCGGAGATCACCGCCTTCCTGCGCGGGTTCGGCCGCGACGGCGTGCCGTTCTACGCGCTCTACGCCTCCGGCGGCCCGCCGACGGTGCTGCCGCCGGTGCTTACCGAAACCGCGATGCTCGACGCCATCGCGGCGGTGCCCCGCTCCCGCAACTGACAGGAGAGACGACGATGCAGCTTTCGGCTTCCCTCGGACGGCGCGCGACGATGGTCGCGGGCGTGGCCGCGGCGCTGGCGTTTTCGGCCCCCGCCGAGGCCGCTCCGGCGATCGGCCAGCCCGCCCCCGAGTTCTCGGTGGTGGACACCAACGGCACGCCGCGCAAGCTTTCGGATTTGAAGGGCAAGGTAGTGGTGCTGGAGTGGACCAACGCCGATTGCCCGTTCGTCGCCAAGCATTACGGCGCTTCCAACATGCAGGCGCTGCAGAAGCAGGCGGCGTCCGAGGGCGTGGTGTGGCTGTCGGTGATCTCCTCCGCTCCCGGCGAGCAGGGGCATGTGGACGCCGCCGAGGCCAACCGCCTGACCCAGGCCCGCGACGCCGCGCCCGCCGGGGTGGTGCTGGACCCGGACGGCCGGCTCGGCAAGACCTACGGCGCGGTGACGACGCCGCACATGTACGTGATCGACGGCCAGGGGACGCTGCGCTACATGGGCGGCATCGACAGCATCGCCTCCACCCGCGCCGAAGACCTCGCCAAGGCCGACCCGCTGTTCAAGACCGCGATGCAGGCGGTGGTGAGCGGCCAGCCGGTCGCCCAGCCCGCGACCCGCCCCTACGGCTGCTCGGTGAAGTACAAGAGCTGAGGCGGAAGCGGAAAGGCCGGGCAAGCGCCCGGCCTTCGCCTCATTTCGCCGGTTTGCGCGGCTTGAGCACTTGGGCGAGGTAGGGCGCGGTGTAGCCCGCGTTCTTGGCGATCACCCGTTCCGGCGTGCCGGTGGCGACGATCCGGCCGCCGCCGTCGCCGCCCTCGGGGCCGAGGTCGACGATCCAGTCGGCGGTCTTGATGACTTCCAGGTTGTGCTCGATCACCACCACGGTGTTGCCGCTGTCCACCAGCGCGTGCAGCACTTCGAGGAGCTTGCGGACGTCCTCGAAATGCAGGCCGGTGGTCGGCTCGTCGAGGATGTAGAGGGTGCGCCCGGTGGCGCGCCGCGCCAGCTCCTTCGACAGCTTGACGCGCTGCGCCTCGCCGCCGGAGAGCGTGGTGGCCTGCTGGCCGAGGGTGACGTAGCCGAGGCCGACCCGCTGCAGCAGCTCCAGCTTGTCGCGGATCGCGGGCACCGCCTTGAAGAACTCCACGCCCTCGTCGACCGTGAGGTTCAGCACGTCGGCGATCGACTTGTTCTTGTAGCGGATGTCCAGGGTTTCGCGGTTGTAGCGCTTGCCCTTGCAGACGTCGCACTCGACGTAGACGTCGGGCAGGAAGTGCATCTCGATCTTGATCACGCCGTCGCCCTGGCACGCCTCGCAGCGCCCGCCCTTGACGTTGAACGAGAAGCGCCCCGGCTTGTAGCCGCGCGCCTGCGCCTCGGGCAGGGCGGCGAACCAGTCGCGGATCGGCGTGAACGCGCCGGTGTAGGTGGCGGGGTTGGAGCGCGGCGTGCGGCCGATCGGCGACTGGTCGATGTCGACGATCTTGTCGATGGCGGCAAGCCCGGTGATTTCGTCGTGGGCGAGCGGCAGGTCGCGCGCGCCGTTGAGCTGGCGGGCCACCGCCTTGTAGAGGGTTTCGAGGATCAGCGTCGACTTGCCGCCGCCCGAGACGCCGGTGACGGCGGTGAAGGTGCCGAGCGGGATGTCGACGTCGACGTTGCGCAGGTTGTTGCCGCGCGCGCCGCGAATGCCGATGGAGAGGCCGTTGCCGGTGCGCCGCTCCGCCGGAACCGGCACCGCCCGCGCGCCAGTGAGGTATTGGCCGGTGAGACTCTCGGGCGACGCCATGATCGCCTCCGGCGTGCCCTCCGCCACCACCCGGCCGCCGAGCACGCCCGCGCCCGGCCCCATGTCGATGACATGGTCGGCGGCGCGGATCGCGTCCTCGTCGTGCTCCACCACGATCACGGTGTTGCCGAGGTCGCGCAGGCGCTGCAGCGTCGCCAGCAGGCGGTCGTTGTCGCGCTGGTGCAGGCCGATGGAAGGCTCGTCGAGCACGTAGAGCACGCCCGAAAGCCCCGAGCCGATCTGCGAGGCGAGGCGGATGCGCTGGCTTTCTCCGCCCGAGAGGGTGCCGGAGGTGCGCGACAGCGACAGGTAGTCCAGCCCGACGTTGGTGAGGAAGCGCAGGCGCTCGTCGATCTCCTTGAGGATGCGGCGGGCGATCTCGGCCTGCTTTTCGCTGAGCTTGGCCTCCAGCTCGCGGAACCACACCAGCGCCTCGCCGATGGCGAGGCGGCTGATCTCGGCGATGTTGCGCCCGGCGATCTTCACCGCCAGGGCCTCGGGCTTGAGGCGGTCGCCGCCGCACGCCTCGCACGGCGAGCTGGTCTGGTATTTCGAGATCTCCTCGCGGATCCAGGCGGAATCGGTCTCGCGGAAGCGCCGCTCCAGGTTCGGGATCACGCCCTCGAACGGCCGGTTGGTTTCGTAATGGCGGGTGCCGTCCTCGATCACCAGGCGGATCGGCGTCTTGCCGGTGCCGTAGAGGATCGCCTGCTTGGCGGCCTCGGGCAGGGCGCGCCAGGGCAGGCGGGCGTCGGTGCCGAAGTGGCGGCACACCGCGTCGAGCGACTGCGCGGCGATCTGCGACGAGGTGCCCATCCACGGCGCGATGGCGCCCGCGTCGGTGCGCTTGGCGGGGTCGGGCACCACCAGTTGCGGGTCGATGGACATACGCACGCCGAGGCCGTCGCAGGTCGGGCAGGCGCCGAACGGGTTGTTGAACGAGAACAGGCGCGGCTCGATCTCGTCGATGGTGAAGCCCGACACCGGGCAGGCGAACTTGGCCGAATAGGTGTGGCGCTCGCCGCTCTCCGCGTCCTCGGCATAGGCGAGGCCGTCGGCGAGGTCGAGAATGGTTTCGAGGGACCCGGCGAGGCGGCTCTCGATGCCCGCCTTCACCACCACCCGGTCCACCACCACCTCGATGTCGTGCTTGAACTTCTTGTCGAGGGCCGGAACCTCCTCGATCGCGTGGAGCGTGCCGTCCACCTTGACGCGCTGGAAGCCGCGCGCCTGCAGGTCCTTCAGTTCCTTCTTGTATTCGCCCTTGCGGCCGCGCACCACCGGCGCCAGCAGGTAGAGCCGCTTGCCCTCGCCCAGGGCCATGATGCGGTCGACCATCTGCGACACCGTCTGGCTTTCGATCGGCAGGCCGGTGGCGGGGGAGTGGGGCACGCCGATGCGCGCCCACAGCAGACGCATGTAGTCGTGGATTTCGGTGACGGTGCCGACGGTGGAGCGGGGGTTGCGCGAGGTGGTCTTCTGCTCGATCGAGATCGCCGGGGAGAGGCCCTCGATGCCGTCCACGTCGGGCTTCTGCATCATTTCGAGGAACTGCCGCGCGTAGGCCGAGAGGCTCTCGACGTAGCGGCGCTGGCCCTCGGCGTAGATGGTGTCGAAGGCGAGGGACGACTTGCCCGAACCCGACAGGCCGGTGATCACCACCAGGCGATTCTTGGGAATCTCGACGGTGATGTTGCGCAGGTTGTGTTCGCGCGCGCCGCGGACGGACAGCAGCGGCGTTTCGGCGGAAAACAGCGGATCGGGCTTCATGGGCTTCAGGTGCGTCTCATATGAACGGAAAGCCCTTGGCTCCGAAAATGCAAGGCCAGGGGCGGAGAGGGGCGGACACGCCGCCGGACATCGGGTTTTGCCTGCTATTCGATCAATTTGCTGCCCAAAAAATGGGTGCGTTGGCCGCTACCGCAAAGGGTGTGATGAAGGCTTGCGCAAAGTCGTTCGAGTTGGTAGGGCTTATCCTTCATGTTCGGAGGTTGCCTCCGCGCGACGGGGGTCGGCGCGGGGGATTTGCGGCCTCCGCCACGGGGACATTCGCACGCGGGGAAACCGCTTCACAGGGGCCGTTTCAAACTTGGCTTACTTCATTCAGCAACTCATCAATGGGCTGACCCTGGGGGCGATCTACGGATTGATCGCCATCGGGTACACCATGGTTTACGGCATCATCGGCATGATCAATTTCGCCCACGGCGAAATCTATATGATCGGCGCGTTCATTTCCGTCATCACCTTTCTGGTTCTGCAGGCCGCCGGCATCGGCTTCGTGCCGCTGATCCTGGTGGTGATGCTGATCGCCTCCATGCTGTTCACGGCGGTGTACGGGTGGTCGGTGGAGCGCGTCGCCTACCGGCCGCTGCGCCGGGCGCCGCGCCTCGCGGCGCTGATCTCGGCGATCGGCATGTCGATCGCGCTCCAGAATTATGTCCAGCTCACCCAGGGTGCAAGGGTGAAGGCGCTGGCGCCGATCATCTCGGGCGGCGTGACGCTGTTCGAGCAGGACGGCTTCGCCGTTCGCCTCTCGTTCCTGCAGATTTTCATCATCATCCTCACCATGGCGCTGATGGCGGGCTTCAGCTACCTGATCGACCGCACGCCGCTCGGCCGCCAGCAGCGCGCCTGCGAGCAGGACCGCACGATGGCGTCGCTGGTGGGGGTGAACGTGGACCGCACCATCTCCACCACCTTCGTGATGGGCGCGGCGCTCGCCGCCGTCGCGGGCATGATGGTGACCCTCTATTACGGCGTGGTGGACTTCTTCATCGGCTTCCTCGCCGGGGTCAAGGCCTTCACCGCCGCGGTGCTGGGCGGCATCGGCTCGCTCCCCGGGGCGATGCTGGGCGGCCTGCTGATCGGCCTCATCGAGGCCTTCTGGTCCGCCTATTTCAGCATCGAATACAAGGATGTGGCCGCGTTCTCGATCCTCGTTCTGGTGCTGATCTTCCGCCCCACCGGCCTGCTCGGCAAGCCTGAAATCGAGAAGGTGTAAGGCGATGTCGGAGATCCGGATCAAGACCGACGCCCCCGAGGCGTCCTTCCGCGACGTCGCCAAGGACGCGCTGCTCACCGCGGTGGTCGCCCTGGTGCTGGCGGTGCCGTTCATCGGCCTCAAGAGCGACAGCGTCGGCATCGCCCTCGCGCTTCAGACCCGCTGGGCCGAGATGTTCGCCATCGTCGGCGCCGTGGTGGCGGGGCGGGTGCTGATTTCCCTGTTCCGCCTGCGCCGCGTGCAGCCGCGCACGCCCCAGCCGCAGAAGCGCGCGGGCGCCAAGGAGCTGGCGGCCGCCTGGGGCGGCAAGCACATCGTGCTGATCGGCGTCGCCGGGTTCGCGTTCGCCGCGGCCCTGCCGTTCATGCCGTTTTCCAGCCGCTACACCATCGACATCGGCACCACCTTCCTGATCTACGTGATGCTCGGCTGGGGGCTGAACATCGTCGTCGGCCTCGCCGGGCTGCTCGACCTCGGCTACGTGGCGTTCTACGCGGTGGGGGCCTATTCCTACGCGCTGCTTTCCACCGAGCTCGGCTGGTCGTTCTGGGTGTGCCTGCCGCTCGCCGGTTTGTTCGCGGCGATGTTCGGGGTGATCCTCGGCTTTCCGGTGCTGCGCCTGCGGGGCGACTATCTCGCCATCGTCACGCTCGGCTTCGGCGAGATCATCCGCGTCGTGCTCACCAACTGGGTGGAGTTCTCCAAGGGGCCGAACGGCATCTCGGGCATTCCGCGCCCGAGCTTCTTCGGCTTCTCGTTCGCGCGGGAGGCGGAAAGCACCACCTTCCACGAGCTGTTCGGCATCGCCTATTCGTCGCAGCACCGCATCGTCTTCCTCTATTTCCTGATTCTCGCGCTCGCCGGGCTGACCAACTGGTTCACCCTGCGGATGCGCAAGCTCCCCACCGGCCGCGCCTGGGAGGCGCTGCGGGAAGACGAGATCGCCTGCCGCTCCCTCGGCATCAACCCCACCAACGTCAAGCTCTCGGCGTTCGCGTTGGGCGCGATGTTCGCGGGCTTCGCCGGGTCGTTCTTCTCCACCCGCCAGGGGTTCGTCAGCCCCGAGAGCTTCACCTTCATGGAATCCGCGATCATCCTCGCGATCGTGGTTCTGGGCGGCATGGGGTCGCAGATGGGCGTGGTGCTCGCCGCGTTCGCGCTGGTGATCCTGCCCGAGTGGTTCCGCGACTTCCAGCAGTACCGGATGCTGCTGTTCGGCGTCGCGATGGTGCTGATCATGGTTCTCAAGCCCACCGGCGTGATGGGCAGCCGCGAACCCACCATCCGCCTCCATAAGAAGGACCAGGGGTCCGCCGCCGAAGCCCAGCCGGAGACCGCCCGATGACCGCCGCACAGACGATCGCAGCGCAGGGCGAGGCCCTGCTCGAGGTCGAACACCTGACGATGCGCTTCGGTGGCCTCACCGCCATCGACGATTTGTCGTTCACCGCGCGCCGGGGCGAGATCACCTCGATCATCGGCCCCAACGGCGCGGGCAAGACCACCGTGTTCAACTGCCTCACCGGCTTCTACAAGCCGACCGTGGGGCGGCTCAAGCTCAGCCACCCCACCAAGGGGGAGCACTACCTCGAACGGATGGAGGGCTTCCGCATCGCCCAGGTGGCCGACATCGGCCGCACCTTCCAGAACATCCGCCTGTTCCCCAAGATGACGGTGCTGGAAAACCTCATCGTCGCCCAGCACAACGCGCTGATGCGCGCCTCGATGTTCGCGGTGGCGGGCCTGCTCGGCCTGTCGCGCTACCGCAACGCCGAGAAGGCGGCGGTGGAGAAGGCGTGCCACTGGCTCGAAAAGGTCAACCTCGTCGAGCGCGCCGACTGGGAGGCGGGCAACCTGCCGTACGGCGACCAGCGTCGCCTCGAAATCGCCCGGGCGATGTGCATCGACCCGGTTCTGCTCTGCCTCGACGAACCGGCGGCCGGTCTCAACCCCCGGGAATCCCTCGAACTCAACACCCTCCTCAAGGCGATCCGCGACGAGCAGGGGATCGGCGTCCTCCTGATCGAACACGACATGAGCGTGGTGATGGGGATTTCCGACCACATCGTCGTGCTCGACCACGGCCGCAAGATCTCCGACGGCGATCCCGCGTTCGTGCGCAACGACCCGACGGTGATCAAGGCCTATCTCGGCGAGGAAGAGGGGGAAGACGACCATGCTTAAGATCGAGGGCGTCCACACCTTCTACGGCCAGATCGAGGCCCTGAAGGGCGTGGACCTGCACATCGGCAAGGGTGAGATCGTCACCCTGATCGGCGCCAACGGCGCGGGCAAGTCGACGCTGCTGATGACGGTGTTCGGCAATCCCAAGTGCCGCAAGGGGCGGATCGTCTACGAGGGGCAGGACATCACCGGCGTGCCCGCGCACGAGATCGTCCGCCTCGGCATCGCCCAGTCGCCGGAGGGTCGCCGCATCTTCCCGCGCATGACGGTGTACGAAAACCTCCAGATGGGCGCGCTGCCCACCGACGGCTCCACCTTCGAGGCCGACATCCGCGAGGTGTTCGACCTGTTCCCCCGCCTCGAGGAGCGGCGCAACCAGCGCGGCGGCACCCTTTCGGGCGGCGAGCAGCAGATGCTCGCCATCGGCCGCGCGATGATGAGCAAGCCGCGCCTGCTGCTGCTCGACGAACCCTCCCTCGGCCTGGCGCCGCTGGTGGTCCGGCAGATTTTCGAAATCATCAAGAAGATCAACGAGAAAGGCGTGACCGTCTTCCTCGTCGAGCAGAACGCCTTCCACGCCCTCAAATTGGCGCACCGGGGCTATGTGATGGTCAACGGCAGCATCACTCTGACCGGAACCGGGCGCGAGCTGCTCGCCAACCCGGAAATCCGCGCCGCGTATCTCGAAGGAGGCCATTGATGATCGAGGTTCTCGGGTCGAGCCTGACGGTCTTCGTCATCTTCACCTGCGTGATGATGGGCTGGATCGCCTTCATGACCGGGCGCGCCATCGCCAACACCTGGCGGCCGCGCTGGCAGGTGGTGCCCTACTGCATCCTGCTGGGGTTGGCGAACCGCTTCTTCGTGTACGCGCTGTTCGGCGGGCCGCTGTTCTCCACCTCCGGCTGGCTGATCGGCACCGTCATCCTGGTGGGGGTCGGCATGGCCTCCTACCGCGAGAAGCTCGCCTACAAGATGGTGAGCCAGTATCCGTGGCTTTACGAACGCAGCGGTCCCTTCGACTGGAGGGAGCGTAAATACGGCTCGGCCTGAGAGGGCCGAACCGGGACGACAAGGGGAGACAACAAGCCCCGTCAGCCCGCGCCAATCGCGTAGGCGCCTTGCGAGAGTTCGGGTGGTTATCAAAACGTGGCGACAAAACGAACTAGGGAGTTGAAAACATGTTGAAATCGACGTTGTGCGCGGGCGTCGCGGTCCTCGCCCTCGGCGTGGCTTCGGCCAAGGCCGACATCGTCATCGCGGTGGCGGGGCCGATGACCGGTTCGTACGCCTCGTTCGGCGAGCAGGCGCTCAAGGGCGCCGAACAGGCGGTCAAGGACCTCAACGCCAAGGGCGGCGTTCTCGGCGAGAAGCTGGTCCTCGAAGTGGGCGACGACGCCTGCGATCCGAAGCAGGCGGTGGCGGTTGCCAACCAGTTCGTCAACAAGGGCGTGAAGGCGGTGGTCGGCCACTTCTGCTCGGGTTCGTCGATCCCGGCCTCGGCGGTCTACCAGGAAGAAGGCATTATCCAGATCTCCTACGGCTCGACCAACCCGAAGCTCACCGAACAGGGCTTCGCCAACGTCTACCGCGTGTGCGGCCGCGACGACCAGCAGGGTCCGGCCGCCGCCGACATGATCGCCTCCAAGTTCAAGGGCAAGAAGGTCGCGATCATCCACGACAAGACCGCCTACGGCAAAGGTCTCGCCGACGAGACCAAGAAGGCGCTCAACGACAAGGGCATCACCGAGGCGATGTACGAAGCCTACACCGCCGGCGAGAAGGACTATTCCGCCCTCGTCACCAAGCTCAAGCAGGCGGCGATCGACGTCATCTACCTCGGCGGCTACCATTCCGAGGGCGGCCTGATCATCCGTCAGGCGCGCGAGCAGGGCCTGAACGCGGTGCTGGTGGGCGGCGACGCGCTCGGCACCTCCGAGTTCGCGGCGATCGCGGGCAAGGCGGGCGACGGCACGCTGTTCTCGTTCAACCCCGATCCGCGCAAGGACGCCGCCAACAAGGCGGTGGTGGAAGCGATCCGCGCCGCGGGCTACGAGCCGGAAGGCTACACCCTCTACGCCTACGCGGCGGTGCAGGGTTACGCCCAGGCGGCGGCCGCCGCCAAGAGCACCAAGGTGGCCGACGTCAACAAGCAGCTCCACGGCCTCACCCTCGACACCGTGCTCGGCAAGGTCGGCTTCGACCCGAAGGGCGATCTCAAGGCGCCGGGCTTCGTGTTCTACGAGTGGAAGAACGGCAACTTCGACTACGTGAAGTGACGATCCGGCACGGGAAGGGGTTCGCCCCTTCCCGTCGCCCATCCGGGCGGGAGCGGCTCCCGCACCGAACACCATGAACGGGGAACGTCTTGTCCAAGGGAGAATGCGGATGTTGAAGGCGACTTTGTGTGCCGGCGTGGCGGCACTGGGCGTGCTGGCGAGCGGCGCGGCGCAGGCGGACATCCTGATCGGCGTCGCCGGGCCGCGCTCCGGCAGCTATGCCAACTTCGGCGAGCAGGTGTTCCAGGGCGCCGATCTCGCGGTCAAGCAGATCAACGCCAAGGGCGGCGTGCTCGGCCAGCAGCTCAAGCTGGTGGTGGGCGACGACGCCTGCGACCCCAAGCAGGCGGTGGCGGTGGCCAACCAGTTCGTCAACCAGGGCGTGGCGTTCGTCGCCGGGCATTTCTGCTCCGGCTCGTCGATCCCGGCCTCGGCGGTGTACCAGGACGAAGGCATCGTGATGATGTCGTTCAGTTCCACCAACCCCAAGCTCACCGAGCAGGGCTTTTCCAACGTCTACCGCGTGTGCGGCCGCGACGACCAGCAGGGTCCGGTGGCGGCGGAGCTGATCGCCGACAAGTTCAAGGGCGAGAAGATCGCGATCCTCCACGACAAGACCGGCTACGGCAAGGGCCTCGCGGATTCCACCAAGGCCGAGCTGAACAAGCGCGGCATCCAGGAGACGATGTACGACGCCTACACCGCGGGCGAGAAGGACTACTCCGCCGTGGTGACGAAGATGAAGCAGGCGGGCGTCGGCGTGATCTACCTCGGCGGCTACCATTCGGAAGGCGGCCTGATCATCCGTCAGGCCCGCGAGCAGGGGCTGACGGCGCGGATGATCAGCGGCGACGGCCTCGCCACCTCCGAGTTCGGGCAGATCGCGGGCAAATCGGCCGACGGCACGCTCTTCACCTTCACCCCCGACCCGCGCAAGGACCCGGCCAACAAGCCGATCGTCGACGCCTTCCGCGCCGCCGGGTTCGAACCCGAGGGCTACACCCTCAACAGCTACGCGATCATCCAGATCTTCGCCCAGGCGGCGGAGCAGGCGAAGAGCGTCAAGCCCGAGGCCCTCAACAAGGCGCTCCACTCGGGCAGCTTCCCCTCGCTGCTGGGCAAGGTGGAGTTCGACGCCAAGGGCGACCCGAAGTCCCCGGGCTACAAGATCTACGAGTGGCACAACGGCAGCTTCGACTACATGAAGTAAGCCGGGCGCATCGCCCCACGCGGACACCCCCGGGGCCGCCCCGGGGGTGTTTCTCTTTGTCATCTCGGGTCCGATGATCTAGGCTACGCCGGAAATCAGTATCCCCGTCTCAGCAAGAGGTAGACCATGGCCGGATCGGTCAACAAAGTGATTCTCATCGGCAATCTCGGCCGGGACCCGGAAGTCCGCAACATGTCCAACGGCGGCAAGGTGGTGAACCTCAACATCGCCACCTCGGAAAGCTGGAACGACCGCCAGAGCGGCCAGCGCCAGGAGCGCACCGAGTGGCACCGCGTGGTGATCTTCAACGAGAACCTGGGCCAGGTGGCGGAGAAGTATCTGCGCAAGGGCAGCAAGGTGTACGTGGAAGGCTCGCTCCAGACCCGCAAGTGGACCGACCAGAGCGGCGCCGAGAAGTACACCACCGAAATCGTGCTGCAGCGTTTCCGCGGCGAGCTGACGATGCTCGACGGCCCGCGCCAGGGCGGCGAGGGCGGCGACTTCGGCGGCGGCAGCGGCGGCGGTTACGGCGGCGGCTCGCAGCAGGGCGGCGGGAGCCGGTCGTCGGGCGGCTGGGACGCCCCGGCCTCGTCGTCGCTGGACGACGACATTCCGTTCTGACGCCGATGCGCATCGGCTTCGACGTTCGCAGCTACGGCGCGGCGGGCGATGCGCACCGTCACGACTTCACCCAGTTGGTGCTGCCGCTTTCGGGCGGCTTCGCCATCGAGGTGGAGGGCAGCGAGGCCGGGCTGACGCCCGGCCTTTGCGCGTTCGTGCTCCCCGGCGCCCGTCACGGGCAGGAAGGCGCGGGGCCGAACGCCTCGCTGATCGTCGATCTCGACGCGGCGCTGGTGCCGCCCGCGCTGCACGACCGCCTGGGGCGGATGCGCTTCGTCCGCCTCGCGCCCGAGGCCGCCAAACTGGTGGCGGCGATCGGCCGCGCGATGGCGGCGGGCGGCGCCGAGGCGGCGCAGCCCCACTGGGTGCCGCTGCTGCTGGGCGCCATCGGCGCGGAGGCGCCGCGCCCCCGCGCCCGCCTGGCCGAGCTGCTGGCGGCGGTGGCGGCCGCGCCCGAGCGCCCGTGGACGGTGCCCGAGATGGCCGCCCGCGCCGCCTTGAGCGTGCCGCGCCTGCACGGCCTGTTCCGCGCCGAGTTCGGCACCACGCCGCGCGCCTGGCTGGCGGATTTGCGCCTGCGGCAGGCGATCCGCGAACTGGAAACCACCGACCTGCCGATCGCCGAGATCGCCTGCCGCGGCGGCTACGCCGACCAGAGCGCCTTCACCCGCGCGTTGCGGCGCGTCACCGGCGCCACCCCGGCGAGCCACCGCCGCCGCGCCCGAGAATGAGAGTTCCGGTCAAGACGTCCGCGCCGATCCGGCCCATCTTCCCGGGACCAGCGCGTTTTTGAGGAGAGACCGGTGCGGAAGACCTGGATGGGCGTGGCGTGCGGCGTCGGCGCCGGGGCGGTGTGGGGCACGGTGTTCGTGGCGCCCGAACTGGCGGCCGATTTCACGCCGTTGCAGCTCTCGGCCGGGCGGTATCTCGCCTACGGCCTGATCTCCCTGCCGCTGCTGTGGCCGCGCCGCAGGCGCCTCGCCCTCGGCCGCGCCGAGTGGGGGGCGCTGGTCTACCTCAGCCTGCTCGGCAACATCGTCTATTATTTGCTGCTCGCCCGCGCGGTGCAGGAGGGCGGGGTGGCGATGACCTCGCTGGTGATCGGTTTCCTGCCGGTGGCGGTGACGCTGATCGGCAGCCGCGCCCGGGGCGCGGTGCGGCTCGGCGCGCTGCTGCCGTCGCTGGTCTTCGGCGCCGCCGGGATCCTGTTGATCGGCTGGGACGCGCTGGCCGCCGACGGCGCCTCGCGCGCCTCGCCGCTGGGCTTCCTGTGCGCGGTCGGCGCGCTCGCCTCGTGGACCGCCTACGCGGTGATCAACACCCGCTGGCTGATGCGGCTCGAGGGCGTGTCCGCCCAGGATTGGAGCCTGCTCACCGGCGTCGTCACCGGCGCCGAGGCGCTGGTGCTGGCCGCCGCCGCCCTGACCCTGGGCGCGGGCGAACACGCGGCCCTCGACTGGCTGCGCTTCGCCGGGGTGGTGGCGTTCATGGCGGCGTTCGCCTCGATCCTGGGCAACGCCCTGTGGAACCGCGCCAGCCGCCTGCTGCCGCTGACGCTGTCGGGGCAGATGATCCTGTTCGAAACGCTGTTCGCGCTGCTCTACGGCTTCCTGTGGGAGGGGCGCGGCCCCACCGTCACCGAACTGGCGGCGATGGCGTGCGTGGGGGCGAGCGTGCTCACCTGCGTGCGCGCCCACCGCCACGCGGCCTGAGCCGCTTACTTCTGCTGCAACGCCAGGTGCGCGCCGAGGCCGATCAGCAGGCCGCCCCCGGCGCGGCGGGCGAGGCGCAAGCCGCCGCCCCGGCCGAGGCGCCGCGTCACCGCACCCGCCAGCGCCACGCAGACGAGGTCGGCGGAGGTGAAGGTGAGGTTGACCAGGGTGCCGAGGATCAGCAACTGCGCCGCCACCGGCAGCGCCGCCGCCGGATCGACGAACTGCGGCAGGAAGGCGAGGAAGAACAGCGCGGTCTTGGGGTTCAGCACCTCCACCGCGATGCTTTCCACGAACGCGCGGCGGGCGGATTTGCGCGGGATTTCCGGCATCTCGCCCTCGTCCCTTTGCCGCAGCAGGCGCCAGCCGAGCCAGACGAGATAGGCCGCCCCGGCGACCTTGACCGCCACGTAGAGCGGCGGCACCGCCAGGAACAGCGCCGAAAGTCCGGCGCTGGCGGCGGCGACGTGAACGTAGCCGCCGAGGTGGATGCCGAGCGCCGCCATCAGCCCGGCGGCGCGGCCGCGCGCCAGGGTCTGCGCGGCGGTGTAGAGCAGCGCCGGTCCCGGCATGTAGGCGAACAGCAGGGTCGAGGCGAAAAACGTCAGCAGCACGTCGGTCGCGGGCATCTCAGCGCCTCCGCCGGGCCTGGAGGACGATCGCCGCCGCGCCGACGACGCAGGCGAGGGTGACGTAATGCGCCGGGGCGAGGGGGGTGAGGCGGGTGAGTTCGGGCAGCACCACCGGCGTGAGGCCGCCCACCACCGCGTAGGCGAGGTTGTAGCACAGCGACAGGCCGGTGAAGCGCACCGCCGCCGGGAACGACTGGATCATCACGATCGGCACGATGCCGATCACCCCGGCGAAGAACCCGGCGAGGGCGTAGAGCGGCATCAGCAGCGCCGGGTCGGCGGCGACGCCGAGATAAAGCGCGTAGATCGACGCCACCAGCAGCGGCGTGCCCACCAGCGCCACCCACTTGGCGCCCCAGCGGTCGCACGCCATCCCGGCGATCACCACCGAGACGCACAGGCCCAAGGTGGCGGCGGTGTTGGCTTCGAGGGCGTCCACCAGCGGCACGCGGTGCAGGCGCATCAGCAGGGTGGGCGTCATCAGCATGATCACCACCATGCAGGCGGTCAGCATCCACGCCGCGATCACCGACACCACCACGTCGGGGCGGTGGTGGCGGATCACGTCGCGGATCGGCATCGCGCTGATCTGCTTGAGCTTCTGGATTTCCGCGAACACCGGGGTTTCCTGCAGCCACTGCCGCAGGTAGACGATGGCGAGGCCGAAGACGCCGCCGAGCACGAACGGCAGCCGCCAGCCCCACTCCAGCACCGCCTCGGCGCCCAGGCCCTTGTTGACGGCGGCGGCCACCACCGACCCCAGCAGGATGCCCGCGGTCAGCCCGGTTTCCAGCAGGCTGCACGCCAGCCCGACGCGGCGATAGGGCACGTGCTCGGAAACGAACACCCACGCACCCGGCACCTCGCCGCCGATGGCGACGCCCTGGAGGATGCGCATCAGCAACAGCAGCAGCGGCGCGCCGTAGCCGATGCTCTCGTAGGTGGGCAGCAGGCCGATCAGCAGCGTCGGCACCGCCATCAACGCCACCGAAAGGGTGAACATCCGCTTGCGGCCGAAGGTGTCGCCGAAGTGGGCCATGACGATGCCGCCCAACGGCCGGAACAGGTATCCGGCGGCGAAAATCCCGAAGGTCTGGAGCTGGCCCAGCCATTCGGGCATGTCGGGCGGGAAGAACAGCTTGCCCAGCACCGCGGTGAAGAACACGAAAATCACGAAGTCGTAGAATTCGAGCGCGCCGCCCAGGGCCGCGAGCGCCAGGGTCTTGGCGTCCTGGCGGGTGAGCGGGCGGGCGGGCACGAACAGATGCGCGGCGACGGTCATGTGCGGAATCCCCGAGAACCACGGGACTCCGTGGCCCCCTACGGATAATCCCGCGCTCGCGAAGGCGTCAAGCGGCGCCGCAGGCGGCGATGATGTCGAGCACCGCCTGCTCGGTGCCGCGCATGCCCGGGTCGTTGAGGCGGGCGAGGTTGGCGAAGCTCCGGTCCACCGTGGCGCCGACGATGCCGTCGCCCGCGGCGACGTGGGCGCCCGCCACCGCCAGCCCGGCGATGTCGACCGCGGCGCCGACCACGGCGGCGACCTTGAACGCGCACGACCCCTTGGCGCCGTCGCACAGCATCCCCGCGAAGGTGCCGATCACCGTCTGCATCGCGTTGGCCTGGGTCGCCGCGTCGCCGCCCATCAGATAGGCGGCGGCGGCGGCGAGGCCGGTGGCGGGGGCGATGGCGCAGCCGCAGAAGGCGGTGAGCTTGCCGGTGTGGGCCTTGATCGCGATGGTGACGAGCGAGGCGATCGCCAGCGCGCGCACGGTGCGGTCGTGGCTCGCCCCCACCGCCTGGGCGTAGCCCCAGACGCCGAGGAAGTTGGCGATGCCGTGGTTGCCGCTGCCGGTGATCGCCGCCACCGGAACCGGCAGGCCGCCCATGCGCGCCTCGCTGGCGGCGCCCGCCCAGGCTTGCGCGGCGGCGCGGGGGGAGGGGGCCTCGGCGGCGCGGGCGTCGAGGGCGAGGCCCAGGCGCCCCTCGGCCTCGCGCCCGGCGCGGGCGGCGTCGGCGTTGAGGCGGGCGGCGTCCATCAGGAATTCCAGGTCGGCCACGGGAATGCGGTCCACCGTCGCCAGCATCCGCGCCACCGGCACGTCGCGCAGGTCCGGCAGGTCGTCCTCGGCGTCGTCGCGCAGCGGCAGGGCCTTGAACACCACGCGGTCGTTGCGGCGCACCTCGGCGAGGCGGTCGTGGGCGCCCGCGATCACCGCCACCGCCACGTCGTTGCCCGCCGAGGCGGCGGCGCGCAGCAGCAGCGGCTCGTCCTCGGCGGAAAAGCTCACCCGCACCGCGCCTGAGGCGACGGCGAGACCGGCGGCCTCGACCACCGTGGCGTCGGCGGCGTCGAGGATTTCGAGGCCAGTGGACGGATCGCCGATTTCCGCGCCGATCGCGGCGGCGGCGGCGAGGCCGCGGAACGGCGTGCCGGGCACCGCCACGTGGACGCCGTTCTTGTAGACGTTGGGGCTGACGGACAGGTGGAGGTGTTCGGCCGGGCGGCCGAGGGCGCCCACCGCGTGGGCGGCGGCGAGGGCGGCGGCGGCCACCTCCGTGCAGCCGGTAGCGCGGCGGATTTCCGCGCGCAGCACCGCGATCAGGGTCCGGTCGTCGATGTCCGTCCAGGTGTCGCCGCGCATCTCTCGCTCCCCCACGCACAACCTGCCTGCATGGTAGCGGCGACGCCCCGCAAACGGTTTGCGATGTTTTGCGCGGCGACATATGATCTCGGCATGGCATGCTCATAAATCCGAAAAATGAAGCATTCCATTTCTGAAAACCGGACCCTGGAGGTGCGTTATCGACGCCATCGACAGAAAGATCCTCGCCCTGTTGCAGGAAGACGCCACATTGGCGGTGGCCGAGATCGGCGCCCGCGTCGGCCTTTCGGCGACGCCATGCTGGCGCCGCATCCAGAAGCTCGAGGCCGACGGCGTGATCGCCAAGCGGGTGGCGCTGCTGGACCCGGACAAGCTCAACCTCGGCGTCACCGTGTTCATCGCGGTGCGCACCAACCACCACTCCCAGGAATGGCTGAAACGCTTCCAGGGCGCGGTGGACGGCATCCCCGAAATCGTGTCGTTCTACCGCATGAGCGGCGAGATCGATTACCTGCTGCGCGCGGTGGTGCCCGACATCGCCGCCTACGACAGCGTCTACAAGCGCCTGATCGAGCGGATCGAGCTGGCGGACGTCACCTCGATGTTCGCGATGGAGACGATCAAGTCCACCACGGTGCTGCCGGTGAGCTACGCCAAGTGACCGGCGTCACTGTCTGAGCCAATGAAATCAATAGCTTGAGCGCGAGCCGCGAAGAGGGCTGCGAGCGTTGAGTCGGGGGCTTCGGGGTGGTAGACTGCTCCGCCGTCCGGCTCCGGACGAAGGCCTTACAAGAGTGTGTGAACCTTGACCAATCCGCCGATCAAAGCGACCGGGAACGATATCCAGCCCGTCACCATCGAAGAAGAAATGAAGCGCTCCTACCTCGATTACGCGATGAGCGTGATCGTGGCGCGCGCCATCCCCGACGTCCGCGACGGGCTCAAACCCGTGCACCGCCGGATCATGTATTCGATGAAGGAAAGCGGCTACGACTTCGGCAAGCCGTTCCGCAAGTCGGCGCGCATCGTCGGCGACGTGATGGGCCGCTATCACCCGCACGGCGATTCGGCGATCTACGACGCGATGGTGCGCATGGCGCAGGACTTCTCCATGCGCCTGCCGCTGGTGTCGGGCCAGGGCAACTTCGGCTCCATGGACGGCGACCCGCCCGCGGCGATGCGTTACACCGAGGCGCGCCTGGCGAAAAGCTCCCAGGCGCTGCTCGACGACATCGACAAGGACACCGTCTCCTTCCAGCCCAACTACGACGAAAGCACCCTGGAGCCGACGGTGCTGCCGGCGCGCTTCCCGAACCTGCTGGTCAACGGCGCGGGCGGCATCGCGGTGGGCATGGCCACCAACATTCCGCCCCACAACCTGGGCGAGGTGGTGGACGCCTGCTGCGCCTACATCGAGGACCCGGCGATCTCGGTCGAGGAACTGATGCAGATCGTCCCCGGGCCGGATTTCCCCACCGGCGGCGTGATCGTCGGCCGGGCGGGGGCGCGCGCCGCCTACACCACCGGCCGCGGTTCGGTGATCCTGCGCGCCCGCTGCGAGATCGAGGAAATCCGCAAGGACCGCATGGCGGTGGTGGTGCACGAGGTGCCCTACCAGGTGAACAAGGCGGCGATGATCGAAAAGATCGCCGAACTGGTGCGCGACAAGAAGATCGACGGCATCGCCGGGCTGCGCGACGAATCCGACCGCCGCGGCGTGCGCGTCGTCATCGAGCTGAAGCGCGACGCCCAGCCCGAGGTGGTGCTGAACCAGCTCTACCGTTTCACGCCGCTGCAAAGCTCGTTCGGCGTCAACATGCTGGCGCTCAACGAGGGCCGCCCGCAGCTGCTGATGCTGAAGGACGTGATCAAGGCGTTCGTCCACTTCCGCGAGGAGGTGGTGCGCCGCCGCACCGAGTACGAGCTGGCGAAGGCGCGCGACCGGGCGCACGTGTTGGTGGGCCTGGCGATCGCGGTCGCCAACCTCGACGACATCATCGCGATGATCCGCGCCGCCGCCGACCCCAACGCCGCCCGCGAGGCCCTCACCGGGCGCGATTGGCCCGCCTCCGACGTGGCGCCGCTGATCGAGCTGATCGACGAGCCGGGCCGCGGCGTGGTGGACGGCACCTACCGCCTCTCCGACGCTCAGGCGCGCGCGATCCTCGATTTGCGCCTGCACCGCCTCACCGGCCTCGAGCGCGACAAGGTCCACGACGAACTGCGCGAAATCGGCGCCCGCATCGAGGACTATCTCGAAACCCTGCGCTCTCGCGAGAAGCTCTACGGTATCATCCGCGACGAGCTGATCGAGGTGAAGACCCTCTACGCCGACCCGCGCCGCACCACGTTCGAGGAGAACGAGTTCGAGCACGACATCGAGGACCTGATCCCGCGCGAGGAGATGGTTGTCACCTATTCGGCGAAGGGCTACGTGAAGCGCGTGCCGCTCTCCACCTATCGCGCGCAGAAGCGCGGCGGCAAGGGCCGCACCGGCATGGCGACGCGCGACGAGGATTACGTCCGCCGCGTCTACGCCGCCTCCACCCACACGCCGCTGCTGTTCTTCTCGACCCTCGGCATGGCCTACAAGCTCAAGGCCTACAAGCTGCCGCTCGGCAACCCGCAGTCGCGCGGCAAGCCGCTGGTCAACCTCCTGCCGTTGCAGGAGAACGAGGCGGTCGCCGCGATTCTCCGCCTGCCGGAGGACGAGGCGCTGTGGGAGAACATGTACATCGTCTTCGCCACCGCGCGGGGCGACGTGCGGCGCAACCGGCTGTCGGATTTCGCCAACGTGATGTCCAACGGCAAGATCGCGATGAAGCTGGAATCCGGCGACCGCCTGATCTCGGTGCGCGGCTGCGAGGGCGGTGACGACATCTTCCTCTCCACCCGCAAGGGCAAGTGCATCCGCTTCCCCATCGACGACGTGCGGGTGTTCGTCGGCCGCTCCTCCACCGGCGTGCGCGGCATCAAGCTGGCGGACGACGACGAGGTGATCGGCGTCACCGTGCTGCGCCACACCGACTACTCGATGGAGGTGCGCGAGGCCTACCTCAAGCGCCGCCGCATCGAGGAGCACATGACCGAGGCCGACGAGCCGCCGGTCGACCCCGCCTCGCTGATCGCCGACGACCTCTTCTATCCGATGAAGGAGGCGGAGGAGTTCATGCTGGTGGTCACCGCCAACGGCTACGGCAAGCGCACCTCGGCCTACGAATACCGCATCACCGGGCGCGGCGGGCAGGGGATCATGAACATCGACGCCAACGACCGCCTGGGCGATCTGGTGGCGTCGTTCCCGGTCAAGGATTCCGACCAGCTGATGCTGGTGTCGGACGGCGGACAGTTGATCCGGATGCCGGTGCGTGATATCCGCATTGCTGCCCGCAAAACCCAAGGCGTGAGGCTGTTCCGCATGGGCGAGGACGAGCGCGTGGTATCCGCCACGCGCCTCGACGACGCGGCGGTGGGGGACGACGAGGACCTCGCCGACGACGTCGAGACCGGCGATGCGGCTCCCGAGGATGGGGCGGCTCCGGAGACTCCGGGCGAAGGGGACTGACCGCGTCGGGAGAGGACGCGGCCGCTTTACACCAGGGGGGAGTAACCCATGTCCGACGGCATTGGGGTGTATCCGGGAACGTTCGACCCGATCACCAACGGCCATCTCGACATCGTCGCCCGCTCGCTGCGCATCGTCGATCACCTGATCGTGGCGGTGGCGGTGAGCGCCGGTAAGGGACCGATGTTTTCGCTCGAGGAGCGGGTGGCGATGGCGGAGCGCGAGTGCGCGGCCATCGCCCTGCCCGCGGGAAAGACCGTGGAGGTGCGCCCGTTCGGCAACCTCCTGATGAACTTCGCCGTGGAATCCGGCGCCAAGATCATCATCCGCGGCCTGCGTGCGGTGTCCGATTTCGAATACGAGTTCCAGATGTGCGGCATGAACGTGCGGCTCAATCCGGATGTGGAGACGGTGTTCCTGATGGCGTCGGAACACAACCAGTTCATCTCGTCGCGTTTCGTCAAGGAGGTCGGCCGCCTCGGCGGCGACGTCAGCGGGTTCGTTCCCGCGCGGGTGCGCGGCGACCTGATCAACAGATTCCGCGAATGGGAAGGCGAGTGACATGCGGCTTTTCGGTTCACTGATGGGTCGCCGCGGCCTGATGGCCCTGGCGGCGGGTTTGATTTTGTCATGGGGAGTCCTGGCGATGAGCGAAGACAACACCGCGCAGGCGGCGGAACGCGACCTTGAGAACACGCTCTATCTGGAGCTGCCCACCGGCCGCGTGGTGATCGCGCTGCGCCCCGACCTCGCGCCCAACCACGTGGCGCGGATCAAGGAACTGGCGCGCGAGGGCTTCTACGACGGCACGCCGTTCCACCGCGTCATCCCGGGCTTCATGGCCCAGGGCGGCGATCCCACCGGTTCCGGCATGGGCGGCTCGGGCAAGAAGCTCAAGGCCGAGTTCTCGAAGGAGAAGCACGTGCGCGGCACCGCCTCGATGGCCCGCGCCCAGGACCCGAATTCGGCGGACAGCCAGTTCTTCATCTGCTTCGCCCCCGCGTCGTTCCTCGACGGCAAGTACACCATCTGGGGCGAGGTGGTCGAAGGCATGGACCACGTCGACCAGATCAAGAAGGGCACCCAGGCCAACAACGGCGAAGTGCGCGACCCCACCAAGCTGGTGTCGATGAAGGTGGCCGCCGACGTCGAGCGCCTGAAATCCGTGAAGTGAGGCGCCCTCGGGCTTGACCCGAAGGCCCCGTACCATTATGGTCCGCCTTCCCCGCGCACGCGGGGAGGGTGGGAGCGCGTAGCTCAGTTGGTAGAGCAGCTGACTTTTAATCAGCGGGTCGTGGGTTCGAGTCCCGCCGCGCTCACCATAGAATTCCGAAACGGGTTATCGGTCAAGCCGATAGCCCGTTTTTTTAATGCTCAGAACGCCTTGAACGTCAAAGTCGTGAGGGAGCGGCGGACGCCGGGGAGGGAGGCGATTTTTTCGTTCACCAGTTTGCCGATGTCTTCGAGGTCGTCGCTTTCCACGTAGAGCTTCATCAACAGGTCGAATTCGCCGCTGGTGGAATAGAGTTCGGAGACGATTTCGAGTTCCCAGATCGCGTCGGCGACTTCGTAGGTCTTGCCGGGGGCGCACTGGAGCTGAACGAACACGGGCTTCATCGGTGGAGTTTCCTCGGAACGGTGGGCGCGGGCGGGCCGCGGGGCGATTGTCGCGGGCAGTCTAGCACACTCGCGGCGCGGCTTCGACGCGCTCGGCGCGGCGGTGGCGCAGGCGCGGCAGGGCTTGCGGAATCGTCGCGGGACTCAAAAATTCTATTGATGGATCATCGTTCGAGGGGTCAGGCCATGCGCTTTCGTTACGTTCCGTTGATGCTCGCCGCCGTGGCGCTCGCCGGGTGCGGCTCCGCGCCCTCGGCGAGCAGCTATTCGCGCAATCAGGCGCTCCAGGCGCAGAACGTCGAGAAGGGGCGGATCGTGTCGATGCGCGAGGTTCAGGTGGAGGGCACCAAGAGCGGCGTCGGCTCCGGCGCGGGCGCGGTGGCGGGTGGCGTCGCCGGGTCGTTCATCGGCGGCGGCTGGCGCTCCAACGTGCTGGGCGCGGTGGGCGGCGCGGTGCTGGGCGGCGTCGGCGGCAGCGCGGCGGAGGAGGCGATCACCCGCTCCAGCGGCACCGAGTTCGTGGTCCAGCTCGACAACGGCCGCACCATCGCGGTGGTCCAGGCCAACGACGAGAACCTGGCGCCCGGCGACCGGGTGATGATCCTCCAGGGCGGCCAGACCCGCGTCGTCTCCGACGGCGCGCGCTGATTACTTGAAGGTCCAGAGCGCGTTGAGCGCGTAGTGCCAGAACACCAGGAAGCCGGTCACCCCCACCTGCGCCAGCAGGTAGGGGAGGGCGGCGACGTTCACCAGCAGGTGCATCAGCCCCGCATTGATGACGAATCCCGAGGCGGCGACGGCGAAGAACTTGGTCGCCGCCTCGCGGTGGCGCTTGTCGCTGCGGAAGGTGAGGCGATAGTTGAGCGCGTAGTTGACCGCCGCGCCGACCACGAAGCCCGCTACCGATCCGGCCACCGGATCGACGCCCAGAAGCTCCACCAGTCCGGCGAGGGTGAGGTAATGGGCGCCGGTGCCCACCAGCCCCACGGCGGCGAAGGCGAGGAAACGGTGCAGGTGGTCGCGGGCGGTCATGGCGCGTCGACGTGGGTGCGGGTGAGGGCGCGGCGGTCCTTCACCACGCCGATCACCGTGCCCATGCGTTCGACGGTGACGATCGGCGTGCCGTTGAGCACGTTCTCGCAGCCGTCCTGAATCGGCGAGATGAAGAAATCCGCCGACAGCCAGTTGGTGGTGACGCGAAACAGCGACGACAGGTATTCGTCCGCCTGGATCTGCTCGGCGCACACCGCGACGCGATAGGGCGGCCCCAGGTGCGCCTCGCGGCGGCCGTCTTCCTCTTCCTCGACGACGATCTCGCTGAGCCGGATCGCCGCCTCGCGGATCGAGTTGCCGTGGTAGTCGAACTCGTATTTCCCCACCGCGCCCGAAACCCCGCCCGCGAAGACGTTGTAGGCCACGGTTTCGTACGGGTGCAGCCGCACCAGGACGCTCGCGTGCCACACCCAGGCGGCGGCGCAGGCGAGGGCGAAGGCACCGCCGGCGCGACGGCCGAGGCGGCGGTCCACCGCGTGCCATGCCGCGCGCAGACCGAGGGCCGCCAGCACCGCGATCGGCGGCAGCAGGAACATGTAGTGGCGGATGCCGTTGTAGAGCACCGGCTTGGCGAGGAGCGCATGGCCGAGCGGCACCGCCACCGCCAGCACCACCGGCAGCAGCCGCAGCGCGTGCAGGCGGTCGACGTTGCGCCGCGCGGTGCCGAGCAGCCCGGCGAGGCACCCGGCCACCACGCCGAACAGCGTGAGTTCGGTGAGCCGCACGCCGAGGTAGAGCGGCAGATACCAGCGCGGCACGTCGGAGGCCTTCATCACCACGCCGTCGAGGCGCGTCGCCATGTTGATGGGAAAGCGGGAGAAGGTTTCGATCGCCACCAGCACATTGAGCGGCGCGAACACCGACCACGGCCACGCCACCGCCATGATCGCCAGCGCCGCCGCCCCGGCGGGCAGCAGCCGCCAGACGGTGATGCCGATGCGGTCCAGCGCCGACGCCCAGCCGCCCTTGGTGTCGATGGCGGCGACGACGATCAGGATCGCCAGTTCCAGCCCGGCGTAGACCGCGACGATGCGCAGGCCGAGGGCGCAGCCGAGCGCCGCGCCGAGGCCGACGACGTGGCGCAGTTGCGGGCGCGGCAGTTGCGGGGCGATGCGCGCGGCGTAATAGGTCACCCAGATCATCGCCGCGGCGAAGGAGATGTCCTTGGTTTCGTTGAACAGCGGCCCCCACCAGGCGCCGGTGGAGGCGAGCAGCAGCACCGCCACGCACGCCCAGGTCTCGTTGGAGAGCAGGCGGGTGAGCCGCCAGGTGCCCCACATCCCCACCAGCCCGACCATCGCCGAAAGCAGGTGCCGCCACTCGTAGGTGGGCATGCCGAGGTGCTGGCCGATCGCCGCCGCGATCAGGTCGAACAGCCCGCCGTAGAGATAGAGGTTGCGGTAGTGGAAGGCGTTGTCGTCGGAAAAGCCGCTGGCGTAGAAGCGGATCAGCAGCTCGCCGTAGGTCTGCTGCACTTCCTCGTCGTTGGAGATGCCGTAGCAGCGGAAGGTGACGAGCGCGATCGTCGTCAGCACCGCGAAGGCCGCGATGCTGGCGCTCCGGCCGGGATTGGCGCGAAGCCGGGCGAACAAACTTTGCAGCACCGTCACGCGCTCCCGTCGTCCGCGTCGAAGCCGACGCTGTCGGCGACGAGATAGAGCGGGCGCTTTTTCACCTCGAGGAAAATCCGCCCCACGTATTCGCCGAGCACGCCGAGGGAGATCAACTGCACGCCGCCGAGGAACAGGGTGGAGACCATCAGCGAGGCGTAGCCCGGTACGTCGATGCCGAACACCGTGGTGCTCACCACCAGCCACAGACCGTAGATCGCCGCCAGCCCGGCGATCAGGATGCCGAGCACCGACCACACCCGCAGCGGCACGGTGGAGAACGAGGTGAGGCCGTCCCACGCGTAGCGCACCAGCCCCAGCAGGCTCCAGGCGGAGCGCCCGGTTTCCCGCGCGCCGACGTCGAAGGGCAGGCACTCCTGGCGGAAGCCGACCCAGCTGGTGATGCCCTTCATGAAGCGGTTGCGCTCGGGCAGATCGACGATGGCGTCCACCACCACCCGGTCGAACAGGCGGAAATCGCCCGCGCCCTGGGGAATCCGCACCTCGGACATCGCCTGGAAGAGCTTGTAGTAAAGGCGGCTGACGGCGCCGCGCAGCCACGAATCGGTGGTGCGGTCGCGGCGCACCGCGATCACCATGTCGATGCCGTTGCGCCAGGCCGCGAGCATCTCGGGAATGAAGGCGGGCGGGTGCTGGAGGTCCGCGTCCATCAGCACCACCGCGTCGCCCGAGGCAGCGGCGAGACCGGCGGCCATGCCCGCCTCCTTGCCGAAATTGCGGGCGAAGCGCAGGGCCTTGACGCGCGGGTCCGCCGCCGCCAGCCTGCGTGCCACGGCGAAGGTGTCGTCGCGGCTGCCGTCGTCCACCAGGACGATCTCGAACGCCGGGACGGCCGCCTCCAGCACCGGCACCAGCGCCGCGTGGAGCCGCTCGAGACCGGCGGATTCGTTGTAGCAGGGGACGACCACCGAAAGCAGGGACAGGGTGCGTCCAGCGTCGGTGCGGCGCTGCGACGGCGCTCGGGAACTCGAAGAGTGCGCGGTGCGCATCTTGATGGATCTCCGGACAAGGGTGGCGCATGGTAATCGAAAATCGCGACCGAGGGAAAGCGGATACAATGGCGACAATCGTGGTTTGCGCCGACGACTACGGCATGTCTCACGGCGTCTGCGACGCCATCGACGCCCTGATCGCCGAACGGCGGCTGAGCGCCACCAGCGCCATGACGATCTTTCCCGAATGGCGGCAGCGGGCGGCGGATTTGAACGCACTGGCGGCGGCGAATCGCGCCAGCGTCGGCCTGCATCTCACCCTCACCGACCACGCGCCGCTGGCGCGCCTGCCGCGCCTCGCCCCCGGCGGCGTGCTGCCGGGGCTGGCGACGATGCTGCGCCGCGCCGAGATGCGCCGCCTGCCGGTGGCGGAGGTGGAGGCGGAGGTGAACGCCCAGCTCGACGCCTTCGAGGATGCCTTCGGCGCGCCGCCCGCGTTCGTCGACGGCCACCAGCACGTGCACGCCTTCCCGGTGGTGCGCTGGGTGCTGATGGCGGCGGTGACGGAGCGATACGGCCGCGCCTGCGCGATGCGCACCATCGCCGAGCCGCTCCACCGCATCGTCCGCCGCGGCGTCGACCCGGTGAAGGCGGCGATTCTCTCGGTCATCGGCCGCCGCCACGCGGCGATGGCGCGGCGCGCCGGTCTCGTCTGCAACGACAGTTTTCGCGGCGCCTACGATTTCGAGGCGCCGTTCGGCCCGCTGTTCCGGCGGTTTCTCGACGATGCGGGGGGCAGCCCGGCGCTGCCGCTGATCTTCTGCCACCCGGGGCACGTGGACCCGACCTTGCGCGCCCGCTCGTCGCTGGCGGCGGCGCGGCACCGCGAGTTCGCCTATCTCGCCTCGGCCGAATATCCGGAGGATTGCGCCCGCGCCGGGCGCATCCTCGCGCCGTTTCACTCTTCGGTGGTGTAGCGCTTGTTGATCCAGTGGCCGCCCGCGGCCATGCAGCCGCACACCGCCCACCAGATCATCGCGTTGGTCATGTGGTTGCTGTCGATCGGCAGGCCCGTCAGCCCCAGCCAGGATTCCTGAATCTGGAAGGCGAGACCCGCGAAGCCGACGACGAACAGAACACGTCCCAGAAGCTGCATTGCCACCCATCTCCCTTGCTGCGCGGCGAGAGAATAGCGGACCGCGCCCGCGATGCAATGCCCGATCTCACCGCAGCCGCGCGCCGGTGGCGATCACCCGCAGGGTTTGCGGCCGCCGCACCAGCCCGCGCACCCGCGCCAGCGGCACCCACAGCGCCGCCAGCGCGTCGTCGCCCGCGCGCAGGCGGCCGCGCCAGGACAGCACGCGGAAGCACTCCAACCGGAACACCCGCGCGCCGCGCCCCACGTCGACGCGGGTGAAGGCGCGCAGGCGCAGCGCTTCCAGCCCGGTCTCCTCGGCGAGTTCGCGGGCGCAGGCGCGGGCGGCGCTTTCCCCCGCCTCCAGCCGTCCGCCGGGCAGCGACCACTCGCGCCGCAGCGGCGGATGCGCGCGCCGCACCAGCAGCACCCGCCCGCGCCGCACCACCAGCGCGCTCGCGGCCGGAAGCGGCGGTCGGGCGGTTTTGCGAAATTTCGGCACGGGGGACTGGCGCATCGCGTTTCGTCTTGCTCTGCCGCGGGATTCCTCCGATATAGGCGATCTCTCCGCGATGTTGGAAGGATCGTCGCTTCGATGTCTGCTCCGTCCTCCGGCGCCAAGCGGCCGCCGCCGAAGAAGAAGACCGTCCGCAAGGCGGTGCGCAAGCCCTCTCTGGGCTCCCGCCTCCGGGGCTACTTCCTCGCCGGCATCCTCGTCACCGCGCCGGGCGCGCTGACGCTCTACGTCGCGTGGCTGTTCGTCACCTTCGTCGACGGCCAGGTCGGCGCGATCCTGCCGCCGCGCTACAGCCCCAGCACCTACCTCAACTTCGACATTCCCGGCTTCGGCGTGGTGGTGCTGCTGGCGGCCCTCACCGCCATCGGCGCGCTCACCGCCGGTCTGGCGGGGCGGCTGCTGGTGCGGGCGGGCGAGGGCATCCTCAACCGCATGCCGGTGATCCGCGGCATCTACGCGGCGCTGAAGCAGCTGTTCGAGACCGTGCTGTCCAACCAGTCTTCCGCCTTCCGCCAGTGCGTGCTGGTGGAGTATCCCCGGCGGGGTATCTGGGCGCTGGGGTTCATCTCCGGCGTCACCGAGGGCGAGGTGCAGGACCTCACCGCCGAGGAGGTGGTGAACGTGTTCCTCCCCACCACTCCCAACCCGACCTCGGGCTTCCTGCTGTTCGTGCCGCGCTCCGACGTGATCGTGCTGAGCATGACGGTGGAGGAGGGGATCAAGATGGTGATCTCGGGCGGCATCGTGGTGCCGCCGGACCGCCGCCCCAAGGACATGCGCAAGGTCAAGCTCGCCAGCGCCGCCCTCTCCGAGAACCGCGGCGTCACCCCGACCGCAGTGTCGCCACGACCGCATCCCGCGCAAACAGATACAGTAGAGTCCTGAGCGCGCCGCCGCGCGCGCCGGTGAGGTCCGGGTCCGACTCCAGAACCCGGCGGGCGTCGGCGCGGGCGATCTCCAGCAGGTCGCCGTGGTGCGCGAGATCGGCGACGCGGAACTCGGGCACGCCGCTCTGCCGCGTGCCGAGCAGCTCGCCCGCGCCGCGCAGCTTGAGGTCCGCCTCGGCGATGACGAAGCCGTCGTCGGTGTCGCGCAGGGTGGTGAGGCGCTGTTCGGCGGTTTCCCCCAGGTTGCCGTAGAGCAGCAGGCAGGCCGAGGCCTCGGCGCCGCGCCCGACCCGGCCGCGCAACTGGTGGAGCTGCGCGAGGCCGAAGCGTTCGGCGTGCTCGACGATGATGATCGAGGCGTTGGGCACGTCCACCCCCACCTCGATCACCGTGGTCGCCACCAGAACCCGGGTGCGGCCGTCGAGGAAATCCTGCATCGTCGCGTCCCGCTCCGGTCCCTTCATCCGGCCGTGGATCACCCCCACCGCGTCGGCGCCGAAGGCCTGGGCGAGGGCGGCGCCGCGCTCCTCCACCGAGGTGAGCGGCACGTCCTCCGCGTCCTCCACCCGGGGGCACACCCAGTAGGCCTGGCGCCCGGCGGCGGTGGCCCGGCGCACCGCCTCCACCACCTCGGGCAGGCGGTTGAGGGCGACGAGGCGGGTGTCGATGGGCTTGCGGCCCGGCGGCCGCTCGTCGAGGCGGGAGACGTCCATGTCGCCGTAGGCCGCCAGCATCAGGGTGCGGGGGATCGGCGTGGCGGTCATCACCAGCAGGTCGGTCTGCTGCCCCTTGTCGGAGAGCATCAGCCGTTGGCGCACCCCGAAGCGATGCTGTTCGTCAACGATCGCAAGGCCGAGGCGGTCGAAGTTCACGTCGTCCTGGAACAGCGCGTGGGTGCCGATGGCGATCCCCGCCACGCCCGAGGCGATGGCTTCGAGGGCGGCGGCGCGCTCCGCCCCCTTGTCCCGCCCGGTGAGCAGCACGGTGCGCACGCCCGCCGCCTCGGCGAGCGGCGCGATCGAGGCGTAGTGCTGGCGGGCGAGCAGATCGGTGGGCGCCATGAACGCCGCCTGGGCGCCGGAATCCACCGCCCGCGCCATCGCCAGCAGCGCCACCGCGGTCTTGCCCGAGCCGACGTCGCCCTGCAGCAGCCGCAGCATCCGCACCGGCTGGGCCATGTCGGCGTGGATTTCCGCCACCGCGCGGCGCTGCGCCCCGGTGAGGCTGAAGGGCAGGGCGGCCTCGATCCGCGCCCCCACGTCGCCGCCGCCGGGCAGCGGAATGCCCGGGCGGGCGCGGGCCTTGGCGCGCACCAGCGAGAGCGCCAGTTGCGCCGCCAGCAGTTCGTCGAAGGCGAGGCGGCGGCGCGCGGGCGCCAGCGGCGCGCAGGCCGAGGCCTCGGCGGGGCGGTGCAGGGTTTCGAGCGCCGCCCGCCACGCGGGCCAGCCCTCGCGGCGGATCAGGTGCGGGTCGTTCCACTCCGGCAGGTCGGGCAGGCGCTCCAGCGCCCCGCGCATCGCCTTGCCGACGGTCTTCTGCGTCAGCCCGGCGGTGAGGCCGTAGAGCGGTTCCACCGCCGGGATGGTGTCGGCCTTGTCGAGGGGGGCGATGTAATCCGGATGGCTGATCTGCGGGCTGTCGCGGAAGCGCTCCACCTTGCCGCTGACGAGGCGGGTGGCGCCCTCGGGCAACTGGGCGCGCAGGTAGTCCTCCCGCGCGTGGAAGAACACCAGGGCGATCTCGCCGCTGGAGTCGGCGCAGTGGACGCGGTAGGGCGAGCGGGAGCCGCGCGGCGCCGGTTCGTGACGCAACACCTCGAGGGTGAGGGTGGCCACCGCGCCGTCCACGGTGTCGGCCACCCGGGGGCGCGCCGAGCGGTCGATGCACGCGGTCGGCAGGTGCCACAGCAGGTCGGCCACCGCCTCGCCGCCCGCCGCGCGGGCCAGCAGCGGCGCGATCCGCGGGCCGACGCCGGGCAGGCCGGTGAGCGGCGCGAACAGCGGGTAGAGGATCGTCGGACGCATCGGGAACCGCCTGGGGTGACAACAAAAGCCAAGCCCTGTATACCCTATCCGAGTGCCTCACCACCACCCGACGCTTTCAGCGGAGCTTCCCATGAACGCCACCAACGCCCTTGAAATCCGGCGCAAGCGCCTGATGTTTCGCTCTGCCTATCGCGGCATGAAGGAACTCGACCTGGTGATCGGGGCGTTCGCCCAGGCCTACCTGCAGTCCTTCGGCGCCGACGCGCTGCGGGAATACGAGGCGATTCTCGACGTGCCCGACAGCGACCTGCTCGACTGGCTGTGCGGCAAGTCGCCGGTGCCCCCGGCGATGGATACGGAAACCATGCGGCTGCTGATGAATTTCGACTACGTCAAGACGTTGCGTTGAACCCATTGCTCAAAGACCTGACGCCCGGAACGCGGCTGGCGCTGACCGGCGTCGCCGCGGGCTACGACGCCTGCCTGCTGGGCGGCCTGGCGCGCGCCGCTGCGGGCGGCCTGCTGCACGTGGCTGCCGACGACGTGCAGCTCGCGCGCCTCGCCGAGGCGGTGGGCTTCTTCGCCCCCGACATCGAGATCCTCGAGTTCCCGGCGTGGGACACCGTGCCCTACGACCGCGCCTCGCCGCACGCCGAGCTGGTGGGGCGGCGGCTGGAAACCCTCTCGCGCCTCGCCGACGCGCCGGTCAAGCCCGGCCGCCTGATCCTCACCACCGCGCGGGCGGCGGTGCAGAGGGTGCCGACGCGGGAGAGCATGCGCGGCGTCCACCTCGACCTCGCCCCCGGCGCGACCCTCGACCCGGCGGAGCTGATCGCCTTCCTCGAACGCAACGGCTACGGCCGCGCCGAGCAGGTTCTCGAACCCGGCGAGTACGCGGTGCGCGGCGGCATCGTCGACATCTTCCCCTCGGGCGCGGCGGATCCGGCGCGGCTCGACTTTTTCGGCGACACCCTCGATACCCTGCGCGCCTTCGACCCGGTGACGCAACGCACCACCCAGCCCCTCGACCGCCTGACCCTGCGCCCGATCTCGGAAATCCGCCTCAACGAGGCGACCATCGCGGCGTTCCGCAGCGGCTACCGCGAGCATTTCGGCGCGGTGACCGACGACCCGCTCTACGAGGCGGTGTCCGCCGGGCGGCGCTTCCCCGGCATGGAGAACTGGCTGCCGCTGTTCGCCGACGGCCTCGACACCCTGTTCGCCTATCTGCCCGAGGCGGTGGTGGCCTTCGACGCGGGGCTGGCGGAAAGCCTGGAGGCGGCCTGGGAGCAGATCGCCGAATACCACGCCGCGCGCAAGGCGGCGGAAGGGATCAAGGACGGCTCGGCGCCCTATCACCCGCTGCCGCCCGACCGCCTCTACCTCGACGCGGCGGAATGGAAGCATCATCTGGCGAGCCGCCCGGTGGCGCTGCTGACGCCCTTCGACGCGCCGCCGGAAGCGTTTTCCGACGCGGCGATCCGGCCGATGGACAGCCTGCCCGGCCGCCCGTTCGCCGAGGCCAAGGGCCGCGCCCTCGAAACCGTGCTGCCGGAGATCGCCGCCTATCTCGCCGAGCAGCGCGGGCAGGGGCGGCGGGCGATGGTCTCGGCGCTCACCCCCGGCTCCCGCGACCGTCTGGCGGGGATGCTGAAGGGGCTGGGCGCGGTGTCCGCCGTCGCCACCTGGGCCGAGGTGGAGGCGCTGCCGCCCGAGGTTCTGGCGGTGGTCGCGGTGCCGCTGGAGCGCGGCTTCCGCGCCCCCGGCCTGTGCGTGGTGGCGGAGCAGGACATCCTCGGCGACCGCCTCGCCCAGCCGCGCCGCAAGAAGGCGCGCAAGGCGGAGAATTTCATCGCCGACGCCTCGGCGTTGGCGGAGGGCGACCTCGTCGTCCACGCCGAGCACGGCATCGGCCGCTACGAAGGGCTGGAGACGGTCAACGCGGGCGGCGCCCCCCACGACTGCCTGCGGCTGGTCTACGCCGACGGCGACAAGCTGTTCGTGCCGGTGGAAAACATCGAGGTGCTCTCGCGCTACGGCTCCGAGGACGCGGGCGCGAGCCTCGACCGCCTCGGCAGCCCGGCGTGGCAGGCGCGCAAGGCCCGCCTCAAGGAGCGCATCCGCGAGATCGCCGAGCAACTGATCAAGACCGCCGCCGCCCGCCAGGTGCGCAAGGCCGAGAGCTTCCAGCCGCCGGAGGGGCTGTACGACGAGTTCGCCGCCCGCTTCCCCTACACCGAAACCGAGGACCAGCTGAAGGCGATCGAGGACGTGATCGCCGACCTTTCGGCGGGCCGGGCGATGGACCGGCTGGTGTGCGGCGACGTGGGCTTCGGCAAGACCGAGGTGGCGATGCGCGCCGCGTTCGTGGCGGCGATGTCGGGCGTCCAGGTGGCGGTGGTGGTGCCCACCACGCTGCTCGCCCGCCAGCACTACCGGGGCTTCCGCGAGCGCTTCGCCGGGCTGCCGCTCAAGGTCGAGATGCTCTCCCGGCTGGTGTCCGCCAAGGCCTCGGCGCAGGTGCGCGACGGCCTCGAAAAGGGCACCGTGGACATCGTCATCGGCACCCACGCGGTGCTCTCGAAAAGCATCAAGTTCGCCCGCCTCGGCCTTCTGATCGTTGACGAAGAGCAGCACTTCGGCGTCGCCCACAAGGAGCGGCTGAAGCAGCTGAAGGCGGACGTCCACGTGCTCACCCTCTCCGCCACGCCGATCCCGCGCACGCTGCAGATGGCGCTCTCGGGGGTGAAGGAACTGTCGATCATCGCGACGCCGCCGGTGGACCGCCTCGCGGTGCGCACCTTCGTGCTGCCGTTCGACCCGGTGATCGTGCGCGAGGCGATCCTGCGCGAGCGCTTCCGCGGCGGGCAGAGCTTCTACGTCTGCCCGCGCATCAACGACATCGACACCGTGCTCGAACGCCTGCACCGCATGGTGCCGGACATCCGCGTGGCGGTGGCGCACGGGCAGATGGCGGCCAAGGACCTGGAGGACGTGATGACCGCGTTCTCCGACGGCGCCTACGACGTGCTGGTGGCCACCAACATCATCGAAAGCGGCCTCGACCTGCCCAACGTCAACACCATCGTCATCCACCGCGCCGACCTGTTCGGCCTGTCGCAGCTCTACCAGCTGCGCGGCCGCGTCGGGCGCGGCAAGGCGCGCAGCTACGCCTACCTCACGCTGCCCCACGACCGGCAGGTGGGCAAGACCGCGCTCAAGCGCCTCGACGTGATGCACTCCCTCGACAGCCTGGGCGCCGGGTTCAGCCTCGCCAGCCACGATCTCGACATTCGCGGCGCGGGTAACCTGTTGGGCGACGAGCAATCCGGCCACATCAAGGAGGTCGGCATCGAGCTTTACCAGCACCTGCTGGAGGAGGCGGTGGCGGCGGCCCGCGACGGCGACGGCGCGGCGGCGGCCGAGACCTGGTCGCCGCAAATCTCCCTCGGCATGCCGGTATTGATTCCCGAGAGTTACATCGCGGATTTGAGCGTTCGCTTGAATCTTTACCGCCGCATCGCCGAGGTCGCGGACCCGGCCGAGGGGGAGTCCCTGGCGGCGGAGATGATCGACCGCTTCGGCCCGCTGCCGCGCGAGGTGGAAAACCTCCTCGACGTGGTGGCGCTCAAGGGCCTGTGCCTCAAGGCCAACGTCGAGCGCTTCGACGCGGGGCCGAAGGGCGGGGTGATTTCCTTCCGCAACGCCGAGTTCCCCAACCCGGCGGGCCTGGTGCGCTACATCTCGCAGAACGTCGCGACGGTGAAGATCCGCCCGGATCAGAAGCTGGTGATCATGCGCCAGTGGGAGGACGCGGGGGTGCGCCTGTCGGGCGCGCGGCGGGTCATGGAAGCCCTGGCAGGACTCGCGGCCGAGGGCTGAAGTTGCCGGGCACGGCGCGGGCCAGTTCCTCGCCCGCGGCGGCCACGTCGAGCATCCGCACCAGAACCTCCGGCTCGTGCGCCCCGGTGATGACGAAGCTGTCGTTGAGCACGAACAACGGCACCCCGAGGGTGCCCGAGCGTTGCGCGGCGGTGGCCTCGTCGCGCAACGCCTCGGCGAGGGCGTCGTCGTCCAGCGCCGCGCGAACCTCCGCCGCCGGGAGACCGGCGCGTTCCCCCGCCGCCACCAGAACCTCCGCCGTGCCGATGTCCCTCCCTTCGCAGAAGTGCGCGGCAAACAGCGCCTCCGCCACCTCGGACGCGGCGCCGAAGCGGTGCGCGCGGCGGATCAGCCGGTGCGCGTCCAGCGTCGGCGGCACGCGGCGGATCGCGCCGAAATCGAAGCGGATGCCGAGGGGGCGGCCGATCTCCTCGAGCGAGCCGAGCAGGCGCTTGCCGCGCAGCGCGCCGCCGAACTTGCGCTCGATGTAGGTGGCGAACTCGATGCCCGCGTCCGGCAGATCGGGGTTGAGGAAGTAGGGGCGCCACACCAGCTCGGTGGCGAAGCCGCGCCGCCGCGCCAGGGCGAGGCGCAGGCGCTTCAGCCCGATGAAGCACCAGGGGCAGATGACGTCGAAATGGATGGCGATCTGCATCCGGCCTCCGCGTTTCAGGCGAGGGCGGCGCGCGCCCGTGCGAGAATGTCCTCCGGCCGGTCGCCCGGCTCGGGCGCGGCCACGCCCACCAGCGGCCACACCTTCACCGGCCGGTAGACCTCCGGCACGGCGAAATCGGTGAAGGTGAGCACCCCGGCGATGCGGTTCATCACCACCTGCGCCTCGGAGGGCAGGGTGTCGGGCAGCACCACCACGAAATCGGAATCCGACAGGCGCGCCGCAAGGTCCTCCACGCGGATCAGCCGCGCCAGCCAGCGCGCGATTTGCTCGCTCAAGATCCGGCAGGCGGCCTCGCCCGCCTCCTCGCGCAGCGACGCCGCCTCGGGCAGGTGCAGGTGAACCGCCGAAAGCGCGCGGCGGTGCGCGGCGGCGGCGGCGAGGCGGCGGTCGAGGTAGCGTTTCAGGAAGTCCTCGGTATAGACCGCCTGGCGCGGATGTCCGGTCGCCTCGGTGAGGGTGCGGCGCAGCGCCTCGCGCACCGCGGTGCGGTTGTTCTGCAGGGCGATCAGCGAGCGCGCCTCGCTCTGGGCGGCGGCGGCCGTCGCCCCGGCGCCGATCACCCGGCTGACGCCGACGCGGTAGAGATCGCGCGCGTCGGCCGCGTCGAGGCCCGGCATCCGCACCAGGAAGGGCAGGTTGAACAGGCGCGGGTTGTCGCGCATGTCGCGACAGAAGGCGAGGATTTCCTCGAGCCGGGGGTGCGGCGCGTCCACCACCACGAGGTCGTAGGTGCCCGGGCCGGTGATGATCGCCTCCGCCTCGGCGGTGGAGGCGGCGCTCTCCCACACCGCGTCGCGGCCGAGGAAATCGGCGGGCAGGGTGGCGGCGGGGTCGAGGCCGAGATAGAGGGCGCGCGCCGGGCCGGGCGCGTGGGCCGGGCCGGGGGGCGGCATTTCCACGCCCTGGGCGCGCAGGCGCATTTCGCAGCGCATCGTCGCCAGGCGGAACAGCGGCTGCAGGCGGAACACCATGGCGTCGGCGTCGAGATCGGCGGGCAGGACGTCGTCGGCGGCGTCGGCGACATCCCCCGGCGCGTCGCCGTCGGCGAAGGCGATCGAGACGTCGGCGGTTTCCGGAGTTTCGCGCAGGTCCCGCAGCATCCGCGCGGCGGCCTCGGGAGTGTCGAGGATCAGCACCACGTCGGGCGGGTTGGCCCGCAGATCCTCGGCCTCGGCGGCGGCGCGGGTTTCGACGCGATAGCGGGCGCGTTCGAAATGGACGGCGACGCGGGCGGAGCGGTCCCGGTCCGGGCAGACGATGCACAAGTTGCCGATGTTGCTCATGGGTCGGTTTCTTCGGATTTGCGGCGCGAGGGATGCCGGATACTACGCCATGCGGCGCCCGCCCGCCATGGTCTCGTGCCGCGGCGGGGGCGGCGGCGGCCGGGCATCCGCGCGCGCCGCCGGGTTCATCACATTTCTATCATAAATTTTTCTCCCGCGGGAAAACGACGACGTGCGGTTTCGGCTCTACGGTTTTTCGGTCGGTCCACCGGTTGGGGAAACCATCATGACTGCGATTCACGTCGGCAATCTGTCGAAGACCTTCGGCAAGCCTGCGGGCGGCGGCGCCACGCGCGCCCTCGACGGCGTCGACCTCGAAATCGCCAAGGGCGAGATGGTGGCGTTGATCGGCGCCTCCGGCTCGGGCAAGTCGACGCTGATCCGCCATCTGAGCGGCCTCGCGGTGGCCGATCGCGGCGTCATCGACCGCTCCGGCGAGGTGCGCATTCTCGGCGCGCGGATGCAGTGCAACGGCCGTCTCAGCCCCCAAGTGCGCCGCCTGCGGGCCGACGTTGCGGTGATCTTCCAGCAGTTCAACCTCGTCGGGCGGCTGTCGTTGCTCGAAAACGTGCTGCTCGGCGGCCTCGGCCGGATCGGCTTCTGGCGCGGCAGCCTCGGCCGCTTCACCCGCGCCGAACGGCTCGCGGCGATGGAGGCGCTCGCCCGCGTCGGCATGGCCGACTACGCGATGCAGCGCGCCTCCACCCTCTCCGGCGGGCAGCAGCAGCGCGGCGCCATCGCCCGCGCCCTGGTGCAAGGGGCGCCGATCATCCTCGCCGACGAGCCGATCGCCTCCCTCGACCCGGAGAGCGCGCGGCGGGTGATGGAATGCCTCGCCGCGATCAACGCCGAGGACGGCACCACCGTGGTGGTGTCGCTGCACCAGGTGGCCTACGCCAAGCGGTTTTGCCCCCGCGCCGTGGCCTTGAGCGGCGGGCGCGTGGTCTACGACGGCCCGAGCCTGGGCCTCGACACCCAAACCCTGTGCGACCTCTACGGCGCGCAGTGCCGCGAGCTTCTGATGGACGAAACGCTCGGCGACGAGCGCGACGATCCGCCCACCCTGCGGGCCGTGGGGCCGCAGGCCGTTTCCGCCTGAACCGATCCTTGAGGAGAGACTGATGTTGCGCACCACCCTGGCCGCCACGGTCGCGGCCGCCGCCCTGCTGAGCGCGGCCCCGAGCTTCGCGAAGATGCCGAACGAGATCAACTTCGGCATCATCTCCACCGAATCCTCCCAGGCCCTCAAGGCCGGGTTCGAACCCGTCCTCCAGGACATGGAAAAGACCCTGGGCGTGAAGGTGAAGCCGTTCTTCGCCTCCGACTACGCCGGGATCATCGAGGCGATGCGCTTCAACAAGGTCGACATCGCCTGGTACGGCAACAAGTCGGCGATGGAAGCGGTGGACCGGGCGGGCGGCGAAATCTTCGCCCAGACCATGGATGTCTCCGGCAATCCGGGCTACTGGTCGCTGCTGATCGTCCACAAGGACAGCCCGATCAACAGCCTGGCCGACGTGCTGAAGTGCGACAAGTCGCTCTCCTTCGGCAACGGCGACCCGAACTCCACCTCGGGCTTTCTGGTGCCGAGCTTCTACGTCTTCGCCAAGAACGGCGTGGACCCCAAGGATTGCTTCAAGGTGGTGCGCGGCGCCAGCCACGAGGTCAACGCCATGGCGGTGGCCAACAAGCAGGTGGACGTCGCCACCAACAACACCGAATCCATGACCCGCCTCCAGGAGGTCCACCCGAAGGAAGCGGCGATGCTCAAGGAAGTCTGGCGCTCGCCGCTGATCCCGTCGGACCCGATCGTGTGGCGCAAGAACCTCGACCAGGACGCCAAGGACCGCATCTACGCGTTCTTCCTGCAATACGGCCGCACCGGCGATCTCGCGCGGATCAAGCGCGAGCGCGAGGCGCTGGCGAAGATGTCCTCCGGCTGGGCGCCGTTCGTCGCCTCGTCCGATCTCCAGCTCATCCCGATCCGGCAGATGCAGTACTTCCGCGACAAGCTGAAGCTCGAGGCCTCCGACATGGATCCCAAGGAGAAGGCCGCGAAGATCGCCGAGATCGACGCCAAGCTGAAGGACCTCGACCAGCTCGCCGAAGCGACGAAGTGACCCCCGCGGCCGCCCGGGAAACCCCTTCCGGGCGGCCGTGCCCCGTCTTCAGGAGACCGACATGGAAGCCACCGCCGCCACCCTCGCGCCGCCGCCGGGCGACCGCCGCGCGCGTACCCTCAAACTCGCGGGCTGGGGCCTGCTCGGCGCGGTGCTGGCGGCCTCGTGGCAGGGCGCGGAGATGCGCCCCTTCGACCTGATCTCCTACGCGGGCAACATGCGGGTGTTCGCCGAGGGCTTCTTTCCGCCCGACTTCACCAACTGGCGGATGTTCGTCGAGGAAATGCTGGTGACCCTGCAGATCGCGGTGTGGGGCACGGTGCTGGCGGTGGTGGCGGCGGTGCCGTTCGGCGTGCTGTCGGCGGAGAACGTGGCGCCCTGGTGGGTGTGCCAGCCGGTGCGCCGCCTGATGGACGCCTTCCGCGCCATCAACGAGATGGTGTTCGCGATGCTGTTCGTGGTGGCGGTGGGTCTGGGGCCGTTCGCCGGGGTGCTGGCGCTGTTCGTCCACACCACCGGCGTGCTCGCCAAGCTGTTCTCCGAGGCGGTGGAGGCGGTGGACCCGCGCCCGGTGGAGGGCATCCGCGCCACCGGCGCGCACCCGGTGCAGGAGGTGATCTTCGGCGTCATCCCCCAGGTGCTGCCGCTGTGGATTTCCTATTCGCTCTACCGCTTCGAATCCAACGTGCGCTCCGCCACCGTCGTCGGGCTGGTGGGGGCGGGCGGCATCGGCGTGGTGCTGTGGGAGGATATCCGCGGCTTCAACTACGCCGAAACCGCGGCGGTGATGGTGGTGATCGTCCTCACCGTGACGCTGCTCGACCTGTTCTCCCAGCGCCTGCGCAAGCTCTTCACCTGATCGCCGCGAGAAACCCGTGAACCGCCGCCTCCAGGCTGCCGTCGTTGACGATGGTGACGAGGGCCGGGTGCCCGATCTCGCAATCGGCGAGGCGGGCGAGGCGGGCGGCGACGCTCTCCCCGCTTTCCCGCCCCCGCGCCACGAGCCGCGCCTTCAGAGTTTCCGGTGCGGCGGTGATGAGCACCGGCAGCAGTGCCGGGTAGCGCGCCGAGGCCTGCGGCAGGGCGGCGCGGGAGCCGTTGACCACCACGCTGGCGCCTTGGGCCAGCCAGCCGTCCACCTCCCGGCCGATGCCGTAGCTGAGGCCGTTGGCCTCCCAGGCGAGGGCGAAGCCGCCCGCCGCGCGGCGCGCCGCGAACTCCGCCGGGGTGAGGGCGACGTGGTTCTCCGAGGCGTCGCCCGCCGGGCGGGTGATGTAGCGGTGGGCGAACCACACCCCGTGCGGCGCCCGCGCCCGCGCCGCGTTCAACACGCTGTCCTTGCCCGCGCCGGACGGCCCGACGACGTAGATCAACCGGCCCATTTCCGCATCCCTCCTGGAGCGTCCCCATGACCCTGCCTCTCGGCCCCCGGCCCGCCATCGACCCGAGCGCCGCCGTGATCGCCTGCGATCTCGGACCCTATACCGAAATCGGCCCCCGCTGCGACCTCAGGGAGACCGCGTTCGGTGCCTATTCCTACGTGGCGGGCGATGCCGAGATCGCCTGCGCGCGGATCGGCAAGTTCGTCTCGATCGCCTCGCACACCCGCATCAACCCGGGCAACCATCCGATGGCGCGCGCCTCGCAGCACCATTTCTCCTACCGCGCCTCGGCCTACGGTTTCGGCGAGGACGACGCGGCGTTCTTCGACTGGCGCCGCGTTCACGGCGTCGAGATCGGCCACGATGCCTGGATCGGCCACGGCGCGGTGATCCTGCCGGGTCGGCGGGTCGGCGTCGGCGCGGTGGTGGGGGCGGGCGCCATCGTCACCCGCGACGTGCCCGACTACGCGATCTGCGTCGGCAACCCGGGGCGGACGATCCGCCACCGCTTCCCCGAACCGATCCGGGCGGCGCTCAAGCGCATCGCGTGGTGGGATTGGAGCCACGAAGCCCTCTCGGCGGCACTCGACGATTTCCGTAACCTGTCCGTCGAGCAGTTCTGCGAAAAATTCGATGGAAAAAACGAAACAGAAGCTTAACCGGAAAACCTAAAGCGACGCATGATGCGAAACGGTTCGCCCGCCACGGTTTCGGCGAACACGCAGACCTCGCTCACGGCTTCTGCCGAGAGATCCGCCGCCGCCATCCAGGTGGCCGCCGCCTCGGCGAAGGCGTCGCGCGCGGTGGCGTCGGCGATGCTGTCGCTCAAGGTGATGTGAAAGCGGTAAGCATCGAGAACGTAAGGATATCCCCAGGCGTCGAGATAGCCGCGCTCGCGGGCGTCGAGGGCGTCCGGGTTGCGCCGCGCCAGTTCCGCCACGGTGGGCGGACGGCGGAAGCGGTCGAGGTCGCGCACGCACGCGGCCGCCACCGCGTCGAGGGCGGGGCATGCGGCGGTGGGCCGCAGCGCGACGAAATCGCCGAGGCAGGCGACCGCGAGCGGCGGCAGCACGAACGGCGCCTGGCCCGCCGCCCAGGCTTCCACCGCCGCCAGGAACGCGGCCTCGGTGACGCCCTCGGCCAGGGCGAACGGCGCCTTCAGGGTGGCGTGCAGGCCGTAGCGGCGGGGGGCGGCGGTGCGCTCGGCGATGCCGGGCACGTCGGGCTGGGCCACCGCCCGGCCGCTGGCGGCGTCGCGCCCCAGCCACGCCGAGCCGAGCTGCCAGAACGCCGAGCCTTCCGCCGGGGCGTAATAGAGACCGTATCGCATCATGCCACCTGCCTTCCCTGACGCCACACCTGCCGCACCACCGGCAGATGCGGCAGCGCCTTGACCCGCACCAGATCGGCGCGCAGCCCGGGGGCGATGCGGCCGCGGTCGGAAAGGCCGACCATCCGCGCGGTGTTGTCGGAGACGATCGCGACCGCCTCGGGCAGGGGAATCCCCGCCTCTTCCCACAGCAGGAAGGCGGCATGCAGCAGGCTGACCGGCACGTAGTCGGAGGAAAGGCCGTCCAGCAGGCCGTGGGCGGCCAGTTCGCGGGCCGAGACGTTGCCGGAGTGGGAGCCGTTCCGCACCACGTTGGGCGAACCCATGATCGTCTTCAGACCCAGTTGGTGGGCGCGCTGCGCCGCGGCAAGGGTGGTGGGAAACTCGGAGATGGTGGCGCCCACCTCGGCGGCCTCGTCCACGTGGGCCGGTTCGGTGTCGTCGTGGGTGGCGATCACCAGGCCGTGGGCGCGCGCCATCGCCACGATCGCCTGGCGGTGCGCCTCGCCGTAGAGGGCGCGGGCCTCGCGCAGCTTGGCGAGGCGGGCGTCGATCTCGACCTTCGGCAGGTGCTCGGTCTTGTTGTAGGTGAGCCAGTGGGAAATCTCGCTCCACTGGCGCTGCCCCGGGGTGTGATCCATCAGCGAAACGATCCGCACCAGCGGGTTGTCCATGTGCGGGGCGGCGAGGTCCACCACCGTCGCGCCCACCACCTCGCAGCGCAGGTGGATGAGGTGGTCGGCGCGCAGCAGGTCCTCGGCGCGGCCGCGCTCCACGCCCGCGATGGAATCCGCCAGCATCGCGTCGCGCCCCACCTTGTGCGCCTCGCCGATGCTGATGGCGTCGAACACCGTGGTGATGCCCGAGCTGGCGATCTGCGCGTCGTGGGCGAGCACCGCCGCCATCGGCGAGGGCCACTTCACCCCCGGGCGCGGCTCCAGGTTCTTTTCCATGTTGTCGGTGTGCATCTCCACCAAGCCGGGGAGGAGGTAATCCCCTTCGAGGTCGACGGCCGCCGGGTTGACGGTGCCGCCCTCGGCGACGGAGCGGATCAGGCCGCCTTCGATCTCGACGGTGCCGTCGATCACGGCGTCGCGGGTGACGATGCGGGCGTTGGTGAGGATCATGGGGTCACGCAGCCTTTGCGGAAACGAGGTCGAACAGGCGGTCGGCCACCCGGTCGCGGGTGGGCGCGTCGTGGAAGATGCCCACCACCGCCGCGCCGCGCGCCTTGGCCTCGGCGATCAGCGCCACCACCACGTCGCGGTTGGCGGCGTCGAGGGAGGCGGTGGGTTCGTCGAGCAGCAGCACCGGCATCGGCGCGATCAGCCCGCGCGCGATGTTGACGCGCTGCTGCTCGCCGCCCGAGAAGGTGGCGGGGGCGAGCGCCCACAGCCGCTCGGGCACGTTGAGGCGGGCGAGCAGGTCGGCGGCGCGGTCGCGCGCCTCCGCGCGCGCGACGCCCTGGCGCAGCAGCGGCTCGGCCACCACGTCGAGGGTCGGCACCCGGGGAATGACGCTGAGGAACTGGCTGACGTAACCCAGCGTGCGGCGGCGCACCTGGAGCACGGCGCGGCTGCCCGCGCGGGCGAGGTCGACCATCCGCCCCTGGTGGCGCACCCGCACCGCCCCGGCGTCGGGCAGCACGTTGGCATACATCGCCCGCAGCAGGGTGGATTTGCCCGCGCCCGAAGGCCCGTTCAGCACCACGCATTCGCCCGCCGCCACCGCGAGGTCGAGACCCGCGAACACCGGAATCCGCACGCCGCCCTGGGTGTGGAGGGTGAAGGTCTTGGAAAGGCCTTCCACGGAAAGCATCGTCGTCATCGTCACACCTGCAACACCGAGGACACCAGCAACTGGGTGTAGGGATGGTGGGGGTCGTCCAAGACTTGGTCGGTGAGGCCCGCTTCCACCACCTCGCCGCCCTTCATCACCATCAGGCGGTGGGCGAGGAGGCGCGCCACCGCGAGATCGTGGGTGACGATCACGCACGCGGCGCCGAGTTCGTCCACCAGCCCGCGGATCAGGTCGAGCAGCCGCGCCTGGACCGAAACGTCGAGGCCGCCGGTGGGTTCGTCCATGAACACCAGGCGCGGCCCGGTGACGAGGGTGCGGGCGATCTGCAACCGCTGCTGCATGCCGCCGGAAAAGCGGATCGGCAGGTCGTCGGTGCGCGCGGTGTCGATCTCGACGCGGGACAGCCAGCCGGTGGCCTCGGCGCGGATGTCGCCGTAATGGCGCGCGCCCTGGGCCATCAGCCGTTCGCCGATGTTCGCTCCCGCCGAGACCCGCAGGCGCAGGCCGTCGCGCGGGTTCTGGTGGACGAGGCCCCATTCGCCGCGCAGCAGCGCGCGCCGTTTCGGCTCCGGAAGGGTGAGGAAATCGGCGGTTGCGCCCATGCGGTCGCGATAAAGGATTTCCCCGGCGTCGGCCGCCACCTGCCCCGAGAGGCAGTTGAGCAGGGTGGACTTGCCCGAGCCGCTTTCGCCGACGATCCCCAGCACCTCGCCGGGCCAGAGGTCGAAGGACACGGCGCGGCAGCCGAGGGCGCCGCCGTAGCTTTTACCGAGGCCGCGCACCGACAGCAGCGGCGGATCGTCGTCGAGAACGGCGGCGGTGGCGACGAGGTTCATCGCGGCGTCTCCCCATAGGGCGCGGCCATCGGCCCGGAGTGCCCGGCGGCGCGGCGTTTGTCGCAGTGGTCGGTGTCGGAGCACACCATCATTCGGCCGCCCCGGTCGTCGGTCACCACTTCGTCGAGATAGCTGTCGGTGGCGCCGCACAGGGCGCAGCCCTCGCTCCAGGTCTGGATTTCGAACGGGTGATCCTCGAAGTCCAGGCTTTCCACCCGGGTGTAGGGCGGCACCGCGTAGATGCGCTTCTCGCGCCCGGCGCCGAAGAGCTGGAGCGCGGGCATCCGGTCCATCTTCGGGTTGTCGAACTTGGGGATCGGCGAGGGCGCCATGATGTAGCGGCCGTTCACCCGCACCGGATAGTCGTAGGATTTCACGATCCGCCCCATGTGGGCGATGTCCTCGTAGAGCCGCACGTGCATCACGCCATATTCGGCGAGCGCGTGCATCTTGCGGGTTTCGCTTTCCCGCGCCTCCATCCAGCGCAGCGGCTCGGGGATCGGCACCTGGTAGACGAGAATCTGGTGCTCGCCCAACCGCGCCTCGGGGATGCGGTGGCGGGTCTGGATCAGCGTCGCCTTTTCGGTTTCGGTGGTGGTGGCGACGCCCGCGGTGCGCTGGAAGAAGCGGCGGATCGACACCGCGTTGGTGGTGTCGTCGGCGCCCTGGTCGATCACCTTGAGGGTGTCGTCGGCGCCGATCACCGCCGCCGTCACCTGGATGCCGCCGGTGCCCCAGCCGTAGGGCAGCGGCATCTCGCGGCCCGCGAACGGCACCTGGTAGCCGGGCACCGCCACCGCCTTGAGGATGGCGCGGCGGATCATCCGCTTGGTCTGCTCGTCGAGGTAGGCGAAGTTGTAGCCGGTGTCGGGGGCGTTCATTCCGCCGTCTCCTGTTTGCGCGCGGACTGGGTGGCACGGCGCAGGGCGCGGATGTTCACCAGCTCGCCCTGGAAATCGACGTAATGCGGCAGCTTCAGGTGCTGGAGGAAGCCCGAGGCCTCGACGTTGTCGGTGTGGCCGAGCACGAATTCCTCGTCCTGCGCCGGGTAGCGCCGCTCCTCGTCGAACTCGTCGGCGCGCAGGGAGCGGTCGACGATCGCCATCGCCATCGCCTTGCGCTCGTTGTGGCCGAAGGTGAGGCCGTAACCCCGGGTGAACTGGGGCGGCTGGGTTTTCGATCCCTTGAACTGGGAGATCATCTGGCATTCGGTCAGCTCGACGCGGCCGACGACGATGGGGAAGCCCAGCTCCTCGGGCACGATTTCCACCTCCACCGTGCCGACGCGGATTTCGCCCGCGAACGGGTGGGTGCTGCCGAAGCCGCGCTGCGACGAATAGGCGAGGCCGAGGACGAAGCCCTCGTCGCCGCGCGCGAGGTTTTGCAGGCGCACGTCGCGCCCCGCCGGGAACTCCAGCGGCGCGCGGGTGAGGTCGCCCGCCTCGGCGCCCTCCGGCGCGGGCCGGTCCGCCTCGATCAGCCCTTCGCGGCCGAGGATGTCCACCACCCGGGGCATCGCCTCCGGCCCGGCGGCGGCGCTGGCGGCGGCGGGCGGGGTTTCGCCGTCGAGCAGGGCGAAATCCAGCAGGCGGTGGGTGTAGTCGAAGGTCGGCCCGAGAATCTGGCCGCCGGGAATGTCCTTGAAGGTGGCGGAAATCCGCCGCTTCGCCCGCATCTCGCCGGTCTCCACCGGCAGCGAGTGGGCGAGGCGGGGCAGGGTGGTGCGGAACGCCCGCACCAGGAAGATCGCCTCCACCGCGTCGCCGCGCGCCTGCTTGAGGGCGAGGGCGGCGAGGTCCGGGTCGTAGAGCGAGCCTTCCGCCATCACCCGGTCCACCGCCAGGGTCATCTGCTCGCGGATCTGCGCAACCGTGAGGTCGGGCACCGCCGGGTCGCCCCGCCGCGCCTCGGCGAGCAGGGCGTGGGCGTTGTCGATGGCGGCCTCGCCGCCCTTGACCGCGACGTACATCAGGCGTCCTCCCCGATTGCGTGAACGCCGCGCGGCAGGCCGACGATCTGCCGCGGGTCGACGAACACGATGTCGAGGCCGCAGGGGAAGGCCGCGTCGACCGCCGCCCGCCGCGACCAGAAGCCGCCGTTCGCCCCCGCGACGGCGAAGTCCTGCCGCTCCGGAATCCCCGGCCCGGTGGCGGCGACGGGCGCGCCGCCGGTCACCGATGGAGTCTGGATCAGCAGCGTCGCCGCCCGATCCGGGTATTCCGGCGTGCCGACGTGGAAGGCGGCGAGGCGCTCCGCCGCCGCCACCGGCAGCAGCGCGAACGCCGCCTCGCCCGGGTGCGCGGCGATCGGGCAGCCGCAGTGGAACGACAGGAACTGCCGCACCTCCGGCGTGTCCAGCCCCGGTTCCAGCCACACCGGCGTGTCCACGTCGAACAGGGTCAGGCACAGCGCGGCGGTGGAGGAATACAGCGGCTCCGGCCCGCGCGGCAGGAGATCGCCGATCTCCTGCGGGCGGCCGGGGTAGCTCAGCGCCGCCAGCAGGCGGCGGAAGCAGCGCTGCGCGTCGCGCACCGGATCGGCGAAACCGGGGGCGGGAATGTTGGGAGCCGGAGTCTGGTCTCGGGAGGGGAAGGGGATCATGCCTCAGTCTCCGCGTACCATGGTGAAGAAATCGACCCGCGTCGCCGCGGTCTTGCGATCCGCCGCCGCATCGGCCGCCGCGAGGGCGTCGGCGAGCGGGGCCAGCAGGTCGCGCTCCAGCCGTTCGGCGTGGGCGGGGTCCTGCATCAAGGCGTCCACCAGCGCGGCGGCGCGGGCCTTGGCGGCGTCGCGCCCGGCGATGTAGGCGTGGCCCACGGCGCCGCCGGGCAGCGCCACCGCGCAGCGCGTCACCGGCATTTCGCCCAGGTTGAACGGCGCGCCGCCGCCGCCGATGCGGCCGCGCACCATCACCAGCCCGGTTTCCGGCGGGCGCAGCCAGCGGGCGCCGGAAACCTCGGCGGTGGCGGCTTCGAGGGCGGCGCGGTCGGCCAGCGCGCACAGGCGCATCCAGCGCCGCCGCGCGGCCGTGCATTCGGGTGTAGACAACTCGGGGGTCATGTCCAACCTTTGTCTAGACAACATGGGAGCGATGCTAATATGATCGGCCCCGGTTGGGAAACCCCGTTTTCGTGAAGCTTTTGTGGGGGTGCGATGAAGCCCGAGTCACCTGAGGATTTTCAAGGGCTGGAAGCCGCCGCGCCGCTGGAGCGGGCGGGCGGCGCGCCGCTGTGGCGGCAGGTGGAGGCGGCGCTCGGCGCGGCGATCCGCTCCGGCGATCTCAAACCCGGCGCGCAGTTGCCCACCGAGTTCGCCCTGGCGGCGCGCTTCGCGGTCAACCGCCACACCATCCGCCGCGCCCTGGCGGAACTCGAGGCCGCCAGCCTGATCCGCGTCGAGCGGGGGCGCGGCACCTTCGTCCACGAGAACGTCATCGACTATCAGGTGTCGCGCCGCACCCGGTTTTCCGAGAACCTGCGGCGCCAGAACCGCGAGCCTTCGGGGATCATCCTCGATTCGGGCGAGCGTCCGGCGCCGCACGCGGTGGCGCGGGCGCTGGGGCTGGACGACGGCGAGCCGACGATCTGGATGCGCCGACTCGCCCACGCCGACGGCCGCCCCACCAACGTCGCCGAGCACTGGTTTCCGCTCAAGCGCTTCGCCGGGTTCCTCGACATCTACCGCCAGCGCCGGTCGATCACCGCCACCTACGCCTATTTCGGGATTTTCGACTACACCCGCAAAAGCACCCGCATCACCGCGCGGATGCCCTCTCTCGAGGAAGCGGAGCTGCTGAAGCAGCCGAAGAATCGCCCGGTGCTGGTGACCGAGGCGGTGAACGTGGACACCGAGGGTCAGCCGATCGAATACGGCGCCACCGCCTTCAACGGCGAGGTGGTGCAACTGGTGGTGAACGAGGAGGAGGCTCCGGCTCAGTCGCCGTCGGAGGCGATCGACAGCCGCTCCCAACCGTCGACGCCGTAGCCCTCGAGGGGGCGGAAGCGGCTCTTGTAGGCCATCTTGCGGCTTTCGGCGATCCAGTAGCCGAGGTAGAGGTAGGGCAGGCCGTGGGTGCGGCAGGCGTCCACCAGCGTCAGCACCGCGAAGGTGCCGAGGCTGCGCTTCGGCAGATCCGGCCGGTAGAACGAGTAGACGGCGGAAAGGCCGTCGTCCATCACGTCGGTGAGCACCGCCGCCACCAGCCGTTCCTCGGCGTCGCGGAACTCGTAGAGCAGGGTCTGGATCGGGCTGTCCTCGATCATCGCCCGGTATTCGTGGAATTCCATCGACGCCATGTCGCCGCCCGCGTGGCGGGTTTCCTGATACGCCAGGAACAGGCGGTGCTGCTCGCCGGTGGCGCGGGCGGGCACCGGCTCGACCGCGAGATCGGCGTTGACGTGACGCAGGCGGCGGAAGGTGCGGCTTTCCTCGAACCCGTCCACCGCGATCCGCACCGGCACGCACGCGGCGCAGCCGGGGCAGGCGGGGGCATAGGCGATCGCATGGCTGCGGCGGAAGCCCGAGCGCGACAGAACCTCGTGGAACTTCACCGGGTCGCCCTGCGTCAGCTCGGTCACCACCTTGCGCTCCAGCCGGTTGGGAAGGTACGGGCAGGGCGCGGGGGCGGTGGTGTGGAAGACGTAGGAATCCGTCCGAAAGCTCTTCATGGCGCCTCAATCGTTGATCGGGCGCGGGCGATCCCTAGCGGGTGATCCCGAGGGACTTGGGCGTCGCCCGTTCCTTGTCGGCGGCGGCGATGCTGTCGCGCAGCAGCACGATGCTGATCCGTCGATTCTGGGGATTGTTCGGATCGTCTGCAACCAGCGGGTCCGCATCGGCGCGTCCGACGACGCGCTGCACCCGCGATTCCGAGAACCCCATCTCCACCAGCGCGCGGCGCGACGCCAGCGCCCGGTCGGCGGAAAGCTCCCAGTTGCCGTAGCCGCTGGGGTCGGCGTAGCGGATCGAGTCGGTATGCCCGGCGATCGCCACCTGCTTCGGCACGTCCTTGATCGCGGCGGCCACCAGGCCCAGCAGGCGGCGCATCTGCGGCGACATGCGGCTGGAGCCGGAGGGGAACATCGCGCTGCCCGCCTGATCGACGATCTGGATCCGCAGCCCCTCGGGGGTGTTGTCGATCAGCAGGTTCTTCGCCAGCTCCTTGAGTTCGGGAATGCCGGAAACCGCCTTGCGCAGTTCGTCGGCGGTGTCCTCGAACTGGCGTTCCTCGAGGTCGCGCTGGGCGCGCTCGAAGGCGGCGGCGCTCAGCTCCGCGTCGGTTTCGCTGTCGCTCGACGCGTTGTTGAAGGTGGGCGGCGGCAGGGTGGGGGTGAAGCTGTCGCTGGAATTGCTGGTGAGCACGCCCTCGCCGATCACCTTGCCGCCGAGCATGCCGCCCGCGCCGCTCTGGCTGGTGGAGACCGAGGTGGGGGCGAAATAGTTGGCGATGCCCTGCAACTGCTGCTCGGTCACCGCGTTCAGCAGCCACATCAGCAGGAAGAACGCCATCATCGCGGTCACGAAGTCGGCATACGCGATCTTCCACGCGCCGCCATGGTGGGCGTGGCCGCCCTTCTTGATGACCTTCTTGATGATCGGCCTTTTGCCGTCTTCCGCCATGCGGCCCTCGATGGGTTAGGAGCCGGGATCGGACCCGGCGTTGCCGATCGCTTCCTCGACTTCCTGGAAGCTCGGCCGGACGTGGGGCGGCAGCACCTTGCGCGCGAACTCCACCGACACCTGCGGCGCGTAGCCCTGCATGTGGGCGAGGATCGCGGTGCGGATCGATTTGTAGAAGTCGGTCTCGGCGTTGTAGGTGATCTCGAGGGAGCGGCCGATCGGGCCGATGAAGCCGTAAGCCATCAGCACACCCGCGAAAGTGCCCACCAGCGCGCCGCCGATCAGGTGGCCCAGCACTTCCGGCGGCTCGGTGATCGACCCCATGGTGTGGATCACGCCCAACACCGCGGCGACGATGCCGAGCGCCGGGGTGCCGTCGGCCATGTTGGTGACCGCGCCGGAGACCAGGGTGGTCTCGTGGTGGTGCGCCTCGATCTCGCCCTCGATGATGGTCTCGACCTCGTGGGCGTTGTTGGTGCCCAGCGTCAGGAGCCGCAGGTAGTCGCACAGGAACGCCAGCGCGTGGTGGTCCTTCGAGAACGACGGATAGGCGGTGAAGATCGGGCTTTCGTCGGGTTTCTCGACGTGGCTCTCGAGCGCCAGATCGCCCTTGGTCTTGGCCAGGCGGAAGATCTGGTAGAGCATCGTCATCAGTTCGAGGTAGGTCTTCTTGGAGTGCCGGGACCCCTTGAACAGGGTGCCCATGCTCTTCGCCGTTCCGACCACCACGTCCTTGGGATTGCCGATCAGGAACGCGCCGATGGCGGCGCCGAAGATGATGATGAATTCCGCGGGTTGGTACAACACCGAGAGATGACCGCCGACGATCAGGTAACCACTGATCACGCTGCCGATCACCGTCGCGAAACCGATAATGACGAACATAGTCCCCCCTGAGGCGCCAAACCCTCGGCGCCTTACCGCGACACCTTCCGTTTATGCAGAGGAGAAAGCCCTTAAGTCAAGGCACAGGACAAAAAAACCGGGAGAACCGCGAGACGTTCGCAAGTGCAACGCGTAGGCGGACGCCCGGTCACCGCCCTTCCTGCGCGCTGGTGGAGAGAATCCGCGCCGGGAAGCCCGCGGTGCTGAGACTCTGCACCAGCGCGGCGACGTGGTCGAAGCCCATGGTCTCCACCAGAACGTCGAGTTCGGTCATTTTCACCGAAACGTCGAGGAACAGGCGCTGGTGGTGGACCTCGACGATGTTGGCGCCCGCCTCGCCGATCACCCGCGTCACCCGCGCCAGCGACCCCGGCTGGTCGGAAATGCCGATGCGCAGGCGCGAGAGGCGTCCGTCGCGGGCGAGTCCCCGCATCAGGATGGTGGCGAGCAGGGCCGGGTCGATGTTGCCGCCGGAGATCACCAGCGCCACGGTCTTGCCGGCGTAGCGGGCGTGGTTCTGCAACAGCGCCGCCACCGGCGCCGCCCCGGCGCCCTCGGCGATCTGCTTGTGGTTGGAGAACAGCACCTCGACGCCCTGCTCGATGGCGCCTTCGTCCACCGTGTGGATGTGCCGCAGCAGCGCCTCGCAGATCGAGCGGGTGAGGGTGCCCGGCTTCTTCACCGCGATGCCCTCGGCCAGGGTCATGCCGCCGATCGCGCCGCCGAAGCCCGAGATCGCGCCGCTCATCGAGGCGTAGGTGTAGGCCTGCACGCCGTCGATCACCACCTGCGGCTTGAGGGCGGAGACGGCGGTGGCGATCCCCGCGATCAGCCCGCCGCCGCCGATCGGGGCGATCACCGCGTCCACGTCCGGGCAGTCCTCGAGGATTTCGAGGCCGATGGTGCCCTGCCCGGCGATCACCAGCGGGTCGTCGAAGGGGTGGACCAGGGTCAGGCCCTTCTGCTCCGCGTAGCCGAGGGCGAACTCCTCCGCCTCGGAATAGCTCTCGCCGTGGCGCACCACCGTGGCGCCCAGGGCCTCGGTGCGCTGGATCTTGGTCATCGGCGTGCCCACCGGCATCACGATGGTGGCGGGAATGCCGAGGCGCCCCGCGTGCAGCGCCACCCCTTGCGCGTGGTTGCCCGCCGAGATCGCGATCACGCCGGTGCGCCGCGCCGCGGGCGGCAGGCTGACGAGCTTGTTGAGCGCGCCGCGCGCCTTGAACGCGCCGGTGATCTGAAGGTTTTCGAGCTTGAGGCGGACGTCGACGCCGGTGATGTCGGACAGCGCCGGGGCCGCCACCAGCGGCGTGCGCACGACGTGGCCGCGCAGCAGGCGCTGCGCCTCGCGGATGCCTTCGAGGGTGACGGGGCGGGCCGAAAGAGCGGAGGCGGTCACGCTTGCTCCAATGCCTGTTCGAGGTCGGCGAGGATGTCGTCGATGTGCTCGATGCCGATGGACAGGCGCACGTAACCCTCCGACACCCCCGAGGCCAACTGCTCCTCGCCGGTGAGCTGGGCGTGGGTGGTGGTGGCCGGGTGGATCGCCAGGCTGCGGGCGTCGCCGATGTTGGCGACGTGGTAGAACAGCTTGAGCGCGTCGATGAACGCGCGGCCCGCGTCGCGCCCGCCCTTCAGCTCGAAGCCCAGCAGGCCGCCGAAGCCGCCCTTGAGGTAGGTATCCGCCCGCTGCCGCCCGTAGCCCGATTGCAGCGACGGATGGATGACGTGCGCCACCTTCGGATGGGTGGCGAGGTAGGCGGCGACGGCGGTGGCGTTCTCGCAGTGGGCGCGCATCCTGAGCGGCAGGGTTTCGAGGCCCTGGATATGGAGGAAGGCGTTGAACGGCGTGGTCGCGGCGCCGATGTCGCGCAGCAGGGTGACGCGCATCTTGAGGATGTAGGCGATCGGCCCCAGGGGCTTCACCGCCTCGGTCCACACCGCGCCGTGGTAGGAGGGATCGGGCCGGTTGAGCAGCGGGAAGCGGTCGGCGTGGGCCTCCCAGTCGAAGGTGCCGCCGTCCACCACCAGCCCGCCGATGGAGGTGCCGTGGCCGCCGATGTATTTGGTGGAGGAATAGACCACCACCGAAGCGCCGTGGTCGAGGGGGCGGCAGATGATCGGCGCGGCGGTGTTGTCCATGATCAGCGGCACGCCGAGGCGCTTGCCGATCGCCGCCACCTCGCCGATCGGGAACACCTGGAGCTTCGGGTTCGGCAGGGTTTCGGCGTAATAGGCGCGGGTGCGGTCGTCGGTGGCGCGGGCGAAGGCTTCCGGGTCCTTCGGGTCCACGAACCGCGCCTCGATGCCCATCTGCTTGAAGGTGTGGGCGAAGAGGTTCCAGGTGCCGCCGTAGAGATCGGTGGAGGTGACGAAGTTGTCGCCCGCTTCAGCGACGTTGAGGATCGCGAAGGCGGAGGCCGCCTGCCCCGAGCTGAGCGCGAGCGCCGCGACGCCGCCTTCGAGGGCGGCGATGCGCTGCTCCAGCGCGTCGTGGGTGGGGTTCATCAGGCGGGTGTAGATGTTGCCGAGTTCGCGCAGGCCGAAGAGGTTGGCGGCGTGGTCGGCGTCGTCGAACTGGTACGAGGTGGTCTGGTAGATCGGCACCGCGACCGCATTGGTGGCCGGGTCCTTGCGAAAACCGCCGTGAAGGGCGATGGTTTCGGGATGGCGGGAGGACGTGGTCATGGCGCGGTCCTGCGATGTGGGTGAAGACTCCGATAAAGCCACGGAGTTCGGGCGCGCGTCAAGATAACCGATCCCGTTCCGTGGAATATTCGGTATAACCGGAGTCCGGTGTGAAATCGTTCGCACGCGGCGGGGAGACGGACGGAATGGCGCAGGTGCTGTTCGAAATGGTGCGAATCGGCAACGCGGTGAAAGTCACCGCCATCGATCCGGGGAGCGGCGTCGAGGCGGTGGTGGTGGGCAGCGCCACCCTGTCCCGCTATTCCCTCGAACAGGCGGCGCTGAGGAAACTCGAACGCCTGCTGGCGAAGCGGCGCGACGGCCGATGAGGTCGTCCGCGCGGGGCGGAGCCTCATCGGCGACTCGGCGCAGGATCGCGCCGGGCGGTCAGCCCTTGCTCTTGCGGCCCAGGCCGATCTTCTTCGCGAATTCGGAGCGCTGCGTGGCGTAGTTGGGCGCCACGATCGGATAATCGGCGGGGAGGCCCCACTTGGCCTTGTATTCGTCGGGGGTCATGCCGTAGTTGGTGCGGAGATGACGCTTCAACATCTTCAGCTTCTTGCCGTCTTCGAGGCAGATCAAGTAATCGGGAGTGATCGATTTCTTGATCGGCACTGCCGGCCGCGGGGCTTCTTCCCGCATGTCCGTGGGCGCACCGGTGAGAGAGTCGATGGTGCCGTACACGGACCGGATTACATCGGTAATCTGTGCCGACGGGAGCGGATTGTTGCTCACGTACGCTGACACAATGTCGACCGCCATCTTCATAACGTTGTCCTTCGGGGTCTTATCATTGGGCGTGCCGGACATGGTTCTTCAACTCCACAACGTTTGGATGGGCGAGGCGCAAAAAATGTCATTCTTCCGAATAGGTGTCAATTCCATCTTGTCGGATAAGCAATATTCATCTGGTGAATCCCCGGGGGAGACGAAATATTGGCGCTCCGGGAGGCTGTGAACCGGCCCGGAATGAGTGGCGGCGAGGGGTTGCGACTTGTGGTGGCGTCCGGAAGGTTGTTCCGCTCTCCATGAGTATGGGAAAATCATCACCGGGGATCCATCAGGAAGATCGCTATGGGTGTAATATTTAGTTGTGCGCACGTAATGATAGATACTGGCGGTTTCCCGGCGGCGTCCCCGGCGTGCCGCTCCCGCCTTCTGCGGATTCCTGGTTTTCGGCCACAATATATGGTATGCACCTATGGCGCGCCGCGCATTTGCCCCGATATCGCGCGGGGCGTGGCGCCCGGAACACAACGGCAGGAGCGGATCGGTGGGTGAGAACGGGAAGGGCGGGGTCGTCGCGATGGCGTGCGACCACGGCGGACTTGCGCTGAAGACGGTGTTGAAGGCGGCGCTGCTGGACGGCGGCGCCGAGGTTCTCGACCTCGGCGTGAACGACGCCGCCTCGGTGGATTATCCCGACTACGCCGATGCCCTGGCGGCCGCCATCGCCGACGGGCGGGCGTCGCGCGGGGTTCTGGTGTGCGGCAGCGGCATCGGCATTTCCATCGCCGCCAACCGCCACGCCCACATCCGCGCCGCCCTGGTGCACGACGCCTACGGCGCGCGGATGAGCCGCCGGCACAACGACGCCAACGTCATCGTGTTCGGCGGCCGCACCATCGGCGACGAGGTGGCCAAGGACTGCCTCGAGATTTTCCTCGCCACCCCCTTCGAGGGCGGGCGCCACCAGCGCCGCGTCGACAAGTTGGGCGCGAAGGCGTGATCCTCCGATTCCAGACAGTCTAGGAAAGGCATACGAATGGTTCAGACCGGCGGTTTCTTCACCACCTCGCTCGCGGCCGGCGATCCCGCCCTGGCGGCGGCGCTCGAGCACGAGCTGGTCCGCCAGCAGGGGCAGATCGAGCTGATCGCCTCGGAGAACATCGTCTCCCTGGCGGTGCTCGAGGCGCAGGGCTCCGTGCTCACCAACAAGTATGCGGAAGGCTACGTCGGCAAGCGCTACTACGGCGGCTGCGAATGCGTCGACGTGGCCGAGCAGCTCGCCATCGACCGCGCCAAGGCGCTGTTCGGCGCCCAGTTCGTCAACGTCCAGCCCCACTCGGGCGCGCAGGCGAACTTCGCCGTGCTGCTGGCGACGGTGAAGCCGGGCGACACCATCATGGGCCTGTCGCTGGATGCGGGCGGGCATCTCACCCACGGCGCCGCCCCGGCGGTTTCGGGCAAGTGGTTCGACGCGGTGCAATATGGCGTCGACCGCGAAACCCACCGCATCGACATGGACGCGGTGGCGATGATGGCCCGCGAGTGCAAGCCGAAGCTGATCATCACCGGCGGCTCGGCGTATCCGCGGGTGATCGATTTCGCCGCCTTCCGTGCCATCGCCGACGAGGTGGGCGCGCTGTTCATGGTCGACATGGCGCACTTCGCCGGTCTGGTGGCCGCGGGCGTGCATCCCAACCCGATGGACCATGCCCACGTCGTCACCACCACCACCCACAAGACCCTGCGCGGTCCGCGCGGCGGCATGATCCTCACCAACGACGAGGCCCTCGCCAAGAAGATCAATTCGGCGATCTTCCCCGGCTCCCAGGGCGGCCCGCTGATGCACGTGATCGCCGCCAAGGCGGTGGCGTTCGGCGAGGCGCTGACCCCGGCGTTCCGCGAGTACGGCCGCCAGGTGGTGGACAACGCCCAGGCCCTCGGCAAGGTGCTGAAGGCGCGCGGCCTCGATCTCGTCTCCGGCGGCACCGACACCCACCTGATGCTGGTGGACCTGCGGCCGATGCAGCTCACCGGCAACGTCGCCGAAAAGGCGCTGGAGCGGGCGGGCATCACCTGCAACAAGAACGGCATCCCCTTCGACCCGGAAAAGCCGACGGTGACCTCGGGCATCCGCCTCGGCACCCCGGCGGCCACCTCGCGCGGCTTCGGCGTGCCCGAGTTCGAGAAGGTCGGGCACCTGATCTGCGACGTGCTCGAAGTGCTGCACCAGAACCCGGACGGCGATTCGATGGTCGAGGCGCGGGTGCAGGGCGAGGTCGAGGCGCTGCTTCAGGCGTTCCCGATCTACCCCGGCCTGTCCTACACCGGCTGACCGGCAAAAAACGACGAAGGGGGGAGGAATGCGCTGTCCGTTCTGCGGAAACGAGGATACCCAGGTCAAGGATTCCCGGCCGACCGAGGACAACGCGGCGATCCGCCGCCGCCGTTCGTGCCCCAAGTGCGGGTCGCGCTTCACCACCTTCGAGCGGGTGCAGATCCGCGAGTTGGCGGTGGTGAAGAAGGACGGACGCCGAACCCCCTTCGACCGCGACAAGCTCGCCCGATCGATCCAGGTGGCGGTGCGCAAGCGCGCCGTCGACCCGGACCGTATCGAGCGCATCGTCACCGGCATCCAGCGCCGCCTGGAATCCTCCGGCGAGACCGAGGTGGCGTCGGAGGTGGTGGGCGAAATGGTGATGGAGGCGCTGCTCACCCTCGACCCGGTGGCCTACATCCGGTTCGCCTCGGTCTACAAGAACTTCCGCGAAGTCAGGGACTTCGAGGAGCTTGTTGGGAAAATCGGTGAGCAGGAACACCCCTTCGGCGCCTGATGCGCGGTTCATGCGCCAGGCGCTGACCCTGGCGCGCCGGGGACTCGGCCGGGTGTGGCCGAATCCCGCGGTGGGCTGCGTGCTGGTGGCCGACGGCCGGGTGGTCGGCACCGGCTGGACCCAGCCCTCGGGCCGCCCCCACGCGGAGCGCGTCGCCCTCGACGCCGCGGGCGACCGCGCGCGCGGCGCCACCGCCTATGTCTCCCTCGAACCCTGCAGCCACCACGGCAAGACGCCGCCCTGCGCCGACGCGCTGGCGGCGGCCGGGGTGGCGCGCGTGGTCGCCGCCTGTGCCGACCCGGACCCCCGGGTCTCCGGGCGCGGCTTCGCGCGGCTGCGCGCCGCCGGGGTGGAGGTGGTCGAGGACGTGCTGGCGGAGGAAGCCCGCGCCCTCAACGCCGGGTTCCTCAGCCGGGTGCTGCGCGGCCGCCCGTGGGTGACGCTGAAGATCGCCTCCACCCTCGACGGCCGCATCGCCACCGCGAGCGGCGAAAGCCAGTGGATCACCGGCCCGCGCGCCCGCGCCGAGGGCCACCGCCTGCGCGGCGAGGCCGACGCGGTGCTGACCGGCGCGGGCACGCTCGCCGCCGACGACCCGCTGCTGACCGTGCGCCTGCCGGGCTACGAACGCCGCCAGCCGCTGCGCGTCGTCCTCGAAGGCCGGGCGCCGGTGGACGACGGCGCGCGCATCTGGACCACTGCGGAGATTTCGCCGGTGTGGCTGCTCACCGCCCGGGCCGACACGGCGCGCGACGCCGCGTTCGGCGCCCGGGGCGTGCGGGTGCTGCCGGTGGCGGCGGGGGCGGACGGCCGCCCCGATCCGGCGGCGGCGCTCGCCCGCCTCGCCGACGAAGGGGTGACGCGGGTGCTGGTGGAGGCGGGGGGCGCGCTCAACGCCGCCTTCCTCGCCGCCGATCTGGTGGACGAAATCGCGTGGTTCCGCGCGCCGTTCGCCATCGGCGGCGACGGGCTTGCGGCGGTTGCCGGGTTCGGGCTGGCGGAGCTGGCGGCGGCGCCGCGTTTCCGGCCGCTGCGGCGCTTGTCGCTGGACAGCGACGTGCTCGAGGTCTACCAACGGAATTCATGGAATTTCCAGGACGGAGTGGGGCGATGTTTACCGGAATAATCACCGACGTCGGCCGGGTGCGCGCGGTCGCGCACGACGGCGACACGCGCTTCGAAATTTCCACCGCCTTCGACATGAAGACGGTCGAGATCGGCGCGTCGATCGCCAATTCCGGGGTGTGCCTGACGGTGATCGAAACCGGGCCGGATTGGTTCGCGGTGCAGGCCTCGGGGGAAACCCTCTCCAAGACAACCCTCGGCGACTGGCGCCCGGGCAGCCGGGTGAACCTCGAACGCGCCCTCAAGGTGGGCGACGAACTGGGCGGCCACATCGTCTCCGGCCACGTGGACGGGGTGGGCGAGGTGGTGTCGATCGCCGACGACGGCGAGAGCAAGCGTTTCGTCTTCCGCGTCCCCGCCGCGCTCAAGACCTTCATGGCGCCGAAGGGATCGGTGGCGATCGACGGCGTGTCGCTCACCGTCAACGAGGTGTCGGGCGACACCTTCGGCGTCAACATCATCCCGCATACGCAACAGGTGACGCTGTTCGGCGACTACCGCGTCGGCAGCCGGGTCAACGTCGAGATCGACATGCTGGCGCGCTACGTCGCCCGCCTGTTGGACCGGGAGTGACCATGGCCGCCGCGACCCCGCTCGTTCCGATTTCCGAAATCATCGAGGAAGCCCGCGCCGGGCGGATGTTCATCCTCGTCGACGACGAGGACCGGGAGAACGAGGGCGACCTGATCGTTCCGGCGGCGGCGTGCGACGCGGCGGCGATCAACTTCATGGCCAAGCACGGCCGCGGCCTGATCTGCCTGGCGCTGGACCGGCCGCGGGTCGAGGAGCTCGGCCTGCCGCTGATGGCGCAGCGCAACCGCTCGCGCCATTCCACCGCGTTCACCGTCAGCATCGAGGCGGCCGAGGGCGTCACCACCGGGATTTCCGCCGCCGACCGGGCGCGCACCATTGCCGCCGCCATCGATCCGGCCCTGGGCGCCGGGGGCATCGTCACCCCCGGCCACATCTTCCCGCTGATGGCGCGGGACGGCGGCGTGCTGATGCGCGCCGGGCACACCGAGGCGAGCGTCGACATCTCCCGCCTCGCCGGGTTGCACCCCTCGGCGGTGATCTGCGAGATCATGAACGACGACGGCAGCATGGCGCGGCTGCCCGACCTCATCCCGTTCGCCGCCCGGCACGGCCTCAAGATCGGCCAGATCCGCGACCTGATCGCGTTCCGGCGGCGCAACGAACGCTTCGTCTCGTTCCGCACCGAAACCGCGCTGCACTCCGAGTGGGGCGGGGATTGGAAGGTGCGGGTCTACGTGGACTCGTTCTCCGACGGCGAGCACGTGGCGCTGGTCAAGGGCGACGTGCCGGGCGACGCGCCGCCGCTGGTGCGGATGCACGCCCTCAACGTGTTCGAGGACATCCTCGGCGACACCCTGCGCGGCCATCAGGGCGTGCTCGCGCGCTCGATGGCGGAAATCGACGCCTTCGGCCGCGGCGTGGTGGTGCTGATCCGCAATCCCTCGCCCACCTCGTGGAGTTCCGCCGCCGCGGCGCGCACCGAGGGGCGGGTGGAAAGCGAGTTGCGGGACTACGGCATCGGCGCGCAGATCCTCCTCGATCTCGGCATCCGCGACATGATTCTGTTGTCCAATACGCACAAGACGATTATTGGTTTGGACGGGTACGACCTGCATGTCGTGGAGGAGCGTGCCATTCCGCCCGCGCACGGCGCACAAACCGGAGGAAGCCCCCCATGAGCGAAGGTCCGCGCCTGCTGATCGTCGAGGCGCGATTCTACGACGACATCACCGACGAGCTGGTGCGCGGCGCGGTCGAGACGCTGACCCGCCACGGCGCGGGCTACAAGCGCATCCTGGTGCCCGGCATCCTCGAGATTCCGGCGGTGATCCGCTTCGCGGTGCGCACCATGGAAGTGCGCGCCACCGACCAGCGCTTCGCCGGCTACATCGCGCTCGGCTGCGCGATCAAGGGCGAGACCGACCATTACGAGCACGTCTGCACCCAGGCGATGACCGGCGTGCAGCAGCTCGCCCTTCAGTATTCCCTGGCGATCGGCAACGGCATCCTCACCTGTCCGACCGAGGAGCTGGCGCTCGCCCGCGCTCGCGTGACCGAGGGCAACCACGGCGGCCGCGCCGCCGAGGCGGCGCTGCGGATGATCGCGGTGAAGAAGGAACTCGGCCTCTGACCGGAGGCCTTTCGCGTTTGAAACCAGAAGGATCTCGATGAGCGACCCGAAAAAAGAGGTGTTCAGCCGGCGTTCGCGCCTCAGCGCGGCGCGGCTGTGCGCGGTTCAGGCCCTCTACCTGACCGAGTTTACGGATCGCCCCCTCACCGACGTGCTGTCGGACTTCCTCAACGAACGCCTGGGCGGCAGCGCCCTCCAGGAGGACGGCGACAAGGAACTGGTGACGCCGCTGGTGCCGCCGGACCCGACGGTGTTCACCCAGCTGGTGCGCGGCACCGTGGACGCCAAGGCGGCGATCGACGAGACCATCAACGCATCCCTCGACGGCGAGCGCACCACCGCGCGCCTGGAGGCGATCCTCACCTCGGTGCTGCGGGTCGGGGTGTTCGAGATGACCCGCCGCCTCGACGTGCCGCCGAAGGTGGTGATTTCCGAATACGTCGACATCGCCCACGCCTTCTTCGGCGGGCCGGAACCCAAGCTCGTCAACGCGGTGCTCGACCGCGTCGCCAAGGCGGTGCGCGGCGACGAACTCGGCGAGGGCGGCTGACGCGCAGCCGCCGAGCGGGAGGGGAACGACCATGCCGTGGGATGAGTTCGGCCTGATTTCCGCTTGTTTCCGCCCGCTTTCGGTGGCCGAGCCGGGGGCGTTCGCGCTCACCGACGACGCGGCGGTGCTGGCGCCGACGCCGCACATGGATTTCGTCGTCACCACCGACGCTCTGGTCGCCGGGGTGCACTTCTTCCCCGACGATCCGCCCGGCTCGATCGCGAAAAAGGCGGTGCGGGTCAACCTGTCGGACCTCGCGGCGATGGGCGCCAAGCCCCGCTGCGTGTTCCTCGCCAGCGCCTTTCCCGCCGACGTCGACAAGCACTGGCTCAACGCGTTCGCCGAGGGCCTGGGGGAGGATCTCCAGGCGTTCGGCGTCGCGCTGGCGGGCGGCGACGTGGTGGCGACGCCCGGGCCGCTCACCCTCTCCGTTACCGCCATCGGCGAGGTTCCGGCGGGGCAGGGGCTGCGGCGCTCCGGCGTGCGCGACGGCGACGTGATCGCCGTCACCGGCACCATCGGCGATGCCGCCCTCGGCCTCGACATGCAGCGCACCTCCGCCCCCGACGCCCTCGACGGCGCCGCCCGCGCCTGGCTGCTCGACCGCTATCGCCACCCGACGCCGCGCATCGCCGCCGGGCAGATCCTCGCGGGCCGGGCGCACGCGGCGATGGACGTCTCCGACGGCCTGCTGGGCGATCTCCGCCACATGGCCGAGGCCTCCGGGGTCGACATCCTCCTCGACGCGCGGCGGGTGCCGCTGTCCGAGGCCGCGAGCCGCTGGATCGGGCTGGTGCCCGCCGCGCGGGAGCGCGCCCTCACCGGCGGCGACGATTACGAACTGGTGTTCGCCTGCGCGGTGGACGATTTCGCGGCGATCGGCGAGGCACTCGCCGCCGCCGGGGTCGCCGCCACCGCGATCGGCCGCGCCGAGGCGGGCGAGGGGCGGGTCTACCGCTACGAAACCGGGCGGCGCCAGCTCGTCGCGGTGCCGGGCGGCCACCGCCACGGCGTCGAAGCCAGGGGAACCTCCGAACCGTGAAACGCCTGATCGTCATCGCCGCCGCCGTGCTTCTGCTGGCGGGCGGCTCCCTCGCGGCACTCTACGTGTACATGCCCGACCTGTTCGGCGCGCCCCCGGCGGAGCCGCCGCCGCCCGCGGTCGCGCCCGAGCCGCCGCCGGTCAAGCCCAGCCTGGTCCACCTCGACACCATCGCGGTGCCGGTGATGCTGGAGGGCAAGCCGCAGCGCCAGGTGCAGTTTGCCGCCACCCTGGTCACCACCCCCGAGGCCCACGCCAAGGCGGTCGAGGACCTGCCGCGCCTGCGCAACGCGGTGATCTCGTTCGCCTACGGTTTCTTCCCCGAATATTTCGCCGAGCATCCGAAAATGGATCTCGCCCGCCTCAAGGCGACGCTGCTGCGGTTGGCGCAGCGCACCCTGGGCGACGGCGTCGAGGACGTGCTGATCCAGTCGTATATCGAAATGTAGGGTCGAAAATGCCGGGCCTCCGGCCGCGTAATGCGCGGTTTTCCGGTTCCGGTCGGCGCGAATTTCGGGCAATATCTTGCGACTTTTCCAAGGGGGCGCCGCTCTGGCGCTTCCGCGACAGGGTCTGCCGAGAGGCGCCGACACGCGTCCTCCCCGGCTGCGCCCTTTTTGTTCGTTTCGGGAGAACGACTTCATGGCCGCACTGTATATCTTCGTCATCCTGTGCGGGATCGGCGCGCTGGCCTATGGCGCGTGGGCGATCCGGTCCATCCTCGACGCCGAGGCTGGAAACGAGCGGATGCAGGACATTGCCGCGGCGATTCAGGAGGGCGCGTCCGCCTACCTCAATCGTCAGTACACCACCATTGCGATCGTCGGCGTCGTCGTCGGCGTGCTGCTGGGGATCATCCTCGGCTTCCACGTCGCGGTCGGCTTCTTCATCGGCGCGGTGCTCTCGGGCGTCGCGGGCTACATCGGCATGAACGTTTCGGTTCGCGCCAACGTCCGCACCGCCGACGCGGCCCGGACCGGCGGCCTGGTGCCGGCGCTCGACGTCGCGTTCAAGTCGGGCGCGGTCACCGGCATGCTGGTGGTCGGCCTCGGTCTCCTGGGCGTCACCATCTACTACCTGATCCTGCGCGGCGTGTTCGACGCCTCCTCGGCCGAGGAACTGCGCAAGATCATGGAGGCGCTGGTGGCCCTGTCGTTCGGCGCCTCGCTGATCTCGATCTTCGCGCGTCTCGGCGGCGGCATCTTCACCAAGGGCGCCGACGTGGGCGCCGACCTCGTCGGCAAGGTCGAGGCGGGCATCCCCGAGGACGATCCGCGCAACCCGGCGGTGATCGCCGACAACGTCGGCGACAACGTCGGCGACTGCGCGGGCATGGCCGCCGACCTGTTCGAGACCTACGCGGTCACGGTGGTCGCCACCATGCTGCTGGCGTCGATCTTCTTCGCCCCCGAGTTCCAGACCAAGATGATGGCGCTGCCGCTCCTGATCTGCGGCGTCTGCGTCGCCGCCTCGGTGGCGGGCACCTTCTTCGTCAAGCTCGGCTCCACCAACAACATCATGAACGCCCTCTACAAGGGCTTCTTCGCCTCCGCCGGCATCTCGGCGGTGCTGGTGGTGCTGGCGGTGGTCGCGCTGTTCGGCGGCTTCGCCACCCAGCTGGTGCTGAAGTCGGGCGAGGTGGTCACCTCCGGCGGGCTGATCCTCTGCGCGATCATTGGCCTGGTCGTCACCGGCCTGATCGTGTGGATCTCCGAGTACTACACCGGCACCGGCCACCGCCCGGTGACCTCGGTCGCCAAGGCCTCGGAAACCGGCCACGGCACCAACGTCATCCAGGGCCTCGCGGTGTCGATGGAATCCACCGCCCTGCCGGTGATGGTGATCGCCGCGGGCATCATCTCCACCTACCTGATCGCGGGCATCTACGGCATCGCCGTGGCCGCCACCACGATGCTGGCGCTCACCGGTATCGTCGTCGCCCTCGACGCCTACGGCCCGGTCACCGACAACGCGGGCGGCATCGCCGAGATGTCGGATCTGCCGGAGGACGTGCGCGTCACCACCGATGCCCTCGACGCGGTCGGCAACACCACCAAGGCGGTCACCAAGGGCTACGCCATCGGCTCCGCCGGTCTCGCGGCGCTGGTGCTGTTCTCGGCCTACGTCGCCGATCTTCAGCACTATTTCCCGGACCTGTCGCTGCGCTTCGAGCTGCAGGATCCGTTCGTGGTGGTCGGCTTGTTCCTCGGCGGCATGCTGCCCTACCTGTTCGGCTCCATGGGGATGATGGCGGTGGGCCGCGCCGCCGGTTCGGTGGTCAAGGAAGTGCGCCGCCAGTTCAAGGAAATCCCGGGCATCATGGAAGGCACGGCGAAGCCCGACTACAGCCGCGCCGTCGACATGCTGACCAAGGCCGCGATCAAGGAAATGCTGATCCCGTCGCTGCTGCCGGTCGCCGCGCCGATCCTGCTGTTCTTCGTGATGTGGGCGGTCGCGGGCATGGGCGCCGCGCTCACCGCCCTCGGCGCGATGCTGCTCGGCACCATCGTCACCGGCCTGTTCGTCGCCATCTCGATGACCTCGGGCGGCGGCGCGTGGGACAACGCCAAGAAGTACATCGAGGACGGCCACTTCGGCGGCAAGGGGTCCGAGGCCCACAAGGCCGCGGTCACCGGCGACACCGTCGGCGACCCCTACAAGGACACCGCCGGTCCGGCGATCAACCCGATGATCAAGATCATCAACATCGTCGCGCTGCTGCTACTGGCGATGATCGCCTGATCCTCGACCGCACGCCATGCGAAACGCCCCCGGAGCGATCCGGGGGCGTTTTCGTTGCGGCGTCGGCGCAAGGTGCTGTACCCATAATTTTCCACCGCCTGCGTTGCCCTCCAAGGGGTGCAATGGCAGGCGCCGTCGCGCAGCCGATGCGGCGCATCGGCAAGCGGCGGCAACGCACCAGGGCACCCCTTGGAGGG